>CAZLYB010000055.1:0-1545 GCA_964563795.1 uncultured Bacteriovoracaceae bacterium | reverse complement strand
ACGTACACGTTGCGGCCGCCGGCCCAGATGCGCGGCTGCGCGTTCGGGTCTGCGGGAGTGGGCTGTGACGCCGGATCCGTCGCAGGGGTCGACTCGCTCGTCGCTGGCGCCTCGACAGGCTGGGTCGCCACCGTCTCGCTCTTCTTGCCCTTGAACTCGTACCCAATCTCGACGTCCACCACGAAGCCCAGCTGGCTGTCGTAGCGCCGCACCTCAGGGTTCAACCGGAACGTCTGGTACGCGCGCCCGTTCACGAAGAGGAACGGCAGAATGCGCAGCCGCGCGCCTGCGTAGAAGACCGTGTCGGGCGTCTGCGGGTCGATGCGGAAGATCGCCGCCGCCGAGGTGATGCCACGCTTGTAGTAGCTGCCGAACACCTGCACGAAGTCGAGCACCGGCACCTCGAGGTGCGCGATGAGGTTCGTGTTCGGAGCGTTCGACACGCCCTCCGCCGCGAGCGTCAGCCCGACCTTTCCGGGAATGCCCCAGCTCGCCTCGAGGTAGTAGCCGACGCGCTGCCCAAGGCCCCGCTCCATCACGAACTGCTGCCTCGTGAGCGCGTTCCGCGCGGCCTGCCCCGGCACCTCTTCGCTCGCGAAGATGAAGCGCTCGATCTCGTAGAACGTGTCGAAGTAGCTCGGCATGTAGCGGTTCCCCAGCACGCGGAACTCTCCGACGAAGCGAAACGCGTTCACGATGTCGGTGCCGAAGTTCAGGCGCGCCAGCAGGCCCGTCGTCAGGCCTCCGTCACCGCCGAGCAACATCGAGTAGTCGATGTACGGCTTGAGGTCGACGTTGCGCGTCTTCAGCACCTTCACCTCGGCGTCGATGCCCACCAACCCCACCGGCCGCGCCTGCGCCAGCAGCCGCCCCTGCCCGTCGATCTGCCGCAGCCCCGAGGCGTCGGTCGTCAGCTGGTAGGGCGCGCGCCAATCAGTCGCGCCGCTCACGCCCACCGACAGCGACTTCGCCAGCAGGTTCTCGCTCTTGAGGAACGAGAGGGGCTTGATGAAGCCGATGCCGGCCAGGGTGTTCCACTCGAGCAGGTCGTTCGTGAAGAGCTCGAAGCCTCCGAAGTCGTTGTAGGCGTCGACCTGCGCCGAGGCGCGCGGGTAGTCGATGTCGATGTTCGGTGCGTAGCGTCGAACGAGCGAGCCGTGGCCAATCGACGACGCGTATCGCTGCCCGGCCGAGATGTAGAGCTGGTCTTCTTTTCGCCCCCACGTCACGTATTTCAGGAGCCGCCCGAAGTCGTGAACGCTGTCGTAGTCCTCCGTGCGCAGCCGCCCGAGCCGCTTGGTGAGCAACGGCGAACCAGTCGCGGGGTCGGTCGCGAAGTTCACCAGCTCGAGTCGCAACGGCACGCCGAAGCCGAGGCCCAGCTTCCCCTCGAGGAAGCGCAAGTCGACCATCGGCTCGACCAGCAGGTAGAAGGCCGTCTCGAAACGGTCGAGACCCGCCGACACCCCGATGCGGTTGTTCTTCACCACCAGGCGATCGCTGCCCAGGTACACCGACAGCTCGCCCTTCACGAACTCGGCCTTG
>CAZLYB010000054.1:0-1577 GCA_964563795.1 uncultured Bacteriovoracaceae bacterium | reverse complement strand
CGTGGCGGCGCTCATGGGCTGATGTCCGCGTCGAAGGTCCAGGTGCCGGACATCAGCAGTTCGATGACGCCGCTGCCGTTGCGCAGTTCGAACAGGTAGTCGTGTTCGCCGGCAGGAATGGTGGGCGGCGTGGTCATGGTGCCGGTGTCGATGACGACGGTGCCCGCCGAACCGCCGAGCGTGATGCCGTCCGTCTCGGTCGCGGCGGCGTGCGTGGTGCCGTCGCTGCCGCGCACCGTGAATTTCGCGGTGTATCCGGTGAGGTTGACGGGCGACGACTGCAGCGCGTCCTGGTACAGCGTGAACGCGACATACCCGCGGTCGCCGGCCAGTGCCGGGAATGCGGGCGTCAGGTTGGCGGTGACGCGGCCGATCATTCCGCGCCTCGCGCAGCATTCACCGCGCGCACGTGGTCGGCGCTGGCGCGGCAGGTGGTGGGGTGGGCGCGTTGCGCGGCGGCGTAGGCCGCGGCTGCATTGCGGGTGATGGCCTGGGCGCGCTCGAGTTCGGCGCGGGTGTCGGCGTCGTCCTGGGCGATGAGCAGGTTCAGCGTGCCGATCTGCTCGGCGCGCAGGCGTTCGGCTTCGGCGCGGGCGGTGGCGAGGGCGGCTTCGATGGCTTGCGCGGCCGCGTCGCACTCGGCTGCTTGCGTCTTGCGCGCGGAGTGCTGCAGCACGTTGAACGTGATCGATGCGACGAGCAGGATCACGAGCACGCCGGTCAACTTCAAGCGTGCGTAAAGTTCCGCGAAGAGTTTCAGCAACGCGGTCATAGCCCGCTCTCGCACAGCTTGCGCTCGCTGTTGCGGCGCTTGATCAGACCCGGCAGCTTGATGCCGTTGGCGAACACCCAGCGGTCGAGCTGCGCGCAGGCTTCGGGCCAGTCGCCGGCGTTCGCGTAGCGCTGCAACGTGGATCCGCAGACGATCTTCGGGCCGGCGTTGTAGGTGGCGCTGGTGAGCGCCGCGGCCTGCCCCGGCGTCATGGGTGCGGTGATGCAGCGCTGCACGTCGGCGTAGGCCTTGGCCATGTCCTGTTGCAGCAGCGCTTCGCATTCGCCCGGCTTGGCCACGCGCCCCGGCGTCACGTCCGGGCCAGTGTGTCCGAAGCAGAACGATGGAATGCCGATCGGGTCAGCGTGCGTGTACGGCACCATGCCTTCGTAGTAGGCGGCGACCGCCGAAGCGAGCGCGATGACGAGCGCGGCCACGCTGCTGCCGACGCCGACGCGCGGGCCGTTACGCGCCGTATTCATCGAGGTCTCCGCGCAGACGGGCCATTTCGGCGGCGTGGCGCTCTTCCTCGCGGCGGTTGGCGCGCGCGCGGTAGTACCAGTTGATGCCGAAGCCGATGAGCGCGAGCACGAAGCCGCCGATGGCCACGAGTTCGTTGACGCCGAGCCAGCCCACGCCGGCAATGCCGGCGCCGGTGTAGGTCATCTTCGATGCGACGGCGGCCACGGTATCTGAGGTTTCGTTCTGCATCACGGCGCCTCGCCCGTGGCCGGCGGCGGGGTTTCGCTGCAGTCGCTGCCGGTGCAGTCGTCGCCGGGGTCGCTGTGGTCGTCGATGGGGCCGT
>CAZLYB010000053.1:0-2114 GCA_964563795.1 uncultured Bacteriovoracaceae bacterium | reverse complement strand
AGCACATGGGGCTTGCCTAAGTCACCCGCTTCGCGCACCGCGGGCTCGAGCGGAACGCGGCTCAAAAGCTCGATGTCGTACTTGCGCGCGAGCGCTTCGCCGCCCCCGCGGCCGAAGAGCTCATGCCGCTTCTCGCAGCCGTCGCAGATGAAGTAGCTCATATTCTCCACGACGCCCAAAACGGGAATGCGAACTTTCTCGAACATCGCGTACGCCTTGCGCACATCCTGCGCTGAGACTTCTTGCGGCGTGGTCACGAGCACCGCGGCCGTCACCGGAATCAGCTGCGCGAGCGAAAGCTGCACATCGCCGGTTCCAGGCGGCAGATCCACGATGAGGTAATCGAGGTTTCCCCAATCCACCTTGAAGAAAAACTGCTGAATCACGCTATGGAGCATCGGCCCGCGCCAAACGAGCGGTTGATCCGGCTGGGTCAAAAAGCCCATCGACATCACTTTGAGCCCCGAAGCCGCGACCGGCGGAATGAGCAGCTCCCCGCGCTCCGCGTCTTGCCGCATCGTGGGCGGCTGAACCACGCCAAGCATCGTGGGCAGGTTCGGCCCATAAACGTCCGCATCGATGATCCCTACGCTCGCGCCTGAGGCGGCGAGTGAGGCCGCGAGATTGGCCGCCACGGTGCTCTTGCCGACCCCGCCCTTGCCGCTTGAGACCGCGATGATGTTGGCCACGCCCACCAGCTGCTGCTTAGTGGAAGCCTGCGGGGATCCCGCACTCGCTCCCGGCTTCGCCCCGCGCACGACAGCGTCCATCTTGATCGCGACGTTCTGAACCCCGGGCACCTGGCTCACGGCATCACGCGCGGATTTCTCGATCTGCGCCTTCAGCGGGCAAGCGGGGGTGGTGAGGACGATGCGGAAGGAAACTTCGCCGGTCTCCGGCTTCAATTCCAGGTCCTGAATCATCCCGAGCGTCACGAGATCTTTTTTTAAATCAGGGTCATAGACCGTGCGGAGGGCGTCGAGAACGGCGGAAAGCGTAATCTTTGACATAGCCCCCTGGTTTAGCAGCGAAGAACGGGGGGGATCAATGGGTATTTTTGAATGCCACACCAGTCAGAGATACTCATTTGTAAACTCTAGGCGCATTTTCTTCAATATTCATACTTCTTAAAGAAAAACCGATAATCATTAAGAATACCTACAAGGCTATCTGTATCATGAAAAAACAGGCATTCTTAGGTGGGATTATCCTCTCTATACTCATGCCAAGTCTTCCTTCTTTCGCTGGTGGGGCATTTAGGAACTTCTTCAAATGTTTTTTCGAGAGGCATAAACCAAGCAACACCGTTGTACACGCTGTGCCACCTCTTCCCAAAGAGGGTAAATACCGAGTCAACTTAGAACTAGATCTTGTAAAACACGAAGGGGACCAAGAGTTTCAAATCACGGGAACACAATACCGATTTAGATTGGATGGAACCACTCCCATTCCTCCCAATATCTCCTTTTCTGCTAAGACCAGGTATTGGTCAGGAGAAGTCAAAACCGTAGAAATCTCTACTTTACCGAAAAGCCTGCAAAAGCTGATTGCCGATCTAAAGAAAACTTCCGAACAAAACGGAAAAGCAAATTTTCGTGAGGCAGGAGCAGTTGTCGCAAAATATAAAGATAACCGGGTGAAATTAGCTAAGTTCAGCGCCCCAGAAAACGGGGAGATGAATGCCCTCAGAGTTTCAGATGCCAAGAAAGCCATGGACAAGGCCGAGATGAATGAACCCGAAAAC
This sequence comes from uncultured Bacteriovoracaceae bacterium, assembly GCA_964563795.1. Lineage (GTDB taxonomy): Bacteria > Bdellovibrionota > UBA1018 > UBA1018 > UBA1018 > CAZLYB01. The sequence continues at coordinate 370 of CAZLYB010000053.1, read as the reverse complement.
ATCGAGCAAATGTCTTATATGATTGATATTCACACGCATCCTACCGCCGAGCACTACGCCGCCAAACATGGGGGAACCGGGGCTGGACAAGTCTTCCTCCCTCCCTCTCCTAATGATGTAGTGCTGGCGAAAGGGGATTTAGACATTTATCGCAATCGAGGGGCAGACTCGAACTTCAAACTCACAACCATCATTGCTCCGGTCGGGAAACACGTGAACAACATCGTCTTCTTGATTAAATTCGAGTAACTCGCCGAAGGTTTAAGCTGCAAGCCACAAGATAGGCTTTCGTTTTTCTACTCCTCTTTCATCAGCTCGAGCAGATCCGTCACGTCGTACTCGCAGCCCCCGCAGCCCGTAGAAGCCAGCG
>CAZLYB010000052.1:0-2185 GCA_964563795.1 uncultured Bacteriovoracaceae bacterium | reverse complement strand
GACCATCGGGACTCCGGGGCCCGCCGGGGTGGTGCGGCGGGTGACCAACTACTTAGTCGTTGGTCGTCCAGTGGTCAAGACTTTGGTCGCCCTCCGGCGTCGTTTTTTAGTCGGTGGCCTCCAGGGGCCAGACGATGGCGCACCCTTCTCCGCCCGCTGGGTCGGGGAAAGATGAGATTTCGCCCCCGAACAAGAACGGCTCCTGGGCGCCGTACCGGGCTGCCCGCAGGTGCTCAACCTCCCAGCGCGTGGCCTCGGCGGGTACCACCGAGTGCGCGGGGTGGTAGACCCGGCGGCGACCTTGAATGCGCGCGATCACGATGGCGTCGCGCTCGATGGCCAGCTGCTGCAGGACGACGCTCGCGGGCACCGAGCCGAACAGCCGGATGAGCTCGCGGGGCGCGTAGCCGACCGTCTCGACCGCCCGCCGGATGCCGCGTGGTGTGATCCACATGGCCGCGGCCAGGGCGTTGATCTCGTCCTCCCGGTGAGGGCGCGGCCAGCCGAAGATGTCCGCGACGATGTGCGCGAGCTCGTGCGCGAGCACCCAGAAGATCTTGGGCTCGGGACCTGCCGCCCCCACATGCACCGTCGAGCCTACCAGCGCGCCGTGGCAGCCGCGCGGGGCGTAGGCCTCGGGTTTTCGCCCCAGCTTCCATGCGATGTCGAGCGGATGGGCGATGGAGCGCGTGTCCAAGCCCAACCAGCGCAGGATGGAGAGGGCTGCCCCGCGGATCTCGTGTGGCTCTCGGGGCGCCCCGAGCTGTGGCCGCGTGATCTCTTTGGGGGCAGCTGTCCGACCCTTCGCCATAGAGGAATCGTACGGCTCCAGCCAAAAACCGGCTTGTCTATCGGCTGGCATAGAGCTCCCCCATTCGACGCCTTCAGAGCATCACGGCACGACAGACAATGTCACTGCTGCCGACGGGGGAGGCCTGCGCCGAACTCGCCGAGGTCCTCCTCCTGCGCACGCGCCTCCTGCTCAGCCTGAAGTCGGGCGGTCGCGTCACCCTCGCGGCGCGGATTCTTTCGGGCCGTGAGGTGGAACAGGAGAGACAGCGCGGTAACTGGCTGCTGAGACCGCCGAAGGAACGCGGCGGCATCCAGCCATGCGCGGGCCGCGTCGACGAGGTCGACCTCGTGGTCTTCCCGAGGGAGCTGGTCCATCGTCTCGAACGCGCCCATCACGGCGCTCAGATCGCTGACGATGTGGCGCCGCGCGTCGAAGGCCTCGCCCAGGGCGCGCTCGAGGGGCGATCCGTCTACCACGGCGGCGGGAGGCCCTGCTTCGGGCACGACCCGCGTGCCCGTGGGGGCCTTGCGCTTGGCGCCGGCGTCCGGAGGCGGACCTTCCCCCGACCAGAGCCACTCCCGAGGTACCTGCGCGGCGTCGGCGAGGGCGTCGGATGTCGAGCGGGAGAGCCCAGCGCCAGGCGTCGCGAGGAAGGTCGCGATGTGCGACTTTGAGCGGAGTTTGGCCGCGGTGGCCAAGCCCCTCTGCGTAAAGCCGCGAGCCTTGAGAATCCAACGGATTCGGTCCTGGATGGTCTCCACGGCAGGGAGGCTAGCATCGCTGGTAAAGAGATTGGTCGCGTCCAGTGCGATCAAACTCTTGACCGCAGGTTGATCAACGACTAAATAGCTGGTCATGGTCAACCCCCTCAGCGTGCGTCTGGCTCATGCCCGGGCGATGGTCCCCGGGCTGTCCGCCAAAGAACTCGGGAGGCTGGCGGATGTGGCCGCGACCCTCCCCACGATGATCGAGAACGGCAGCGTTCTCTCGCCTCGCATCGACACCCTCGAAAAGCTGGCGGTGCCACTCGGGGTGTCGGCCGCCTGGCTGGCGTTCGGTGAGGGCCCCGACCCCGACCCCGCCGCCGTGCGCGCCGCCGTCGAGGCCGCCCGCAACGCCGCCGCGCCGCAGGTGGCGGCGTGAGCGGGGGCGACGCGATGCCCGACATCACTCTGATCGGCATCGCTGAGGGGTCGTTCCCGGCGTCCGATGCCGAGTCCATGGCCCTTGCCGCGGAGGTGCTGCGACTGCGGGATCGCGTGGCCCGCGCCGAGACCGTTCGCGACGACGCAGCCGACGCCTACGACATTCTCGTGCGGCGGGTGTGGGAGGCGGCCACGGGCGACACGCACGAGGGGCCCGCGAGCGTCGACGTGCTCCTGGAGGCGGTGG
>CAZLYB010000051.1:0-2186 GCA_964563795.1 uncultured Bacteriovoracaceae bacterium | reverse complement strand
AATCTGCGCGTCGGTGAGGCTTTCGATCTTTGCCATCACACCGCCTCCACCGAGGCTTCGGCATCGCTGACCCGCAGGCCGAGCGAAGGCGCGATCTGCCGGATCACGGCGGCGGCGGTGATTTCGCGGCCGAGAAGGAAATTGGCGATGCCATCCTCGGTGTCAGGGATGATCGCCCATCCGGCCTGCGCAAGGTCGATGCCGATGTGCAGCTTCGCCAGCTCGCCTAAATTTCCGTAGCGGTATTCGTCCCGCGCATCGTCGCGCAGGTCCATCAGGCGGTTGAGCGTGTCGCGGGTGATCGTGCCCATCACGCGGCCCTCGCCAGATCGGCTTCGGACGCGGCTTCTTCCTCCGCCATGGCTTCAAGGCGCTTGACCCAGGCATCGGCTCCGGCGGGATCGGCGCTCATAGCCTTGCGCGCGTCATCCGCCGGCACGAACAGCCGCCCGATCAGCAGGCCGCGAAACCGTGCCGTGGCGTAGTGACGGCCAGGTTCTCCGGTTTCGCGGTCGCGGGGGATGTATTCGACGGCAACGTCGAACAGTGCCGTCATCGACAGTTCGGCGGCGTCAAGCTGCAAGGTGCTGCGCATATCTGCTCCAATCTCGCTGAAATCCGCTCAAACCGACGAATTTCGCTGCATCTTGTGACAGGCTATCGAAAAACGATAATCGCCGTCAAGCACAATAGTATCGAAAACCGATATTTGTTGCGCGGCTGGGCCGTGCGACTATCGACTAGAGATAGGAGAACCGTCATGCGACAGGCGCCATGGGTCTTGATGTTGTTGATGGCGGCGGGCTGCGGCGAAGTCCCGACCCCCCAACCAACGGGCGTCCCTCAGACGGTGGCTGACTGTGCGAGATTTGCGCCGCGATACTATGGCGGCGGACCGATCCGGCAGGCTTATACCGAGGGCTGGATCAGGGGATGCGTCAGGGACATGGCGGCCGGAGACCCGAATATCGTTGCAACCGAGTGCTTCGGAACGGGATCGGACATGATCTGCGTGACGCAGTAGGATGGACGGCGGTTGGATCGTGGCCGGTGGCGCGCTGCTGGCGGCGCTCTATTTCCTGACGCCGCTAGACCGGATGCGAGGGGCCGACGCCAAGCTCTGGCTTCTCGTGCTGGCGGTGCTGGCAGGTGCGGGGCTGCTTATGGCCGTGGTGGGTTATTAGGCGCCGACGTTCAGGATATGCACTTCGTCGCGCGGGACGGGCGGCAAGGCGCGCGCGGCCCAAAGCAGGCGCACGTCCAGGAGGTTCGGGTGGGTCGGGTTCAGCGACAGCAATGACCAATGACCGGGCTTGGTGCCGGATGCCAGCCGCTTGAGCATCACGCGACCGTTCTCAAGCGCCGCGATGACCGGGCGGCCCAGATCCTCGACCAGCACACCTTCCGCTTCCCGGCGCCAGAACACGATATCGCCTTCCAGCGCCCAAGGCTCTGCCGATGACCCGGTGACTTCTGCCGCAGCGATACCGTTGGCCGGAAGCCATTGAGGCCGGGCGATGTGGTATAGGCCGCCCCCCTTTTCGTAGCCATCGACCAGTTCGATGTGATCGCCCGCGCCGACCCTGCCGACCACGGCGATGGTTGGGGGCATGTCCTCCGGCAGGCGATAGCCGAAGTGCCGCCGGATGCGGTCGGCCTCGTCTAGCTGAAAGCTACGCCTCCCCTTCACGACGTTCGTGAACATCTGGTCGGTCATGCCGGCTATCACGGCAACTTCGTGCTGCGTAAGGCCGCGAAGTTCCATGTGATTTCTGAGCCATTCCATGTCCATACCTGTTGCATATGTCGAAAAACGAAACTGTGTAATATCGGAAAAGGATACAAGCCGCCACGCGGCCCTTGACCTTTCATTATCGAAAACAGATAGTCAGCAATTATGAACCAATCCAGCGTATCCCCCGTTGCGCGGAGGGTCGTCGCCAAGTGCGGCGGCGCCCGCAAGGTTGCCGACCTGACAGGCCGCGCGGTCGTAACCATCCACAAGTGGTCCCAACCTCGTGCCCGCGGCGGCACCGGGGGCCTCATCCCTTCGGACATGCAGGCGGTCCTCATGAGGGCCGCGCAGCAGGGCAAGGTTGATCTGACCCCTGCCGACTTCTTCGACCTTCCCCCCTAACCGCCGGGACTTTGGACAGCCGCGCGCTGAGGCTGCGACGGCGACCTGC
>CAZLYB010000050.1:0-2232 GCA_964563795.1 uncultured Bacteriovoracaceae bacterium | reverse complement strand
GCGCGATCGCTCCCGGCACGACCGCACCCGGGTCCGGGACCATCGCGATCGCCACCACGGTCAGGATCAGCGCCACGACACTGGCAAAGAACTCCACTTGGACACTCCCTGTCTACAGCGTGAGCCCCGTGTCGCCGTCCACGATCACGACCGTCCCGGCCTTCGGGAAGGCACGCGCGCTGATCGTCACGTCCTTCCGCAACCCGTTCACCAAGAAGTCCGCGCTCCCGTCCCCGATCCGAGCCACGCCGTCTACGTCGCGGATCAGGTTGAACATGTCCGAGAAGGGGATGCTCCCCGCCGGCTCTCCATCCACGTCCTGGATGTAGTATCCGAAGTCGATCAGGGTGTTCTTGGAACCGTCGGTGTTGTAGAGGCGGAAGTAGCCGGCGATCGCGGCGAGAATGGCGGCCTTCACCTGCGCGCCGGTCCGCCCCTTGCGCTTGAACACCTTCACCTGGAAGTCGACCGCCAGGTACACGGCGCTCACGACCAGAAGCTGGTAGGTCGAGAGCGCGGGCAGGGGAGGGTCGGGGTAGCCCGCGATCTGGAAGAACTGCGCCTTGACCTCGGTGAGCAGGTCCCCGCTCGCCGTGCCGTAGTCGTCCGGGACGACGTACAGCACCCCGGCGTTCTCTCCCACCGACCCGTCCTCGTTCTTCGTGAGGTGCAGCGCGCGAGCGACGCCGGCCACCTGAAGGGCCCCGTTCTCGAAGTCGTCGCGGGCCACCGCGCGGGTGAGGGTCCGGAGCGAGAGCGGAGCGAGCTGCCGGATCTGCTCGACCCCCTGCCGCGCCGCTCCGCCCACGGTCGCCGACGCGTTGGTGACGGTGACCCGCACCACGTTCCCCGCGGCGTCCTGCACGATGCCGTCGAGCCGCCTCAGGCTGTTCGCCTCCAACCGACCCGCCTCGCCCCCGCCCGTCTTGTAGGCGACCGTGATCGTCCCGAGCGGGATGCGCCCGTTCCGACCGTCGCCGAACACGACCGTGGCGACGTTGTTCTCGTTCACCGAGAGCGTGTAGTGCCGGTCGGTGCCGCTCGACGACACGAAGTTGTCGACCGGATCGAACGTGCCGTTCGAGGCCGTGACGACCGCGGACCCATCCAGAAACGGGGTGCTCGCGAGCGTGAAGCGCTGGCCCGCCGTGCCGTTCGACTCGAACGTGTTCTCTTGGAATTCCGAGTGCTCGACGGTGGCCGTGGCCACCGTCGTCCCGGCCGGGATCACGAGGTCTTCCAGAAGCTGGAAGGCCACCGAGTCCAGCACCTTCTCCGTGCGGACCTTGCGTCCCTTCTCGATCGTGACGTCGTGCGCGGCCGCCGCCGCGAGCGTGAACGTCTCCACCGTCGTCGCGGCCTGCGCGCCTCGGGGGGTGAAGCCGATCAGCTTGCACAGGGCGATGATGTTCTTCCGGAGTTGCGCGGTGGACCACCGCGACTCCGCCGCCTGCTTGTCCTGGTAGAAGATCAGGAGATCCGCGACCCACGCGAACGACTCGACCAGCAGGTTCTCGAAGCTGATCAGGTCTTCGCTGGTCCACTCGGGGAACACCGTCCGGACGAGCGCGATCACGCGGCGCCGGATCGAACTGAAGTCCTTCGTCGAGTAGTCGAGGTTCGTCGGCAGAATCGCGGCCATGACGGGGCGAGGGTGGCGCGGTGCCCCGCGCGCTACGTGGTGGGGGCCACCACCTGGACCGTGGCGGCGAGCCCTTGGAACCGAGGCCCTCGGCGGTCGACCACGTCGAACCGGACCGCGAGATGCAACGTGTTTGCGGCGGGCCGCGTCGCCACGACGTCCACCACGCGGACCGCCGGCAGGCTGCGCTGCAACGCGCGGATCACGTAGGCCTTGGCCATCGTCCCGAGCGCGCGGGTGTTGTTCTGATGCCGGAGGAGGTGCAAGGACGCACCGTCCTGCGGACGCCACGGAATCTCCCCCACGCCTCGCTCGGTGGGGCCCCGGATCGACAAGACGAGCAGCACGCGGGCGATCCACGCCTCCTCGCCCCCGGCGTTCGCAAAGTCGTCGCGCTCGTTCCGCCGGAACGGCAGGAGCAGCGTCCGCTGGCCCACCGTGGGGAGCGCGTTCGGGACGGAGGTCGTGCTGCCTCCCCCGGTGGCCGCCAAGGGCGCCGCGTCGGGCTCGAGCAGGTAGGTCGCGGAGGTGGTCACGCGGAGAGGGTGTCCCGGGCGCCGCCCACAGGGCATCGCGATCCGTAGGCGACA
>CAZLYB010000049.1:0-2250 GCA_964563795.1 uncultured Bacteriovoracaceae bacterium | reverse complement strand
GCACAGTAAAGAAAAAAACAATAAAAGAGCGTCATCTCAAAAGCGGGGCTCGAGTCACCACTGAGGATCAAGAAACTACCGAGAAAAAAACTAAAGACGACGGAAGCAAAACTTCCGTCACCAAAGAAAAAACCCATAAAAGCGATGAGCAGCACCCTTAGCGCTCATCTGAATCCCTTAACGTCGTCCCCCACACCCCCCCTTCCGAAGGAAGAAAAGCTCCGTTTTTCTTCCTTCGGAAGTTTTATTCAGCTTAAGATGAAGTTATGAGCGAACCCGATGACAATAAAATGCAGCTCACACCGGAGCTGATTGAAAAATTTCTTCAAAGAAGACGTCAAGACGGGGTGGAATGTCAAAAAGCCTTCTTAAGGGCGGACTGGAAAATCTTAGAATCGATCGGCCATAAACTTAAAGGGAGCGCAAGTTCATTTGGATTTGAAGACCTCGGTCAACTGGGAGAACAATTGGAAGCCGCGGCGCAGAAAAAAGCGATCATCGAAATCCGGGCACTACTGGAACGACTGGAGCAATGGACGCAGGCTCACCCCCCCGCCAGTTACTGAGTCGCTCTCATTGTCGAAGCGGGATATGCCGTTTCAGCTTTTGAAAGCTCGGGAAGAGACGCCTTTCCATCCCAGTCTCCCTGATCATATTGCACCTCTCGCAGCTTATCCGAACGACTTGCTTGAAGCGCCTGACTCCGTCGATACAACGTCTTGCGATCGATTTTCAAAATTCGAGCGGCTTTCTCTTTCACTCCCTGCACTGATTTCAGAACGAACTCAACGTATCGCTGAGTAAACTCATCCAACGAAGGAAGCACGCCTTCCTGAGAAACTTGATTGAAAAAACCATCCGTCGTCTCTTGCGGATTTTCGCCTTCGAGAGTGGGCAGGTCTTTCACGTCAATCTGATCCCCTTGGCAAAGAACGACGGCCCTCTCAATGACGTTTTCAAGCTCGCGCACGTTGCCCCGCCACTTTAATCGAGTCAACCGATCCAGCGCGGCTTTGGTGAATCCCCTCACCTGAGATTCATTCTGCACCCTGAATTTCTCAAGAAAGTGATTTGCGAGCGGCAAGATATCCTCCACCCGCTCTCTCAACGGTGGAATCTGAATAGGGATCACGCAAAGTCGATAATAAAGATCCTCTCGAAAAGTCCGCTGCTGAATCTGTTTTTGCAAGTCTTGATGAGTTGCCGCGATCACCCGCACTTGAATGGGCCGATATTGATTTTCGCCGATTCTTTTAATTTTACGCTCTTGGAGGACACGAAGAAGCTTCGCCTGCAGCCCCAACTCCATATCTCCAATCTCATCGAGAAAAAGAACTCCCCCCTCCGCCTCCTCAAAAAGACCCACGCGCTTATCGATTGCCCCCGTAAAAGCTCCTTTAGCATGGCCAAAGAGCTCTGATTCGAGCAAATGATCGGGAATGGCGGAGCAATTGATGGCCACGAAAGGGGCCTCGCTTTTTCCGCTGAGATGGTGGATTGCTTTGGCGATCACTTCCTTTCCCGTTCCGCTTTCTCCCTGAATCAAGACGTTGGCATTGCTTTTAGAAACGCGTTTCGCCAAGTCAAAAACCGATTGCATGGCCTCGCTCTTCCCGACGATTCCCTCCAACGACCAACTCGAACGCACTTCTTTGCGAAGCACTTCATTTTCTTGCTCCAGCTTCTTCACTCGAAGCCCTCGATCAATGGAGACGCTGAGATGCGCGTAATTGATCGGCTTTAGAATAAAATCGTACGCACCCGCTTGAATCGCTTCAACGGCAAGTTCGACGCTTCCGTGAGCTGTCATGAGGATCATCGGCATTTTAGGGGCGATTTTTTTCACTCGCCTCACCAGCTCCAATCCATCCATATCGGGGAGCTTTAAATCAGTGAGAATCAAGTCGTATTGAGCCGCAGTCGACGGGCTCTCCAAAATACGGAGCGCCTCCAGAGGCGACGAAAAACATTCCAGAGCGTAGCCGCGGGGCTTAAAGTAACTTTGCAGTAAATCTTGAATATCGGCATCATCATCAATGGCAAGAATTCGAGCTTTGATGGTTTTCATGGAATTTTTCTACCATTTCTTTTTAAAAACATCCAATATTGACTCATTTAGTTTAATTAAAATGAAAAAAGCCCCAAAACGTCCATATTTTGGGCTTTTTAAAGTTCACTCTAGAACTAAATCATTCCTCGAGGATTTCTTCCTGAAATGAGAGAAACTAAGAAGCTGATTACGGCTAAAAC
>CAZLYB010000048.1:0-2346 GCA_964563795.1 uncultured Bacteriovoracaceae bacterium | reverse complement strand
AGTCGCTCGCGGTACTTCCACTCCATGCCGTATTCGGTGAGGTCCTGGGCGACGAGGTTGATCTCGCGCACGCCTTGGCCCGCCATCTCGCGCGCCTCATTGACGAGCGACTCGACGGTGCGCGAGCGCACGTTGCCGCGGAGCTTGGGGATGATGCAGAAGGCGCAGCGGCGGTTGCAGCCCTCGGAGAGCTTGAGGTACGCGGTGTAGGCCGGCCCGGTGTGGACGCGAGCGTCCTTCTCGGTGTGGATGAAGGCCGGCTGATCGATGTAGGAGCGCTTGGGGAGCGGGGCGCCGAGCACTTTGGCTTGATGGTGGAGGTTCAGGAGTTCGGTGATGCGGTGGTACTGGCCGGTGCCGATGAAGAGGTCGACTTCGGGGAGTTCCTTCTCAAGCGCCTGCTTGTGGCGTTGGGGAAGGCAGCCCGTGGCGACGAGCACCTTGCAGCGCGCATCCTCTTTTTTTTGCGCCATTTCGAGGATGGTCTCAATGGATTCCTCCTGCGACGCCTGGATGAACGAGCAGGTGTTGACGACGATCACCTCGGCCTGATCGGGATCCTGCGTGATCGCGTAGCGATCCTTCTCGAGCAGGCCCAGCATGACTTGGGAATCGACCAGGTTCTTGGGGCAGCCCAGGCTGACGAAATAAACCGAAGAAGGCGTCGTGGTGCTCATGATGGATCAATCTCTAAAATTGCCGAACTGAAGCGAGAGCTTGAGCGCGTCTTGATTGGATTTGAGCTGCGCGATGGCGCTCTGGAGGTCGTCGCGATTTTTTCCGGTCACGCGGACCTGCTCATCCTGGATCTGGGCTTGGACTTTGAGCTTGCTGTCCTTGATCGCGGCGATGATCTCCTTGCCCTTTTCTTTTGAGATGCCGGACTGCACTTTTGCGACCTGGCGCACGGATCCCCCGAAGGCGGATTCTTTGTCGCCGTACTCAAGAGTGAAAAGCGAGATGCCACGCTTGATGAGCTTGCTGTGAAGAATGTCAGTCAGGGCCTCGAGCTTGTCGTCCTGCGAGCACCAGAGCGTGAGCGTCTTGGCTTTGCGATCCAAGGTCAGCTCGACCTTGATCCCTTTGAAGTCGTAGCGCTGCGAGGACTCTTTGGAGGCTTGGTTGACGGCGTTGTCCAGCTCCTGCCAGTCGACTTCGGATGAGACATCAAATGAAGGCATAGGCGTGAATTCATACAAAAAAAGTCAGCTAAAGGCAAGGGGGTTAGTTATTAATACATGTTAATAATTTATAAAGGATTTTCTTCGCATGCGCGGGACTCATTGCCACCGAATGCAAGGGGTTGAGGCGAAAAAATCTTACCCCTTATTTTTAGCGTTTTCTTCAATCAGTTGAATCAACTTGTTTGAAATGCTAATTTTTGCATTGAGTTCTTCTCTCACGGAATCGTACATTTTCCTGGTTTGCTGGCTTCCATCCGCCATCTGAAGATGAAAAGGGCCGCTATATTTTTGAAGGTACGCGGCGGTCGAGGCGACGAACGCCTTCAAAAGAGGGAGCACCTCGCTTGATGTCGCGGTACTCCGTTCCAATGCGGCTTTATCCAAATGATAGATGGGGGTTTCAACGCCATTTTGCCGATTAAACTCTTTCTTGAACTGGATCCCCAGGTCAGAGAGCCTTTTTTCAGCCGCGCTAATGGCGCTTCCATCACTCAAGACTTCCGATTCTGTAAAAGTCTGCAGGCCAGCGGAAGATTCCCCCGGCTTACCCTCAGAATTGCTTCCACCGCCCCCGCAAGAAGTCAGGCCAGATAAAGCTAGAATAACAGTCGAGAAAACCCATAATTTCTTCATAGCGCAGCTCCGCTTGTTTTTTTAAATCAATAAAGTTCAATACCGTTTAAAATATTGGCGTGCAAGGCATTAAGTCGCGACTTGGCAATAACTTTAAGCTTTTGGCCTGAGCAGCGCCCTGGCCTGCAGCTGATTGTGGTGGAAGCAGAGGATTCTGAGGTTGGCGGGATCGTTTGAGCCACCGAGAGCCAGTGGCATTTTGTGGTCGATCTGCAGCCGGTAGCGGGAGCTGCATCTTTTTTGATGAGTGGTGGCTTCACACTGGCCTTGGCTCTTGGACCAAACGGATCTTTGAAGGGCGAGGGGGAGGTGGACTCTCTGGCCCGAAGGGAGTGGCGGAGTTACCGCCGCAGCGGCGGTGGATTGCGGGGCGAGGCCTTTCTTCTTTTCGAGCTTTTGCAGCACTTCATCCGTCATGTATTCGAGCAGTTCTGCATAAGAAGCTTCGGGCATGGAATGAGCGAGTAAGCCTTACAGTCTTTGCAGCTTTTCATAGAGCTCCGGAGAGAGGACGAGTTTCAGTTCTCGT
>CAZLYB010000047.1:0-2791 GCA_964563795.1 uncultured Bacteriovoracaceae bacterium | reverse complement strand
CTAGCCTGAACGCGCCAATAATGTCCGAGTGAATTTTTGAAGAAGTACTGGAAGTGAGCCATTTTCGGCTTTAGTTTTGGGTTTGCTACAACTCAAACCAAAGAACGGAAAGGTCACTTCCAGTGAGGTTAAGAAATAGCGAAATCCACGACCGAATCAACGCAAATCTGCAGATTGAGTTCACTGACCAGAAGCTGACCAGTTTCTCGGGCCTTGAGCTATTCAACAGATATTTTCGGGCAATCGATCTGCGCGGGCAGATCCGCCGAGCACTCGGCGGACCCAAGGGCGGAGGAGATTACCGCGCCCACGAGCTGGTGCTGACCTTTGTTTCTATGTGGCTGGCTGGCGGAAACCGGCTCAGGCACGTCCGCTACCTGTGCTCAGACTGGCTGATCAAGCGCGTGGTCGGCGTCAAGCGGATCGCCACGGAGCGGACGTTGAGTCGATGGCTCAAACGCTTTACGCCAGCAGCGCTAAATGCTGTGCTGGAGCTAAACTCCGCGCTTGTCCTGGGCGTCTTGGAGTTTTTGAAGCTCAGGCGAGTTACTCTCAACTTTGACGGCACAGTGCTCTCGACCGGCAATGAAGTCGAGAATGCGGCACGGGGATATAACCCCCATAAGCGGTATGCCAAGTCCTACTATCCCTTTCTCTGCCATGTGGCTCAGACCGGGCACTTTCTTCAAGTCAAGAACCGACGCGGCAACCACCACGATTCCAAAGGCGGCGCACTGTCGATGATCTCTGATTGCATCCGCGAAGTGCGCGAGCGGCTGGGTCGCGGTGTTGTCATTGAGATCAGGCTCGATAGTGCCTTTTTCTCGGAAAAAATCCTCAGATTCTTGATCAAGCTCGGAGTCCCTTACGCGGTGAAGATGCCGCTTTGGAAATGGACGGGGATCAAGGATCTGATCAATCAACGCGAGCGCTGGTGCGTGGCGGAGGAGGGCCTGAAGTACTTCGCAACGACGCTGAGGCTGAAGAAGTGGGATCTTGAGGTGCCAGTTATCGTCTTCCAGAAGTGTCTGACCCGGAAAAATGAAAAGCCAAAATCGTTTCAGCTGGATCTGTTTGATCCGGGCGATGGAATCTACGAGTACCAGGTCATCGGGACGAACCAGGAACTGACGGCGTCAAACGTGATGGACTTCTATAACGGCCGCTGCGGCATGGAGCGCGAGATCGCGGAGCTAAAGAACGAGTATGGATTTGCCAACATTCCCACGAAGAGCTTCATGGCAAACTCGGCGTATCAGGCGCTCGCGATCCTCGCGCACAGTTTGGTGAAGAACTTCCAACTGGCGACCCACCAGGCCCCGGCCAAGAAGCGCACATCATGCCGAACGACGAGCTACGCATTTGAGTCCCTGAAGTCTCTCCGCTTCAAAGTTATCGCCCGCGCCGGCCGCATCGTGAACGTAGCCGGGAAGTCAGTGCTGAAGATGGCTGCTGAGCCCAAGGTCGAGGCTGACTACCGTAAAATAGATCACGCCCTGCAGGAACTCGCCGCCTGAAACCCGGACATTATTGGCGCGTTCAGGCTAATGCCCTTCGCAATCCGGATTGAAGCGGTTATACCGCTATAATTGATTTTTTCGGCCTGCCGTTTACGCTTTATCAGTGCGGCACCTGCGGCATAGTGTAGTATTTCGCCATCCTTAAGAATTACACCCGTTGGGTTTTTTGGAAAGTTGGGCAGTCGGCCCTGCTCGACTTCATAAAGCAGACGTGCCCTATTAAATCGTTCTTGGTTAGGAGCGAACTCTTTAGCACCAATGTTGAGATAGTTTAGAATATCGTTGAGACGAGCATGTTCGTCTTCACTGATTAGTGAGTCGCTCACAATGGTATCAAATGCCTTCTGGAAGGCAGCGCGATGATACGGCATAAGGTCAGTTGCCTCTAGGCCATGGAGCTTAATAAGCTTATCAATTTTCTCTTTTTCAATGTCGTCGAGCTTAAGGTCGGTCAATGCTGCATCTAGTGTTTTAGCGTATTTCTTAAGCCCCTCTCGTTTTTGAATACTTTTCGAATCCATTCCAAATAGCTTAAGTATGATTTCCCACATGCTCATATCTCCATGCAAACCATGTGTGGTTGCGGATGAATGCCTGCCTGTTTAACGGAGTTACTTCGCTTATCGGAGAAGCATGTCTTGGTCATGAGCATTTCGTCAGCCAGTTGTCACTTAGGGGGCTCTGGTGCCTGGTTTACCTGTGTACGGGTTTACATTCCCCCTGGTGGACCAATTGTCGCTGCGTCTGTGATTTGGGCTCGTTCGCCGATGCGATTGAACACGGGTTCCGTTTCGGCGTGTATAACTATGAACTCGGGTTGAGCCGCTAATTCCTCGACTTCCTCCGATTTTGCCGCCTCGAGATCCACGGGCCTCTGCTGGCGAGACAGGGAGTATTAGGTTTAGTGCGAGAAGGAAAGGGAGGATGTAGCGCATGCCAACCTCTCGGCGTAGCCGGTCCGAGCCTCAAGGTCTTAAGAAAAAACAAGAGGGGGGGGTGGCCGTTTTAACTGAGGCTAGTGATGGAACTAGCCCCTCCCAAAAATCCCCGGCTAGTTCGGCTTAAAGAACTCCATGACGCCGACCTTAAAAGAGTGGGCTAGACGGGCGATTGTATCCAGACTCAATACGTGTTTGCCGCTTTCAAGACGTTGATACCAGCGCAGGTCACCGTTGACTCGCTCCGCAGCTTCAGCCTGAGTCCATCCCTTTATTTTTCTTAGGCGTTCAATGTTCATAGAAATTTTATCCAAGAGTTTCGAAAGCTTCGGA
>CAZLYB010000046.1:0-3332 GCA_964563795.1 uncultured Bacteriovoracaceae bacterium | reverse complement strand
TCGCCAACGAATCTGCCCCTGAGCGCCTCGGAAATACGGCGCTTCAATTGGGAGTCTCCGCGGGACTGACAGTGGGCCTGGGACGCGGCGTGGGAGCCGGTATCGACAGCAAGCTGAATAGCTATGTCAGTTACTACAGAAGCAAAGGGTTTCACATTTCCGCGGGGCTGAGCGGGGCGGTGCTGCAATCCAACGAAACGGCGAACGAAACCTTTTACGCGAACGGCACGAAGTTCCGCATCGGCACGAGCGACAAGGGAGAAGATGTGAACCTGAGCAAAAAAGGCGAGGGAAGACTCGCTCATCAATTGCTCACTCACGTCCCTTCTTTAGGCGATGATGTCCCGGGAAGCGAAAAAGAGGATTCCGCGATTGGCAGATTGATGGGAGACTTGAAGACCATTGTTCTTGAACCCATCGCAGACGCGCGAGCAGCGGACAAAACTCCCATTAAGACTGATCCTACTGAGCCGCCCGCTGATGATGAAGTAAAGCCAGTGCGAGCAAGAAGAGTGAACAACTAATTCTACTCTTGCACTTTAAAAACGACAAAAAGCCCTCAATTTCCGGATTGGGGGCTTTTTTTTGAGTATCTGAAAATCAGTTTTATGAAAAAATTTTACTTTTTCTCATTTTTTGCGGCTGCTCTGTACGTTCATGCGGCGCAGACCCCTGCTCCCCAAGCCTTGGAATATCGCTCTGAGTGCGCCCCTTCAAAAATGGGCCTACCTCAGCATCGCTTTGAAAACACGGAAAATGAAACTATTGATGAAGCCTCAATCCGCAATGAGATCGTCAAGGTACGGCGAGAAAAAGACAAAAACGCGGAAACGCCTATCCTCGCTAATTCTCTCGTGGATTTAGCGCGCACCCTGTCCGCCGCGGCATGCGCGCGGTATGCAGATCCCTCTCATTTAATGACTACTCCCCTCAGATTCACCAAGGATTGGAGCGAGGATCATCAAGCGTGCTTCAACATCCTCGACCCCGACTCCAAAAACAGAAACTACACGCTTCACTCCGTAAGCATGGTCGCTATTCCGCCCTACTCCACCTCAACGGCCCAAGATATCTACTCTCGCAGGATGGGACGCGGCACCGTTTCGGATGCAAATCGAATTCCGCTCGGTAAAATGATGGTTCGCGGATATCCAGAGGGCAATGATTTTCAGCACCATTTGGCCATGTTTTCTTTGAGCGATAAAAATAAAGTGTCCATCAATGATCGTGCAATTCTACAGTGGTCAAATCGAGAAATTTTTTCGCCTTTTGCCTATGGGAAAGCGACTCCGGCTGATGAGCCTTACCACAAGGATCAGTCACTTTTGTACGAGGCTCGGTTTTTAGGCGTCGGCTGCACACCCTGTGACATCCGAAATTTTTGGGAAGCTCAAAGCAAGGGGGAATTCATCTTGGGCACGAGCGACCATGCGGCTCGAATGGAGCGCATTAAGCTGAAAAATGGAAAGCGACTGTTCTTAAGACCTCTAGAACTCGAAGAATGGCAAAACCTTCTTCATAAAACAGGTGGAAGCTCGATATTCCTGCCTTATCCTGAAGTCATTTACTGCTCCATCGTCGGCCGATTGAGCGAGAAATAAGGTCTCGAGTTACGGTTTAAACGGAAGGGAAACTCTCACCGTTTCTTGATATTTGTTCGCTTCTCAAGAAAATAAAAACAGAGTATAAAGCTCCAGTTTCTTTTGAAGGGATTAAATAATGGGTAAAAAAGAGATTTTCGCTGGTTTGTTTTTTTTGAGTGCTACCATGCTTCCTGCTTATTCCCAAATTTCGTCGCAGGAACAGGACCAAAAGCCTCCTCAAGATTTAAGTCCAGATACTTTATCGATCGATTCGCGTTTGGTCACCCTCGATGTGCTCGTCAATCAGTCGCCAAAAAACCTTCAAAACAAGGATTTCAAAGTTTATGAGAATGGCGAATTGCAGGAAGCGAGAATCGTAGGTAGCTCAGAGGAACGCGAAGCGGACGTGGTTTTTCTCGCGACTAGCTTCAATAAGTCCATGGAGGGGATTTCGGCGGTCGACGATTACTACGCGAACGTGGCGCGCTCTTTTAACTCGTTCAGAGACGCCTTAAATCAAACTTCGATGAACCATCAAGTCGCACTCACGCTGTTCAGCAGAAGGCTTTTGGTGAAACGCCCCCTCTTATCCACTAAATCCAGCATTTATAGACCCATCTCCGGCCCTGAGCTCACGGATCAACGAAGCGCCAATCAAGCTGAAGTCGAGTGGGAACCTATTTTGCCGGAATCTTTGCTCACCACGCTCTTGGAGCTTCGCTGCAAAAGCGCTCGGCTGGACCGGCGCAAGGCCGTCGTGCTCATCGCTGAGGAGAGGGATTTTGATTCGCTGGGAACGGGTGACAGCCGCCTAGCCCGGGCGATTGAGAATTTGCTCGAACGCTCGCAAATCACTCTCTACGTCATCGCGAATAAAGAAAACCAAGTGGTGCGAAAGTGGGTGGACCTCACTGGCGGAAAATACTTTACGACCCCCCTTGCTGAAATCGAATCTCCCATTCAAGAAATTGGCGTGCGCTTTCAAAACATGGTGTCTCTGGCTTACGAACCGCTACAGGACGCGAGGGACGGTGAGATGAGAAAAATCAAAATCGTTACAACCGCCCCACTCCGGGCGTCCACTCGCTCCGCTTATCGCGTAGAGTCCCGTACGGTTCGACAAGCGACCATCAAATTATCCAATCAACAGAAAAAGGCGGGTTCAATCGCGGCGAATTCCTGCCTTTCATTTTTTGAGGTGCTGATCGCTGACCAGTATTACAATGACATTCACGCCGCCGTGGATCGCAGCAAATCCACTCTAAATGACCTGACTCGGGCGATCGCCAATCACACGACTAACCAATCCATAGCGGATGATCATATGGCGATGGATTCCCGGCTCTCCAATTCCGATATTATTCGGAAAACGATCGTGTATATTTTCACCAATTACTCAGGCAGCGCTGTGAGTTATTTCGAAAATAAATTCAGCAAAGACGGCGCCCTGGCGACTTTTACTTATTTGCTCCATTACTTGGATTACACGGAAGCCCGGAGCAGATCCCTATTGAAGCCCGCCCAGAAAAACAGGCTTTTTGAAGTGTTCAAAAACACACTCAAAGACTTGAGTCCGGCTGAGCTGAGCGAACTGATGGAAGCGGCGCAGCCATCCCTGATTAAAGGCTCCTACTTAAAAACAAGCTTACTGAATCACTATGAAGGAGCGACGGGCAAAGACGCCAAACTCATCAGAGACTTCGTAGAAGCCTACCTCTGAATGAACGAGTACCGCTCCAGAGCGGCTTG
>CAZLYB010000045.1:0-4303 GCA_964563795.1 uncultured Bacteriovoracaceae bacterium | reverse complement strand
GCCCTGAACTCCGCCAATCCCGGGGATACGATCATCCTCAGAGCGGGAGATCAGTTCATCGCACCGAGTGGGGGATTCATTCTTCCCAACAAGACTTCCGGATCCGGTTGGATCACCATTAAAAGCTCCGCGCTCGCCCAACTCCCGTTTGAAGGAGAGAGAGTGAGCCCGAATGACAGCGGATGGATGCCAAAAATCATTTCTAATGACGGGTTGGCCGCGGTTTTCGCGGCTTCCGGCTCCCATCATTTTCGGTTCATCGGGATTGAATTCTCGGTGAGCTCCATCGCGACCCGGGGCGGTAGCAATTACGGCATCGTGCGCTTCGGGGAGGGACAGACCTCCTTGGCTCAGCTCCCGCATCATCTCATCCTGGATCGCTGCTATCTGCACGGCTCCAGGAACCAGGAAGTCAGGCGCGGACTCACGATGAACGGGGCGCACCTAGCCGCGATCGACTCCCATTTCTCCGATTTCCACGAAACCGGGGCCGACTCGCAGGCCATAGCCGGCTGGAACGGGTCGGGCCCACTTAAGATACATAATAATTATTTAGAAGCGGCTGGTGAGAACGTCATGTTCGGTGGGGCCGACCCTTCGATCAACCTGCTCGTGCCCGCCGACATCACGATCACCCGAAACTACATCCACAAACCCATGAGGTGGTACCCAAGGGACTCATCGTTCGAAGGAACGACTTGGGTCGTGAAGAATTTGTTCGAATTGAAAAACTCCAGGCGCGTCCTGTTCGAAGGCAACATCCTCGAGAACACGTGGCCCCATGCTCAATGGGTGGGCATCAACATCAAAAGCGCGAACCAGGACGGCTACTGCCCCTGGTGCATCACCGAAGACGTGACGATCCGAAACAACTGGATCAAGCACGTGCCCCAGGCCCTGAGCATCTCCGGGGGCGAATGTTACGCGGGAATCCCAGGATGCATGCCGGGCCCTACCGCAAAGATCAGCGTCTACAATAATCTTTTTGAGAACGTCAATGCGAACGACATCGTGACGCCCGCCTATACCCAGCAATGGGGGGGCAACGGACTCCCGGATATCGTGATTGACCATAATTCATTCCTGACGACGACAGCCGAGCCGAATGGGCTTGCGGTTTTCCTCGGAAACTTGATCCGCTTCGTCTTCACGAACAACATCGCTTTCATCGGGACGTATGGGATCTCCTCGGGAACCGGCAGCGGCTATAATCTCTTGGCGCTCAACCAACAAGCGCCCGGTGCGATCTTCACAGGCAATGCGATCATCGGCGGAAGCCAAACGGCGTTTCCCAGCGGCAACTTCTTTCCCAGGGATCTCTCGGGCGTCCCCAGCGGCGTGGGCGCAAGCGCTGCGAGCGTCCAAGCGGCCACCGCGCGTGTATTGACCGGGGATTAGCCGGTTCCCGGTCTCCGCAGGCGCATATTTCTTGCTCCTCCCAGCTCATTATTCTATATGCCGGAGAAGAAACTCACTCAACCTCAACACCCCCTAGGAATTCCACATGCCCCATGCTCACGGCCTTCTTTACACTCTCTTGCATTGGATCATTTCAGCAACCGCCCTGCTGGTGACTGCATATGTCATCCGCGGATTCAAACTGCGCGGGTTTTCATCGGCGCTGATCGCGGCGCTCCTGATTGGTCTTGCGAACATCCTCATCTGGCCGGTGCTCATCTTCCTCACGCTTCCTCTCAATGTTTTGACGCTGGGGCTCTTCACTTTCGTGGTGAACGGGGCGGTGCTGAAAATCTGCGCAGCGATCCTTCCCGGCTTTGAGATCGAGACGTGGACCGCCGCCATCTTCGGAGCGATTTTGCTTTCGCTCATTTCAGCAGTTTTTCATTATGTTTTGATTTGACAAATTTAATTTAGACTTCTATTCCTCCCTACCAGTGAAGGGGGGGGGACACATGAAGTCCTGTACAATCCTATTTTTTAATTTCGTTGTCGCGCTTTCGTTTTTTCCGCTTAACACCTCTCAAGCCAATGGCGTCCGGCCCATCAAGGTTTTTTTGAGCGTTCCCGACGCTCAAAATGACAGAAGCAACCCTAAGATTTCCTACTATCAACCCGCAACCATCCTCTCCACGAACACCGGCAATCGTGTTTTCGATAGGATTTGCAAGAATGAAAGAGTCTGCGCGTTCACCACCGCCTTGAGCAGGGTGAACCAATCGCCCAGGATCCAAAGCCTCTTGGGGTATTTTGACTCCGCCTTCATCGCGAACTGCGGCTTTTTCTTCAAAGAGTGGTCTCGCGAATACAGCGACTACGCGGCTTATAAAATGAACGAACCCTCTCACATGGCTTTGGTAGTCGAATACCAGAGAGTTCAAGGGAATGAATCCGTCATCAAGAACGTCGAGCTTTACTTCCACAATCTTTATACGGTGACCGCCTCTCAAGCGGGAGCAAAAGGCCCGATCGCCTCGATTTACTCCTACCCCGTGGGATTCAATTTCAACCAGGTCGCGAAGTATGATTCAGATCAGCTTGAAATGCTCCTTTCTTCTAAAATTTCGGCGCACCTTAAAGCCACCCAAGAGACTTGCAGATCAGCCACCGGCAGAATTCTCGAGCGGGACTCCCAAGCGGATCTCGATGTCCAAGGGATGCTGGGACATGCACCTCCCTCAAAAAATCGCTAAACGGAAAAACCAAGCAGAGCGCTGCGCCATCGGCCAAATCCGAGTCACTATCGCGATGTCATTTGCTTCGCGATCCATAACGCTGCATAAAAGAGGGTGACAAAGGGAAGACGCCGGTGAACATGAGATGGATTGGGCCTGCGTTATCTACAGCTGGCCTCCCGCAGATATTCTTCGAAAATGCTCGGGAAAGTTTTCCCAGCTCCAGTCCAAGACCTTGAGAATTCATATTCCAGGCAATGAAGCAACGCTTGACGCTCAACGGGCTCCAACCGCTCATTCGGAGGCATCATTCCTTTCAGAATGAGGATCCTCGCCAGAGAACCACCGACGAATGGGTTGATTCGGCTTCGAGGTTCATCGTTATGGCACGTTTGGCAATTCATTGCGTTTGCGACACGCTGAGCGGATATCGGGTTTTGGATTTTATTTTGCGAGCACCTTCGTATGCTCGCAAAGTCCCGCGCATTGATCCGCTCAGGATCATTTGAACCCAGACTTGGGGCGAACTGAGTATCGAAGACTCCGCCAATCTTCGCCGGCTTTTGCTTTCTGAGAAATGAATTGATCAGTCTTGCGTCCTCTAAATCTTCTGCTGGAACCGTGGACATATTGTAAATTCCAAGTGCCCGTCCGCTATGACAGGTCATGCAATTCGATGGACTCGCCATGAGTTCGGACTTAAAGCGATTGCCCCGTATCTTAGACTGATAAAAATGAGCGTCACTGCTTTTTTGGCTCGCAGTGAGCACGACGTGCTCCAAATCAAAAGAGGGGCGAACTGAACCATCCGGCCATTCGAGTTTTGAAAAATGCACGATTGAGACCTGCGCCTGCGGCGATCGCGAAAAAATAAGGAGGCGAGGCTCGGGTTTTTCATCCGCCCCGAAAGAGTGCCCACTGAAGCGGACGATGCTCACTTGATCTCTGAGCCCCGCCGTCTTATTGAAAGCTCTCAATGCGGAGTAAACCTTCTCGTAGCTCGCGCTCCCGAGTTGGCTTTCTTGGAATAAGGAGAAGAAATCAGGGAAATT
This sequence comes from uncultured Bacteriovoracaceae bacterium, assembly GCA_964563795.1. Taxonomy (GTDB): domain Bacteria; phylum Bdellovibrionota; class UBA1018; order UBA1018; family UBA1018; genus CAZLYB01. The sequence continues at coordinate 618 of CAZLYB010000045.1, read as the reverse complement.
CAAATAAATCGGATCACTATAATAAGTCGCTTCAAATCCCTGCTTTCCATTCCAAAACTGCAGGCCAGTGGTCGTTACCCCCTGTCGATCAAAGTCGTGATCCAAGATGGCTGAAACGACTTGATTCAAGGAACCCGTGCAAACTTTGGCGGACCCATCGATTGAAGGGCATTCCCGCAAAACTCTGCGTATACTTTTGAAGTCCTCATGGATCACGCTCTGCCTGGCGAGACATTGACTGACATTGTCACACTTCTGGAAAACAAAATCCTTTGAAAACCCGATGACCTTTGAGCTAGCGTTCTCCTTCCATTTTTCCCAGGACCTAAGATCAGCCGGGCACTCGACAGAGTCCGCCTGACCTCCCATTGCGGAAAAGCAAAATATGACTTGAAAAAGCGCGATTAAAAAAGAACCGCCTTTGAAAGAAGATTCCATCTGAATATATAATATAAATTTAATCTAGCCTTTACAACTCTCGGCTCATCCTGATTATTTCAGCCCGCCACGCAGCGAAGCTGCTAGCGAATGCGCCGACGCCTTGGCGTCGGTTATCATGGCGGAGAGAGAGAGGGATTCGACCTTCGCGTCTCGCACATCCGTGCGGGCGCTTCGGCA
>CAZLYB010000044.1:0-4330 GCA_964563795.1 uncultured Bacteriovoracaceae bacterium | reverse complement strand
GCGAGCCAATGTCGGCCGCGTCGGACGACTTGCGCCACGGAGCCGCCTTGGCGTCCTTCACCAGATTGGCAATCTGGATTTCATTCAGCCCAACGCCCGGCTTGAGCGTGCGCCCGACGTAATCCGCCGTCTCCCTGGCAGCCCAGCGGGGTAGGGCGGGCTTGTTGAGCGCGTCCAGCACCTTCGTGACCGAGGGGATAGGGACAGGCTCCGCCCCCTCCCATGCCACGGTGTAGGAATGCTTGAGCGGGTCGAATTCCAGCCGGGCACGGCCGTTGTAGAGGATGTGGGTCACTGCCCGCTCTCCGTGGGGTGAACGTCGGACGGGGCTTCGATAGGGTCGGAGGTGGCGGCGAGGGCTTCTCTGACAAGTCGGATGCCGCCGCTGAGTGTGTTGATTGCGGTACGCTTCGGCGCTCCGGTCTCAAGGTCAATGTGCGTGTTCAGCAGGTAGCCCTTCGCAGCCACCAGCGCCTCCTGCAGCGCCTTGACCTTGGCGCGTTCGGCGGTGATGCCCGCCCGGAGGTCAACGATTTCGCGGACGGCCTTCACCAACGGCGCCGTCTCATTGTCGCTGAGCAGCACTAGAGCGATCTGTGAATCCGATAGGCGGTAATCGCTCATGGCATCGTCACTCCGTAGTGCTGCGGGTCAGAGCCCGCGATGTGGAACAGGATCAGGATGGCGCCGAACGCCAGCACGATCAGCGTGTCGCGGAGGATTCCCGGGAGGTGCATTACTGAATGGCCTCCTGGTCTTCGTAGGCCATCGCGTGCGGCAGCGGACCAACGTAAAGGCACGGCTCGTCCAGGCCCTGATAAATCGCCACGCGCTCGCCAGCGTCGCGACGGCGGCGGTACTCTTGCAGAGCGGCCAGAGCGGCGGAGAAGCTGCCGATGATATGTGCGGTCACTTCCACGGCCTCTATCGGCAGTAGCCTCATGCGGCGCTCGGCCATCACCCACCCGCCTGCCGCGCCTTGAGGGCGGCCGCGCATAGGGCGAGGGCAGGGGTGGCGGCTACGGCCGAAAGCAGCCAGTGCCCCGAGGCGACGTTGTTGCGCGACACGTAGGCTTCTGCGCCGGCCGGGGAGGCGTCATAGCCGTGGCAATTAGCCTCCTCCGGCACCAGCGACAGGGCGGCGTCGAGGCTACGGGTTCTCTGGAAGAAGGGCGGATCACAATGATGCAGGACGCGCTTCTGAGGGTCCCACCACGCATGCTCGTAGACGGTGTCCAGTTCCCACCCAAGAGCCCGCGCGATATCTGCGTCAAGCTCTTCGCTCCCCTCCGTCGCCTTCTCCAGCCTCGCGATCAGGTCGGTGTAGTCGGCCATCACTCCACCTCCTTGATGCGGCCCTTGTCGTCGTACTGGAGGCCGGGGATGCCGGTGGCATTGTGGCTGCGGCGCAGCAGACCATCGCCACGGATGACCAGGATGTTTCTCTCCATATCCCCGATGCTTGCCCGCAGCACCACGTCGCCACCAGCAGACACCAGCCAGAACTCCACGATCTCCTCGGGCTTGTCGGCCCCGCGAACTACGAACTTCAGCATGTCACTCTCCCTTGATGGCGGTGAGGACGACGTTCACCGGGTCGTCTGCCCCGCCGAGCATTCCGGCGCCGCGCAGCCGCTTCTGCGCATCCTCCAGCGCCTTCGCCATCGCCGGAGCTTGGACGATCAGGCGGGCTTCATCTTCTTCGACCATTCCCTCGGCGCCCGCGAAATCCAGCCGCCACTTTTTGCAGGCTTTGTCGCCGCACCGGCAGCGAGATACAGTCCACTTCCCTTCCATCATCCCCTCCTATTCCGCAGCCGCGCGGTCTTCGCGGCGCAGTTCAGCTTTCATCTCCAGCCCAGCATTACGCTGGCCGTAGTAGGCTTCCTCCAAGGCATCCGCCGCGTCCAGCTTGAAGGTCTTGCTGGCGTAGAGCGCCTTGATGGCTCGTGCCTTGAGCCCCTGCGACCAGTCATCGGCCGGGAAGGGGCGGATCGTTTCATCGTATTGCCGGGCGAGCGAGTTCCAGTCGAGCTGGCAGAGGTGAACATCGTCGATCCCAGCAGCATCCCCACGTTCGGCCGTGATGGCGACCTGCAAACAAAGCTCGATGCAGGGCGAGCCGGGGCCGGCCAAGGGAACATCGATGTTAGTGTTGATGGTGGTGGTGATGCGGGGCATGTCAGCGGCCCTCCGCCTTGGCGATGACGACTTCAAGATGCGCCGTGTCGTGACCTAGGCGGGCCAACGTGGCGCGCGCACCCTTCAGCGCCTCCAGCATGTCCGGCGCGGCGCGACACAGGCTGCACTTACCCCCCGTTGGCTGGTAGTCTTCGAGCCGCCAGTTCTGGTCAACGTGCTGCGGGCGCTTGGGCTGCATCATTCTCTCTCCCGTTGTGGTGGCCCCATAGTGCATACCGCGCACGATGCCGTCAACTGCCTTTCTCGCCTCCCCCAATTATTTTCCACCTTGCCAGTGCGACGCCCGCACTATACCATGCCGCCCATGAACCTGTATTCCTACATCGCCAAGGGCCACGCCACCTACACCGCGCTAGCGGTGGGGTTGGGCGTTCACCGCACCCGGATTCTCCGCTATGCGTCGGGCGAGGATATCATCCCAGCCGAGCGGGTGCTGAAACTGGAAGAGCTGACCGGACGCAAGGTCAGGCGATGGGAAATGCGGCCGGATATCTACCCGCCGCCGAAGGGGAAGGGATGATGCGCCACCTAGCCGCCCTGGCCCTCGTGGTGGCCGCCTGCGTGCCCCTTACCGACCCCCTGGAGCCGCGCAACAGCCCGGTCCTGGCCTGCATCGGGGAGGCGCTGGGGGTCGATCTTCCACCCCCCAAGATCGTCATGCTCAAGCGCAGTGAAATGCAAGCCCTGTTCGGCCCCTATGACGGGTACTATCGGCAGGGCACGATCTATCTGACGGGTGGAGTGTCGGATCAACTCCTGGCCCACGAATACGCCCGCTATGGGCTGCACTATGCTGGCCTGGGGAATGATCCTGTCAGGCTGGTGGAACTGGAAAGGAAATGCAAATGACTGACGTCTATCATACCGGCTTTCTGGCTGTTGATCGCGAGCGCCCGGCCGGACACCGCCTCCGGGGGCGCGATTGCTTCTGCGACCTTTGCCTGCGGGCTATCGAGGTTGGACACGCTGGCGACGCGGCATGGCGAGCCTATCAGAGCGGCTACGTCACCCTTGTGCAGCGCCGTGTCGAGCCAGGGGTTTACCAGTACATCGCTCGGCCGAGGGCGAGGTGACCAAGCGCCGCAAGCTCCCGCCGCGTGGGGGCAGGCAGCCGTGAGCCCCGCCTACTACAACGAGATTGACCCCTACGCGGCGCAGTGGCTCCGCAACCTGATCGCCGCTGGCCTGATCGCGCCAGGCGACGTTGACGAGCGCAGTATCGTGGAGGTTCGGGCCGATGACTTACAAGGCTACGCGCAGTGCCATTTCTTCGCCGGCATCGCGGGGTGGAGCCACGCCCTCCGCCTCGCCGGCTGGCCCGATGAGCGACCCGTCTGGACCGGCTCCTGTCCCTGTCAGCCGCTTTCGAGCGCGGGACAGCGGAAGGGCCATGCCGACGAACGACACCTCTGGCCCGCTTTTTACCGCCTCATCGCCGAGTGTCGCTCTCCAGTCGTCTTTGGAGAGCAGGTTGCGAGCAAGGATGGGCGTGAATGGCTCGCCGGAGTACGCGCTGACTTGGAGGCATTGGGATATGCCTGCGGGGCCGCCGGTCTGTGTGCTGCGGGCGTCGGCGCGCCACACGTCCGTCAGCGGCTTTATTGGCTGGCCGACTCCGCTTGCGGTGGACGGCAGCAAGCGCCCCTTGTGGCACGGAAAGAAAGGCGAGTCCCCGAGCCTCACGACGGCGGCCAGGCTAATGCAAACCGAAATTGGCCTGCCGTTGCCGGACTTACTCGGCGGCTTAAACCCGGCCTTGTCCCGGTGGTTGATGGGGTTTCCGGCCGAGTGGGACGCCTGCGCGCCTACGGCAATGCCATCGTTCCGCAAGTCGCGGCGGAGTTCATAGGCGCCTATCTCGACGTGAGGGCCGCAGCATGATCAAGGCCCGCTCGGCCCGCAGCAAGGGCAACCGCCTCGAAAAGTGGCTGGTCACGTTTTGCGAGCAGCTTGGGCTCAAGGCCCGCAAGCAGCCCGGCGACACACTAGAAGACCTTTTCCCCGGCACTCACGGCGTCGGCGCTGCCTGGGCTGAATGGGTAGGGGGCAAGTCCCCATTGTCCCCGCTTCCACTGGAGGGAGGCTCCTAATGGACCGCCTATCCTTCACCATCCCCGGCCCTCCCTGC
>CAZLYB010000043.1:0-4462 GCA_964563795.1 uncultured Bacteriovoracaceae bacterium | reverse complement strand
TCCTTGGGCGACAACCTGATCACATCATAGCTTTGCTACTTTTGGGATAGGCTCTATGTATTTTTTATTAAATACGAGCTGAATTAACCTCGACTCATCGATGAAAGATGAAAAAAAGGAGACTTGATTATGGATGCTGAAATCAATTCCTCGCGGTGGACAGATCTCAAGGGCAAGATCAAATCCAAATGGTCAAAATTCAACGACGATGACATTGAAAGCCTGAGGGACAATATGGACCGTCTCACAGTCAATCGACTCCAAAAGGTCTACGGGTACGAGAAGGACCGCGCGGAGCGGGAGTATCAGGAATTTAAGAGGACTCTGAGCCCAGGAGGTGGCGTTGCCTCAAATCAGACTCCTCCGCCACACTGACACTCCCATTCATCAAGAAAAGGCTGAATTCGGGTCCATTCTGTTTCTCACAAGACACCGCTTCGGGCATTCCCGGAGCGGTGTTTTATTTTATTCTTGATGGTTACTCTGCTACGTGAACACGGATGAATTTGCTTTGCGGAGGACGATCACTGTAGAAAGCGGTGATCGTCAGCACGTAGACTCCCCCTCGCTGGCAAGCGACGAGGGTCGAGTTCAAATACTGCCCTGAGGGCTGTTGAGCGACCCATCTCCCTTGAGAGGGCCACGCGCATCGATGAATTCCCGAAGCTTCGTACGAAGAAGACATCCCGATGCTTCCAGGAGCGTTCCAGAAATACGAAACCACATCCCCGGCTTTTAGAAAAAGATCCTGATTGAGGAGGATCTCGCCGCCTCGAATGCTGGGAACTCGAGTGTAAAACTCGATATTGCGGGTCTCCCTCACGCGAACCGTGATCTCCTTGAAGGTCTCATTGGAACCGCTGACCGCTTTTAGGCGCATTTTGTAGGTCGTTCCACTTTGGCAAGGCTGAATCACACTTTGAATTTGCCCATAGGAAGGGGATTGAGCGCCGATCGCCCATGGGGTTTGAGGCGCTGAAGGAGGCGCCACCGGGAATCCGCAAGCATTCGGCCCCGCCACGATGGAATAGGTCGAGGAGAGACTGACGTTGGGACCGCTGCTTTGCCAGGCGTAGATGACGGTATCGCCCACCGAGACGTCCACTTCATTGCTGCTCGCGACGGTGTTCGGAGGGGTGACTGAAAAAGAGAGCCCGAAAGGATTGGGGTCATTGGGATAGATGCAGTTCGTGTACATCGTCCGGGTAGAGCAGGTATCCGGATCCTCGTCATCAGCGCAGGAGGTGCATGAAATGGAGTCGCATCGAATTGCGGCTGGGGGGATTGAAGTCAGCGCGGTTCCTTCCCCGCATGCCGCTGGCCCAGAGATGCTAGCATGCGCCCCCTGAATTTGAGGAATGAATGAAACAAGGACAATGCCTATCAGTTTAATCTTTTTAGGAATCATGGAATCTCCCTCTCACGTTCAACAGAAAAGTTTCGTTTCAGGGAAAGAATGCAAAAAAAAAGCCCAAGCGACTTCACTTGGAATGCTTGCGGAAAATCTGAATCGACACAGCCAAGGCTTAAACACTGCAAAGAAAATCAACAGACGCAATAAGATAACTTTACGGAGCGCTTCACCGCTCATGCTATAAGTCTCTCATGTCCAAAAAAGAACTCACGCGGCTCATGAGGGGGTTTCAGCAGTTTCGGGGGAAATTTTTCCTCAGTGAGGATACGACCTACAGTCGCCTCTCGACAGAGCCTCAAGTTCCAAAAACCCTCATCATCGGTTGCTGTGATTCCAGAGTGGATCCGGCGATCCTTTATTCGGCGAACCCGGGTGAACTTTTTGTTCTGAGAAATGTGGCTAATCTCGTTCCTCCCTTTGAAATGGGCGGAGGACTTCACGGAGTGAGCGCGGCGATTGAATTCGCAGTAGTCAATCTCAAAGTCGAAAATGCGCTCGTTCTCGGTCATCGTCAATGCGGTGGAATCCGCACTCTTTTATTCCCGGAAGAAACTCATCCCGGCGGTTTTTTGCGGCAATGGATGCAAGTGGCTGAACCTGCGAAGAATCGGGCGCTTGCGATCATTGATCCCCAGGACTCGGACCTACTTTGGCGGCAATGCGAACTGGAAAGCATTCGTACTTCCATCGAAAATCTCAGAACATTTCCCTTTGTCAGGGATGCCATTCAGTCCCGCAAGCTCTCGTTGATGGGGATCTATTTCGATCTCGAAAAGGGCGAACTCCTCGAATTGGATGAAAATCAGGGTGACTTTCATCCCCTCAATTAATCAGTAACTACTTGTAATTTAAAAATAAAGTATCAATTCTATTTGTTGACAAAAATAGTATAATTTGATTTAATTAAGGATATATTCTTTCATGAAGATCCTCTTTCTGAACGTATGCGGCGAGGCTCGAAATGGATTCAGGTTACAAAAAATTCGCTTTGACGATCAGTCTCGCACTCGCTTGCGCGGCCTCGCAAAGTTGCAGCGTCAGAATACGATCGCCGCTGTCATTCACTTCCAACGCCGCATCGACGGTCGCTGATCCCTCCGATCATTTAGTCCTCATCGCAGGGGACACCCAGAACGCGAGCGCGGGATCCGCCGTCGCCATCCAACCCAAGGTTCAAGTCGTCGACTCCAGCGGCAACCCCGTGAGCGGAGTGGTACTCACATTCACCGTGACCGGCGGCGGGGGAAGCGTAGGCGCCCCCACCGTCACCACGGACGCTTTGGGCTTCGCTGAAACCAGCTTCACTTTGGGCGCGGCCGCCGGCGCGAACACGATGACGGTCGCTCGTCAAGGGACTGCGCTGCCTGGCGTTCCTTCGACCCTGACCTTCACCGAAACTAGCAAACTCGTGAACCTCGAAGTCCCGATCACCATGCTCGGCAAAGGGCTCTCCTCCGAAAACGGAGTAGATCGGATCTTCAGCCGAACACAAACTCAGCTGACCACGACGGACTATGACGGGACCGTGACCTACAGCTTTGAGGTCATCGCGTTGAACAGCGATGCCGTCAACCGAAGCGTGGAGCTAGTGGATGCTTTGGGCATCACGATGGCGAGTATTTCAGTGAGCAGCGCCTCCGCTATCCGGCAGCGCGTCGCTTTCACACCGAATGCCGGCCAAGACTTCTATCGAATCAGGGTGGAAGGCACCACCGTAGACGATCAATTGATCGTCCATACAGCGCGCATGATTGTCAAGCAGGTGGGGGCTACTAAAACCCGAATCTATATCCCATTGCTACAAGCCGCTCACGTCAGCAACGCGACCGGATATGCGCAAAGCGACGTGTTTTGCGCGGCCGCGCAGTGCGAAAACAACGGCGCCTATGTATTGAATAGCCCAGGGGCAGCTGGCGACATCATCTGGGCCAAGAACTCTAGCATCTGGAAAACCTTATCGGGTGCGACGCCCTGGACCTTCGAAGCGACCCTTTATGACGGCAACGCTTCGACCGGAAAAGTCTCGCTGGTCAACAACACTACCAGTACGCGCGTCGCCGCAACTGAACTCACCGAGAGCAACTCGCCCGGCAAGTTCACCTATCACTCAGTGGATTTTGCCGACAACGCCGCGAACTTCACCGACGGCAGCGAGTTCTCGGTCCGATCGATGGATACCGCAGCTAACTTTGTCGCCGTTGACCATGCGGGCCTCTGGGTGAGACTGAGCAACTTGCAGCAGGGAGAGGTTTATTACCCGGTTTCGACCTACGCTTTCTACTTTGGCGGCCTCGTCACTCAACAGCGCGTGCTTTACGACGCGAGCCTCTTCAGCAACCCGCTCGCTTATTTCGAGGCCAACGGCTACGGGGACCTGAGCCAGGTCGTCGATCTTTACAACCATGGGACCAATGACTCGGGATCGGGTGGAGCGAGCGCAATCGTAGGATCGACCCTGACGTTCAATAATACCGGCGAAAAAGTGCGGCAAAGATCGGCTGCGCTCACCCTCACGAGCGGGGATCGATACCTCATGAATTCAAACGGATCCGGGGGAGCCAACGGCTCTTTGATCGTCGGCTTCAGCTGGTAGCGCAAGTTCCTGATTTCAAGCACTTGCCCCCACACTGATCCTCAATGACACATTACATTTATTAATTAAATATTAGATAATAATAAAAAATCTTCTTTGGGGGAGCCTTGAAAATAGGGAAAACCATCCATAAAAAATCATTTTTTATGACGGCGAATCTTTTTGCGCTCGCTGCGATCCTCTCGGGCTGCAACAATCCCTTTCGCATGTCCGCCCCCTCTGCTACAGCAGCGAAAAAAAACACGCCGAGTGGCAGCACGAGCATCCCTCCGGTCAATCCCTCGCCCTCCCCACTCCCATCACCTGGCCCGTCACCCAGCGTCTCCCCTCCTCCCGCCCCCGCTCAGTCAGCCGCACTTCCACAGCAGAGCGTGGATACGGCGATCCCTCCCGCCTCTGAATTAGGCAGGACCCTCCAGCTCACGGGCGCCGACAATCTTCAGTCCGCCCTGAAC
>CAZLYB010000042.1:0-4854 GCA_964563795.1 uncultured Bacteriovoracaceae bacterium | reverse complement strand
ACCAATAAATTGGGCGCAATATTTCTTGGGGTGGGGGGGGGGGTTTTGGCCCGGTGGGGGTGGGATTCAACGGGGTGGGCAGCCTGGGGAGCGACTTCCTCTATTGAGCTCATCCTGATTTTCGCGGCTGCGCTCTTGTTTTCCCTCGTCGTGGGATTGATGAGCATTCCGCTCTTGGATTTCTTGGCGGAAGCGAGTGAATCTTGCGTCACTCCTCCTTTGCCTCCGGCGCCCTCCTCGAGCTGGGGTCATCGAATTCGGCTCATCACCCTGGATGGGGTCAAAAATATTTTAAACCTTTTTTTGGGTCTTTTTTTCTTCGGTTTAGGCTGGATCCCAGGCCTTCAATTCGTAGCGTGGATCTTTGGGGCTTGGCTGATCTGCCTGCAGTTCGTGAGTTACCCGCAGACCAGGCGAGGACACGGCATTCTCAAGAGCATGCGGTTTCTCCTCTCCCATCCTTTTGCTTCGTTGGGATTTGGGGGAGTTGCGGCGATGATGCTCGCAATTCCATGGGTTTCCTGCTTCTTCCTGCCTCTCTTGGTCGTCAGCGGGACGCAACTCTTCTCGCGCGCGGTTCAATCAGAATCCTTGGATGGAGCGCGAAAATTGTGTTAAAAATTTTACATGCGACTTTCGAATAAAATTTTGCTGGCAAGCCTCAATCGAGGGAAATTCAACGAGTTTCAAGCCCTCTTCGCTCAAAGAATTCCCGAAGTCGAGCTGTTGCCCGCGGAGCTATTCATTCGAAACGCGGAACGGCTCGCATTGGCTGAAAAAGGGGAAACTTACTTCGAGAATGCCGCATCCAAGGCGAGGCTCGCAAATTTGGCGGCCCATTACCCCGCCCTCGCTGATGATTCAGGCATCGAAGTTCTCGCCCTGGAGGGACGCCCTGGCGTGCGAAGCCACCGCTATGCGGCGCCGCAACCGCATTTGTCACAGGATCAGGCGAACGTCGAGAAAATGCTCCAGGAAATGCAGGGTAAGCCCCAGCGTGAAGCCCGCTATGTGTGCGAGCTCGCCCTCATCATTGAAGGCATCCTAATTCACGCCACAGGAACGCTTGAAGGCGTTCTCGCCACCGAGCCTCGGGGAAAAGGGGGATTCGGCTATGACCCCATTTTCATTCCGCGCGGGAAAACCCAGTCTTTCGCTGAACTGCCCGCCGAAACCAAAAACTCGATTTCTCACCGCGCTCTAGCCGTCGAGGATTTACTGAACCAGATCCGATCCCGGGGGATTACGTTCGCGCGCCCCTGAAGCTGCTCCAGGCATTCCGATAATAAATCCACTTGATGTACTCCCAAAGGGTCATCCGGATCCCTTGCCAGCTACTCTTCCACTCGGCTCGCTCAAACTGCTCCTGAACGATCGAAAGCGTTTCAACCCGAATCGGCTTCTGCGCGGACGCCAAGACCCGGTCGAAAATAAACGCGGATCGCTTCATATGATAGACTGAGGTCATCAGAAGAATGCGCTCCCACCCATGTTGTTCCGCATAGCGGAGCAGGAACTTCGCGTTCGCTTCAGTATTGGAACTTTCAGTTTCAAGGACGACCTGGCTCGGCTGAATCACTTCCCTCACGCCGCGCCTCAAGGAACGACGAAAGGAACGCCAGGAGGAGCGCTGTCCCATCCCCGAAATATAGAGGACCGGAGGGCGATCAGCCGCCCCTTGAGGGGAAAGTCCAGACAGGGAGGGAACCGGCTTGAGGCGATTCATGCGGTAACGATACCAGATATCGGCCGCCGCCGAGATTCGGCCTTTTCCCCCGGATAAACATACGATTGCGTCAACGGGTGGAAGGTGAACGCCGTCGCTTGTATCTTCAAAATCATAGATTTCACCCGCTTTGTAAAAAAGAATCCCCCCCCCGAGCAACGCGACTCCGGCAAGAATTCCCCCTAAAACGGCGGCTCTTTTCCAAATCTTCTTTAAGCCCTTGAAAAACGCCCGAATTTTGACTACAGATATGCGCTTATTCATTGTAGCTGAACTGAGAAAAGGTAGAGGATATCCCCATGGCTCGAGTTTGTCACTTTTGCGAAAAAAGACCTTCTGTTGGTAACTTGGTTTCCCATTCCAACATCAAAACCCGAACTCGATGGTTACCCAATCTCAAGCGAATGAAAGCCGTCATTCAAGGGACGACGAAAACCATCCGTGTTTGCACCCGTTGCATCCGAACCGGGCTGGTGGTTCGCCCCCTCCCACGCAAAGCATCTCCTCACCCACAAAAAACGGCTTGATTTACTGAAGCCAAGCGATCGCTTCAATTTCAACCAGCGCATCTTTAGGAAGAGCGCTTACCTCGACCGTGGAACGCGCGGGAGAGTGGCCTTGGAAGAACCGCCCATAAATTTCATTCACTTTTGGGAAATCCTGCATTGATTTCAGGAAAATCGTGGTTTTAACGACGTGCTTGCCGCTGGCTCCCGCCTTCTGGAGCACCGCCGAGAGATTTTTCAAAACTTGTTCCGTTTGACGCTCAACTCCCCCGGCCACCATTTGACCTGTTGCTGGGTCCAACCCCACCTGACCTGAGCAAAAAAGGAGTCGGTCCATGGTGATGGCTTGACTATAGGGCCCAATGGGTTTTGGAGCATCCTGGGTTTCGATGATCTTCATACGCGATTTCTCCTTACTTGAATTTGCATGGCCGTGATCGCCGCCATGTTCACAACGTCATTCACATCTGAATTTTGCTGAAGGACAAAAACAGGCTTATTCATCCCCACGAGGATGGGGCCAATGGCTTCGGCTGAACCCATTCGCGCCATCAGCTTATAAGCGATATTGCCGGACTGCAAGTCAGGGAAAATCAGGATATTGGCGTTCCCAGGCACTTGGTTGAACGGATAGCTTTCAGCCGAAATCGAAGGAATTAAGGCCGTATCCGCCTGCATTTCCCCGTCAACTTGAAGTTTGGGTTCGCGAGATTTAATGAGCTCCACGGCGTCCCTCACTTTCAAGGCGAGAGGATGGCCATTGGAACCAAAATTGGAAAACGAAAGCATGGCCACTCGCGGCTCCTCTTGCGAGAATCCTCGCGAAAATTCAGCCGTTTGGATGGCGATGTCAGCGAGTTCACTCGCGGTTGGCTCAATGTTGACCGTCGTATCCGCGAACCACAAAACGCGCTTGCGGATGATCATCATGTAGATGCCCACGAGACGGGATCCCGGCTTCACCCCGATGCTTTGGATGGCCGGTCGAATCGTCTCGGGATAGCTTTGAGTGATCCCGCTGAGCAATGCGTCCGCATCCCCGGTTTCCACCATCATGGCGCCGAAGTAATTGCTCAGTTTCATCAAGTTCCGGGCGAGAGGGAAAGTGGCCCCCTTTCTTTGTCTTTTTTCAAAGAAATGCTGTGCATAAGCCGCCCTCCGATCGCTCTGAGTGGGGCGAATCACTCTGATTCCCTTGAACGCGTCACTGATTCCGAGCTCCTCCAACTTGCGTGCGATTTCTTTTTCATTGCCCAATAAAATGGGCTCAGCGATCCCCTCTTCCCGGATCCGGTGAGCGGCCCGCAAAATCTTCTCATTTTCCCCTTCCGGAAAAACGATGGTGGACTTTTGGCCTCCGCCGGCACTGCTTTGCACTCGGCGCTTGATCCCTCGCATGACCGTGTAAGTCGACCCGAGCAGGGTTTCCAGTCGATCCCGATACTGCGGAAGATCCAGTTTTTTACGCGCTACGCCTGATTTTATGGCTGCTTCAGCGACTGCGGGAGCGACCCAAAGCAGCGCTCGGCGATCAAAGGGCTTGGGAATGAGATATTCCCTGCCAAAGCGGAACTGTTGAACCCCGTAAGCGCGGCAAACGCCCTCGGGAACGTCCTCCTTCGCAAGATCCGCTAAAGCTCGGACAGCGGCCATCTTCATATCCTCATTGATCGCGGTCGCCATCGTGTCCAGAGCGCCGCGGAAGATGAAAGGGAACCCCAGCACATTATTCACTTGGTTGGGATAATCTGAGCGCCCAGTCGCCATGATCGCGTCGGAACGGATTTTTTGCACTTCTTCGGGGGTAATCTCGGGGTCCGGATTGGCCATCGCGAAGATGATGGGGTCACGGTTCATTTTGCGGATCATCTCAGGAGTGATGCCTCCCTTCACCGAAACGCCGATGAAAGCGTCCGCTCCGTCTAGAGCCTGAGCGATCGTTCTTCGGTCGGTTTCCACTGCGAAACGCTCCTTGTAAGGATTCATGCCTTCTTTGCGGCCGCGGTAAATCACCCCTTTGGAATCTGCCATCAAGATGTTCTTGAGCTGGACCCCGAGCTGCAAGTAGAGATTGGCGCAAGCGATCGCGGCTGCTCCTCCCCCGCAGAAAACCACTTTGACGTCTTGAATTTTTTTCCCCACGATCTCGAGCGCGTTGAGGAACGCCGCGCCGCTGATCACGGCGGTCCCATGCTGGTCATCGTGAAAGACGGGGATTTTCAATTTTTTCTTCAATTCCTCCTCAATGTAAAAACATTCGGGGGCTTTGATATCCTCCAGATTGATGCCGCCAAAAGTAGGTTCCAACATTTCGCATGCGCGGATGACGTCGTTGGGATCTTTGGCGTTGATTTCGATGTCAAAAACGTCGATATCGGCGAATTTTTTGAAAAGGACGCCTTTTCCTTCCATGACCGGCTTAGAAGCCGCCGCCCCAATGTCTCCCAATCCCAGCACCGCCGTCCCATTTGAAAGGACCGCGACTAAATTGCCCTTCGCCGTATATTCGTAAATGAGCTCTTCCTTCTCGGCGATCATTCGGCAAGGCTCTGCAACCCCCGGCGAGTAAGCGAGGGAAAGATCATTTTGCGTCGAAACGGGCTTTGAAGGGATGACTTCAAT
>CAZLYB010000041.1:0-4888 GCA_964563795.1 uncultured Bacteriovoracaceae bacterium | reverse complement strand
CGCCGATCTCGACGATCACCAGATCCGCGTCCTGCGAGGCGTCGCGAATGCGGCTTTTGATCTCGTCGGTGACGTGCGGAATGACCTGCACCGTCTTGCCGAGATACCCGCCCGCCCGCTCGCGGCGAATGACGGCGTCGTAGATCTTGCCCGTCGTGAAACTATTTTTATTCGTGAAATGCGCGTCGTGAACGAAGCGCGAATAATGCCCCAGATCCAAATCCGTCTCGGAGCCGTCATCGAGCACGAACACTTCGCCGTGCTGAAACGGGCTCATCGTGCCGGGATCCACGTTCAAATACGGATCCATTTTGAGCATCGTCACTTTGATCCCGCGCTGCTCCATCAGCATTCCGACTGAGGCTGCGCTGATGCCCTTGCCGATGCTCGAAAGCACCCCTCCGGTCACGAAAATCGTCTTCTTACTTTTTGCCATGCAATACCTTCCTCACTCGTTCCAAATCCTCGGGCGTATCCACGCTCGGCGAATGGCACTCAACGAGCCGGACCCCGATCGGGATCCCCGCATGCAGAGCGCGCAGCTGCTCGAGCGACTCAGCCCGCTCCAGGTCGCCTGCGGGCAGCGCTCGAAACTTCATCAAAGTCGAGCGATCATACCCGTAAATTCCCAAATGCTTGCGACAAACATACGAGCTCGGCGACTCAGGCAGCGCGCCGCGGCTATAGGGGATCGCGAAGCGCGAAAAATAGATCGCCTGGCCCCGCGCGTCGGTGATCACCTTCACGCAGGCGGGATCGCGGAGCTCCTGTTCGCCCTGCAAGGGGGTCATGAGCGTCACGATTGGAAAGCGCCGTTCCACCGACCACTCAATGGCCGCCTCGATCGCCCGGGGATCGATCGCGGGCTCATCGCCTTGAACATTTAAAAAGAAATCGCCTTCGACCTGATCGGCCACGGCCGCGACCCGGTCCGTGCCGCTTGCGATTGCGGGATCGGTCAGCAGCACTTGCCCCCCGAACGCGCGGACACGCTCAGCGACCCGCTCGTGATCGGTCGCAACTAAGACCTGGGACGCATTGCGAACCTGGATGGCTTGCTCATAAACCCATTGAATCATGGGCTTTCCGTGAATGTCAGCGAGGGGTTTTTCGGGCAGCCTCGTAGAGGCAAGTCGGGCGGGAATGACCAAAATCACCCGTTCCGATGTCGAACGACTACCCATGTAGGGTGACATTACTCTGGAGGGGGGTTGAAGTAAAGAAAATGGTTCTGGGGTTAGCCCCAACCCTAAAAATAGCTCAGGATAGCGTCATCATAATAAAGCCATCCTGAGCTGCATGATGAGGGCTTATTGGATGCGTTGAAGCTGGCGACTTAATATGGTGATGCTCTCACCTTTTTCCCGGCTTTTTGAGGATAAAGACGCGCGTTTTCAGCTCGCCCGAATCACGATACGAAAAGATCGTCGTTCTTCCGAAATCCATAAAACCCAGCCTTAAAAAGAAAGCAGCGGATCGATGATTCACGACGGGTGTGAGCAAGGTATCCGTAAACAAGGCCGTCTTGCTACGAGCCACTATGGCCTTCACGAGCAATGCCCCGTACCCCGCTCCTTGCTCGCTTCTTTTAACCCCAATCTGCTCAATGAATCTGCAATCTTTTAGCTGACTTGCATTTTTAAGCTGAAGAGCCCCCTGCGAATTGGAATAAAGCCGAAAAAACTCTCTGGATTTGCTCACTAGGGCGAAAGCGATGACTTGCTGCTTGGTATTTTTAAACAAATAGAAAACTCCCCCAGAATGCTCTATTTTTCGCAGCTCACCCTTGCTCCAACGAGTCACTAAAAACCCGGCGCGCATTTGCGAGCTTTTGGGTTTTGAGCAGAATAGTTCCTTCTGAATACTGAGCACTTCGCGAGCTTCTTTTGAGCTCATGCAAGATCGAACCACGATCCTTCCACCCTCATACTGACCAGACAAGCGGGCTTCCTCCTCAGACAAATCTCAACTTTAAACATATTGGATATATCAATTTTTTTTATTATTTGCAAATATTTTTATTTGTTTTTAAGATTTTAATATTTTATAGGTAAATCTGTTTTATGCGAGACCCTAAGAAAAACCATTCTAACGCCCTTGAAACTCGGAAAAAGATTCTCGATGCGGTGATTCGGCTTTCACACCAGTATGGGATTGAGAACATCACGCTCCAAAAGGCCGCTAAAAAAGCAGGCGTTTCCTATTTCGCCGTTCACTATCATTTTAATCGGGAAAAAGTAAATCTCGCCAAGGCTGCCATCGATCATGTCGCCGAAGTCGCTGAAACGCTGATTGAAAAAAAACTCAGGCAAGCATCGCAAGATCCAACCGCAAATCTTTTGGAGGCTTACATTGAAGCGCAATTTTCATGGGTGCAGGATTTGCCTGAGTACGCCAGCCTCTGGTTGCATCACTATTACCTTTGCGGAGCGGAGCAAGTCTCCCAAAAAACCCGATTAGAGGCCATTCAATCCGCCCAGCTGAGGATCAGAAAGACTTTGCTTGAATCCATCGGTAAAGGGCAATTGCCGCCGCTTGACTCCATCGAATCACTCGCCGAGAAAATTCACTTCGAGGTCTTAGGCGCCTTGCTCATGGCGATTTTTCTCAGCAAGAATCAAAAAAAATCCGCGCATCAAAAACTCGCGCTGGAAGCGAGCTTGGCACTGATTCAAAGCCATAGACAAAAACTCAAGAAGCGATCTTCTTCAAATCCTCTGGTTTAATCCGATACTCTCTTCCGACCTTGGACGGCTTAAGCTTACCGCTCTTAATCCAACGCATGAGAGTTCGCTCAGATACGTTAAGGTATTGGGCAGCGGCATCCAGTGTGAACCAAGGGCGCTCATTTTTGGATACCTCTAGGAACTGAACCTCAATCAGGTTTCCAGCGCGATCAAAGCCGGCAAAAACATTCTCAGACACTTCGACGTCCTTTGAAATCCTCCCCTCCCGGAGGATCAATGCCAAGGCATCCGCTTTCTTGTCATATGAGATCTTCATTGGGGTCTCCAGTTCACCAGGGTCGTGATGACAATCAGATTCGGGGCTTCAATGGAAATTGAAATCGAGATGAGGTTATCTTTTCTGCCGGGTACTTTTTTAAAAACCCAGAACTTCCCTTCCGTAGTCTTGGGTCGAACTTCTCCAGTTTCAATGACATTGATGACTACCGCCTCTTCCAAGTTTCTCAGGCTCATTCGCAGTTTTGCGTGGTCGGTAAAAATGACGCTATAATTCCGACCCTGAAAAGAAGCTTTCACCATCAGATAGAATAGGTTGCCTGTCAATTTTTGTCAATATTTAATATGACAAATCATGACAGACAGGAGATTGGCGAGCTTACTCTCCCACTGACTGAATCAGCACGTCACTCCTGGGCCTCCTGAATTCCTGCCGCATCAAATCGAATCTCAACTCCGGGGTTGCCGAATTTTTTGAAGAATTTTTTATAATTCGCCAAAACGTAGGAATTGTTGAAACTCTGATGATTGAAGTTAGGGATGATGCCGAGCCACCATGGCGGTGTCGCATCAAGATCCACTTCGATCACGCTTCGCGTTTCTCGGACTTGATAAAAATTGAATTGAACCCTGGGAAAATTGAAGAAAGAGCTCGTATAAACCTGCTCCGCCGCCTTAATTCTCTTGCCTTTGATTTGCATGGCGTGCAGTGAACCCGCGCGGGTGGAGTTTTTATGGAATTTAATTTTTCTGTACTCCGTATCTTCTAGGCTGCGCAGCCGGTACTTCCCTTCTTCCCTCTTCCAAGATTCAAAAAAATCAGGTGAAATCTCAAAAAACACGCGATCCTTGTCCAGGCGAAAAATGCCTTGAAAATAACCGATCACTGACTCCCAACGACCCAAACCGAAATCTACCTCCATGCGATTCATCACATGAGTAATCATGAAAAAAGCGAGAAGCTGCGCTTCATTTTCAGCTTGAAAGGCCAGGTACTCCTTCTCAGCCATCTGCTGCTCGTCACCGCACTCTAAGAGGGTGCAAAGCAAGCTGCTTCGCGTTTGCCCCAATTCAGTCTGAGAAAGCTCATGCCACTGAGGGAAACGAATGGATGGTTCCGGCTGAGCGGCGAATCCCGTCACCCAAAAGAAGAAGACGAAAAAAATCGCTGATACCGGAGCGGAGCGAATCCCGTGCATCAG
Organism: uncultured Bacteriovoracaceae bacterium; assembly: GCA_964563795.1. Taxonomy (GTDB): domain Bacteria; phylum Bdellovibrionota; class UBA1018; order UBA1018; family UBA1018; genus CAZLYB01. The sequence goes on along the minus strand of CAZLYB010000041.1, from coordinate 723 downwards.
GGGATCGTATAACTCCATTTAGTCTGAGCAGCGTCAGGACTCCATTAGGATTCAATCAGTTTAGCATGATGCTAAAACGCCTCAGCAGCCCCTTTGGAAGACTCATCCTTGGTTTTCATGCTCGGGGTAGCGGGAACCGGCGAAGAGCTCAAAACCAACTTCAAACAGGCTTCTTCCCCCAGGTCGGTTTCCGTCCTGAGGCACAAATAATAGTCGTAGTAATCCTGCTCGCTTAAGTTCCGAACTTCCTGGGAGGGATCTTCCGCGTGGAGTTGCTTGAGAAAGCTATTTGAATATGCACAGTTTTTATAGAAAAACTCTCGCAGCATTCGAAGCTGGGTGGATTGCCAACAAGCATCGTTCCTCAGCAACAAAACTCTAAGGCTCTCGCAGCTTTCAACCGTCGTTTTCTCTTCAAAAGAACCAAAAGATTGGCTCACCGACACTCTCGTCTTGGCGCCCTTGCCTCTGAGCATTTTTCGAATTTCATTGTAGTCCTGGTTGAGTTCCGCTTTTGACTCAGGACTTTTCGCTTTTTCCCATGCCTCCTGCAGTAAAAGGCGCACCGATTTCTCCGTAATTTCGTTTTGATAGCCTTGAGGAACTTTTGACTTCATTTCCAAAATGACTTCATCCAATCGCCGTTTCCCGTCGCTGGTATTCGCAAGCGTCTTTTCAAGTTCCCGGTGAGAAACGAGTCGGAGCGCGATCTCTTCCATACTC
>CAZLYB010000040.1:0-5694 GCA_964563795.1 uncultured Bacteriovoracaceae bacterium | reverse complement strand
ATCAAAGATAGGGCTAAATGAACCCGTATCTACAGCATGCACAATAATAGGGGATATGAGAGCGATTTTGATACTGAGAGTTAATAAAAAGGTAGGCTTTAGCTTCATTTTTTTTATTTCCAAAAAGTTAGTTATTAAATCAACACTTTAACGGCACTATCACGATTTTTCTAAATGGCAAATGTCCGCGTTTTCACTGGGAGCTTTTCTTAAGTTCCCGCTTCATGAGGACGATAAGCCCCTATAGGAAGGGGCTCTTTTCATGGAAGCAAGGAGTCTACGCCGCGCGCTCACCGCGTCAGCCGCATTTCACGGGTTTTTAGCGTTATTTTTGTTCCTCTTTGGGGTGATCCAGCTCGGGCCCAAGCCCGCGCAGTTGCCTGCCCCGATCTGGATCGACCTCAAGCCGGAAAATCTTGCCCAGCGCCCCGATCATCTTGAGCAGTCGCGGACCCGCAATCGCATCGTGCAAACCGATGTGGCTCGCCCCACCGATCAGGCGGCCCCGGATTCATTCCTCGGAGAAAAGAACCAGATCGTCGATCGCGAGACGGTGAGCAAAAATCGCATCACGGAAATGGGCGCTTCAAACACTCTGCCCAAAGCGAAAACCAAGACCGACGCGAAGCAAGAGATCAAGCAGGCGCTCGCTGAGAAGACATTCGTGCCTTCGCTCGATCAGCTAGGTGTCCCCATTCTCCCGATGCAAAAAAAACAGGAGCAGCAAGCGGGAAACGCGCCGGAATGGACGACGTACGGGGCGCTTCCTCAAGACTACGTACCTGGCGTGAAGGAATCCGAGCACACCGCGCTCAACACCAAGGAGTACGCGTTTTACGGGTATTTTCAGAGAATTCGCGAGCGCCTCGATCGCGCATGGGTGAACACGCTTCGAGCGCGCCTCGTGAAGCTCTACCGCTCGGGGCGAACGCTCGCGTCCGACATGGATTACGCGACCCGCGTGATGGTGACGCTCAACGTGAAGGGCGAGATCACTCGCGTTCAGGTGGTGGATGCCTCTGGGGCGCATGACTTGGACACTGCCGCGGTGCAGGCATTCAATCAGGCGGGGCCGTTCCCCAATCCCCCGCACGGGATCGTCGACGCCGCGGGCGAGATTCAGATTCCCTGGGAATTCATCTTAAAAACCTGAGGTCAGTCTTCGTCGCCTCCAGTGAATTCATCGTGGCTCAGACGATCGGAGTTCCCGAGGTCCAGGCAACGACTGATGTAGGGGCCATGAAACTCATGAGGCTCTTCTCCCTCTTGGGCGATCGAGATCCTCGCTATGGAGACTTCCGAGACGGTCTTGTCCCCGTCCTCGAAGCAGAATTTTTTGAAGAGCGCCTTCACGTCGTTGTCGGTGAAGAGGGCGCAGTCGAAGGCCCGCTCGTGCATGCTTTCTTGGAATGAAAGTCCGTTGTAGAGGAGCTTCTTGTAGCCGTCGACTTTGCATGCGGACGAGTCTGCATGGACGGGGAAGATCCTGAAAAGAAGGAATAGAGCGACTAGGATGAACCAACGAGACATCATCGAACGTACCTCATTACTCGTGGAGTTGGCGGAACTGATTTTATTGAATAAAATGCAAAGAATGTTCCAAGGTCCGCGAGTACGCCGCACAGCGAAATTACGAGGGAATGCGGATCCTGGGTTTTATAAAGACTGTGGAAAAATTAGGCGGTGATCAATCCTTGGAGATGTGTCTGATGCGCTCCAATGTGAGTCATCCCTTAAGGCCCCGATTGATCAATTGGCTCTGGAACGGCGAACGGCCCGATTTGAAAGTGAGATGCGTTATTAAACATCCTTTTTAGGTATTCGTCGTATTGACCTCGATTGAGCCTTGAAATCTCAAGAACTGGCGTGAGAAAGCCATCGCCGCTGCAGTAAGTATATTCGAAGGTTAAGGTTTTCTTTGTTTTCAGGACAATTCCCTTCAACTTATCCCTAAAATACTCGCATGGAGCTGTTTCTGGCTTGAAAGAAGGAAGGACGATTTGAAGGTAATCCAGCGCAGAATGGCGTTTTACACTGACTCCATTCAAGTTTTGCTCTTCATAAGAGGCATTTTTTAGTAAAAGCTTGAGAGAAAATATGGCGTTTCCTTTGCCCGTTGAATAGGTCCGTTTATCTTCAGAGCAGTCTGTCTTCCCCGTATGCAGGAAGTCGCGCTCTAAAATTCCAGCGTTGAATTTATCAAAAATTTTACCAAAAATTCTTTCAAGTTCGCTGCATCGAGAAAGAGCTTCCTGGGCATTGGAAGGAGTAAGAGGGTTAAGTAAGGAAGTCCTTACCGCTCTCCAAGGAAGCAGGATTGAATTAGGGCTAAAATTCAGGACTTCTTCTCCCCTTGCCTGAGCCGTGCTCCATAAAATGAGTAGTATCAATGTCCACAGACTTCTCTTAATCATGCAGCCGCTATATAACAAAAAATAGAATAATGAAATCGGATCAATTTAATTGGCTTTTCATGGACTTAAACTCGTATTTCGCCTCGGTCGAGCAGCAGCTGCGGCCCGAACTGCGGGGCAAACCGGTCGCGGTGGTGCCGCTCATGGCGGATACGACCTGCGCGATCGCGGCTTCTTATGAGGCCAAGGCGTTTGGGGTGAAGACTGGAACGCTCGTTCGTGACGCCAAGCGGATGTGCCCGGGGCTGATTCTCGTCGAAGCTCGGCACGAGCCCTACGTCGAGATTCACCATAAAATTCTCGAAGCCCTTGAATCGTGCATTCCGATCGATTCCGTGCTCTCGATCGACGAGGCCGCGTGCCGTCTCACGGGGTCGCAGCGGGAGCCGGAGGTGGCGCGGGTGCTTGCGCTCAAAATAAAATCTACGATCTCAAGCCGGGTGGGGGAATATCTCAAATGCTCGATCGGGCTTGCGCCCAATCGTTTTCTGGCCAAGGTCGCGGCCGACATGCAAAAGCCCGATGGCCTCACGACGATTTTGCCGCTCGACCTTCCCGAGAAGCTCTTCCCGCTCAAGATCGATGATTTTCCGGGAATCGGCCCGCGCATGAAGAGGCGCTTTGAGCGCATGGGGATCTTCACGACGAAGCAAATCCTCGCGCTTTCGGTCGACGAGATGCGCGCCATCTGGGGCGGGATCGTGGGGGAGCGCTTTTGGAAGACGCTCCAGGGAGAAGAAGTGGAACTCCCCGCAAGCGAGACGCACTCAATCGGGCACTCGCACGTGCTCCCTCCCGAGATGCGAAACGCCCACGGCTCATACTTGATCGCGCAGAAGCTCCTGCATAAGGCGGCGGTCAGGCTCAGGCGTAAAGGCTATTGGGCGAGGGGGATGAGCGTTTCGATCCGATTCCTGAGCGATTACCGAGAGTCGGGGGGAGGCGAATGGGCGGAGCGCTCCTCTAGCAGCGCCGAGGCGAAGTCCAGGATCATCGAGTGCCAAGACACGCTCACGCTGATTCAGATTCTAGAGAATTTATGGAAAAAAGCACTGGGGAGCCCCGAAGGAAGGGCCGCGTCCCAGGCGGGCCGGCCGCTGAAGGTGGGAGTCACGCTTTACGATCTGATCGAGGAGCGCTTTCACACGGAGTCGCTCTTTGAGGACCGCAAGCGGGTTGAGGTTTCTAAGGCGATGGATCGGGTGAACGAGAAGTACGGTCGGTACACGCTTTATTTTGCCGGAATCCACGAGAACGTCGAGTCAGCGCCGACTCGGATCGCGTTCTCGCGGATCCCGGAGTTTGATTAGGCGGTCAGTCCTCATGTCCGCTTGGGCTTCCAGCGGATACGGCGGTGTTATCCATTGGGGGAGCGCTATCCTTTACTGAGGGTCGAAAACTTCGCTTCTTACCTGAAGGGGATTTGCCTTGAAGGTCATCTAAGACGCCTTGAGCAAGCTCGCGATAATATTCGTTCTCATGCATTTCTTTTTTGGATGGTTTATCTTTCTCTTGCGCGATGCGTTCTTGACGGTCTTGCTCTTTTTTCTTTTGTTCGACTGAAAAATTAATAGCCACGGATCGGGGATAGCGATTGGCGCGTGTTTTAGGCAAAGTGGCATTGGCGAGGTAAACCCCAGGTATGATCCCTTTTGGATAGAGATCGACCACGCTGAGACTCCGGACGGAGTCAACAGGCCTGAACTGAGGAGACATCATGTTCGGGGTGATCATATCCGAAGCAGAGAGGGATCTAAGAGCTTTAATAGGATCGGCGATCGTTAGGTATTGACTCTCATTAACTGCGGGGCGACCGATTTCAGTAAACTTAATAGGCTCATTTTCCTTTTGACCACTTGTTTGTACATAAGTGTAAGGAAGTACTTTAACTTTAGAACCCATGGATTTTGCGTAGATCTCTACATAATCTCCAGGTGAGTAGTCTTTAGGGGCCGGGACTGATTTATAGCAGAGTTGGAGGCCCGTGTTAGAAACGAGTTTTTTCGTACTTTCCTCAAATGATTGCACGCTCAAAACCCAGTTAGTGCCACTGCCTTTTCTGCAGAAATCTCCAACATTAGCGAGATTGTTAAATGCTTTGCGATCGGCGCTCTTTCTGCTTAAGGACTGGTCGACCAATTGAACGCAAGAAAGCACCGGATCCACTTTTTTGACCTCGTTTTTAAGGTCGATCAGCTTGCACCCTTCTGGGAAGGAGTTCCTATTGGTTGTTTTTTTTGCAGCGGGCGCATTCAATTGCACTGCAGTTGTCTGAAGAGCTGCAGGCTGCGCCGTCGCTGCGGCGGTGAGAGAGGCGGTTTGAGCGTCTGCCTTTAAAATAGCTGTTGAAGTAGTGGATACATGATCAGAGTTTATTTTTTCTCGTGAGAAAACCGGATTTCTTTGCCAAGCGCTGAGGCGGTCTTCCTGCGTTGAATTGAATGGCTTGTCCCAATCACTTCTGTAAAGACCAATCACTTTTTCATAGCCAAAACCGACGGCCTTAGCGAGTAAATGCCCAGGTGAATTTCCCATGACGTATGCCCTATAATAACCGTCAAGCCGATCGTTTTCTTTACGATCATAAACATAGGCATTGGCGTCGAGGGATGTAGGTGTAATCAGATTTGAAGTATTCAGATATCCAAAAGCAGGTGGATTGCTATCATCGGCAATAGGATAAATTCCTTGCCGAGATGCCCTTTTAAAGTTGCTGCCACTTTCAGGGATTGCCGAAAAAATCAGCGCATTTTCCTCATATTGTTTTTTTGTCTTGTTATATAAATAAGGCAATTTCATCGTTCTTATTTTTCTCCCCACCCCCTGAGTTCCGCCATCGAGCGCTTGGGCATAAATCTCAAAAACAGGTGAATTGGAATTCCCAACCGGCATCGAGCACATCCTCAAGCGAGTCGTGGAGAGAAGTTTTTTACTGCTGTTAATATGCCATTCGTCATTTAACTTCTTCACAGCGTTATCTCGATTGCTGCAATCAATTCCCCAAGTATACTTTCCGTAGTTTAGGATTGACGCAATCTGGTAGCATGCCGCCCAAGAGTTGACTTTATGTGCCTCGGCGTACAAATCGATCGGCTGGCAACCCGCCGGGAATTCTGAGGGCGCGTCCGTGCCGGCAAATGCGGGCGAAGCCAAAGCGGCGGCCAAGATCAAGGCGATCGAAAAGTTCTTCTTCGTGGATGGGTTCATATCATCCTCCTATTAAAACCGGCGCTATGCGTCGGAGCGGTTGCTAACGCCTCAGGGCGTTTTGTTGAAGCGA
>CAZLYB010000039.1:0-5750 GCA_964563795.1 uncultured Bacteriovoracaceae bacterium | reverse complement strand
ACTGGCCCAATCCAACTCCGTCAATCCAGCTGAAATATTGAAGATCTCCCATTCTCTTGAGTCTTCCTGCGAGCGATCCCTACACGTAGTCCATGAAATCACCAAACTGGGCGAGAGCTCTTGGGCGAGAACGGAGAAACTCATCCCCCTCAAAGGGATGCTTCAGTCCCTGCGCTCGCTTTTTCAGTCGCGTTTTGAGCGGCTGGGCATCAAATTTGAATTTGATTTGAATCGGGATGATCTGGAGATTTTTGGGGTTGAATCCGAAATCAGGCAGATCCTGATCACTTTGACTCAATTTTCATTCAACTCCGTGTATGGCGACGTTCAAAGGAAGATTCGCTGGGAAATCGAATCCGATGAATCCTGGATTTGCCTCAAGCTCAGCGACTCAGGGCATGTCCATTCCGCGCTCAACACAGAAAATCTCAGCTCATTCGCTTCCACCGCAAAAAACCCCCAGTATGCGGTGGGCATCGCCGTTGTGGAGAGCATCGTGGCGGCCAACGGTGGAGCGCTCCGCGCCGCCGGGGCCGGAGACGTTTGGAAGTTCGAAGTCTGCTTACCCGTTAAAAAAATAAAGAAATAACCCCATGAAACCCAGAAAATTCAAAATCCCAGGGACTCTCCTCGTCGTTACCGGATGGACGCTCGCCATAGGCGCGCTCCATTATAAGATGAACGCTTATAGCTATACTCAAGGAGTGCCGGCTCAGTCCGATCAACAGTGGCCCGATCGCACGGCAATTCCCCTCAATCCGAAGCAGGACACTTTGCTGGTTTTCATCCATCCGAAATGCGCCTGCAGCCGCGCCACACTCGGAGAGCTCAACCGCCTTCTGCCTGAAATTAAATCCAGCATGGCTACGACGATCCTTTTTCATCTCCCGAAAGGGCAGTCCAAAGATTGGCATCGGGGCAAAAACTGGGAGATCGCGAATGAGCTTCCCGGCGTCAGCATCGTAATTGATGCCGGGGGCGATGAAATGAGGCGATTTCGGGTTCACGCATCTGGGCAGGCGCTGCTCTACTCCTCCTCCGGCCGCCTGCTTTTTTCGGGCGGGCTGACGCCGGCCCGCGGTCATTCGGGCGACTCAGTGGGGCGCCAGGCCCTGCTCAGCCGTGCGCAGACCGGAAGAATCCCCACGACCGACACCCCAGTCTACGGTTGTGCCTTGGAATCCAAGCACCGCTCTGGTGAAGGTCAGATTCCATGAGAAGCACTAACGCCCTCTACAAGCGGCTGCTGCTCAAGACCGCCAGAAGATCGGATCGGATCTTCGCGAAGCTGTTTGTCTTTCAATGGCTCATGGGAGTGGTTCTCGCGCTCCTTTATTCCACCTACACCTGGGAAGGAACTCAAAGCTCGTTTCACCCTCATATTTACGCCGCAGTTCTACTAGGCGGTTTGCTGGCGTCATTGCCGCTCACGCTTTTTCGCATCCAACCCGATCACCCGATCAACCCGCATTTTGTGGCCATCTCCCAGATGCTGTTCTCGACGCTCTTCATCCATGTGACGGGGGGCAGGATCGAGACTCATTTTCATGTCTTCGGATCGCTCGCATTCATCAGCTTCTATCGATCTCGAGGACCCATTTGGACAGCGACGGCGATCACGATTTTAGATCATTTGCTCCGAGGCTACTTTTGGCCTGAGTCTGTGTATGGGGTGGCGTTTGCAAGCCCTTTTCGAGCCGTGGAGCACGGCGCCTGGGTAGTTTTTGAGGTGATCGTTCTTTTGCAGATCATCAAGACTTCGAAGGAAGAGATGAGATCCTTCGCCAAAACTCAAACCCGCCTGGAGGCTTCGCTTGAAGTGAGCGCTAAAATGTCGGCGCTGGGTGAGTTCATGAGCGGCGTCGCGCATGAGATCAACAACCCCGTGACTTCGATCAAATCTTTCATCGAACTTTATGAGAGGCGCAAGAAAGAGGGAACGCTCGCCCAGAGCGACGTCGAGAAGACCCTCTCCGCCGTGAGCCGTAACTCGACCCGCATCCTGAATATCGTCAAGAGCATGAAGAACTTCTCGAGGATGTCCGAGGGCGACCCCATGGAGAGCGTCGGGATTCAAACGATTTTTTCTGAGGTCCTTCAAATCTGCCATGACTCCATGCTGAGCGATCAAATCGACGTGCAAGTGGAAGCCGACGACTCTATTGAGATTGAATGCCGGGCCTCCGAGATCGAGCAAGTCTTACTCAACTTGGTCTCAAACGCACGGCACGCCATAAGCTCGCTGGAGAACAAGTGGATCAAACTCGATGCCTATCAAGATCAAGACTCCGCCATGATCTCAGTCACAGATGCCGGATCCGGGATTCCTCCAGAAATTATCAAAAAAATCATGACTCCCTTCTTTACTACCAAAGAGAAGGGCGTCGGTACGGGCTTAGGCTTGAGCATCTCCAGAAAGATCATAGAATCTCATTCCGGAACGCTCTCGTATGACAAGCAATCCGATCACACTCGGTTTACGATTCGGCTTCCCCTCAGGCAGCCAGCCACTCAAAAGCCAAAGCCCGCCCGGAGTCCCCAGCGGCTTTCGGTCAGATCATAGAGGCTCTCGCCGACCCCATGAAACACCTGCCCTACGAACAGAGGCAGTACTGCGTGAAATCCGGTGCGGCAGCGAAAGGTCAGCTCCTGTCCTCCTTGCAGCGGATTCACCGTTGAAGCACCTCCCGGATAAAGCCGAAAAATCAGATCCCCCACCTCAAAAAACCTCCCCAAGAAATCAGACAGGATCAGCGTGACTTCACCGCTCCCCCGGTATCTCGTGATCTCAGAATTCTTCTCTTTTAGGATCCATGGGATCCACGCCTTAACTTCAACCGACAATCTCGCGCGCTCGCCCAAGCGGTACTGAGAGTGGTAGCGGATCGAGGATCGATTCCACGACCGTTCCCGCTCCCCTCCCGTGCCATTGGACTCATGCTCAAAGGGGCCGAGGTCGATCCATTGAGTTGACCCCTCCCCGATCGCGATCCTGTAAAAAATCTCCGGGTTGTAATTGATGTCGTAAAAATAAGGGGAACGCACGGCGATGTGCCACATCATGAGCTGCGTATAACCAAAGTAAAGCGGAACTCCCTGGATCATCGGCGCCTTGAAGCCGAATTGAACTTTCGTGTACGGCTTTCCCAGCAGAAAATAAATCGGCTTGTATTGATAGAGGGGAATCGTGGGCTCCGTCTCATCGGCGTGAGCAAGCCCTAGGCTCAAGAGAAAAGCGATGAATAGTTTTGCCGCGGCCATGGTGAACCCTCATTTTTTGGCAGGTGACAGGGTATCAAACAACCGGTAGAGTTTTTCACCTATGAGAAAAAAATTGAGCGCTGAATTTTTTGGGACATTTTGGCTGGTTTTCGGAGGGTGTGGGAGCGCGGTGATCGCCGCGGCGTTCCCCGGCGTGGGGATCGGCCTCACCGGCGTCTCCCTGGCATTCGGCCTGACCGTGGTCACCATGGCTTACGCCGTCGGACGCATCTCAGGCGGGCACTTCAATCCGGCGGTTTCAATTGGGCTTGCGGTCGCAGGGAGATTCCCAAAAAAAGAGCTCCTCCCTTATATCCTCATTCAAGTCCTGGGCGGCATCGCCGCATCCGCCGTACTTTACGTCATCGCCTCCGGAAACCCTGAGTTCAGCCTGACCGGTGGGTTCGCGGCCAATGGCTATGCGGAGCATTCGCCCGGCCATTACTCGCTGCTCTCGGCTCTCATTTGCGAATTCGTGCTGACGTTCTTTTTCATGAAGGTCATTCTCGGCGTCACCTCGCCGAAAGCCCCGGCCGGATTCGCACCCCTGGCGATCGGCCTTTGCCTGACCTTGATTCACTTGATTGGAATCCCCGTCACCAATGTCTCAGTCAACCCCGCGCGCAGCACGGGTCCCGCCCTCTTCGCGGGATCTTGGGCGATCTGCCAGCTCTGGGCGTTTTGGGTCGCCCCGATCGCCGGCGCCATTGCGGCCGCTTGGTGCGATCAGTGCTGCGGGGATGGCGCTAAGTCGGGGCGGTAGGGCTTCTTTGAGTTAAGTCATTTTTATTTACTTATAAATGATGTAAGCATATATAAGCTCGGCCGCCAAAGCGGTAGATCGCGAGCAAATGAATGCCATCGTGGGGCCTGGGTTTAAAAACAATATTCATTCCGCTGTTTGTATTAGCGATATCGACTTCCTCCAGCGCCAATGATGCTCGGCTGGGTGCAGAAGTCGCTTCAGATTGCGATGCTTACAGTGAACCCATGCAAAGAGAATGCGATTATTTTGCGGAGCGATTCAAAGGTATAAAATGCCCTGTTTCAGAAAAAGATTACAATGATCAGAGCAACGCTAAATATCGCAAAAGCTGGGCTGCAATAGCTTGGCGTACCGCCGCATTCAAAAAAATTGAGTACAGCGCTAAAGAAGATATGTGCCTCGGCTATTGCCTGTTAAAGAACGGATGCACTGGCGAACAGAAATGGGAATTTTATCTGCGCTTAGGGGCACCAAAATAGCTCGCGCCTGCCTGTCTTGGTAGTAGAGCACTGCTTCGCTCATTCCAAGTGATCCGGGAATCAACCCGAATGTTTACCCAGGTGCGTCGGATATCTAGCAATAATCAGTAATTAAACAGCAGAAAATCGAAATCCTGATAGAGGGGCAAACTCCAACCCTTGAATCCTGTTTCCCAGCCATCAATGACGGGAAGTAGAGTCACATTTTTCGATTTTTTATTCACTTGGGTTCCGAAATTCGCGCCAGTGTTTTGCCCAATCTCAATCCCACAGCTTGAAATCTCCGGCAAGGGGTTGATATGCGGATTATTCACTGTAGACGAGAACAGTGAAATGGAAGCCAGGTTAGACGCCTTCATCCACTGATTAAGCGACTGATACTCGAGATTCTCTGAGGTTGAAGAAATATGCGCCGCCCCGATGATGAAAACCGCGCGTTTGCAGGTATTATTCTTGAATAACTTTACGATTTCATCGTTGAAGAGAGCGTTCCTTTTTCCAATTTCATAATCGCCGCCTTCTTGGGTCTCCATATTGCTTTGAAGGTCGTCAATCGCAATGAGCCGAATCTTCTTGTCTATCGCGAATTGAAATGCGGGCGACAGCAAATGTTTCATCCTATCTTGAAGAATGGCAATGCTCGCTTCATCCACCCCGGCAATCGTAGGGCGAAGACTTTGTATCAGATCGTCAACAGTTGATTTTCCATTCAGTACGGCTTCAATGCGAGGCTGGAGGTCACGAGGCAGCTCCATAAGAACGCAATCAATCTTATTTTGGCTTTTACTTTGAATCCTTTTCAACAAATCCAAGCGATGCGCGCTCACCTCAAAATCATCGTGGTTGCTTTCCCCGAAAAGCAAAACCTTGAAATCTGACGCCCCAATCTTCCGGAGGACTTCCTTCTCAGATTGAACGCCTGGAAGCACAGCGGATTTTATAGCTTCACAACGCGGAGACGATGAAGGGGCAAAAGGCGCAGCGAGCGCTGTGCTCGAAATCAATAATGCGAGAGAAAATAATCGTTTCATAAAAAATGAGTAACAGTTTCCCTGACTTGACCTACCCCAGACTTCCGCCGTCAGCGCGGGATTCAACTCCTCATAGCCGATCAATGATGCACACTCTCGCCACCGCAATATCATACACGGCCCTTATATTCAAGACTAAATTAGTCAGAATTTAACAACGACTGTTTACTCTCTAAAGATGGTGAGTTGAGGTGAGAAAAATAGCTGATAAGA
>CAZLYB010000038.1:0-6480 GCA_964563795.1 uncultured Bacteriovoracaceae bacterium | reverse complement strand
ATCGCCTGCTTCTGGCTGAGCCGATCGAACCAGCGGGGCTGGAACTCGCCGAACACGCCCCACTTTTCATCGATGCCGACCGTCGCGGTGTTCTGTTCCCACAAATTCGTCGCTGCCGCTTCATACGCTTGGAAGCCCACAGCGAGAAAACCCACGCTGATGATTTTGAGGAAAAATCGCATCTCCGCTCCTTCATGAAGCCGCTTCAGCGCTATTCATACCAATTGACAGGCTTTTTTTGAAATGACATTTCAAGGCCATGCTCATGCGGACTTTTTGCTGCATGCTGCTGGGAGCAGCCCTGATGGTGGAGGGATCTCCTTCGCGCGCCTCCCTCCCCCGCTATTGGCAATGCGCCATTGAATTGAATCCGTATCGCCCTAAAACCAGGGTTCGGGACTTTAAAGCCCTGCTTGAAATGACCCCTGCCACGGCATTCAAGCGCCAAAAAATCGAAGCGCCAGGCGTTCTGACGCTGAAGATCAGCGCAGGTTCATTTGAGGAAATTGTTTCAGGGGAAAAAAATGCTGAATTTCTCGAACTTACGCCAGCGACCAATGAGCTATTGAGAAAAGCCATCGAGCGACGGAAGCGATTCCTGCGCTTGCGCTTTCAAAATCACCACATTCAAGCTTTGGCCATCATTGAGCAAATCGATCTCGTTCCCGCTGACGAATCAGCCGGCAGCCGGCTTCTCTGGCGCGTCCAATTGAGTCATGCGACTTTGATCTGGGACCATCAGTTCTCTTACCGCTAAGTAGGGCAGCTCAGAAATACTCTATTGACAAGTAACCATTAAGTTACATATACTATGATTATGGATCTGGTCTTCAAAGCGCTTGCTGACGAGAGCCGCAGAACTCTTTTGGACCGCCTCTATGACAAGGGCGGGCAAACGCTGGGCGAGCTCTGCGAGCCTTTCGCGCAAGCCATGAGCCGGCAGGCCGTGATGAAGCATCTGGGCATCCTCGAGCAGGCCAATCTCGTCGCGGTGGTTTGGAGTGGGCGCGAGAAGCGGCATTACCTGAACCCGATCCCCATCCATTCGATCCAGGACCGGTGGATTAAAAAATTCGAGAAGCGCCGAATGGAGGCGCTCAGTGCATTGAAAGCCGCTTTAGAAGGCGGAGAAAGAAAAGGAAGAAAAAATGGCTAAAGACAACCCGGACTTCGTTTACGTGACCTACATTAAGACGACTCCTGAAAAACTCTGGGAAGCTTTAACTTCCCCGGAGTTCACCAAACAGTATTGGTTTGGCATCTCGGTCACGAGCGACTGGAAGGTCGGATCCCCGATGCGCTATCTGCAAAACGGCGAAGCCAAAGTCGATGGAAAAATCCTCATCGCCAACCGCCCCAAACTCTTGTCTTACACCTTCCACGAGACGAGCGGTGAATCCTCGAAGGAGCCGCCCACCAAGGTCACACTAGAGATCGAGCCTGAGCTCGGAACCGAGACGGTGCGGCTCACCGTGACCCATACCGACTTTGTTGAAAATTCCAAGCATCGCCCCTCGATTTCATCGGGCTGGCCCGCCGTGCTCAGCGGACTCAAGTCGTTGCTTGAGACGGGAGACACGCTCCGCTTTGAGATGTGAGCCCCTCACCGCACCATCAAAAAGAGCCCGCACACCGCCAGGATCATGCCGAGGATCTTCGAGGCGCTGACCGCGTCGCCGAAGATCACGGCGGCGATCGGGATCAAAAGCACCGTGACCGCCACATTCGAGAAGAGAGCGGCCGAGCTCACGTGCCAACCGCTCCTGAACGCGAGGATGAAGCCTGTCTCCAAAAGAACCAGCGCAAACCCCAGAACGATGCTTGCCCAGTTTACTTTGCGCACTTCCGCGAAGAAATGAGGCTCCTTCGAAATCAAGGGATAGAGCACCAGGCAAGCGATGAGGGCCACCGTATAGGTGACCACCAGCGCGACGAGAGGATTCACCGCTGCGGTAACCTTGGAGCAGAGGATATAAAAGACATTCGCAACGATGGTCATCGCGATTGCGATCCAAAACAGCATTGCGCTCAACCTTCTCGCGCGTTTTCAATCGCTTGATTCAATGCTTCCGCGAAGCGCTGGGCCGCCCCTGGGTGGTATCGATCCTGATCAAAGAATAAATTCGGCTCTGTCGCCTCTAGCTCCATGAGCAAAAGCCGCGACGAATCGTTGAGATCCCGCACGCAATCCACGCGCGCATAGAGCAGCGTCTTGGGATCCGTGTACGCTGCGATCACGGCTTCCGCCTGCTTCACTTCCTGCGGCGAAGCCTCATACGCCTCCACCGTCCCGCCAAAAGTGCTTTGAATCCGAAACTCCCCTGCCGAGCCCCTCTTAATTGCCGCGTGGCTATACCGGCCGCCGTAGAACAGAAAAGAAAGCTCGCCGTCGCTGAAGATCGTGGGCATCAGCGGCTGAATCATCGCCTCAGCGCTCGCTAGAATCTCAGTGAGAGCGCCTTCAAACTTCTCGGCCGTCTCTTGAGAAATGCGACAGGTGCGATCCGCACCTCCCGAGAGAGAGGGCTTCAGCACTGCCTCCTGCCATCCTCTTTGCCTCAGGATCTGAGCCAGAGGCTGGCGATTGCCGTCCTCCACCCAATGGGTCGGCAACACCGCAACGCCCTTCGCTTGGATGCCCCGCAAGTAGGTTTTGCGCGTATTTCCGCGCAAGATTTCTGGGGGATTGAAAAAGGGGATACCGAGCCCTTCGACTTTTGAAACCCACCCGAGAAACTGATCGTACTTGAGCCAGTAATTCCAAGTCGAGCGGACCACGACGGCGTCATACCGCTTCCAATCCACGCCCGGGGCATCCCACTCGGCGGGTTCGGCATCAAGCCCCAGGGATTGCAGGACGGGCAAGGCGGACTGGTCGTCGCTATTGAGGACTGGGAATTTTGAGCACGTCACGAACGCGATTCGTTTTTTACGCATAGGCCCTTACCTAGCACAAAGCTGCAGTCAAAGTTTGACGAAATCTCCCCCACCCCGCTATGTTCCCCGACATGCCTCACCTGACTCTGGAATATTCAGCAAACGTGAAGGACTCGGTGGACCATCAAGCCCTCATGAAGCGGATGCACGAAGCGCTCATTCAATTCGAGAGCTTCAAGATCCAGGACATCAAGAGCCGTTGCGTGCGACACGAGGTGTTTTACGCCGCGGATGGCGAAGCCCGTCGCGCGTTCGCTCACCTGCGCCTGGAACTCCTTTCGGGCCGACCCACGCCGTTGAAGCAAGAAATTGGCGCGAAACTGCTCGAACTGATGAAAAGCGCTTTTCCAAAAACGTATCAAGAGATGACACTTGATCTCTCGTTCGAGATCCGCGACATGGCGCGGGACGCGTATTTTAAGGAAGTATCGAATCCAACTGAATAAGGAATCACATTTTATGACCCGCCTCTTCTATTCCACCGCCACCGCATCCACTTCCTCCCATCTTGCGCTCGTCGAATCCGAACTTCCCTTCGAAAAAATCGAAGTCAGCTGGGAAAAGAAACTCAATCTCCGCGAACTCAAGGCGGCGAACCCCTTTGAGGCCGTCCCGACCTTGATCGCTTCGGACGGAAAAGTGCTGACTCAAAACCTCGCGATTTTGGAGTACGCCGCCGACCAAGTGCCGGCGAGACGCCTGCTCGCGCCTCCCGGAAGCTGGGAACGGCGCGAAGCCCTCAGCTGGATGGCGTTCACGTCAGCGGAATTTCAGCGGAGTTTTCTTCCGCTTGGAGAAGCAGACACCATGGTCGAGGCCGAATCCGCGCGCGAGGAGATCCGCGCGTATCAGCGCAAGCGAATCGCGGAATGCCTGCAGCATATTAATGAAAGTCTGCACGGCCGGGAATACCTCGTGGGAAGCGGCTATACAGTTGCCGATATCCACTTGTATTGCAGCCTGAACTGGTGCGAGTGGTTTGAGATCCCGTTTGACCCCTATTCCAATATCCAGGCTTATCGCACGCGCCTTTTGAAACGACCCGCCGTTCGTAAAGTCATGGAGGCGGAGGGGTTGATTTAAAGTGGCCGCAATCCCAAAACTTAGCCTAGAAATCTTTAACGACCCACTGACCGTCTTTTAAAAAATGCACGCTGCTCGGGAATAAAATAAAAACGCCCAAAATGCTTTTGCATGGGGCCTCACTAGCATTTAATCTCTTTAATTTTCAAATTTACTCGGATTTTGCTTTAGTAATTACAAGTATAAGCGACGGAGTACATGATGTCTGATCCAGGCCGAGGAATATTTTTGAATCTATATTTTGAGGCGACCTCGTAGCCATCTAAAACCTCTCTGAGAGTGACAAAAGCGTAAGGGTTATTCGAAGTTTGATCTGGTTTTTCAAAGCCTAACTGATCTGTCAGCAACACGAACGCATGAGAAAGCTCGGAGGCGATACGAAGATCTTGAGACGCCTGAGTTACCTCTCCCCAAGAGGAGGCATCCAGAACCATGACCACGTCCCCGGCTCGGGGCGTCCCAGATCGCTTAGTACAATGTGAGAGAATTTCTTTGCTAAACTCGGTGCTCCCTACTTGCGCCATCTCTTGTTTAAACCCCTTGAGATTTAGCGCGGAACTAAAGCAGTTTCCAGGAACCTGATACAGCCCCAAATGCTCCACCACAAATGGAGGTAAAATCTCAGTTGCCTGTACTCTGCATTTTTGTTGATCCTGGCTCAAACTAGAAATCAATCTTGGAGATAGATCTTTGATAATAAGGTTCAATTGAGCGCAGTTTTTAGCTTCCAAAAATACTTTCCCACTCCGATCTCTGTATCCATTGATACCGTCTTTACGTTGATAGAGATAAATAGGCCGCCTCAGGCGGAGAGCAAATTCCCCTGACTCAGGCCAACTCTGAATATCAAATTTGCCATCGAACAATTCTTGGAAATTTTTTTGGCCGCTATATTTCCTGACTTCTTCGTAAAAATTACTGAGAAACTCTTTCTTGCAACTCACTAAGAAAAAACTGGATTGATTGCGATCGTAGATTTCGCGAGCCGGTTTATTCCGACTGAAATTGCATCCGCCCTGTTTGTCTTGTTCGTTGAATTCAATGGCGTGTGTACACCTAGAAAACAGACTGAAATAAATTGCCGTAATCATGATTAAAGTCGATTTTTTTACTATCATATACAGATGCACTTCTACCTCACCCCCATTGATTGTCGGAAGCCAAAAACTCTCATTTTGCTAGGATAGCGACTAAATAGGCCAAAATCGTAGCCTCTCAAAAGCATGGACTGCTCTCGTTGCCACACAGGCAAGATTAATTCAACTCATTTAAATAAATTACTTATATTTAAGTTAGTTGATTCAGAGTTCTTAATCCCCCATTAATCGTTTCAGAACACTCCCTCGATACACTTTTGGAATAACGAAGAACACAGGGGGAAGATGAGCCATGGACATACTGATCGTTGATGATGAGCTGGATATCTGCGAAATCCTATCCTCCCTCCTCAAGGAAAAAAGCTACAACGTCGATTACGCACTGGACGCGAATTCCGCTTTTCATAAAATTACCTCGCTTCACCCACCGCTCGTCATCTGCGACATCACGATGCCCGGAAAAAACGGAATCCAGCTCCTCGAGGAGCTCAAGGCGAGGGGATCCGTCTGCGGCATCGTGATGCTCACCGCGCACGCTGAGAGCAGCATGGTCATCCAAGCGCTCCAGCTGGGGGCCATCGATTACGTGGTCAAACCCTTCGATTCCGACGCGCTCCTCTCGAAAATCGACGGTTGGCTCGAATTGGGGCGACGATTAAATGAGTTGAGCGAAAGCCAAACCGACGACAGTTCAAGCGCCCGCAAGAAATTCAGGATGATCGAGCTCTTCCGGCTCAAGAATAAGAAGAACTCGGATCAAGCGGCGTAGGCAGCCTCAGCCATGTCCAAGCACGAAAAACCAACATTCACGATCGATTTTCTTGAAAAACTGTTCAACGCCATCCCTTATCCCATCTTCGTCAAAGACCGGGAGCACCGATGGATCTTCGGCAACAGCGCGTTCTCTAAAATCCTCGGAAAATCCCCTCAAGAATACCTCTATAAATCGGATTACGATCTTTTTCCGAAGCAAATGGCCGATGTTTTCTGGAAGAAAGACGACGAAATTTTCTCCCAGGGAGTCCCCAACGAGAATGAAGAGACGATCCTCGACCCTTCGGGTGAGGAACGCACCATTATCACCCAAAAAACGCCCGTATTGACGGACTCGGGCATGATCCTGGTGGGAATCATCCGTGACATCACGGAGGAAAAAGAGAACATCCGACGCATGATCTACTCCTCAAGAATGGCCATCTTCGGAGAGCTGGCCTCGAGCTTGGCGCATGACCTCAACAACCCCATGACGATCCTCAAAGGCCGCATCCATCAGCTCAAGCAACTGGCCCAATCCAACTCCGTCAATCCAGCTGAAATATTGAAGATCTCCCATTCCCTTGAGTCTTCCTGCGATCGATCCCTC
>CAZLYB010000037.1:0-7359 GCA_964563795.1 uncultured Bacteriovoracaceae bacterium | reverse complement strand
AGTATCCGGGTTACTCCGTCAAGCAGATCCGAGGAGTAGAGACGCCCGTATCTAAGCGCGATGAGAAACGAATCAATAACATCGGGTAGCGCTGACCATCTATGCCAAGATAGAGCCATTACCGGAAGCGAAAATTGCCTCAGCTCAGGTCCAAGCGACATGGAGCAAAAAAGAAGCAAACTCACGACATTTCATGAGCAGTCATGAAAACTTCCGCTGAAGATTACCAAGCCCCCTCCGCCATTCCTCTTTCCCCCACATTCCCTTTTGCGAAGCTAATAGAGCGTCGCAAGGATGCGACGCGATGTCTCATGGATGAGGTCCCGCGGAGCCTAAAAGGGAATGTGGGGGAAAGAGGAATGGCGGAGAGGGAGAGATTCGAACTCTCGAGACGTTTTACCGTCTGCTCCCTTAGCAAGGGAGTGCCTTCGACCACTCGGCCATCTCTCCTAGTCCAATTCGTTATCTTTAGCAAAAGCCCCTTCAACGCACAAGCCGTCGATGCATGGCTTTTTGAGATAATGATGTCAAAACCACGAGCCAGCTGAGGGCGATCCCGATCGACCACGGGCTGAGCGCCGTTCCCAGAACGAACGCCCGGAGAATTTGAATGACCGCCGTGAGCGGGAGAGCCATCACCACTCCCTGCACCCAGCTGGGCAGATTCTCGATGGGATAAAAAACGCCGCAGAACAAAAACATCGGGAAAATAAAGAGATACTGCGGGAACGAAATCTCCTCGATCGTCCGCGCATAAGCGGAGACCGTGAGCCCCAGGCCCGCGAACAAGAAAGCCGCCAAAAAGCAAAACGGCACCGCAAGCAACGCCCCCACGGGATTAAAATCCCCAACTAAGCTGCCCAGGAGCAAAACGACGACCGAGGCCAACGTCGCCTTGCTCGCGTCCCAGAGCAGCTCCGCCCAGAGAATCTCGCGCAAGGTGATGGGGGTGACCGCCATCGCCTGAAAAATCCGTTGATAATACATTCGAATGAAGCTCCCATAGGCCGCTTCAAAAAAAGCCTGAAACAAAAGCGTCTGCCCCAAGATCCCCGAAAAAATAAACTGCCGGTACGTGAACTCATGACCTCCGATCGTGAGAGGCCCGACCATCCGGCCGAGGCCGATTCCAAACGACCCCAGGTAAAGCAGCGGCTCCACCCAAGTTGTCGTGAGCGAGTAAAAAAAGCTCTTTCGATACACCGAGAAGTAACGGAGCCACATGCACTGAATGGACTTCAGGGGAGAGAGCGCATTCAGGGAGGAATTGAGCTTATCCAAGTTTTTTGCCCGCGAGTTTCAAAAAAACATCCTCGAGATTCGGCGGCCGCTTCCAAAGCACTCCCGGACGAATCTCCTCTTCAATCAGCTCCGACCCGAAATACTTGGAGATCAACTCTTGCGGAGGCGCGCAATCCAAGAGCGTTCCGCGGTCTAAAATCCCGATCCGATCGCAAAGCCGCTCCGCCTCATCCATGTAATGTGTCGAGAGCAGGATCGCGGTCCCTTGAGCTCGAACCTCTGAGAGGGCCTCCCAGAGCTCGCGCCGGGCCTCCGGGTCCAGCCCCGTCGTAGGCTCATCGAGTACGACGACCTTGGGATCCGCGATGAGCGCTCGCGCCACTTGAAGCTTGCGTCTCATTCCTCCCGACAGTCGTTCGACCAGATCATTCTTTTTATGAAGCAGCCCGAGCCGGCCCAAAAGATGCTCCGCCCGCTTCTGGCCCTCCTGGGTGGCCATCCCGAAAAAAGTCCCGAAGCGGATCAGCTGATCGAGCACGCTGAAATCCGTGTCCAGAGTGTCATCCTGCGAGCAGACGCCCAGATGCAGGCGGGCTTTTTTGGGGGAACGATGGACATCCTCCCCTAAAATCCGCACCTGCCCATCGCTCGGAGGGTAAAACCCGGTGATGCAATGCATAGACGTCGATTTACCCGCGCCATTGGGCCCCAACAGGCCAAAACACTCCCCCGCCCTCACCTCAAAGCTCACGCCTTGGACTGCCCAGAATTCCCCGTAGGCTTTCTTGAGCCCGATGACTTGCAGGGGCGAAACGTTCACAGGCTCAATCCTCCTGCGCCGCTCTGGGTTTTCTCAGGGGGAGTTTTTCCTTCTGCCAATCCGCGAGCTCCCCGAACACCGCCGCGGAAAATCCAGCGGCGGCCAGTCGTCCCGCGACGCGTTTGGCGGCAGCCAAATCCGAGGCGTAAACGATGATTTTTTTGCCAGAGGGCATTTGGCTCGTGAACGCGGCCCAAGCGGCATCGTCCTTTTCGATCCGAGAAAGGGGGATATTCAGCGCGGGCTCCGCCATCCCCTTTTGAGTTTCGCCGGGCTCCCGCAAATCGATCAAAAGAGCGAAATCATTACGCAGCTCCCCAAAGGCCTCGCGCGGAGTCATCGTCGAAACTTCACGCGGGATCGAAGGGGATTTTGAACGGCATCCATTTAAAACTAAACCCAAGAAAATCAACGCGATTTTGAGGTGAAGGTCCAATCCAGGAAGTTTTTTTTCCATGAGACGCATCGTACCGAAACTGCGGGGTGGATGCCAAATGGAATCCCCTGAGTTGACGAAAAAGATCCCCCGATGTTACTGCGGATTTTAGTCAAAGTGTTTAACCGTCCGGGGGGACTGTTCGATGCGGGTGTGGGCGAATTCTCTTTTCGTTGTTCCTATTTTCTTATTTTCGACTGGAGCGGGGGCGCAGAATCCCCAAAAGCAACCGGACGCCGCGGCTCAATCGCCCGCGGTGGGTCATCCCGTGGATCGCCCCGTGGATCGCATTGACACGCAAGTCGTCAACCTCGATATCCGGGTGGTCGATCAAAGCGGTAACATCGCCGCGGGCTTGAAACGCGAGGACTTCGAGGTCACCGAGGACAAGATCAAAGTCGAGCTGACCCATTTCACTTCGACTGATGCGCCCATTTACCTGGGAGGGATCTTCGATGTCTCCGGGAGCATGAAGGAGAAATCCACCCAGGCTTACGACGCGCTGAAAACGCTCCTCCATGAGTATCGCGATGACGACAAATACTTTCTTCTGACCTTCAATAGCCATCCCACGGTCTCACCCTGGTTCTACGGCGCGGACTCCATGATCCAAAAGCTCACGCTCCAGGAGTACAAAGGCCAAACCGCGGTTTTGGACGCCGCTTTGAAGGCGATCGAAGTCCAGGAGGAAGATGAGAGACAGAACCCCGGCCATGACGCCAAACGAGCCTTGCTGCTGGCGAGCGACGGCCAAACGAACTCCGATCGCTTCACCTTTCGAGAGGTGCGCAAGCGCGCGGCTGAGGCGAATATCCAAATCTTCACGTTTGGCTTCCGAGCCGATCCCCTGAAGGGGAAACAAGCAGCCCCTGATCGCAAGCCCTCCCCCGTCATCTTGAGTGGCGGCCCCGGAATTCAAACCCGATCCGCGCGAATGGAAACTCCGGATTACTTCGTTGCCCAAGGACTGGAACTCCTCCAATCCCTATCAGACGTCACGAGAGGCGCTTACTTCGAACCTAAATCATTCGCGGACCTTGAAGACGCCACGGCCGCGATTCACCTGAGCCTGAGAAACACCTACAGCGCAGGCTATGAACCCAATGACCTCGCATCCCCTTCGGAAAAGCCGAGATGCCGAAAGATCTCAGTTAAAATCCCAAAATATAAAAACCTCAAAGCGCTCACGCGCGAATGCTACTATCGATGAGAGTCCTCGTTTTTTTCCTGAGCAGCCTGCTTTTTTCCACAACGCCATTCAGAGCCTGGGCTGAGCCCTTTCTCCAGCAAACGGTGCGCCCGTGCGTGATCAGCTATGCCGATCCCCTGGATTTATCCCTGCAGGCGCTCGAGGTGATGAAGAAGTACGAGCAGCAAATGAACCTCATCGAGCCCCATGCCGGCGCACTGAACGACTCCGAGCGGATGGAGGCCGCCCAGATCTGGGGACCTGAGGGTTTTTACGAGAAAATGAGCGCTCTTTATTCTCACGTCCTTTCGGAAGTGAAATGCCGGGAGATCCCGGAACTCATTCGAAATCTCATGATGGAATCTGACCCGCAAAAGACGCTCTTTCAAGTCAAAGCCTGGCAGCAAGCGCTCAAATGGGTCGGCGCACAGGATTGGACTCTCCGCTGGGAAAAGAAGCTTCGGGAGCTGCGCCTGGATTACAGCGACTCCAAAGCCGTTCAGGCGATTCAAACCCTCGAAATCCAAAGAGCCGCGGCCTGGGCCTCCGTTTTTCGCCTCAATGATTCTGATCAGGAATTCTCAAAAATCGAAGGCTTCCCCAAAAACAAAAATCAAGGCGATCAGATTTTGGAACTCCGGAGAAGCGTGAAAAAAACATACAACGCGCTCTTGCAGGATTTCTTGGCGGAGCAAAGCGGATTCAGCTGGGTCTATTTCTGGATGAAATACCCTGAGGAGCCTCTCAGGCCGTGCCCTTTCAAATTCAAGGGCATTTACGTCTCCCGTGTCAAAGTTCAAGACCAAAATCAAAACGTCATCTCCGTCCCCCACCGCCTGACGTTTTATCAATCCGGCTGCTACGGGGTGATCGCGGCCAAAAAACCTTTGGACCGGAACGCGCCGGCCAACCAAACGAACATTGAAATCTTTCAGTTCACGGGCAAGCGCTACCCAGCGCCTTGGGATCAGCCTGGCAGCGGACTTGAATCGCTCAGCGAGGCGTCTGCGCACTCCTTCAAGAAGTCCTTGTTCGATGCGAAAGGGGTGAAACTTCGCGACGCCTCTTACCTCTTTGAGGAAAGCAACCACGCCTCATTTATTCTGAGGCTCCATTTTCCAGGCTCAGGCAGCACCTATGATTTTCGGTACGAGCGGGATGTGGAGGAGGAGGCTCGGAATCAAACTCTTCGTCAGCGATAATACTTATTTTTTAATCATTAATATTTTTCGATCTTTTCGAACTACTAATAAGTTTCGACAGCCTGTCGTCTGCCTGGGATTGAAATTGCGCGGGAACTGATTTGCATAATTTTTTAGCAAAAGTTGATTTAATCTTAAGAAGAGGTTTTTCATCCCCACATAAAGTGAACTGAGTGGAGTAAGGACCTCCCTAGAATGCCAATCACCAGATTGAGCATGATTTAAGCTTGTTCCTAGTTCATGAAGAAGCCACTTAAGCCGCATCTCTTCTGGGGCTTTCAAATAGAGGTGCGTGTATGAGGTACTTAGAAATGAAGCGTACCGGCTCCAATCTTTTAAATAGCCGGGTACAGCGTGCACAAAAGAATTCAACCGGCGATTCATCTGATCCGCATTCTGCGTGTGATAAATGACCCATTCCCTGCCTTGCAAGATCCTACGACCGATTTCCTCATACTGTTTCAACGATTCCAAACCCGGGTTTTTGCTCAGATCTATTTTCTCTTTCAGAGTACTTAAAATAATTTGTGTTACTGAGATCTCCGCCTCAAGATCTCGAACGGCCCCTTCAAAAGAGCGATCTGCAAAGGTAGGTGATATTATCACCAAACATGAAATAAAAAAAAACACTAACTTCATAATGTACTTCTTCAAAAAGAAGCGTTTGTCATATAAGAATACTTTGTAAACTTCAACAATTGATGAACTTATCCATATGACCCCACCCACCCGCTCCTTTGCCAGCGACAATAACGCCAGCATCCATCCCTTAATCCTCAAAGCCATCGAAGCCGCAAACCAAGGCCACGCGGTCGCCTATGGCGACGACCCCCACACTCAGGCCACCGAAGAAAAATTCCGCGCGATTTTCGGCGAAAAAACGCAGTCTTTCTTCGTCTTCAACGGCACCGGCGCAAACGTGCTGGCGCTCTCCGCGCTCACCCGCCCCTACCACGCCGTGATCTGCTCTAAGTGGGCGCACATCGCCCAAGATGAGTGCGGCGCCCCCGAAAAAGCCACCGGCTGCAAACTGATCTCGCTCCCCACCCCCGACGGCAAGCTCACGCGAGAGCTCGTCGCAACCGCTCTTCACGGGATCGGCGATCAGCATCACGTCCAGCCCCGCGTGCTCTCACTCACCCAATCCACGGAGCTCGGCACCGTGTACTCGGCCCAAGAACTCCGCGCACTCTGCGCGTTTGCCCGCGAAAATGGCCTTTACGTCCACCTCGACGGCGCGCGGGTCGCGAACGCGGCGGCAGCGCTCGGGATGGGTCTTCGCGAGATCACGGGTGACCTCGGCGTCGATGTCCTTTCATTCGGTGGAACCAAAAACGGGTTGATGCTGGGCGAGGCCGTCGTCTTTTTCAACGCGGAGCTCGCGCGGGATTTCAAGTTCTACCGAAAACAGAACATGCAGCTCTCCTCAAAAATGCGGTTCATCGCCGCGCAGTTCAACGCGCTCCTGGGAGACGGCCTCTGGCTCCGCAACGCCGAGCACGCCAACGCGCAAGCGCGCCTGCTCGCCGCCCAAGTTCTACGGCTCGAGCAAAAGGGGCTTCCCATCAAGATCGCCCGACCCGTCCACGCCAATGCTCTTTTCGCGCAGCTTCCCCAGACCGCAGTCCAAGCCCTTCAAAAGGAGTTTTTCTTTTATGTTTGGGATCCAGCCCCCCAAGGCGCTCCCCAGGATTGGGTCGAAGTGCGCTGGATGACGTCGTTTGATACGGAGCCCGCCGACATTGAGCGATTCACGCTGCGCCTGGAGCATTTTATCTCCTCGAAATCATAGACTGATTTGAAAAGTTGAAGTCATCTTCAAGATCGCTTAAAAAGTTGACCCAAGCTCTTGTGTTCAGTTAAAACACGTCGCTGCCTGAGGAGTCGGGGATGGCCCCGTTTTCTCAACAGCAGAGCGGTGATTCAGCTCCCATTCGCTAAATCACAGGCCGCTCACCCACAGGACCGAATGGGTTAACTAATGGAAGGAGTTGAGTATGAAACTCAATTCAAAATTCGGGCTCAGCCTGGTTCTCGCAGCCCTTTGCGTCAGCAACGCGGGGTGGGCGAAAGAAGACCAGAAAAAATTGAATAAGCGCGTTAATAGCTCCGCAAAAGCGCTCGAAACGATGGGTCGCATCCCTGATAAGTTCGTTAAACCCGAACTGATGAAACTCGTGAAGTGCATGGCGATCATTCCCAATTATCGCAAAGGCGGCCTTTTCGCGATCGGCGCCGAAGGTGGTAAAGGAGTGGCTTCTTGCGTTCAGCAAGTCTCGGCCGGCATTATCGATAATAACGCGGATCATGGCACCCTCGAGATGAGTTACCCTGCTTTCGTGAATCTTGCAGGGGGCGGAATCGAAGCGAACGTTTTCCTCGGAGGATACGAGCAAGGGGATTTATTCATCGCTTTCGCCAACGAATCTGCCCCTGAGCGCCTCGGAAATACGGCGCTTCAATTGGGAGT
>CAZLYB010000036.1:11319-12062 GCA_964563795.1 uncultured Bacteriovoracaceae bacterium | reverse complement strand
TTCCGCTCGAGCCCGCGGTGCGCGAAGCGGGTGACTTAGGCAAGCCCCATGTGCTGACTCAGTCAGGCGAAGCGGCGCGCTGTTTTCAGGCGCTCTCGGAGCGCGTGGCGCAGAAGATCTCGGTGCTGCAAGCGGAGAGCGCGGCACCTGAGTCGCGGGGAGCTGCTGGGATCGAGATCGGGAGCTTTCACTAGGCTGGGAGTTACCGCCGCAGCGGCGGTGGTCAATGACAAGGGATGAACTCGTTCAAAATTTAAGCTGGCGATTCTTCTCTTAATGCCTTCATAATCAATCGATGAAATCCATTTTTCATCGATTGATTTTATGCGCCATTTTTCTATTTGTGGCTGACCATGGGTATGGTCAGGCGAACGATCCCCGACAGCAGCTTCCCTTCGATACCGCGGATCTCAATGAGTTCAAAAAAGAATGCCGGGTTCGCGCTGAAAAGCTCTTGCCCGTCATCAATTCTGTTTGTGCGAAAACCCCGGTTTCATCGGAACAACTCAATCAATACTGCGTTGAAACCAGCAGGATCAGCTCCGATGCTCTCAGCTCCGCTTCATTTTGCAATTGGCTGACTGGGCCGATGTATCAGTCAGGCCATGCTTGCGCGAGAGAGGGCGGAGGACTGAAAGAAGATGGAAAATTTGCAGCATTTCAGAAGCAGTGTCAGCTCACTTTGCAATTGAACGGCCCTTCAGATCCGGCTCAGGATCGCGACTCGGGAGGAATCGCCTGCC
>CAZLYB010000036.1:0-11309 GCA_964563795.1 uncultured Bacteriovoracaceae bacterium | reverse complement strand
CTTATGAAAAAGAGCTGCAGTGCCTCTCCAAGCTCAAGACTCTTTCAGGGGTAGGAATCGACCTGCGGAAAGAAGCGGATGAACTACCCGAATCCTACACTCGATTCGCTGAAATCAAGCAGGGGCGGCAATGGGTTGCGGTGGGTCGCCAACGCCCCTTAAGCCTTCCCGCTTACTCGAAGGTGTTAAACCTTCAAACTGCCCCCCCCTTACATCGAGTCAAAAAATGCGAACGCGCGACTGACTCTTTTGACGTGCAATCGAGTGCTTCAAATCGATGAGACTCAATACAAGAATGGCACTCCAAAAGCACCCGCAAGCGTTGGCATCAAAGATTTAGATGTCAAATGCAGGATGGCTCAGGCCAAACAGACGAGCTCACCGGTGCCTTATTGGATTTACAGCTGCACGCCGGGGCTGGGATATCCGCTTCCTGAAAAAGTATTTGATCCTGGATTAGACGTTCAGAAAGATCGGGCGCTGATCGTGAAAGCGATTCAAGATATCGCTCAGCCTTTACTGGATGCTCACGCCGCTCGTGATTATTTCGGCTCAGTCGAGTCAGAGCTCATTAAAAACGCCTTTAACTTGGGAGGCAATACTTCCGCGAACACGGAAGCGCAAAAAAACGCGCGGGACAACGCGGCTTATTGGTCAGCCTACCTTGCTCGGCGCTTTGGAAGCGTGGATGCGTGGAATGGAGCAATGCAAAGCTGCGAGAATGCGCTGGAGAAAAACGAGGAATTCAAGAAACTGCGGAAAAACCTCATTCAACCCGCGCTTAAAGCGGTGGAGGATGAGCAGAAGAGGCAACGTAAATCCTCGAAGAGCTCCTCCGGAGGGTCTTCAGCGGCGGGACAGGCTCAGTGAGTACCCGTTTTTCGAGATCACCGCCGCTGCGGCGGTGAATTCACGCTCTGAGCAGGCCTCTTCTTCATCGTTCTTTCAGCCTGAAAAGCCGAAATGCGCGCTGTGAAGAATCATGTTCGTGATAGGTCAAAACGACCGTTTGCCCATCATTGCTGACGCGCAGGTCAGACACTTCCCTGTGGTCTGGAGCGGGTTCAACTGAATAAACAGCGTCTTCGTAATCAAAGACTTGGAGGAGCCCTGTTTTTGTCAAAACAGCCAAGTATCCGCCATCGGGCGATAGGGCAAAGAGTCTGACTCCAGTGGAGAGGGGAAGCGCTCCAAGCTCAGCGTCGTTCAACAATGAGATGATTCGGATGGTGTGCGTTCCAGCGACACGATCATATCGAGCGAAGATGGGAGAGCGATCCGCGACTTTAAATCGAGCTGGCAAAAGCCCTGGAACCTCATTTTTGTCCAATGCAGGAGCGGTCTCAAAATCATGACCCTGCCTGTTCCAGATCCACAATTGAGGTCGGCCCCTCGTCGTTCTCCATTGAGCCAGGGATTCGGGAAAGTCCTCGCCGCTTTTCTCAATATGAAAGAGGCCGGATAGGGCTTTCTCATGTTCTCTGGCGCGATTTGCAAATGGGAAGATTCCATTCGTGCTCAGAGAGTTCGAGAGATAGAGGTTTTTTCCAGTTTGAATTCCGAGACGCGTATGTTCTCCGAATAGATCCCCTTCAGCCCAAGAAAAGAGTTGAAGAATGGTTTCATTGTCAGGCTTTTCGAAGAGCCATTGCCTGATGACTTAGGCGTTTTCTAGGCGAAGAAGGCTCACGAATCCCCGATCATGGGGGACTAAGTAAATCCAGGGCAGTCCTTGAAACTCTTGAACGATCAACCGACTCTCAAGTTCCACTTTAGGAAGGTCAAACGAAAAGATCTTTTGATCCGAAAGCTGGGTGAAATTGATCCGCCTGCCGTCTTTGGTGATGAGAAACCAGGAGGTCAGCGCAATGAACTTTTGCTTGGAAAGCCGAGCGAGCTCGTCCGTGCGGTCGACCAGAAAGGGAGGAGTGATCAGCGCTTTTTTACAAGGGCTTGCGCCAAAAGCGGGTGAGGACCCTCCAAGAAAGAAAAGAAGAAAAAAGAGGAATCGTTTTTTGACCCACATCACGAAAATCTTGAACGTGCTTTAGCAGATTTTTTGCAGTAGGACAAAAAAACTGATCACCGAATGACTCTCGGGGCAGCAGGCTACCCATCCGCCCCGATGGCTTCCACGGGGCAAGCCTCCAGTGCAGCTTTGCACTGGATCTCTTCCTCGGGAGTCTCAGGCTGTTTCTTCACGTAGGAATAGCCGTGGTCGTCGTTTCGCGTGTAATTCTCGGGCGCTTCGGTTCGGCACGCATCGCAATCGATGCACTGATCGTCAACGAAGTATCGACCTGCCGCGTTGTCTGGCCATTTTTTGCTCTTGTCCGCCATAATGCCTCTCTTTGAGTTATAATTCTTTCGTGGAAAAAGTAAAAGTCGTTATCAGCGATTGCCACCTGTCGGCCGGGAAATTCCTCGACGGCCACCTCAATCCGCACGAGGATTTCCATTTCGACGATGAGATGTGCCGTCTTTTCGAGTTTTTCTCGACCGAGGAGTACGGCGAGGGGCCTCAGGGACCTGTCGAGGTCGAGCTTTTCATCAATGGCGACTACCTGGACTTCCTCAACGTACCCTACCATGGCGAGTTCGAGGATGCGATCACCGAAGAGATCGCGCTTTACAAGCTGGAGGCGATTATTGCGGGCCATCCCAAGGTCATGAAAGCCCTTCGTCAATTCGCCTCAAAACCCGGCAAACGCATCACTTACCTCATCGGCAATCACGATGCCGATCTTTTCTTCCCGAAAATCCGCGAGCGCATCATCAAGGAATGGGATCCTGAGGGAAAATTTCCCAGCGAGAAGGTGAAGATCATCGCGGATCGGGACCGGGTTCGCTTTGAAGGGGGAGTGGAGATCCGTCACGGCAACCAGTTTGAAGCCGTCCATGTCCTGAACTTCGATCAGCCGCTTTTGACTTCCCGCTACCTTCAAGAGCCGGTGCTGAACCTGCCTTGGGGGAGTTTTTACGTCTTGAAGATCATCAACCGTTTGAAATGGGAGCGGGAATTCATCGATAAAGTCCGCCCCATCAAGTTTTTCGTGCTCTTTGGGCTCATTTTTGATCCTTGGTTCACGCTCCGCTTCGTTTTTCTTTCTTCGTTTTATTTCCTCAAGACTCGTTTCGTGTACAGCCCCAAGCGAAATTCAAGTCTTAAGATCACCGCTGAGATCCTCAAGCAGGAGACGGCTTTTTTTCAGGACCTGGAAGAGCATGCACGGGATCTGCTCGATCGGGATGACGAGCTCAAGACGGTGATTCTGGGGCACTCCCATAAACCGGCGAATAAGATTTACCCCGACGGCAAGCAGTACATCAACACGGGTACCTGGACCAAGATGATCAACCTCGACTGGAGAAGCCTCGGGCAGCAGTACCGCCTAACTTTTGCGCTGATCAAGATCCGGCCCGGCGAGCCGGCGCAGTGCGAGCTTCGGCATTGGATCGGGGATCAGGGGCCGCATCGGGTATTTTATGGTTAAGAGCAATTAAAGGAAAATTATGAAGAAATATGTCCTCATAACCCTAATTGCAACTACCGTCTCTGCTTGCTCACATGCGCCAGGCGGCTTCATGACGAAGCGGAGCGATAACACCTACGATCTCTTTGTCGGAGGAGCGGTAAGAGACAAAGAAGATTCCTTTTATAACGGTGCTTTCCAAATTTGTCGTAAGAATCACGATTCTGGGTTCGAAGTTTACAACCGCCGGTCAGACGAATATGGCAGCATCGAAGCAACGATAACCTGTAAAGGACCGGTCGATAAATTCATGGCCGATAAATATCGTGGAACTGCAATTCAACTCGAAAGAAGCAACACCAAGTACGATGGCGGGTACTCATATGCCGTCGTTCAAATCGGCACATAACCCCCTTGCTCTAGTGGCTTTTCATCGGCCAAATGACGATCGGATGAGGAGCGCTACTTAGGATGGCACAAACGGTAGAGGTGACCGCCCAGCTGGTCGGCCAGCCGGGTCACTTCAGCCGAAGCTGAACCCAAAAGATCAAGCGCCGCCTGCGACTCGCGAAGGCTCCCAAGCGCGATCGCGTAGAAACGACGCTGATCCGCCCGTGAGAGCTTAGCGGAGCCTTCAGCGATGTTGAGCGCAACTGAGCTTGAGGAACGAAGAAGCTGGTCTTTGAGATAGCTCGGAAGCTTCAGTGCTTTGACTAATCGATGAAATTGAACGGCGAGTTGATAGCTGCGGAAGTTCTGGAGACTCATGACTTTGTCCTTTCGAAGGCGGGGGATTTTGATCCGCCTTCACGAAAGGAAAAGGCGGTCAAAGCCACCTGCCAAGAAAGAGATGAGTTCTTCAAACTGCTCACCAAACAGAACAGCCCTCAGCCACCGGACAGAAAACAGTCAAACAGCAAACCGAAAGCAGGTATTCTGAAAGCCCTACATCCTCTCCGGCAGCGGAATCCCCAGTAAACTGAGTCCCCGCCCCAAAATCCGCCGCGTCGACTCCACGAGCAGCAACCGCGCTCGCGTGAGCTGCGCCGATTCGCCGAGAACGCGGCACTCCCGGTAAAAGTGATTGTAAAGCTTGGCGACGTCCAGCAGATAACTCGTAAGCTGGCTCGGTTTTGCGAGCGTGAGCGTGCGTTCGAGCTCTAAAGGGAATTGCCCGAGCTTTTTGACGAGCTGAATCTCAGGCTCAGTCTTGAGCTCCTGACAAAGCGATTCCTCAAAACGGGGGATGAGCGTGGCATTCGTCGCCTGCGCCTTGCGGAGCAGGCTCAGGCAGCGCGTATGCGTGTACTGGAGGTAGGGCCCCGTCTCACCCTCAAAATCCACCATCCGATCCAGATCCAGCTCCACATCGCGTGTGGGATCGGTCGAAAGATCATAAAAAATCGCCGCTCCCAACGTAACAGCCTCAGCCGTGGCGTCGATGTCCATCCCCTCGCTGCTACTCTCGCGCGAGGCCAGCAGCGTGCGCACGCGCTCCTCGATCAGCTCGAGCACGGCCTCCAGCGTGATGAAGTTGCCCTTGCGCGTGGACATCTTGGCGTCCTTGAAGCGATAGAGCCCGAAGGCGATGTGCTCACAGCGCGAGACCCATTCAAAGCCCATCTTCCTCAGCACCCCAAAGACTTGCTGAAAGTGCAGCTTCTGCTCGGCGCCCACGATGTAGGTCATGCGATCAAAGTGAAACTGCTCATGACGGTAAATCGCGGCCGCGAGATCCCGCGTGGCGTAGATGGTCGCTCCATCGCGCTTGATGAGGAGGCAGGGAGGAAGCTCCTTGCCCTTCTCATCCTGCACGGGGACGACCCAAGCGCCTTCGCTCTCAACGAGCAGCCCGCGCTTCTTGAGGTCCTGAACCAGAGGCTCCAACTGATTTTGATAATGGCTCTCGCCCCAGATGTGATCAAAATGAACGCCCAGCCGCGCGTAGATGCGATTGAACTCGATCAGCGAAATCTCAACGCATTTTTTCCAGACGGAAGTGATCTCAGGCGCGCCACGCTCGAGCTGCAGAAATGCTTCACGCGCCTGCTCTTCGATTGAAGGATCGTCCTGCGCGTCCGCGTTGATGCGAACATAAAGCTCCACGAGTTCGCTCATCGAAAGCACTGTGGAAGGATCCTTTCCATAGCGGCGAAACGCGACCGCGAGCATCCCGTATTGCTTGCCCCAATCTCCCAGATGGTTCATCGAAATGACGTTGAAGCCTCGGTACCGCCCAATCCGATCCAAGGCTGCCCCCATGGCTGTTGGTCTCAGGTGGTACACGTTGAGTTGTTTCGCCACGTTCGGGGAGCTGTATTCGAGCACCCACGTGCCACGTGATGCCCCGCTCCATTGGCCATAAGTTCCTTGCGCACCGCTTAAAATGTCTTGGAGCAGCAAACGGCAGGCGGTTTCAGGGGCGACGGTGAAATTGAGGTAAGGGCCGACCGCTTGAACGCGGATCTCCGGATTTTGGAACGGGCGGGATTCAAAGAGTTTGGCCCATTCCTGGGCGATTTGATTCGGGGATTTTCTGAGCGTTTTCGAGGCTTTAAAGCAGGGTAGTGCGAAATCACCGAGCGTGGGATCGGGGGGGGTCTCCAGTTCCTCAAGTGACACGGGGCGTCCGTTCGGCTCGATCTTGAGGTCGTTGATGCCCTGAACCACGATTTTGGCGAAGCGCTCCATAAGGAAGAAAACCCTATCATCCTCAAGCCCCAGTGTCATCCCGCCGATCTGAAGGATGCGAAGGAGCGTGAAAACGTGCCCAGTGGTTTAAAAAAGATTCTGATCGCCTTGGCCGTGGTGGGATTTTGCCTTCCGCTGGTGATGGGTATTGCCCGTCTTTTTCACGGAAACCCCCTCCGCAAGGGCTGGGAAGCGATTTCTTCTTCCACTCACCGAGTCCAAGCGCGGGTGCATGAATTGGCTTCGCTCCATGAGGAAGTGGAGCGCTTGCGCCTCGAAAATGCCCATTGGAAACTGCAAGTGGAGTCCTCGCAGTTTGAGTGTCAGGCAAAGAGCGCTCAAACCCGCACCCAAGATCTGGGCAAAAAACTGGCGGAATCCGCGGGGAGCAAAGTCGCGCGGACGATTGCGAGCATCGACTACAAACCCCCCACCCACTTGGAGCCGAAAGAGCTTTTGGCTTTAGGGACCGCTTATTTCTCCAAGCGCGAAGACGAAAAGGCAGCGATGATTTTTTCGCTGCTACTAGAGCAGGAAGCGCCGAATCCCTGGAGAACTCCAAAAAATATGATGATGGCGGCGGTGACCTGGTATCGCCTCGACCACGATCGCCAAGCCGACGCTTATTTTGACGAAGTAATCAAAGCGCCGGATCAGGCCGACAACTTGCCTTTCAAGGCACAAGCCCGATTATGGAAGGGCTTGGTCGCCAAACGTCACGGCAAACCGATCAAAGCTCAGTATTGGCTGAAGGAACTTTTAGAATTCCATCCTCATTCGATCGAGACCACATGGGTCAACGCTTCGGGAGAAGGGGCGCATCATGCTCATTCGCATGAATAAAAAACTCAGCGGCTTGCTGGGACTGGGTTTCATGAGCGTTTCCGCGTTCGCGGCGCAAATGGCCTCCGAGCATTCCGCCTCCCAAACGTGCGGAGTTTTGAATCATTACGAAGGGGATCTCCGGATCCTCGACGCGAGCCGTAATTTCTTGAAGGAGAGCACCCCGGGCGCGGCCCTGCGGTGCGGGAGCTGGATTTCAACCGGACCCGCAAGCTCCACCGAGATTCGAACCTCAGGCGGCCAGGAGATGCGCCTCGGGCCGCAGACTTTTTTGGAGCTCCCTAAAAAAGCCTCGGACCCGATGGTTCTGTATCGAGGCGAATTGCTCGTTCGGACGGAGCCGGTCAACCCGGGTTACAGCGTCGAGACGGTGAATGGGAGGGTTCGCATCGAAAAGGGAATGGCCCTCATCTCCTACGATGGAGCTTCCCAAGAAACTCGGCTCGTCACTCTGGATCGGCAGGCCAGCCTCGAGAACCGCTTCGAAGGATCGCGAAGAGTGATCGTTCGGGCCGGCGAGATCAGCACGCTCAATCTCAAGCAGATGCGAGTGGTTCCCTCGGTGCCCAAACCGGTTTCAATCGCCTCCATGGCCCCTTACTGGAAATCGTTCAAAATCGCTGAAACCGACAAAGATCGAATGCTCAGCGCGATGAAGCAAGTCCCCGCCACCGATCAGGACCGCAAGCCCGCGTCCGTTCGCCATCCCAAGCCCTCGAATTACGAGCGCGCCGCCCCATTCCCCCAAAAAGAGTGGTTGTCACGCGTCACGGGGGGGAGCGAGGAAGAGGCGGAGGCGATCTTGA
This sequence comes from uncultured Bacteriovoracaceae bacterium, assembly GCA_964563795.1. GTDB lineage: Bacteria > Bdellovibrionota > UBA1018 > UBA1018 > UBA1018 > CAZLYB01. The sequence continues at coordinate 3,496 of CAZLYB010000036.1, read as the reverse complement.
CGCCTTCGACTGCGCGGCAAAAAGCGCGGAAAATCGAGATGTCCGTTGAGGATCCTTCCTCCGCAAGCAGAGCGCCCGCATCGGTCGAAAAGCCCAAAAACCACCCCGATGAGATCGAAAAGAAAAAGATCATCGAGGAATTGAGTAAGATTCAGAATGAAAATTGAGCGTCTTCTCAGCGCTTGGGCCGGAGTTTGGGCGCGAACCTTGATTTACGGGTCGATTTTTTTGTTTTTTCTTCTTGAATCCGCGTTCGCCGGCACCTTTGAGCTCTCTGGGTCTTTTTCTTACAGTCGGAGCCGATATTCCCCCGAAGAAAGCTATTCCTGGAGCAAGCGCCTGAGCGGGGGCTTGGGGTATCACTTCACCGACAGCACGGAGTTTGAGTTCACCTTTCAAGATTCGATCAGCCGGACTAAAATCATTGGCTATGAAGACGTCACCACGCATGATCAGGTGCTCAGCGGAAATTGGGTCCAGGGTCTCTTCGGCAGCAAGTTTCCGCTTCAGCCCTATCTCAAGGCCGGCGTGGGAAAGCTTTTTCGCCGCTCCTCGGGGGAGTTCGAGGGCTCCGGGGATTCCTCGACGCATTACAGCTCGCTTACAGTGGTCTTGGGCGCGGGGTTGCGCATTTTTTTCACGCAGGAGTTCTCCATCCGCGCCGAAGCCAACTCCTATCTTACGGGTGGTCTCATCCGCTCTTGGCGCGAGAACGTGGCTGGCAATCTGGGCTTGTCTTGGTATTTTTAGCTCCGGCTGCGGTACTTTAAGCTACCTCATTCAAGCGGGACGTGGGCAGCTGGAGCTTTCGAACAAAGCGCGCCCGATTCCCGAAGTCGTCGCAGATGTGAAAACTTCTCCGCGCATTCGCAGGTTGCTTCTCGAAGTGGGTGAAGTCAAAGCCTTCGCTGAGAAAGCGGGGATCCGCCCTACCAAAAATTACACGGAATATGTCCATCTCGGCCGGCCCGCCGCGGTTTGGGTTGTGAGCGCGTGCGAGTCCTTGCGGTTTCACTCCAAGGAATGGAGCTTCCCCGTCGTGGGCAGATTTCCCTATTTAGGATGGTTCGATCTGGAAAAAGCTAAAAGGCTCGCGGACGAACTTCGGCAAGAGGGATGGGACGTGGATCTGCGCGGGGCGCGCGCCTTTTCGACGCTGGGCTGGTTTCGGGATCCCTTGGTGTCGACGATGATCCCCGAAGGGGAAGAGGCGCTGGGGGAGCTGGTGAACGTCGTGATTCATGAGTCCGTGCATGCGACGCTCTACATTTCGGGGCAGGCGTTCTTCAACGAGAGCTTGGCGAATTACGTGGCTGAGAAGTTGACGGAGCGATACTTGTTGCGGGATCCCTCGATGCGCGTCGAAAAGGAGCTCTATGATCGCTCCGAAGCAACCGGCAAAAAAGCGGAGAAGCGATTCCATGAAGCCTATCAGGAGCTCGATCAGCTCTATCGTTCCTCTCAGGCCGATGAGTTGAAGCGTTCGGAGAAGGCCCGCATTCTGGAATCGCTCCAGAAGGAGCTCGGATGGAAGCGCGCGATCACCAATGCGACTTTGATTCAATTCAAGACTTACAATACGGATTTCAAGGCGTTTGAAGCGCTTTTCGTGAGCTGCTCCGGAGATTGGTTGCGCTTCTGGAAGAAGCTTCATGCATTAAATGAGACTTCTTTCGATAAATCGCAACAGGAAGAGCTGGGTTCGGTTCTTCAGAAGTTAAAAGAAGGCGGGTGTTGAGCCCGCCTTCAGTTTTATTTTTAATAAGAGCTTCCATTGACTTGGACGTCTAACATTCCGTTCACCGTGTGGTTTTGATAGACGGTGTTTCCGAAGCTCGAGCAGTAGTTGGCGGTCCAAGTTTGATAAGACCATCCGAGATAATAATAAAAGTAAGAGTAGTAGAACGCGTCGTTGCAGTAGTAATCGTAATAAGCGTTTTTCACGACGATCTCGACTTCGCTGCTGCGGCCCGCGGTCGCATTCTTCGAGAATTCCAAAAGATCTTCGGCAACGCTCGTCACCTGGGTTTTACCGTTGAAGCAAGGGGCGGCAGCGCCATCCACGGTGAGCCATTTGGTGGTTTTGGTCAGGCCCAGCGCGTTCACGCTGACCTTCAAGCAGTTGTACTTGGCGTTGTAATTGGAGGGCAGGCCGTAAAAAATGCCGGGCGTGGTGATTTGAATTTGCGAGGCGGTTCCCGCTGAAACCTTAATGCGCAGCAGGTTGTCGGTTTCAACCTTGAAATGGTGCTCATAGGTTTTGACGCCGTTTGACGTCGTCGGAGTCACGCCGGTGATTGAAAAATCTTCTTTAACCGTGGGATTGAATCCCGCGAAAGGATCCTGAGAAGGAGAGGGCGAAGGAAGGGGAATCGTGACGACCGGGGATGAAGTGCTTGCGACGCCACTCGTATCGTTATTCGCTCGGCCTCCGCAGGCGGAGGTCACGAGGGCGAGGGCTAGTGCACCCGCAATTCTCAATGGCTTGACCTGTATTCTTCCTTTCATAAAAGTATCCTCTGCTGTCCAGCATTGCAACGGTGGGGCCAAAGCGACACTTTTGAATAACCCGTTGATTTTCAAGCTCATATCGAGCTAGCATCTAAAGGCATGGGAGCCGGGGGAGCTCCGTGTCGACAGACACCTGTCTGATTTTTAAACAGTCTAAAATGGGGTTCATCATGGGAAAAACAGTGCAAATCGGGTTACTCGCCTGGAGCTTGGCGGCGGCTATCGGCGGAGCGCACCCAGCCGCCCAGGCCGCGCCGTCACCGACGGAAAACGTCTTTCAACTCGAAATGAACGCCGAACCCCCGACGCTCAATCCCATTACTTCAGCGGATGCCTACGCTTCGGCGGTCCAGGGAAAAATCTTCGACTCCCTGCTCTCCCGCGATGAGGACACTTACGACTGGCTTCCCGGCCTGGCGGAGAAGTGGAAAATCTCAAAGGATGGGAAGACGTTTACGTTCACCTTGCGGCAGGGGGTGAAGTGGCATGACGGCAAGCCCCTGACCGTCGAGGACGTGAAATATAGTTTTGATATTTATTTTGAGGGCCGCTTCAAGGCGCCCCATATGCAGGTATACTTGCAGGCCATCCAAGAGGCGAAGGTCATCGACCCCAAGACCATCCAGTTCACGACGAAGGAAGTCTATTATAAGAATTTCGACGTCGTCGCCAACTTGGAGATCATCCCTAAGCACATTTACGGGCAAGGAGACCCCGGGGATTCCAAGTTCAATAAGGAACTGATCGGGACGGGGCCGTACCGCCTCACGGAATGGGCGAAAGGCCAGAAAATCGTCCTGACCAAAAATCCCGATTATTGGGCGGCGGCCCTGCCTTACTACAAGGACAGGAATCTTTTCGAGCGCATCGTCTACCGGGTGATCAAGGAGGAGACGGTCGCGCTGGAGCTGCTTAAAAAAGGCGAGATTGATCCTGGGGCTGACCCCGGAGCAGTATGTCCAAAAAGCGCAGGGGCCGGAGTGGG
>CAZLYB010000035.1:0-12942 GCA_964563795.1 uncultured Bacteriovoracaceae bacterium | reverse complement strand
GCCGCGGCCTCGCGCTCGTCGACCGGCGCCGGCATCGGAGCCGGCGCGGCAGGCGGCTCGGCCGCCGGCGGCGGCGCCGAGCGCGGCGTCGGCTCGACCGCATCACGAGTCGACCGCGTCGGGAAAAGGCCGGACAAGGCCGCGGCGGCGACCGCCGCGCGAAGGAAGTTTGCCGATCGGAAGAACATGACGGCGCCTCTCAGTCGTAGTCGCCGACATCGTCGGCGTCGGGGCCAAACGGGTCGGCGGCAAGCGCATGATCGGCGCGCGCGCGAAGCTCGGCGCGAAGCGCGTCGATCCGCTCGGCGGCCAGGTGGAAGAGCTCGCCTTCGACCGGCTGGCCGCGGCGGCGAAGCCGGTCGCCGGCCGAGCGGCACAACATCGGCAAAGGCAAATGCGCGGCAATCTGTTGCATGGTCATATCCTCGCGAGGACAAAGCCGAGCGCCGTCACGGCGGCGCCGCTGAAACCGCCGATCAGCAAGAGCCAGACGCGATTGATCGCGGCTTCGGCCTTCGGCGCCGGCGGCGTGCGCCAAATCTCGGTTTCGTCAAAGTCGGGCAGGGGCGGCGCCGGGCGCCGGCCAGGCGGCGGCGTCGGGCGGCAATCAATCTCGATCCGGTGCTTCACGGTCGGTCCCTCGATCAGCATTTGATTGACGGCAACGCAAAACCCGAACACGGAAATCAACGGCTCGCCGAGCCAGAAGCCGGCGACGCCGCCGACCACGCCGACCACGGTCAGCGGGTGCGGCGCGATCACAGAAAGGCTCGCGCACGCGCGGCCGCGGCAACGCCGAGCCGGTCGATCGCCGCCTTGCGGAAGCCGGCTTGCGCGAGCGCCAAGCCGACGTCGACCGGGTCGTCGAGATCGGTCGGCCAGGTCGGCCGCACCGCGGCCACGAAAAGCCGCTCGACCATGCGGTCGATCACGAGCGCGTCCGGAAGCGCGTCGATAAAGTCGGGCATGAATGCGGGTTGCATGTTGGCGGCCTCCTGCTAGACGCGCATCGGCATCACGACGACCGCCAGGTCGTCGCGCTTCGGGTCGACGATCCGCATCGCAAGCGTCGGATCGGTCATGTGGATCGTCACAATCTCGGCGTCGAAGCTTTCCACCGCGTCGGCCAGGTAGCGCGCATTGACGCCGATCACGATCGGATCGCCGGAAAGCTCGGCGTTGACTTCCTCGCTCGCCGCCGAGCCGCCGGTCGGATCGAACATGTCGAGCAAGATCCGGCCTTCGCCGATCTCCATCTTGAGCCGCGACGTCTTCTCGGCGCGCACGGTCGACACAAGGTCGATCGCCGCGGCGAGCTCGGCGCGGTCGACCGTGACGGCGATCGGCTGGTCGGCCGGAATGACTCGGCTGTAGTCGGGATAGACGCCGTCGATCAGCTTCGAGAGAAGCACGAGCTCGCCGATCTCGATCCGGATCTTGGCGTCCGACACGGCGACGCTCGTCGGCTTCGTCTCGCCGGCGACCGCCTTCAAAATCTCGGCGACCGTCTTCCTCGGCACGAGCGCCGGCGGGAAGTCGTCGGCGCCGGCGGGAAGCGGCATCACCGAGCGCGCGAGCCGATGGCCGTCGGTCGCGACCGCGACGAGCTTTCCGTCGAGCGGATGCATGTAAGCGCCGTTCAGGTAATAGCGCGATTCCTCGGTCGAGATCGCGAAGGCGACGTCGTCGAGGATGCGCCGAAGGTCGGCCGACTGAAGCTCGAAACGACACGGAAGCTCACCGACCGAAAGGCTCGGATAATCCTCGGCCGGAAGCCAGGGCAAGGCGAAGCGCGAGCGGCCGGCGACGATCGCCACGGTCGGCGCGCCTTCGGCCAGGTCGACGGTCAAGGTCGAGGCGGTCAGCTTGGACACGATGCCGGCGAGCAAATGCGCCGGCAAGGCGACCGAGCCGGGCCGCTCGACCGCCGCCGGCGCCGTGATCGTCGCCTCAATGTCGAGATCGCTCGCGACCACGCGCAAGCGGCCGGGCTCGGCGACGATCAGGCAATGCGAGAGAATCGGAATCGTGGTCCGCTTCTCGACGATGCGCGAGGCGGTCGCAAGCGCGCGGGCTAGAACCTGGCGGTCAACGGCGAATTTCATTGTGGGCGCTTCTCGGGCAAGAGGGCGGCCGGCGCTGCAACGCGCCGGCCAGGTCGGCACGCTTCAGGCTTCCGGCGTGCCTTCGAAGGCCGGCAGGCCGGTTTCGTCGCGCGCCTTATCGAGATCGCCCGCCACGCGCTCGGATACGTAAAAGTCGGGCCGATACATCTGGAAATGCCACTTCACCGCGCCGCCGGCGACCCGGTAGCGAAGCCGCACCGGAAGCCGGATCCGATCGCCGCCGACGAACGGCGCGACCGAAAGCATGAACAAGCCGGGCACCATCAAGGCATTGCCAGCGGCGTCTTTGTGCTTTTCCTCGAAGGTCATTTGCGCCACGCCGCTTTGCAGCGTGACGACCCGTTCGAATTTCGCCTCGACCAACACTTGCAATCCGCGCGACAAGGTCATGAGCTCGGCCGGCGTCGCCATGCGCGTCGAAAAGGTCGCCTCGAGATCGCCGCGCTCGTCGGCGGTCGGCGTCGTCAAATCGGCGATCCGATCCTCGATCCAGGCGGCGAATTCGGCCTGGTCGAGCGCCTTGCCGTCGACCGCAACCCATGCCTTCCATTCGTCCGACAAGGGAAACTCGTAGCGGATCCGGTGCTTCGCGTTGGCCGTGCCGCCGGCGAGCGGATGATAGTCGATCACGGCGAGGAAGCTCGGCTTGCGCCAGTCGGTCGCGGCGAAGATCACCGAATCCGCCGACTTGTGCCGGTTGGTCAGGTCGATGAAGGCTTCGAGCGTCAACGCCGTCGCCGTGCCGCGCTTGTCGGCCGGCGCGGTGCGGTATTCTTCGATCAGGCTGCGGACCGAAAACAACCGTCCGGCAAGCGGATCGACGCCGAGCGGCACGTGCGGCGGCAATCCGGCGCCGAGGCCTTCGGTCGGGATGCCGCTGGCGCGGACCTCGGCGCCGAGTGCCAGTTCGGCGACGAATTTGAGATCGACGAGCGGCGTCGTCGGATTGTCGGGCATGCGAAACTCTCCTATTCGGCGGCCGAGCGCGACGCCTGGCCGAATTCGAAACGGGTCTGTTGCGGGTGCTCGGTCGACAACGACCCGTCGTCGTTGACGAAGAGGAAGCTACGGCCGCGCGGCCGCTTCGGGCGCTTCGACCCGATCTCGCCGACGATCTCGACCGCCGGGCCTTCCACCGTGCATTTGACCTTCAGCCAGATTTCGCACGTCGCCGACGAACCTTTGCGGTCGCCGGCAATGTCCTTCGTCTCGGCGATGCTTTCGCTCATTTCCTTGGAAAAGGCGGCCATGAGCTCGCCGCCTTCGAGCATGCCAAGCGTGATCGCGTGGCCGCGGATCGCTTTCATCGGTCAATCCTCGATTTTAAAGGCGTCGACGCCGATCGCGTCCGGCCGCGGGAAGGTCGGTTGCCAGGCGTCCGGCGCGATCGTCGGCGCGACGCCGTAGATCGCAAAGGTGCTCGGCGTCAGCTTGCCGCTTTTCAGCAAGGCGGCGGTCGTCTCGCCGATCTCGACGGTTGTCGTGACCGTCTCGATCGCTAGGCGCACGCGCTGAAGCGTGACGGTCATGCGCGGCATGCCGGCCTCCCGTCGCGATCGGTCTCGCCGAGGCCGAAGAGATCGGCGAGCGCGACCGGCCTCGCCGCTTGGCGGCGCGCCTGGCGGTCGCGGATCTCGACGCGCAAGAGCTCGGCCGTCGTTTGCGCCAGGGCGACGCCGGTCGCGCGCTGGCGGTCGTGCCGCCGGCGCGCCTTGGCATAGCGCTCGATCAGGTCGGCACGGGTGGCACGACGGCGCGGCGCGCGGCTCATGCGACGGCAAGCCGAATGAAGATCAGGCCTGCGACGATCACGCCGCAGAAACTGGCGACGAGGATGGCTGCGCCGACATCGGCGGCGAAGCGCAGGAGAGGATTCGTTTCGGTCATTGGTGAAGCTCCGACGCCGAAGCGGCGCCGTGCTCACTTTTGGTTATTCCAAAATGACAGTCAAGGCAGAGTTTCGGTTATTCCGCAAACACGCGACAAAAGCGGCGAAAAAGCCGCATTGCGAGCCGAGGCTACGCAATCTTGCTGATCAGGGCTTGACGACAAGCCAGGTCACGCGGCCGAGAATCACCACTTGCCGGTTAGGCAACGGCTCGGCCGCCATGCGAATCACGGACTGAAACGCAGGGTCGTTCGATTCGCAGTAAAGATCGAATAGGTCGCCTTGCTTTCGAACACGTCGAGCCGACACTTCCGATAGATCCAAGCCGGGCAACGTCTGCCGCACGACGACAAGGTCGCCGTCGGCCAGTTCGGTCAAGTCGAGTTCTATCCCGTCGCACAATACAAAGGCGCCGGACGGGGCCAGTTTGTTTAGGGAATTGCCTTCGACGCGAAGCGCAAAGCTGCGCTCGTCGGATTCCACGTCGACCGGTATAATCGGAGCAAAGAGCGCAGGACTATCAAGGGCGCGCGTCAAATTTCCCTCCAGCCAAACACCGGCGGCAACATGACCAAAGAGGGGAATTCGCTTTGTGGCGATCCGAACCGTTTCTGTGCCGGCATATGAGTCGGTATCGGGCCACGGCTCGCCGAAAAAGTCAGCAATAATCCGTATCTCATGTGCGGCAATTTTGCGGCGACCGGCTAACAGTGCGCTGACCTGCGATCTAGGGATACCCATAGCTTGCGCAAGATCCTGTTTTTGAAGGTCTTTATGCCTGTCGAAGGCATCGCGCAGATAGGCGGCATAACGGTCTTGGTCTCGCATGGACCAAATGTGCGATTCGTCTATTGAGCGGCAATCCACATGATCAGAAAGCTCGGCCTTGACCATTTTTGGAAAATCCTAAATGCTCGTCACATGAGCGCAGCGAAGCACGTCGTCGACAAATGTGGTGGGGTCCGGCAAACGGCGGCCTTGCTCGGCGTGTCGATTCACACGGTCTATGGTTGGGTTTACGCCGAGCGGATTCCTGCGACGCGCCAGGTCGCGTTACTCGAAGCCGCGCGCGCCGCCGGCGTCGACCTCGCGCCGGATGATTTCTTCCACGGGGTCGCAACCGATGCGGCCTGACATGCGCGCGCTTCCTCCCAAGCAACGCGCGCCGGCGCCGGCTTGCCTTGTCGCCAGGGCAGGCCGGCGCCTCGACCTTCGACCCGAACGGGTCAAAGCCGCGCCGGGCCGGTCGCTCGGTATTCTTGGTCTTACGCTCTCTCGAAATACCTTGGTTGTTATCCGCTCAATGAAAACTGCCGGCGTCGCAAGGCGTCGGCTCTTTTCGGCGCGCAAGTAGCCTGACGCGTCGAGCCTCGCCGCCAAGCGGCGCGCGGCGAGCTCGGAACCGAAGCGCCACATCACCGGCACGCGTCCGGAGCGGAAAACCTTGGCATCGAGCCTCATCTTCTTCGGCGGATTGCTGGTCGGCTTCTGTAACGCCGAGCGTGGCCATTTGTTCGCCGACCACGTCGAAGACGGCATGCCGTGGCGCGCGATCGAGCTTGATCCGGCCGACCGGCCGACCTGGGGTCCGCTCTGCATTCCGGATGCGTCGAGGATCGAGGCCAACATGCACGCGCCGCCTGACTAACCGTAAGCTCTGCTGAATCTCTTATGAATCAGGCCACGCGCGAAAGCAAATCACGCTTTCCGAACGGAAACACTTGCGCCATGCAAACGCATCATCGTTCGCCGAAAGGTGGCATTGGACAATTCCGGGTTAAAGCGGCGCCGGATACGCTCGACGACTTCCCGACGCCGCCATGGGCAACGCGCGCCTTCGTGGCGCATATGGCCGGCGCCTTCGACGGCGCCTTGATCGTCGAGCCGGCCGCCAACCGCGGCATGATGGCCGAGGTTTTGCGCGAGATTCCAGGCGCCAAGGTGCGCGCGTCCGACGTGCATGATTATGGCGCCGGCTACAAGGTCGGGTCTTTCGTCGGGATCGGTCCCGACGTCGTCGAGATGCCGCGCCGGGTCGATTGGATCATCACAAACCCGCCGTTTTCGCTCGCCGAAGCCTTCCTCGCGCGCGCGCTCGACGTCGCCGAGATCGGCGTCGCCTTCCTGTTGCGAACCTCGTTTCTCGAAGGCGCCGGCCGCGCCGCCGCGGTCTTCCAAAAGACGCCGCCGAGCCAGGTCGTCGTGTGCACCGAGCGCGTGCCCATAGTGCGCGGCCGGTGGGATCCGGTCGTCTCGACCAACATGGCCTATTCGTGGTTCGTCTGGCTCCGGGATTGCGGCGCGGCGCGGATCGAATGGCTCGCAACCGGCGCACGCGCGCGCTTCGGCCGACCCGACGACGCGCTTCGCTTCGGCGCGCGCCACGAATTCGACTTCGTGCGCGCCGGCGACGACCGCGACGCCGATCGGTTGTTCCGCGAGACGACCCTTGCGCAAAAGACCTTCCGCCGTGCGACCGGTTGGACGGGGCCGCTTGCGACGACGACCTATGATCCGGAATCCATGGGCAAGCTCGGCGCGTCGCTGCGCTATCTGCGCGTCGCGATCGAGGCGAGCGCCACGGCGCCGGCCGAGGCCGCGGCCGCGCCGCTTCTCGCCGAGGCGGCCGCATGAGTCCGGCCAAGCCGAAGCCGGCCTGGTCGCCGGCCGACATCGTCAAGCCTAAGCGCACGATCGCCGTCGTCGAATTGGAGCTCGCCGCCGTCACGGCCGACCGCGATCGGTTGCGCCAGGTCGTCGACGAGCTCGCCGCCGAATGCGCGGCCGCCAAGGCGGCGGTCAACGCCGTCGCCGGGGCCGTGCCGGCTATGTGCGAGCTTGCGATTGCCAAGGGCGCGGCCGAGAAGCCGGCCGCCGGCCGAAACCTCCGCATCGTGCTGAAGCCGCCGACGCTCGCATGGCTGAAAGAGATCGCCGGCGCGCGCCAGGTTACGCCGGCCAAGGCGGCTGAAGCGCTGCTCGAAGATTTGGCGGCCGACGACCTGGCCGCCCATGCGAGGGCCACGCAATGATCTATGGCTCGGTTTGCTCTGGGATCGAGGCGGCGACGGTCGCATGGCATCCGCTCGGGTGGAAACCCTCGTTCTTCTCCGAGATCGACCGCTTCCCGCGCGCGGTGCTCGGCCATCATTATCCGGAGGTTCCGCTTCATGGCGACTTTACGACGATCGAGGCCGGCCAATATGGCCGCGTCGACCTTTTGGTCGGCGGAACGCCATGCCAGTCCTTCAGCATCGCCGGAAAGCGTCTCGGCCTCGACGATCCGCGCGGCAACCTCGCGATCGAATATGCTCGACTGGCTCTCAGACTTCGCGCCAAGTGGATCGTTTGGGAGAATGTCCCCGGTGTTCTGTCGAGCAACGGCGGAAGGGATTTTGGCGCCTTCCTCGGGATCCTGGGGGAAAGCGGGTATGGGTGGGCCTACCGAATCATTGACGCTCAATATGTCAGAGTGGACGGCTTCCCTCGCGCCGTGCCGCAACAACGCCGCCGTCTCATCCTTGTCGGATATCTTGGAAACTGGCGCCGTGCCGCCGCGGTATTATTTGAGCGCGAAGGCTTGCGCCGGGATCCTCCGCCGCGCCGAGAAGCGAAGGAAAGTGTTGCCGCAGGTTCTGCGCGCAGCGCTGGAAACGGTAGCAGGCCGGCCGGCGGAACCGGAAACATCGTCGCCGGCACGATCGACGCGCGAGCCGGTCGCGCGCGCGGCGCGGGCACAAACCCGCTTTCCCTGATCGCCAAGCCTTTGCTTGCCGGCGACCATGCCGCCAACCCGCTCGACCTGACGCTTGTCAGTCACGCGCTCAATGCCCGCGCCGGCGGCGGACGGCTGGACGCGCAAGCCGAAACCTTCGTCGCGCATACATTGCGCGCCGAAGGTTTCGACGCCTCGGAAGACGGAACCGGGCGCGGCACGCCGCTCGTGCCGGTGCCGCTCCATGCGCACGGCCAGGAAGGATCGAACGGCGCCGGGATCGGCCGGCCGGGCGATCCCGCCTTTGCCTTGGACACGGCCGGATCGCAGGCCGTCGCCTTCGACACGACGCAAATCACGTCGAAGACGAACCGGTCAAACCCGAAAGCCGGGAAGGCTTGCCATCCGTTAGCCGCACGCGCTCATCCGCCGGCTATTGTGTCGCCGACCGCCGTGCGGCGCCTGACGCCGCGCGAATGCGAGCGCCTGCAAGGCTTTCCCGACGACTACACGGCTATTCCCTATCGCAACAAGCCGGCCGCCGACGGGCCGCGCTACAAGGCGCTCGGCAATTCCATGGCGGTCAACGTCATGCGCTGGATCGGCATGCGGATTGCGCTCGTCGACGCGATCGAGGGCGCCCCATGAAGCGCAGCGCCTCCGATCTCGACTTCGAGCAATGGGTCGCCGAGGCGCGCGGCGTCGACCTGGCGAGCGCGGCCGCGCGCTACGGCGCCAAACTGAAGCGGTCGGGGCGCGAGCTCGTCGGACCATGTCCGGCGTGCGGCGGCCGCGACCGCTTCTCGATCAACGAAAGCCGCGGCGTCTTCCATTGCCGCGGCGCGGCCGCCGGCGGCGACGTGATCGCCATGGTGCAATATCTCGGCGGCGGCGACTTCCTCGCCGCATGCGAGGAATTGACCGGGCGGCCGCCGCCTGGCCGCGAGGCCGCCGAGACGCCGGCCGAGCGCGCGGCGCGCGAAGAGCGCCAGGCGCGCCGCGCCGCCGAGCTTCAGGCCGAGGCGAAACGCAAGGCCGAGGCGGAGGCGCATTTCCGCGAGGCCGAGCGCCGGCGCGCCTATGACATCTGGCGCGACGGCGCGCCGATTGCCGGAACGCCGGCGGCCGCTTATCTCGCCGCGCGTGGGATCGACGAGCTCGCCGGCGTGCGGCTTCGATTCGACGCGTGCTCCTATTGGGTTTGGTCGGAAGCGCAATCCGCCTTCATCCGCGCCGGCCGGTTCCCGACCATGCTGGCCGCCGTCACGTCGCCGACGAGCGGCCGCTTCCTGGCGATCCACATGACTTACCTCGACCCGGTCGAGCCGCGGAAGGCGACCATCGCGCATCCGGAAACCGGCGAGATCCAACCGGCCAAGAAGATCCGCGGATCCAAGCGCGGCGGCGTGATCGAGCTCGTCGGCCGCGAGGCCGCACGCCGCCTGATCATGGGCGAAGGGATCGAAACGACCTTGTCGGCGCGCGAAGTGTTGCGGCGCGAAGGGCGTGATCTCGACGGCGTCGCCTTTTGGGCCGGCGTCGACCTCGGCAATATCGGCGGGCCGCCGAAGGAAACCTTGCCGCATCCGGCCGGTCTGAAGCGCGCCGACCGCGCCGGCCGCATGCGCACCGTCAAGATCGGCTCGGCCGAGCCGGATCTTTCCAAGCCGGGCCTCGACCTTCCCGACCGCTTCGCCGACGTGACGCTCTTGCGCGACGGCGATTCCGAGCCGGTCGAAACCGACAACGCGCTTCGGCGCGGCGCGACCCGATGGCGCCGGCCAGGTCGGCGCGTGCGCCTCTACGGCGCGCCGGAAGGCCTCGATTTGAATGACGTCTACAAGCAAAAACTAGCGGATATCAGCCATGGATAACCTTGCGAGCCTGGCCGACGCGCTCGAAAACGCGCCGACGCTCTACGACGACCGGGACGCCGACGACGAGGCGCCGATCGCCGAAGACGGCGCGCCGCCGGCGCCGCCTTCCGACGACGGCGGCTATTCGACGGCCGAGCTTAATCGGCGTTGGGCGCTCGTCATGATGGGATCCAAGGCGCTCATGATGGAAGAGAGCGCCGAGGGGCCGATCGAAGACCGGCACGCGATCCGCACCGTCGAGGCGTTTCACGCCTGGCACGCCAACCGCTTCGTGATGGTTCCCGACGGCAAAGGCGGCGCCAAGGCGGTCACATGGTCGAAACGCTGGTTTGCCGACAAAGACCGCCGGCAATATCGCGGCATCGTGTTCCATCCGGCACCGGATGCGCAGTCGCCGGCGCCGGAAGGATACTTCAATCTCTGGCGCGGCTTCTCGGTCGAGCCGCGCGAAAAGCTGCACGGCTGGTCGATCTTGCGCGATCATATCCTCAACAACGTCTGCGAAGGCCGCGAGGATTGGTTCAACTACTTTATCGCCTGGGTTGCTCATCTCGTGCAACGGCCGCGCGAGCGCGTCGGAATCGCCATGGTTCTGCGCGGCGGCATGGGCTCGGGCAAGACCAAGATCGGCGAAGTGATCGGGCGCCTGATCCAAGCGCATTACTTCCTCGTCGACGATCCGCGCTATGTGACCGGCAACTTCAACGCGCATATGGCGTCTTGCCTGTTGTTGCAGGCAGACGAAGCGGTTTGGGCAGGTGACAAGACGGCCGAGGGCAGATTAAAAGGCCTGATCACCGCGCCGACGCAGATGATCGAAAACAAAGGCGTCGACCCGATCCGCGTCGACAACTTCGTACGGCTCTACATGACGTCTAATGAACGTTGGGTTATTCCCGCCGGCAAAGACGAGCGGCGATATTGTGTGTTCGACGTGTCGAGCCGGTGCGCGCAAAATGCGGCCTATTTTCGGGAAATGGACGAACAATTGGCCGACGGCGGCCTCGAAGCCTTTCTCTATGATCTTCTGCAATTCGACCTGACCGAGATCGACTTGCGCAAGGTTCCGAAGACAAAGGCCTTGCTCGATCAGAAGCTCAATTCGTTCGATAGTCCCGACGAATGGTGGCTCGATCGCCTAAAGGCCGGCGCGCCGACCCGCAAAAGCCGGCACTGGCCGGAAGAGATCGCAAAAGACTTGCTGTACGACGACTATATCGAATTTGCCGGCTCGCGCATCGGATGGAAACGGCGATCGACCGAAACCGTCGTCGGCCAGGCGCTCGAAAAGATCATGCCGGGCCTTCGCACCGTGCGGCGCTCCTATTCCAAGGGGGAAGGCGCCGACGTCGAGCGCGTGCGCTGCTATGTGCTGCCGCCGCTCGTCGAGGCGCGCGCCGCGCTCGAACGCGCGGTCGGCCATGCGATCAACTGGGAAGACGACGAGGAATTCGTGCCGGTTTACGCCGAGCCGGCCGACTGAATCCGCCTGTCCAACCCGAAGGTTGGACATCACGCCGAGGTTGGACGCGATTAAGTCGTTGATACTAAAGGGCGCGTCCAACCTGTCCAACCTGTCCAACCTATTTCCTCGCGCGCGCATGCGCGCACGCGCACGAAAGCCAGGCCGAGATTTTTCCCTAGAAGCCAAAACAGGTTGGACAGGTTGGACAGGTTGGACATCGAGGAAAATAGATCATACGGAACAATAGCTTAGTCATGTCCAACCTTGTTTATTTTCTAAATAAGGTTGGACAAGGTTGGACACGAAACCCGAAAGAGGCCTCGCATGAAACGGTTGCCGCTCGAATCACACTTGAAACGGGTCTATCTCGACGAATTGCCGAAGGCCGACGCCGTGCGCATCGTCGGGCCGGTCGGCGTGAAAATGGCGTGGGGGCGGATCGACCGCTTCGGCGAGCTCATGACCGAGATCGACGAAGACGGCGTCACGCTCAATCGCTACGGATGCGCGATCGACGAAAGCGCGACGACCGGGCCGAGCGAAGACGCGATCCGGACCTATGCGGCGATCCTGGCGCTCGACGACATGCGCATCGCGGTCGCAAACGACTGGAATCCGATTGAGGATATCGACGACGGCGATCCGCTCTATCAAGCCGCGATCGGCCGGGCGCTCAACCGGATCACGACGCTCGACGGGCGCGAGCGCGTCTTGACGCTTCGGCCGAGCCATTTGATCCGCCGGCATGCGATCCTCGGCGGCGCGCCGGATACCTTCGCCGAGAAGCCGATCCGCCAGGTCGAAAGCCGCAACGGCCGGCCTCGGTATTTTAGACGGGCGCTCGTGCCCATTGGCGAGACGCTGGACGGGCAACCGCGCTTCGGCGAGGCGGAAGTCGACGGCTACGACCAACGCCGCAAGCGGCCTTATCCCGACGCATACACGAAGGCCTATCTCGATCCCGACCCGGTCGACGCCGTGATCGCCAGGGCCGAATATGAAACCTGGCGCTCGGCGCTCGACGTGCTCGCCGACGTGTTGCCGACATTGCTCGAAGCCGTCGAGATCGAGCCGACCGACTGGCCGCGGCGACCCTGGATCCAGGGCACGCAGCCAGGCCGGCGGATCCTGATCGACCGGGTCGCCACGCGTGCCGCCATGATGGAACGGCAAGAGCGAATCAAGGAAGCCATGGCACGGCGGCGATACCGGGTGCGGCGCGCCGCTTGACGTGCGGCTTCACCTTGACCACAGTGGACCACGGAAAAAAAGATTTCTGATTCGAGGCCTCGAAGCGCTGACCGCTTCGGGGCCTCGGCCGTTCAAGGGGCCTCGCATGTGAAGGCGCCGACGATCTACGGGCGCCAACCGCGCGCCAAGGCCGAGCGCCAGGCCGAGGCCGACGCCAGGCGCGAGGCGACGCAACCTTGGCGCCAATGGTACCGGTCGAGGCGATGGCAGGCGATCCGCCGGGCTCAACTCGACCGCGAGCCGGCTTGTCGCATGTGTGAAGCCGAAGGCCGCTTGAACCTGGCGACCGTGTGCGACCACGTCACGCCGCATCGGGGCAACCCCGATCGGTTCTGGAACGGGCCGTTCCAATCGCTTTGTGTGACGCATCACAACCGAGACAAGCAACGCGAAGAGCGCGGCCGATAAGGCATGCGACGGCGCGGCCGAATATGCCGAAACGATCCGCATGTTGCGGCGCTACTGGCTCGCCGAGCGCTTGCCAGGCGAGACGGTTGCGCAATGGCTGACGCGCACCGGCCGACGCAAGGGCATGCTCGGTTGACCTCGATTTATGCATGGCTCGGCTGGCCGGCTATGCATGAGGGGGGGGGTCTAATTGTTGTGGGGCCTCGGGCCTA
>CAZLYB010000034.1:0-13374 GCA_964563795.1 uncultured Bacteriovoracaceae bacterium | reverse complement strand
CGACTGTTTACTCTCTAAAGATGGTGAGTTGAGGTGAGAAAAATAGCTGATAAGATCAGCGTGGGCACCCCACCCTACTCCCGAGTCAGCTCCAAATCAGGTCGTATTGGTAAAGATCGCGCGGGTACTCATACCAGGCCACAGGCTTCCCATTTTCAAACCGCCAAACGTGCACGGTTCGATATTCGAGCTCTTTGCCTCCCCGGCTGAGGCGATCAGTCAGGAGGGCTACCGCATGCCGATCACTGGATAAGATGTCATGCACTTCCAGCTTTAAGGTTCCCCCGGAGAGCTCCATCAGCTGGGTGACGAAACCCGTCGCGAACGTCGCTTTGTCGTATTTGCCGGCGAGACGGCTCTTGCCTGCGACCTGAAATGTCATCTGATCCGCGCAGACTGCTAACATGGCTTGCAAGTCTCCCGCTGCGAAGTCAGCGTAGAGTTTTGTGAGTAACTGCGTATTTGGGTGGGTCATCATGGAATCCTCTTTAGCATAGCCAGGCGATCCGAACTACACGATCCATTAATTCGGTTCGGTGTATTTCTCGCAGCGCGCTTCCATGCTGCCTCCGCGCGATAGCTTGACGAAGAGCCGAATTGGCGCGCCACGTGGGATCTCCCGAGATCTCGCAAGCCTCCGCCAGTTTTTTCCCCATTCCGTTTCGGGGAGCGTTTGTCTTACATGTTTAGGAAGGTAGCTGAAGCGTATGATCAGCTTTTCATTTTGTCGTGCTAGAATTGCAACTTCATGGTTTAGAAATATGCTGCTCTGAAGGTGGCCATGCTCGGGTTGACCGGCTTCGATCACCGGTTGAAGGACGTCTCCGTTGAACCCTTCCGTGCCATCCGGACCCTTCACCACGAGCTCAATTCGGCAGCGATAGCTGAGAGGCTCATCGGTCATTGCAAAGGCGGCGAGTGGTCCGAGAACTATGAAAGTCAAAACTGCCGGCAAAAACATTCGTAAAATCATTTGAGATACTCAGCTATTACGTCGATGCCAAAGAGTTACGAAACGCTCCGCGTTACATCTTTTGCAAGCCCACCATTTTACTGCGCCCATCTTTATATTCCTCGCTGCCGAGCTTCCGACCGCGCTAGATGCGCAGTGCCGGAGCAGCATGCGTAGACAAGGAGCATGGATGCTCGCCTCCCGCCAAGCGGGGGATTCTTATGGTGTTCCAGCTCGGCTCTTCTCTCGCAACACCGTCATGAGGCGCTGATCAGGTGCTCGCTAAAATCGACATCCTGTCGATTTTGGGTGCTTTGGCACCCACGCTGCGCTCCAGTATTTTTTCGCTTCCGGCGAAAAAATGGTGCGGGATGAGAGGATTGAACTCCCGACCTTGGCTGTGTAAAAGCCCTGCTCTACCGCTGAGCTAATCCCGCACTCACGCTGCCGGACCTTTTACTTCGAACTATGCACCCTGGATCAAGCTAATCGTCGACTCGCCATCTTCGTGCGTTTCCAGATCCAGCGGCTCGGTCACGCTCTCATGCGGCTCGACCGTGATGTGCTTGTATTTCAACAAGCCGGTGCCCGCAGGGATCAATCGTCCCATGATCACGTTTTCCTTCAAGCCGCGGAGGTAATCCACGCGGCCGCTGATGCTGGCCTCCGTGAGAACCTTGGTGGTCTCTTGGAAAGACGCCGCCGAGATGAAGCTTTCCGTGCTGAGCGAAGCTTTGGTGATCCCGAGCAGCATGGGCTCCGCCGATGAAGGCAGGCTACCTGCTTGGATCACGCGATGATTTTCGACCTCGAAGCCCATCTTGTCCGCCTGCTCGCCGGGGAGGAACGTAGTGTCGCCCACATCCTTGATCTTCACCTTGCGGAGCATCTGACGCACGATCACTTCGATGTGCTTATCGTTGATCTTCACGCCTTGGAGTCGATACACTTCTTGGACTTCATCCACCAAATACTTGGCGAGGGCCTTTTCACCCAACACGCGCAGAATGTCGTGTGGGTTGATCGGTCCGTCCATCAAGGGCTCACCGGCTTTTACGTAATCGCCTTCATTGACCGCCAAGTGACGGCCTTTGCCGATGAGGTATTCCTTCGGTTCGCCCGTATCCGGGGTCACGATGACTTTACGCTTACCTTTGGTGTCCTTGCCGAAGCTGACGATCCCGTCGATTTCAGTGATGACCGCCGCGTCTTTTGGTTTACGCGCTTCGAAGAGCTCGGCCACGCGAGGCAAGCCCCCGGTGATGTCCTTGGTCTTCGTGGTTTCACGGTGAATCTTCGCGATCACGTCCCCTGCGTTGATTTGGCTGCCGTCGGTGACGATGAGGTTGGCTCCGACCGGGATCAAATAACGCCCGATACGCGCCGAGCCTTCGATCTTGATGACGTTGCCTTTGCCATCGGTGATGAGAACCTTTGGCCGCTTGTCGCTAGCCTTGGACTCCACGATCACTTTATGCGAGAGACCCGTCACGCTGTCGAATTGCTCCTGCATCGTGAGGCCTTCTTCGATGTCTTCGAATTGGACCACCCCTGAAGCTTCCGTGATAATCGGCGTTGAATAGGGATCCCACTCAGCAATGAGTTTGCCTTTTTCGGTTGAATCACCGTCTTTCACGAGCACTTTCGCCCCATAAACGACGGGGTATTTTTCGCGTTCGCGGTTGTTTGAATCTACGACCGCGATTTCCCCGTTTCGGTTCATGACCGTGAGGTAACCTTCTTTGTTCTTCACGGTGACCAGGTTCAGGAATTTCACTTTGCCTTTGGTCTTGGCTTCGAGGCTGGATTGCTCCGCGCGACGCGAAGCCGTTCCACCGATGTGGAAGGTACGCATCGTGAGCTGAGTGCCTGGCTCGCCGATGGATTGCGCCGCGATCACGCCGACCGCTTCCCCGTTGTTGACCATGCGTCCTCGGGAGAGGTCACGGCCGTAACAGAGGCTGCAGATCCCCTTCTTGGATTGGCAAGTCAGCACGGAGCGGATGCGAACGCGGTCGATTCCCGCTTCGTCAGTTTTGCGGACGTATTCTTCGGTGATTTCCTCGCCCGCGCGCACGAGCGTCTCGTTCGTCACGGGGTCGATCACGTCATCCAAAGCCACGCGGCCGAGGATGCGATCGCCCATTTTCTCGATGACTTCGCCGCCTTCGATCAACGCGCTGACGAACAAGCCGTCCAGCGTGCCGCAATCCGGCTCAGTCACGATCACGTCTTGCGAGACGTCGACCAAACGACGGGTCAGGTACCCGGAGTTCGCGGTCTTGAGAGCGGTATCCGCCAAGCCTTTGCGAGCGCCGTGAGTCGAAACGAAGTACTGCAACACGGAGAGGCCTTCGCGGAAGTTCGCGACGATCGGGGTCTCGATGATTTCGCCGGAAGGCTTAGCCATCAGACCGCGCATCCCCGCCAATTGCCGGATCTGGGCGTTGCTACCTCTTGCTCCCGAATCCGCCATCATGAAGATGGAGTTGAAGGAAGGCCCGGTCACTTCGCTTTCCTTGCTCTTGGAATGAGGCGGAGCTTTGAACGTCTGAACCGACAGCCGCTTCATCATCGCGGTCGCGATCTGCTCAGAGGTCTGAGCCCAGATGTCGATGACTTTGTTGTAACGTTCGCCGTCGGTGATGAGACCTTCGATGTATTGGTTCTCGATTTCGTGGACTTGGCCGTAAGCTTCATCCAGGAATTGCTTCTTCTCGGGCGGCATGAGCATGTCGTGGACCGAGATCGAAATCCCGGCGCGCATGGCTTCACGGAACCCCGTCTGCATCAGATGGTCAGCGAGAAGCACCGTCTTCTTGTTGCCGGTGAGCCGGTAACAGAGGTCGATGAGCTCGGCCATGTCCTTCTTGCCCAAAACTTTGTTGTAGGCTTGGAAAGGGATTTCTTCAGGCACGATCTGCGTGAGCAGCGCGCGCCCGACGGTGGTCTCCATGATCTTGCCGTGGATGCGGCATTTGATCTTGGCTTGAAGCGCCACGACTCCGCTATCGTAAGCGAACTGGACTTCGGTGGGGCTCGAAAACACCTTGCCCTCGCCTTTGGCGTACGGGCGCTCGCGCGTCATGTAGTAGAGGCCCAAGACGATGTCTTGGCTCGGGACGATGATGGGCTTGCCGTGCGCGGGCGAGAGGATGTTGTTGGTCGACATCATGAGCACGCGCGCTTCGACCTGAGCTTCGATCGAAAGCGGGACGTGCACCGCCATTTGGTCGCCGTCGAAGTCCGCGTTGAACGCGGCGCAAACGAGCGGATGGAGCTGAATGGCTTTTCCTTCGATGAGCACCGGCTCAAACGCTTGGATCCCCAAACGGTGGAGCGTCGGCGCGCGGTTAAGGAGCACAGGATGCTCTTTCACCACTTCTTCGAGGATGTCCCAAACTTCTTGGCGCTGCTTCTCAACCATCTTCTTAGCGGATTTGATGGTCGTGACGTAGCCGTACTCAGAAAGCTTGTTGTAGATGAATGGCTTGAAAAGTTCGAGCGCCATGACCTTTGGCAAGCCGCATTGATGCAGCTTGAGCTCAGGGCCCACGACGATGACCGAGCGGCCTGAGTAATCGACGCGTTTTCCGAGCAAGTTTTGGCGGAATCGGCCTTGCTTCCCCTTGAGCATGTCAGAAAGGGAGCGCAGCGGACGCTTGTTGGGACCCGTGAAGGTCTTGCCGCGTCGGCCGTTGTCGAAAAGAGCATCCACCGCTTCTTGCAGCATGCGCTTTTCGTTGCGGATGATGATCTCAGGGGCGTTGAGCTCCATGAGGCGCTTCAAGCGGTTGTTTCGGTTGATGACCCGGCGATAGAGGTCGTTGAGGTCGGAAGTCGCGAATCGGCCCCCATCCAGAGGGACGAGCGGACGCAATTCCGGCGGGATCACGGGAATCACCTCGAGCATCATCCATTCAGGTTTGTTGGATCCGCTCATTTTGAAGGCTTCGACGACTTTGAGGCGTTTGGCGAGCTTCGTGCGCTGAGCTTCCGAAGTCGTCTGCTTGAGTTCTCGGCGCAACTGGCGTGAAAGAAGCTCGATGTCGACCTTCTTGAGCATCTCGCGAATCGCTTCGCCGCCCATGGAGGCGGTGAAGCTATGGCCATCTTTCACCAATTGCGTATATTTTTCTTCGGTGAGGACCGTGTTGGGTTCAAGCGCTGAGTTACCCACGTCGATCAAGATGTAAGCTTCGCAATAGAGAACCTTCTCGAGATCCTTCAACGTCATATCGAGCAATGCGCCGATACGCGAAGGCAAGGAGCGAAGGAACCAGATATGCGCGACTGGCGTGGCGAGCTCGATATGCCCCAGACGCTCGCGGCGAACCTTGGACTGAATGACTTCGACGCCGCACTTTTCGCAAACCACCCCGCGGTGCTTCATGCGCTTGTACTTGCCGCAATTGCACTCGTAATCCTTCACGGGTCCGAAGATCTTCGCGCAGAACAACCCATCCCGCTCCGGCTTGAAGGTCCGGTAGTTGATGGTCTCAGGCTTCTTGACTTCCCCGAAGGACCACTCCCGGATCTTCTCAGGTGAAGCGAGCGAAATGCGGATACCCGTGAAACTTAGGGGATCTTTCGGCTTGTCGAAAAAATTCAGCAGATCTTTCATTGCTTGTCCTC
Source organism: uncultured Bacteriovoracaceae bacterium (assembly GCA_964563795.1). Taxonomy (GTDB): domain Bacteria; phylum Bdellovibrionota; class UBA1018; order UBA1018; family UBA1018; genus CAZLYB01. Next base: position 7,787 of record CAZLYB010000034.1, on the reverse strand, counting down.
AATCACTCAAAAACCTAGTTACAGTTAAAGAATCTCGCCCTGGAGCTCTTTGTCCTCGTCTTCGATCAACTCAACGTTCAGCGCCAAACTTTGCAGCTCCTTCACCAACACGTTGAAAGACTCGGGCAATCCCGGCTCGAGCAGGTGCTCTCCCTTGACGATCGCTTCGTACATGCGATTCCTGCCCGTCACGTCATCCGACTTGACGGTGAGGAATTCCTGCAGCCCGAATGCGGCGCCGTAAGCTTCCAATGCCCAGACTTCCATCTCCCCGAGGCGCTGACCGCCGAACTGAGCTTTTCCGCCCAGTGGCTGCTGAGTCACCAAGCTGTAAGGCCCGATGCTTCTTGCATGGATTTTTTCTTCGACCAAGTGGTGAAGCTTCAGCATGTACATGATGCCCACCGTGACGTCTTCAGCGAACGGCTCTCCGCTCACACCGTCATAGAGGGTGGTCTGCCCGCGCGTCGGGAGATCCGCGAGCTGCAACATCTTATTGACGTCGCTTTCGCTCGCCCCATCAAACACCGGAGTCGCGACGTGAACGCCCTTCTTGAGGTGGGACGCCATCCGCTTCAGTTCCGTGTCGCTCGCTTTTTCGAGGTACTTATCCACTTCAGGGCTGGAGTAAGTTTCTTTCAACAGCTTTCTCAGGGCATCCGGTTGGAAACTCTGGAGATAAGCGTCTACTTTTTCCCCAATCCCAATCGCGGCCCAACCTAGAGTCAACTCAAGGAGCTGCCCGATGTTCATACGGGAAGGAACGCCGAGCGGGTTCAATACCATATCCACGGGAACGCCATTCGCCATGAAAGGCATGTCTTCCGCCGGCAAAATTCGGCTGATGACCCCTTTATTTCCGTGGCGACCCGCCATTTTATCCCCGACTTGGAGACGGCGCTTGATGGCGATCTGAACTTTCACCATCTTGATCACGCCTGGCGCCAGCTCATCCCCGCGCTTCAGCTTATCGACTTTCTCTTTGAAGACGTACTTGATCGCGTCGATTTTTTCCTTAGCGACCTTCGTGAGCGCGGTTACTTCCTGCTCCAATTCGTCTTTCACGGGAATGAAAGCCACTAAATCGAATGGAACAGCGGCAAGCACCGTCTCATCCAAGGACTGGCCTTTTTTCAGCAGCTCAACCGAGCCGTCTTCCGAAAGCAGCTTTCCGGTCGTCGTCGCTCCGGACAGGAGTTTTACGATCTTGCCGAAAGCGGATTGACGAATTGCGTCGATCTCGATGCGCTCATCGCGGCGAATCTTGGTGATCTGCTCCTCCAAGATGGACTTCGTGCGCTCATCGGGCTCAGTGCCTTCGCGGGCGAAAACTTGGGCGTTGATCACGATCCCTTGCACGCCTGAGGGCACGCGCAGGGAGGTATCGCGGACATCTCCCGCTTTTTCACCGAAGATCGCCCTCAAGAGTTTCTCTTCCGGGGAGAGCTGGGTCTCGCCTTTAGGAGTCACTTTTCCGACCAGGATGTCTCCTGGCTTCACTTCAGCGCCGATGCGAATGATCCCGCTGCCATCCAGGTCTTTGAGGGCCTCCTCGCCGACGTTCGGGATGTCGCGTGTGATTTCCTCTTTGCCGAGCTTCGTATCCCGGGCGATGCACTCGAACTCTTCGATATGGATCGAAGTGAACACGTCTTCCTTGATCAGCCGCTCCGAAATCAAAATGGAGTCTTCGAAGTTGTAACCGCCCCAAGGCATGAAGGCGACCATGACGTTTTGTCCGAGCGCCAATTCTCCGGTGTCGGTTCCAGGGCCATCCGCCAAAACATCGCCCGCTTTCACCTTCTCGCCGACGTACACGACCGGCTGCTGGTTGACGCAGGTGTTTTGGTTCGAACGCTGGTACTTCGTGAGGTTGTAGATATCGACGTCTGAACCCACTTGCTCGTTGCGCCCATGATGGGTGCGACGGACCACGATCTTCGCGCCGTCCACCATGATGACTTCCCCATCATGCTTCGAAACGATGATCTGCCCTGAATCGCGCGCGACCACGCGCTCAATGCCGGTGCCGACCAGCGGAGCGCTGGTCCGAATCAATGGCACCGCCTGGCGTTGCATGTTGGAACCCATCAGAGCTCGGTTCGCGTCATCGTGCTCCAGGAACGGAATCAGGGATGCCGCGATCGACACGAGCTGGTTCGGGGAAACGTCCATCAACTCGACGTCATCGGGGTTCACCAAAGCGAAATCCCCTTTACGACGGGCTGAGATGAGATCGCCGCTGAGCTTACCCACTTTGAGAGCCTCATGGGAAGATTGCGCGATGATCTTGTTTTCTTCTTCGGTGGCCGTGAAGAATTTGATCTCATCACTCACCTTGCGTCCCTGAATCATCCGATACGGGGTTTCAATGAACCCGAACTCGTTGACTCTCGCATAGGTCGAAAGGCTCGCGATCAAACCGATATTCGGTCCTTCAGGCGTTTCAATGGGGCAAATTCTGCCATAGTGCGTGTTGTGAACGTCGCGAACTTCGAAGCCCGCACGTTCACGCGTCAAACCGCCGGGCCCAAGCGCCGAAAGACGGCGTTTATGCGTCACTTCGGAAAGGGGGTTCGTCTGATCCATGAACTGAGACAACTGGCTGGATCCGAAGAACTCCTTCACCACGGCTGAAACGGGTTTTTGGTTGATCAAATCATGGGGCATGAGCGTTTCAATCTCTTGAATGCTCATCCGCTCTTTAATCGCTCGCTCCATGCGAACCAAGCCGATGCGGTATTGGTTCTCAATGAGCTCACCCACGGCACGCACGCGGCGGTTGCCGAGGTGATCGATGTCATCGATCGTGCCGCGGCCGTTATTGAGCTCGCAAAGATAATAAAGCGTCGAAAGGATGTCCTGCTTCGTGAGGATCGTCACTTCGGCGGGCACATTGTTTTCGGGGAACTTGTAATTCAGCTTGAGCCGACCGACGCGTGAAAGGTCGTACCGGTCCGCATTGAAGAATAAATTGTCGAAAAGCACGCCAGCCGCTTCCACCGTGGGGGGATCACCTGGGCGCATGCGCTTGTAAATTTCGATCAGAGCTTCTTCAGGGCTGAACACTTTGTCCTGAAGCAAAGTTTCGCGGATAAAAGGGCCAAAAGTCAGGTTATCCGTGAAAATGACCTTCACTTCCTTGATGCCGCGAGCCCGGAGCTCCTTCAGCTTATCGTCGGTCAGCTCAGCGTTGCACTCGAGCAACACTTCACCGGTCGCCTCATCGACGATGTCGACTGAAGCGATGCGCCCGATCAAGGACTCCAACGGCTGCTCAAGGCGCTTGATTCCAGCTTCTTGGATGCGCTTGATGACGGCCTTGGTGAACTTGCGGTTTTTCTTGACGATGATCTCATTCGTCTTGGGATCATGAAGATCTTCATCCGCTCTCTGGCCGGATAAAATCTCAGGATCAATCGTCTTGAAGAAACGGTCATCCTTCTCGAAGGTGATGTTCTCCGTTTTGTAAAAATAATTCAGGATCTCCTGATTCGAAAGACCCATGGCGCGAAGAATGATCGTCGCGGGGAGCTTTCGCTTGCGGTCGATGCGGGCGTAGAGAATGTCCTTATGGTCGAATTCGAAATCGAGCCAAGAACCGCGGTGAGGAATGATCCGAGCCGAGTAAAGAATCTTGCCGCTGGAGTGGCTCTTGCCTTGGTCATGATCAAAAATTACGCCAGGTGAGCGATGCAATTGGCTGACGATCACCCGCTCGGTTCCATTGATGATGAAGGAACCGGACTCCGTCATGAGCGGGATTTCGCCCATGTAAACTTCTTGTTCCTTGATGTCGCGGATATTGCGCGTGCCTGCTTCCTCATCGACATCGTAAACCACGAGGCGAACGGTGATCTTGAGTGGGGCGGCGAATGTCATGCCCCGCTGGCGGCACTCCAATACGTCATACTTCGGCTTTTCAAGAGCATAGCTCTCGAATTCAAGCGAAGCCGTACGATTGAAGTCCTCGATCGGGAAAACGGATTTAAAAACCGCTTGAAGCCCAGAATTATCCCGTTTTTGCGGGGAAATTTCCGCCTGAAGGAATTTTTCGTAAGACCGACGTTGCAGCTCGATCAGGTTGGGGATCTCAACGGGCGTGGCGTTCCTTGAGAATTCCTTCCGGATGCGGCGATTTTCAGAAAAAAGCGAGACCATGGGATCGTGCTCCTTCAAGCATTCCAGCAAAAATAGAATTCCCGCAGCAAATACCCCAACTTATCCACTTTCTGTGACAACACAAGGGATAATTGAGATTTACCGCGGGAAAGAAAAACTTTAGCAGCCCAGGTCACTTAAAGTCGACCTTAGCTCCTTCAGCTTCAAGCTTCTTTTTGATTTCTTCGGCTTGTTGCTTGGTCACGCCTTCTTTCAGGACCTTAGGCGCGCCTTCAACGAGGTCTTTCGCTTCTTTCAAGCCCAAGCCCGTGATCGTACGAACTTCTTTGATCACGTTGATTTTCTTATCGCCTGCTGACGAAAGAACCACCGTGAACTCAGTTTTCGCTTCAGCTGCAGGAGCTGCCGCTGCTGCGCCGCCAGCTGCCATTGCTACTGGAGCTGCTGCTGACACGCCGAATTTGCCTTCAAGCTCTTTTACGAGCTGGGACAATTCCAAAACTGACATATTCTCGATGAAGGAAATCACGTTTTCCTTAGTAATTGCCGTCGACATTGATCTCACCCTCTTTTTCGTTCTGCTTTCAAAACCGTCCTAGGCGTCGTGCCATTGAACGAGAATCCTTATCAGCGACCATCCTTAGTCGCACTTTAAAATCAGTTTTTACTCAGTCTTCTCAGAAGCCTCGGTTGCCGCAGGCGCTGCCGCTCCGCCTTCCGCCTTCTTCTTTTCAACCGCCACCAAAACGTTCAGCAAGCTTCGTGGAACCGCCGCCAAAACCCCCACGAAATTAGTGATCGGCGCATTCAACGTACCCAACATCTTCGCAATCAAGACTTCGCGCGATGGGAGCTTCGCCAGTTCTTCGACAGCGGAAGCCGCGATGCGTTTTTCGCCCATCAAGCTGTCTTTGAGCTTCAGGGCTTCATTTTCTTGAGCGAACTTGTGGATCACTTTTGCGGTCGCCGCGGGATCTCCGTAGGAGAACGCGACGAGCGTCGGTCCCACCAGCTCATCGAGCAATTCCTGCGCGGATTCGCCGAGTGCCCCATTTTTCATGACCAAACGCGCGACGTTGTTTTTGAGAACTCTGACTTCGCCCTTTTGATCACGGATGGTCTTACGAAGAAGATCCGCCTGATTCGCGGTCAAACCCTTGTAATCCGCAAAGATGGAAACATGCGATTTCTGGAACTTCTCTTTGAGTTCCGATGCCAACTGAGTTTTTTCTGCTCGATTCATCGTCAGTATTCCTTATTCGCTCTTAAAATCCGGAAGCGGTTGCGGCATCCAAGGGATCAATCAAAATCCCTGGGCTCATCGTCGCTGAAAGTGTGATGTTCTTTAAGTAAACCCCTTTGCTCGTCGGGGGCTTAGCCTTGAGAACCGCATTTAAAAGCACCGTGAAGTTTTCAGCGAGCTTCTGCTCACCAAAGGACTTTTTGCCGATCACCGCATGGATGATCCCGGTTTTTTCTGTGCGATACTCGATCTTGCCCAGCTTTTGCTCTTTGACGGCCTTGGCGACATCCATCGTCACCGTGCCCAGTTTAGGATTGGGCATCAAACCACGCGGTCCCAGGATCTTACCAATCTTGGAAACAGCGACCATCATATCGGGGGTGGCGATCATGCGATCAAATTCCATCCAGCCACCCGAGATCTTCTCGATCAAATCCTCGGCACCCACGAAATCCGCACCCGCCGTTTGCGCGTCCTTCGCTTTGTCGCCTTTGGCGAGAACCGCGATTCGGAATGCCTTGCCGATCCCATGAGGAAGCACGAGCGCACCGCGAACCATTTGATCCGCATGCTTGGGATCAACGCCAAGATTCAACGCGACATCGACGGTTTCATCGAATTTCGCGTACGTCACGTTTTGAAGCGTTTGAAACGCCTCTTTGACGGTGTATTTTTTCCCGAATTGCACTTTTTCCGAGGCGTTTTTATACTTCTTGCCGCGACCTGCGAGCTGATCTTGCTTCGCCTTCGACTGCACAGGGGACTGAATTTGCTTCTCAGACATGAATCAACCTCCGTGGTCCAAACGCTTGAACTGAATCAAGCTCCCACCTGAATTAAAAAATCAATCAGTTACAGTAATTCCAGCGCTTCTTGCCGTTCCTTCAATGGTTCTCATAGCTGCTTCCAAGCTCGCCGCATTCAGATCTGGCATCTTGAGGCGAGCGATTTCTTCAACTTGCTTGCGAGTTACTTTGCCGGCCTTGGTCTTATTGGGTTCACCTGAACCTTTTTCGACCTTCGCCGCCTTGAAAAGCAGGATCGAAGCGGGTGGAGTTTTCGTGATGAAAGTGAATGAGCGATCCGAATAAACCGTGATGATCACGGGAATAATCATGCCCTTCTGGTCTTGCGTCTTCGCATTGAACGCCTTGCAGAATTCCATGATGTTGACGCCCCGTTGCCCCAGAGCGGGACCTACGGGAGGCGCAGGATTCGCCTGCCCAGCGGGGATCTGCAGCTTGATCTGCCCAGTTACCTTTTTGGCCATAAGGGGTACCTACCTACACGAGTCGTTAAATTTTTTCAACCTGAATAAAATCTAATTCTACGGGGGTTGAACGGCCAAAAATGCTGACGAGCACCTTAACCTTGCCTTTATCGGGATTGACGCCTTCGACAGTCCCGTTGAAATTGGAGAAAGGCCCATCCACAACGCGGACATTTTCGCCTTCTTGAAAGGAAATGCGGGGCCTCGGCTTGACTTGGCCTTCGGCGATCCGATTAGTCATTTTTTGAACTTCACTCTCAGGAACCGGAACCGGCTTCACTTTGTCTCCGACAAAGCCGGTGATCTTGGGTGTATTCTTGACGATGTGCCAGGTCTCATCGTTGAGCTGCATTTTAACGAGGATATAGCCTGGGAAAAAGCGCCGCTTCGTCGTGCGCTTCTGTCCCTTGACCAGCTCCACGACGTTCTCCTCAGGAACGATGATTTCCGCGAAGAACTTCTCTTTTTTGGCTGAGCGAATTCGCTCCTCAAGGGCTAACTTAGCCTTGTTCTCATACCCTGAGTAAGTGTGTACCACGTACCAGGACATCTCACTTGACGGCGATAATTGCACTTCAGACACGTGAACTTCTCCTCAGCTCATTCAGGACGGGATTCTCAAGATCCATTGAATAAATTCCGTCCATACATAATCAAAAAAACCTAAAATCATGCCGGAAATGAGGACCATGACGATTACGATCACGGTCGCGGAAAGCGTTTCCTTCTGGGTTGGCCAGCTCACCCGTGAAAGCTCAACCATCACCTCATTCATGAACTGATTGGCCTTCGCGTTCTTCCAAAGCACTAAAAACAAAAGCCCGGCGCTGGCCACGGAAAGCCCACGCACCATTAAATCAGCGTAGCGAACCTTCGCCTCCAGGTCATAGACCGCGGAAAGCTTGATCGCTCCGACAAATACGACATAGCCCAGTAACGCAGCTAGTGCCAGATAACTGAGATTCACCCATTTCTGATACGGGCTTTCCATGTCGTTCCTCGCGTCTTGGCAGGGCAGGAGGGATTCGAACCCACAACCCGCGGATTTGGAATCCGCTGCTCTAGCCGTTGGAGCTACTGCCCTAAAAGCCGATTACTTGCCTTCCCGATGAAGGGTGTGTTTACGGCAAAACTTGCAATACTTTTTGAATT
>CAZLYB010000033.1:0-20960 GCA_964563795.1 uncultured Bacteriovoracaceae bacterium | reverse complement strand
CACCTCGTCTGTGCATTCATCGCCTTCAGAGCTTCAGGACTTTTGGGATAGGCTCATAATCCCAATGGGAGGGATAGGGTTTGGTTATGTTAGGATTTCCATGTTAGAGAAAGTGGATGGCGTCGTTCAGACCGAGTTGGAAGAGGGGGGATCCGATCCCTACCCCTGTGCAGGCCTTGGAGAGCATCGATTTTGAAAGGCTGGAATCCCCGGCGGCTTACAAGCTTTTGATCGGGGCCGTCGTCCCGCGTCCCATCGCTTTCATCAGCACTCAAAATAAAAAAGGGCAGACCAATCTCGCTCCTTTCAGTTTTTTCAACGCGGTCTCGAGCGCCCCTCCCTGCGTGATGTTTTCGGTGACCCGGAAGAGCACGGGCGAAAAAAAAGACACCTTGGTCAATATCGAGGAAACCCGTCAATTCGTCGTGAACACAGTAGCGGAGTGGATGATCGAGCCGATGAACCTTTGTTCGGCCGAGTATCCCTACGGGGTGAGCGAGTTTGAGAAGATCGGATTCACCCAGGAACCTTCAAGACGCATTCAGGCGCCGCGAGTCAAGGAGTCGCCCATTCAGATGGAGTGCATTTTTGAAAAATCCCTGACCATTGGGGAGGGAGGTGCAGGCTCCGCCACCATCGTGGTGGGTCGAATCGTGATGATGCATGTTCATGCCCCCGCTTACCAGGACGGGAAGATCTTGATCCGGGAAATCTCCCCCGTCGCTCGTCTAGCGGGCGCGAGCTACAGTTTACTCGGGGAAACCTTGGATTTACCTCGCCCGCAGCTCGAGCGGAGATGAGCTTTCCGGGCGAGTTGGGGACGCCTGATTTTTTTCGCCCAAAATCGCCCGAGCGAATTTTTCCTGGATTTCCTTGAAGACAGCCGGCTGCTTCGAGCTCAGGGAGGATAGGAATTCTTTTTGCTGCTCAAGTTCGCGCGCCCATTCCGTGGGCTCGATCTTCATGAGCTCCGCGAATCGTGAAGGAGTGAAATCTTCGAGACCATCCCATTTCAGCTCGGAATGTTGAGGCACGGTCCCGAGCGGGGTTTCTCTGCCCGTGATGGCGGAGGACTTGCTGCTTTTGAGGATCCATTCCAGGACGCGCATGTTTTGCCCGAAACCTGGCCAGAGGAATTTCTTTTCCGAGTTTCTTCGAAACCAGTTCACGACGAAGATCGCTGGAATCTTATCTTTCGGCAACTTTCCGAGATCCAGCCAGTGATTGAAGTAATCCCCAATGTGAATTCCGCAGAAAGGCAGCATGGCCATGGGATCGCGGCGAACGACGCCCAAGGCTCCCGTCGCGGCAGCTGTAGTCTCGGATCCGATGGAGGCGGCGAGGTAGACGCCTTCGGCCCAAGTGCGGGCGCGCGTCACCAAGGGCATCGTATCCGAGCGTCGTCCCCCAAAAATGAAAGCTTGGATGGGAACGCCTTTCGGGTTTTCCCATTGAGGGTCGATGGATGGGCATTGGGAGGCGGGCGCCGTAAAGCGGGCGTTGGGGTGAGCCGCTTTTCTCCCGCACTCGGGCGTCCAAGAGTTGCCTTGCCAGTCGGTGAGGTGGGCGGGAGGGGTTTCCGTCATCTCTTCCCACCATACGTCGCCGTCGTCAGTGAGGGCGACGTTGGTGAAAATCGTATTTTTGCGGATGGTTTCCATCGCGTTGGGGTTGGTTCGGGTTGATGTTCCCGGCGCGACGCCAAAAAAGCCGGCCTCTGGGTTGATGGCGCGGAGCTGGCCGTCCTGCCCGGAGCGAATCCATGCGATGTCATCTCCGATGGTCGTAATTTTCCATCCTTCGTAAGCGGCCGGGGGGATTAGCATGGCGAAATTGGTTTTTCCGCACGCGCTGGGAAAAGCCGCTGCAAGGTATGATTTTTCGCCTTCCGGGGATTCAACACCTAGAATGAGCATGTGCTCGGCATGCCACCCCTGTTTTTTCCCCAACGCTGAAGCGAGGCGGAGCGCCAAGCATTTTTTTCCGAGGAGCGCATTTCCGCCATAGCCGCTGCCGTACGACCAGATCTCGCTCGTTTCCGGGAAGTGGGCGATGTATTTTTTTTCGTGGTTGCAAGGCCAAGTGGCATCTTTTTGGTTTTTCTCAAGCGGCATGCCCACGGAATGCAGGCAGCGCACAAAGTCACCTTTTGCGCCCAGGACTTCAAGCGCGGGCTTGCCGATGCGGGTCATGATTTTCATATTGACCACGACGTAGGGCGAGTCAGTGAGTTCTACGCCGATGATGGAATAAGGAGAATGCAGGGGGCCCATGCAAAAGGGCACGACGTAAAGCGTTCTTCCGCGCATTGAGCCTTTGAATCGTTCCACCAGGATTTTTTTCATTTCAGCGGGATCAGCCCAATTATTGGTGGGTCCCGCATCCTCGTTTTTCTCGCTGCAAATGAAGGTTCGATCCTCGACTCGCGCGACGTCAGTCGGGTCGGAGAGGGCGAGAAAACTGCCAGGTCTTTTTTCAGGATTGAGCTTCTTAAAAGTTCCGTTTTTAACGAGCAAAGCGCAAAGGGTATCGTATTCGTTTTCTGATCCATCGCACCAATGGATGTGTTCGGGTTGACACAAATCCGCGATTTCCTGAACCCATTGAGCCAGTTTTTCATGCTGTGTAAAAGTCATAGGGCGAAAACTGGCATGTTCTAGGGCAGAATTCCATCTCAATTAAGTTGACTATTTTACTATGTTAATGTTATCCTAGCTTTCTAGGCCTCATTTTATTCCAGGAGTGTGCGCTTTGCAGATCAGCAGCCATCAGAATCAAATGAGAGCAGGGCTCAGATGCGTGGGCAGCGCCTTATTCGCTCTTTTTGGGCTTCTGGGATGTAATGGAGGCTCAGGCTCAGGAGGAGGCTCAGGCTCCGGGGCGAGCATCGCTGCAGCTGTGTACAGCGCCTCTTTGCAGGTCGCACCCAATTACCGAAAGGTTGCCGCAGGGGCAGGTGGCCCTTACGTATTCGTCGTTTCGGGGGGCACCGCTCCTTATACTGGAGGGTTAAGCGACGGCACTACGGTCATCGCCCCGACTTCCACTTCCACGAATTCGGATGGCAGTGTCTCCTGGCAATTCAATTCCATCCCGAGCTCCAGCTACACCACCGTTCAAGCTACTGATTCAAAGGGGCAGGCTTCAATCGCGCAATTGGTTTTTACGCTTCCCGCAAATAACGATCCTAATGACCCATCACTGGGATTGCAGTGGGGGCTCACGCGCATTGACGCTTCAGATGCCTGGCCTTACATCACGGATTGCGGAGTGAAACTGATCGCCGTGGTGGATACGGGCATCGATTCAAGTCATGCGGACCTGCAAGGCAACATCATTCAATCCCTGGGCAGAAACATCATCGCTTCCAACTCCAACGCCAATGACGATTACCTGCATGGGACTCACATCGCCGGGATCATCGGCGCTAAAGGCAATAATGGATCGGGGATTTCAGGGGTATGCTGGAGCGCGAGAATCTTCGCGGTGAAGGCCCTCGATTCGGAGGGAGCTGGGACTTATTCTGATTTGATCTCCGCGATGCAGTACGCGGCGAGCGCTGGTGCCCAGATCATCAACGCGTCTTGGGGGGCTGAAACTCCTTCAAGCGCCTTGGAAGACGCGGTCAACGATCTGGAAGTCAAAAATATTCTCTTCGTGGCCGCGGCGGGAAATGGCAGGCAAGTCCTTCAGGGCGGGCATCTCGTGTCGCAAGGATTCAATCTCGATCTTTACGGGAATAATTTCTATCCCGCGAGCTACATCAACGTCTTGGATTCCCAGCAGAACGTGATCCGGCAGCGCGACAACGTGATCAGCGTCGCTTCCGTGGATGTGAATGATTCCAAGTCCTCGTTCTCAAATTACGGAACCAGCACGGTGCTCATCGCGGCACCGGGAAGGAATATCTACAGCACATTCCCCTCGTCCCCGACCGCCGCCATGCAGAGCTTGGGTCAAACCGGACAATATGGGACGATCTCGGGCACTTCGATGGCGACTCCCTATGTAGCGGCCGCAGCCGCGCTCCTCTGGAGCTATCACCCGACTTGGGGCGTGAGCCAAGTGCGCAGCCAAGTACTCTCGGCCGCTGACTCGGTGGGCGGGCTCTCCGTTTCAAATCAAGCCCGACTCAATATTGGCCGATTCTTCCCTTAAGGGGTTGAAGCGCGCGTATGAATCGATTCTTATTCCTCATTGTTTTGTCATTATGCGCCATCCTCTTTTTCCTGAGGGATCCCCAGCCCTTGAAAAAACCCATCGCTGAGCCCCAGGTTTCGACCAGCGCCTCGCCGCTGGCGGCGCATCAAGAAGCCCCGCGCGCACCGGCTTCTTTGAGGCCGCCTTTGCCTATCAAGTCAGGCGAGTTGAAAGGGGGCCCTGATTTTGAACCTCAGGCGATCGGGCTCATCAGTCGCTATCCGTTTCGCTTGAAAAAGCTTCTTTTCGCAGAGGACTCTCAGGAACCTGGGGGTATCGTTGTCCATCGAAGAATGGTGGAAACGAGTTTCCACTATCCAAAGATTCAAATTGAGGAAAAAATCATCCACGACGCCTCATCGCAGCAGGACGTGGTGATCAGCAGGCAGTCTTGGGTAGCTGACCATATTTTAGTCAAATTGGCGGCGGGGCACACGGAAGAAGAGCTTTTGGGTGCGATTTCATCGCTCGGAGCGCAAATCAGGAAAATCATGAGCCCTGAAAGCCTCTATCTCGTCGAGTTTGACCCCAAAGACCTGGGGCAGATGCGCCGTTTGATTCAACAGCTCAGCCAAAGCCGAGTCGTTCAATACGCTGAGCCGGACCCTATCGCCTCGGCTCGATGAATGACGCCAGGCGAAATACTTATTAAATCATGGTTGTGAAACCCTTCATTCTTTTTTCGATGTGTCCGATAAGACTGCGAAGGGGATTGCATGACTAGGACGAATGCCGACTATACGGAGCTTCTTTCCAAGCTCCAGGACATCCCGACGCTCCCGATGGTCGCGATGCGAGTCAACGAGCTCATCAATGACCCCAACTCCTCGAGCGCCGACATTGCAGAGGTGCTCAAAAAAGACCAGGTCTTGACCGCGAAAATCCTGAGGCTCGTCAATTCTTCCTACTATTCGATCCCCGGCGGCGTGGCCGACGTCCAACGTGCGCTCGCATTCCTCGGATTCAATACCTTGGCCCAGCTCGTGCTGAGCATTTCGGTATTCTCGGTTTTCTCGAGCTTCGAGAAGGAAGGGTTCTCGATGCTCGACTTTTGGAGGCACGCGCTCGGAACCGCCGTGGGGAGCGAGTTGCTCGCCAAGCGCTTGAAGCTTCCCAAGCCGATCAAGCCGGAGGAAGCGTTCACTTGCGGGCTTTTGCATGACATCGGAAAACTCGTCCTCAATGAGATCGATCCCGATCGCTTGGGAAAAATTTTGGGCGAGGCGTCCCGCAGGCAATGCTCTTTCATCGAAGTCGAGAAGGAATGGGATTTGCCGAGCCATTGCTACCTCGGCGAGGTGATCGCCGCCAAGTGGGGGCTCCCTCAAACCATCCGCCTCACGATCCATTATCACCATCAAGATGTTTCGACGCTGGATACGGTGCTGACCTCGGCGAAGCCGATGATTCAAATCGTCCGTTTGGCGAATACATTGTGCGTGAAGAATCAAGTGGGGAAATCCGGGGATTGCTCGGATGGGGCGGTCACGGCGGATATGCTCTTGCCGCTCGGGCTTTCGGCGTCAGATATCCCAAAAATCGAGGAAGACTTCAAAAAAGAGATGGACCGGGCAGGAGCGTTCTTGAATGCATACCGCTAAGCAAATCCCATCCCCGGTGGAAGAATCGACCAAGTACCAGGCCCTCTTTGACCAAGCTTCGGACGCGATTATCGCGTTGCGCGCGGATGGCGCCATCGACGCCGCGAATCAGGCGGTCGAGGAAATGACCGGATACCTCAAGTCGGAGATCGTGAGCGCCTCTGTCGAGATTCTCTCCCCGAAAACCAAGAGCGGTTCATTTCAAAAGCACGCGCGTGCATTGACGGCGGAGCTGTTCCGTTTTCCCGGCACTTACGAGGACATCGCCATTCTCCGGAAGGACGGGTACGTCAGATTCGTCGATTTGAGCGTGCGAATGGTCTCAGATGCTTCAGAGCGCTTGGTGCTGGCCTTGTTCAGGGACGTGACCGAGAAAAAGCGGATGGAGCGCGAACTCATCACGAAGCACGCGGAGCTCAAGAACGCCTACTATCAGCTCGAAAAAAAGAACGCGGAGCTTGAATCCATGCAGGAAACTTTGGTCCAATCCGGAAAACTCGCCGCGCTCGGCGAGCTCGCCGCTGGCATCGCCCATGAGCTCAACCAGCCGTTGCAGGGAATTCGAGGATACGCCCAGGAGATTCAATCTTTTCTGGGAATGGGCGTGGAAGCCCGCCCCGGCGCGGAAAACTCGAATCCCGAGGCGCGCAGCGCCTTGAAGGAAGTGATCTCGAACGTCGATAAGATGTCCTCCATCATCGATTATTTGCGCGTATTCACCCGCAAGTCCGTCGAACAGCATGAGTCCACGGACTTGCATTTCGCCATCGAAGAGGCGCTCAAGATGCTCTCGCGCCAATTCGCGGCCCGGGGAATCACGGTTCACCGGGAGTTTCAGGGGGAGCCCGCCTTGGTTTACGCGAACCCACTGCAACTGGAGCAGGTTTTCATCAACTTGGCGACGAATGCGCGCGATGCGATCGAGTCGACAGGCAGAGGAACGGGCAATATCTGGATTCGCACGAAAGCTTTGGGGAACTTCGTGGAGGTTCGCTTCAAGGACGATGGCCATGGAATGAATGACCGCACTAAATCGAAGGCGTTCAACCCGTTTTTCACCACCAAAGAGGTGGGTAAGGGAATGGGGCTGGGCTTGAGCCTGAGTTACGGGATCATTTCCAAGATCCATGGATCGATTTTGGTGGAGAGTGAGTTGGGGAAGGGGACTGAATTCTTGATTCGGATCCCAAAAGATTTCAGGGAACTAGCATAGAGAGGTGAGGAAAATGTCCGCGCAAAAACAGAAGGTACTCGTAGTTGATGATGAAGAAACGATTCGCAATCTCCTCAAGGGAAGATTGGAGCGGGAAGGGTTTGAGGTTTTCGTCGCTTCGCAAGCCGATGAAGCCGAAAAAACCTTCGCGAAGATCCCCGGGATCGGCGTGATGGTCACTGACCTAAAGATGCCGGGCAAAGACGGGTTCGCGCTCATGGCGACCGCGAAAAACAAGTACCCTCAGCTCAAAGTCGTGGTGATCACGGGGCATGGTGAGAAAAACGTCGCGATCCAGGCCTTGAAGCAGGGCGCCTCTGATTATCTGGAAAAACCTTTTGACCTCGATGAATTGACCCACTCGGTGCGCCGCGCTCAGAAGGAGCACCTCCTCGAGAGCGAGAATCAGGAGTTGATCGGGCGATTGGAGGCCCGCATTGAGCGGATTGAGGGTAAGACGGAAGATCAGTTCTGGTACGTCTCAAAGTCCGCCTCCATGGCTCCCACCAACGAATGGCTGACTGTCCTTCGCCGTGAAGCGATGAGGGGCGGTGCCGAGGAGCCCACGGTTTTGATCCTTGGTGAAAGCGGCACGGGAAAAGAGGGAATCGCGCGCATGGTGCACGCGGGATCCCGAAGGGGTAAAGGGCCTTGGATCGCGGTGAACTGCGCTAATTTCTCGGAGCAATTGCTGGAGTCCGAGCTTTTCGGGCATGAGCGGGGGGCGTTCACCGGGGCCACCTCGATGAAACGCGGACTTTTTGAGATTGCGCGCGGCGGCACCCTATTCTTGGATGAGATCGGGGAAATGGACATTAAGCTGCAGGCAAAAATCCTGCGCGTGCTCCAGGAAAAAACTTTTCGGCGAGTGGGCGGCATGGCGGACCTTGAAACCGACGTCCGCATCGTCGCGGCCACCAATCAGGACCTCAAGTCGAAGATCCAGGGCGGAAAATTCCGCGACGATCTTTACCATCGCCTGAGCCGCGTGGTGGTGGATCTGCCCGCGCTTCGCGCTCGCAAGGAGGACGTTGTCCCCATGGCGCGGCAATTCGCGGAGCGAGCCTTCAAGGCGCGAGGCAAGGCGTTTCACGGATTTGAAGAAGAGGCTGAGCAATCCATGGAAGGCTACAGCTGGCCGGGGAACGTGCGCGAGCTGCTCAACGTCATCGAACGGGTGGCTCTGGTGTGGGAGGGCAAGGGCTCGGTGAGTGCGAGATTGCTGGCCATTCCTCAGCAAGGAGGAGCGCGCCCCGCCGTGAGCGGCGCCCCGAAATTGGAGCTCGTGAATTCCGCGCAGAAGCCCTCATTTGATTTCAGCGTGCAAGGACAAGAAGGTGAAGTCGTCAGCTACACCGAGATCAAAAAGCGCTGGAGCGACGCGTTTGAGCGGGAATACCTCATTAGCATCCTGGGGAAGCACGGCGGGAACGTTTCCGCCGCCTCACGAGAGGCGAAAATCGACCGAAGCAATTTCTTGAGGCTTTTGAGGCGGCATCAAATCAAGGCGGAGAGCTATCGCAAAGTCGCGGTCGCCGCATGAAGAAGGCCTGGGGGCTCGCGATCGCTTGCGCGCTCGCATTCGCCTGCAGCCATTTTCGCGGAGGCCCAGCGAAGGTGGATCCTCAGGAAGTGGGTGAGGGGTTCCGCGCCGCTTACGTGAAGTCCCTCGAGTCGCGTCCAGGGACGAAGGTCCGTGAGTTCGAGATCGAAAGCATCGAGCCCAGTGAGAGCACCGGATCCTTGGATCCATCCCTGAAGATCCGCTATCGTTCCGTGTATGACGATGGAGAGGCGGAGCAGCGAATCCGAGCTGAAGCGGTGCTTGAGCGCGATCCGAGTGATCCTTCGCATTGGAAGGTCCGCTCCCTCGAGCCGCGCGCGCAAGAAGTGATCTTTCGCCTGGGCTCCGAAGTGTCGTTATAACCGGCGCCAAGGCGCCGGCGCATTCAGATTGCTCCCATCCTGGGAGCAATCTAGCCTATAATGTGCGGCTCGCTTCACGCTCGCCACTATTACAACGGCAGGCCTTAAGGCCAGCCTTGTCGGTCGCTAGCGCCCTGCGGGTGCGCAACCAATCCTTTGAGTCTCATGTGTCAGGCGTGACTGCGGCTCTTTAGGTCATCTCGCGACTTCCAGCCCGCTAGGTTGCTGAAATCACGCAGGCACGCATTGGCATCGCATCTGCAATCAATCCATTCCGTACGCGCCTAAAAACGCGAGTTAACGGAGGACGTATGAGCCAGAAGCGCTTAGCAGAAAATCTCGAGGGAATTCGCCTTCTCCTCTCACACCTTCACGGTGAAGTCACAGCCCTCGAGGCAAGCCATGCGCAAGTGCTTCTGGCCCTCCAAAAGCTCGAGGGAGCCTCCGACATCGACGAATTGACCGGCGTGCTCCGCCGAAACGCATTCTTCAAAAAGTGGCATGAGCTCCTTCAGCGGTGCGGGAAGGCGCAGGAGAACTGCGGCGTTTTGATGATCGACATCGATCACTTCAAGCAGGTCAATGATCGCTATGGGCATTTTACGGGCGATGAAGTTCTCGCGCGCGTGTCCGGGATGCTCAAGCAGTTCATTTCGCCCCGTTGCGAAGTGGGGAGGCTCGGAGGCGAAGAATTCGCCGTGGCGGTCCGCGGGACCGACGCTGAAATCCTGGGAATCGCGGAGTTCATCCGTCGAGGGGCGGAGCGGCTTCACGGGCCAGTCAAAGATGCGCGCGGTCAGGCGCTGGGCAATGTAGAGTGGAAGTGCACGCTCAGCGTAGGAATGGCGTCGACTCGAAGCGAGGGCTACGATTCTTCGCGACTGCTCCGAACGGCGGACGAGGCGCTCTACCGCGCGAAGAGCAAAGGTCGCAATCGCGTGCAGGCGGCGTGATATTTCGATAGGTTTTAAAGAATCAAACCCCAGAAACTTTAAAGGACTCTGAGAATTGCTTCTCAGAGTCCTTTATCGTCACGGGCACCAACCGTGTGTGTGGGGGGGGAAGTGGGGTGCCCATGAAAAGCTGATGAGCGGGTTATATCGAAGGAAGATAGCGAGTGCAATGGAAAAAGAGAAAAAAAGCCGAGAAAAAAATAAAACTAAAATAATGAGTCATTTTAGAGAGTTGAAAACGTTACTTAAAGCGCTCATGAAAATAAGCTTGGATTTCTTGGGGGACGTTTTTCAAAGGAATGCTCTCGCTGGTTCCCGGATATCCTCGCGGGATGCTGGGCCAGCTGCTGGCGTAAAGAGAAAATAAATAGGCGAGCCCGTATTGGAACGGCTCCGTGATTTTGGATCGCACTCCCAGATGAATGCTTGCGATGATGGACTTGGGCTGCCCCAAAATCATGAATTGAATTTTACGAGCGGATTGGGCTGGAATCTCAAAATGAAATCCTTGCACCGCTTCCAAGAAGCTCAGCAAAGGTTGTTGCCAGTCCTTGGTTTCGGAGTCATCGCTGTAATCCCCCAGGGGGATCGAAATTTGATAGGCCTGATCGGAGGCGTTCAAAAACCAATAAGTATAAAGAAAAACAGGTTCCTTTTTGATTTGAATTTCGGGGTACTTCAACGCCGCGCTCGTGATCTCATCCCGATAGGCTTGAGGGGGGTTGGGAACCGATTCAACGAGTGAAACCAAGTCGAGCGGGAGCACTGGTTTTTCATTTTGATCGATTCGCCCGAAGGATTGAATCAAAGGAGGCCTCTTCACGGACGGCAGGTCTTGGGCGAAAGTGGGGCGAAATCCGGTGATTCCGAGCAAAAGCGCCGCGGTCAAACTGAGGCGAAATTCGAGCTTCATGAGGAAGGGCTTTCTTTTCCGACGGAGCTCATGATGTGCGCGCCGCTATCCACGTAAAGCGTGCTTCCGGTGATGTGGCGCCCACCCGGGCCGCACAAAAATGCGCCCAGCGCGCCGACGTCTTCGGCGGTGATCGTCTCGCGCAGCGGCGTGGTTTCAGCGGCCGAGGCGAGCATCCCACGAAAGCCTCGGATTCCCGCAGCGGCGAGCGTTTTCACGGGGCCGGCCGAGATCGCGTTGACGCGGATTTTTTTTGGCCCGAGATCATTGGCGAGGTAGCGAACGCTCGCTTCGAGCGCGGCTTTTGCGACGCCCATGACGTTGTAGTTGGGGACGACTTTCTCCGCGCCGTAGTAGGAGAGCGTGAGGATGCTGCCCGCGCGGCCTTCCATCAAGGGTTCCGCGCGACGCGAAAGTTCAACGAGGCTGTAAGCGCTGATGTCGAGCGCCATCCGGAATCCCTCGCGCGAGGTGTCGACGAACCGCCCCTCCAGGTCTTCGCGCTGGGCATAGGCCACGGAGTGGATCAGAAAATCGAGATGCCCCCAGCTTTCCTTGATTTTTGAGAAAAGCGAATCCAGTTGCGTGTCGTTGGTTACGTCGCAGGGTTCGATGAGCTTCGCGTCCACGCCTTCGGCGAGCGGCCGCACGCGTCGCTCGAGCGCCTCTCCTTGGAAAGTGAAGGCGAGGCTCGCGCCGGCTTGATGCAGCTGTTGGGCGATGGCCCAGGCGAGGCTTCGCTCGTTGGCGACGCCGATGATGAGCGCTTTTTTTCCTTCCAGAGGCAGTGAAGTATTCATGAGGTAGGCTTAGCGGGGAATAGGGGAAAATTCAAATCTTACGCGACAGAAGGGTCACTTGCTTTTTGAGTAAGGGGAGCTGTCGGGAACTCTGAAACGAAGCAGCGTTGGGTCCTCCCAGTCGAGCTGGTGGGCTTCGAAAGAGTGAGTGTAGTGAGTCCCGTCTTTTCCTAGGGTCGTCACGGTAATCTTGTAATCAACGATATTTCTACCGTCGCTGCTCACGACAGGTTCCACCGCCGTAATTTTCCCTTGATAGGGCGAGCCCGTGATCTGCACTGTGGGAACCGCCCCGTCTTTGCCCGGCTTCATCCACTCAGAGGCTTCCATCGCGATTTTAAGTCGTCTTTGGGTCTTGGCGATCCGTTCGGGGGCCCAGGCAGTGCCGTCATCGGACTTTGGAGGGGTCTTCTCCAATTGCTTTTGATGGTTGCTCAGCTGCTGAGTCGCGCTCTCACGGTTTTTTGCGATTTTTTCGGCTAAAAGACCCTCAGCGGAGGGGGCCTGCGCGGGTTGGGCTTTCTGAGACGCTGAGTCCGGCTTTCCTTCGAGCAGCGTTTTAGCCTGTTTGAGCAGTTTTACACGGGCTTCAAACTTGGGGAGAAGGTTGCTTTCAACTCGAACTCGGTTTGAGAAGTCCACCGTATAGGTGTTGATTTGCCCGGCGAGCCCGGAAACTTGAATTTTCGTGGATTGGAAGGGGCTGGCTGAGATCTTTCCAACGGGCGCGGGAATGATGGAAGCCAATGTCCCCACTTCGCGATCATTCACGAAGACAGTGTAGCTGGAATTCCGGGGGTATGATCCCAGGCTCGCGGTATTCGCATTTTGAACGTAAGTCCTGAACGAGTCCTCCGTCGCTTTGCGGATTTCCATCAAGTGAAAATTTGAAAGCCTCAGATCTTCCTCGGCATTGGCCAACTCACGGTTGAGCGCTTCAACGACTTTGGGTTGACTGGCGGCCGGCTTTTTGGGGTCATACTGATGAGTCTTTTTGAGGTGCTCCAGCGCCTGCTCCAGCGCCAGCTTTTCGATCGCCTCGAGATCGCAGACTGGCGTCGCCCGGGCATTGAGGGCGGCAAGAAAAAACAGAGGGACAAGGAGAAAGGATTTTTTGATCATGGCCTGCACCCGCCGGCGGCGGTTTGCAGCCGGTTTAAATCTTTCTGCATGCTGAACTTGTCCCGGGTCGCTTGATACCGGAGCCGGATCCACTGCAGGGCTTCCTGGATTTTTTGGCCGGTGGGAGTGGCGCTTGGGGTTTTCCAGAGTTTCGAAAGCATCGAATCTTTTGGCAGGGAAGCCTGAAATTGGCTTTCTTGAGGCCGCATCCCAGGTGCGGACCATGCGGATTTGGGCGAAATCACGGTCCCAGGCTCCTCGGCCACTGGGATATTCCGTTGCGAAGCAACGTGGGGCGTTTCTTCCGGTTGGGAAGGCCGAGAGAAAATTTGCCTGGTTTTGGCAGCGACTATTTTCAGGCCTTGGCGCGCCCCGCCGTGCAGGAGTGAGCTCGTGAGTTGAGATTTAAATGCCGCGATGAGCGCCTGTTGATCGCAGCCCGCGGAAAGACCGCAGCTCATGGCGGCTGGCAGGAGGATTTCCGTGACGATATTGCCCGTGTATCGGCCGATCTGGTCCATTGGCAAAGCCTTCAAGCGTCGAAGGACTTCACCTTTGATGGCTGATGACCACGGAAGGTTTTCGATGGCCAGGATGAAGGCATTCGCCTGCTGCTGAGTGGTAATTTGACTGGCGACCTGGGCGCTCTGGGCCAATGCCGAGCTCATCCCAGATCGGGCGGCGGCTTCTAGCGCTTCTTGAGCAGCTACATTCGCTTTTACGCCTTTAGGCATGCCTGGGAGCGAAAAGGCCAAGCTTAAAATGGCGGCTTCCATCCCTTTCTTGAAACACTCCTCGGAACCGGGGCCCCCGCTGAATCCGCCATTTTTTGAGCAATAGCTGGTCGCTGAAATCGCGCCCTGAAGGGCTGCGCTTACGACGCGGTCCATGACCGCTTTTTCGACCACACCGAGCCCCAAGGTTGCGGCACCGAGGAGCGGCGCGGTCGCGATGGCCGCGGCGAACTGGGTCGCCGCCGAACCCGCCGCCTCCCAGGTCCCTTTAATGTCGCTGATTTCCGAGATCATCTTGATCTGCTGTTCTGGGTCTCCACAAGCGCTATTGAACAGAGCGCCTGGCATCACGGTGTTTCGATCAATGACGCCCATGGAAAGGCCTTGAGCGAAGCCCGCACCGCGGGCATTCATTCGCGCGTCCTCCACGGACCAATCGACCACGGGCCTGCGCAGGCCGCGATCAGAGGGGTTTTGAGGCGGGATGCCCGCGACTGAAGCGAGCAGCAGATCCCAGTACCCCGCGCCATGTTTTCCGTTGTATCTCAGCATGAAGTTTTGGCTATCGCACCGGATGCGGTATTTTCCGGATGGGCACCCTGACTGAGAGGCCTGCGCGGCAGGGGCTTCGCCATTTCTCCTGGGCCAGCCATTTTCGCCGTCAAAAAAAGTCTCATTGAGGGCGATATCCACGGTTGGGGGGAAGCCCTGCAGGCAGCTTTGCACGCGCCCCATGAGGTTCAGCCGGGTTCCCTTGGGAAGTTGGATTTGGTTGATGAAAGCCGGGTTCGAAAGTTGATCCGTCAGCATCATGAAGATCCCCTCTTGGGTGTCTTTCAGCGAGTCTTCGGGGGAGTAGCAGCAGACCCCGGGGGCGACGGTTTGAGCGCGGCGGATGGGGACGGCGAGCGCGCTCACGGTTTTTGAGTTTTTCTGGGGTAAAGCGGCTGAATTTGGTGGGGATTTTAATTCGACCTTTGGGGGGTCCCCGGGGCATCGAGTTTTCGAGGGGTCCAAGACGCCTTCGATGAAGGCCTGCGTCTCGTCTCTTTTTTTCAAAGCGTCCTGAAGCTCAATCTTGAGCTGATCTGAATGAGAATCCGCATAGGCGGAAAGCCCGAACACGAGCAGAAAAAAAAGTGACGCCTCTTTCATGGTGTGTCCCCAGCACCCTAATCTCGCGGATCAGCTGACTTCGATTCCATATTTCCGACGACTCTTTATCGGAATTTTAAAAGAGCGACTTGAGTTTAGGCGAGAGTCTCAATTTCACCGCGGGCAGGGCAGCCTGCGAGGCTCACTTTTAGGCCAGGCTGGGCGAATTGTTTTTGAACCAGCCCAAGTCCCGCCCAGCGTCCTGTGCTTTCAATGCTAAAGTAGGAGGTTAGGGCGCCAATTATTTTATTCGTTTCATTTAAGAGTGAACAAGGAGAAGGTGGGGGGAATCCTTCTCCGCGCAGCAGCACCATCTGTCGCGGCGGAGCGCCCTGCGAGCGGATGCGTTCAATCACTTCCTGCCCCGGATAACAGCCTTTGTCTTCGGCTAGGGCATCGCCCAGCCCCACTTCTAATGGCAGTGTCGTCTCCAGGATCTCATGATCCACGGCGGGAGCCATCGCTTCGATTCGCCATTGTAACAACTGGCCGGCCCCGATTTCCTCCCCGCACCCGGCCCGAACACCCTGAATCGCCGTCGCCGAACCCCACAGAGCAACCCAAGGGCGTCCAAATTGCCGCAAGCCCTGCAGATGGAGGGAACAGCCTGGAAATGACGAAGTGTCCGGCGTGTCTTCCTGTTCCGGAAAAAGCCAGAGGCATTCAAGATCCGAGCGTTCCTTCCAGGAAACGGCCTCGCCAAAATGGAAGCGCTCCAGAGTTTCCAGGAGCCTGAGCCTCCATTTTTCCTCATTTCCGGAGTCGAACTCAAAGGCGTAATGACCCTCCTTCAACATCCAAAGTTTAAAGTAAGCAAGGGGCTTGCCTTGAGGGGTCAGGAAAAAACCGCGCGAACCTTGATCGGCTTTGAGCTTCTTGATGTTCACGGTGCTCAAGCGGTGCAGGAAATCCAGCGCATCCGCTCCCTGAATCTCAATCCAACTCCAGCCCGTGGGCGGCGAGGCATGCCGAAAATCGTGTTTGAGGGCCATGGGAGCTGTTTTTATCAAAGAAATTGAGGTATGTAAGGCCGGAGTTACCTCTTATGAAAAAAAATCAATTCGTCCGTGATATCCGCGAAAAAGACGCCGTTGCCTCCCCTTTTCTCGTGAAATTCAGCGCGCTCGCCGTGGATAAAAATGGCAAGTCCTACATGAACTTCGTCTTCTCCGATCAGAGCGGGGACATCGAAGGCAAGGCTTGGGAAGACGCCAACCGCTACGCGGGCCAGGTGGTTCAGGATGCGGTGGTCTGGTTGGAGGGCAGATGCCAGCTCTTTCAAGGCCGACGGCAGGTCGTGGTGGGGCGCATGCAGGTCCTTCGAGGCGATGAGGTCGATCTGACGCTTTTATTGCCCAGCTCTCACTTGGATGCGGATGCGCTTTACGCCCAGCTCCTTCAGCATATCGCGAGCATGACGGATCCCGATTACCGAGCGCTCGCTGAGGCGGTTTTGAAGGATGACGAGGAAATCCGGGAAAAACTCAAAAAAGCGCCCGCCGCCAAGAGTATGCACCATGCTTATCCCTCGGGCCTCCTGGAACATATCTGCTCCATCACGCGCACTTTGGATTTCATGGCGCGGAATTACGGCCCCATCTTGGATCGGGATTTGCTTTTGCTCGGGGGATTCTTCCACGACATCGGAAAAATTTGGGAGCTCTCCTACGAAAAAACCACGGACTACACGACTGAGGGAAGGCTCATCGGTCATCTGGTGATGGGGGTCGAACTCGTCGAGAGAAAGGTGAGGGAATTGGAGGCGCAACCGGGCCGCCTGAGCGGGGATAAATTCCCGGAAGATAAAAAACTCCTGATCAAGCACGTGATCCTCGCCCATCACGGCCAGCTGGAGTACGGGTCCCCGAAACGGCCCAAGTGCGTCGAGGCGCTCATTGTCCATATGGTGGATGACCTGGATTCCAAGGTGAATTCGATTCATCGGTTCATCGAGCAGGATGAAACGCCCGGGAGCTGGACGGGGTTGAACCGACAGTACAACCGTTATTTCTATAAGCAGCCTAGAGTGAAAGGCTGAAAAATCCGGTCGAATTCCGGGTGGTCTGTCGAGCGACTTCCTCGAAGGATCTTCCCTTGATCTCGGCGAGCTTTTCAGCGGTCCAGCGCACCATGCCCGGCTCCGCTTTTTTCCCTCGAAAGGGAATGGGGGCCAGATATGGGGCATCCGTTTCGATCAGGATCCGCTCCAGCGGGAAAGCTTGAGCGGCGGCGCGGACTTCATTGGCGTTCTTGAACGTGAGGATGCCGGAGAACGAAATGAAAAATCCCAAGTCCAGGCATTTTTTCCCGAACTCCAGGGTTCCCGTAAAGCAGTGGATCACGCCGACCCCGGAGGGCCGGGCGCTTTTTTTCGCATAGGCGCTGAGCGCCTCCAGCAAGGGCTCTTCGGCTTCGCGGCTGTGAATCACGACGGGCAAGTTGAGTTCAAGCGCCAGTTCCAGCTGAGCCGCCAACCCCGCTAGCTGCGCCTGAGGCGAGGAGTGATCATAATGATAGTCCAATCCGATTTCGCCGATCGCTTTGCATTTGGGATGCCTGGCTGCGGTCTTCAATCGTTGGAGCGCCGCTTCATCTAAGGAGTGAGCGTCGTGGGGATGAATGCCGATCGTATGAAAAACGTCTTCGTGCTGACCTGAAAAAGCCTCCACTTTACTGAGGCTCTCTAGGTCCGTGCTCACATTCATGAATCCCAAAACCCCGGCTTCGCGCGCCTCTTGAAGGATTTGCTCGGAGGTCTTCGGGGAGTAATCGTAAAAAAGATGGCAATGCGAATCAAAAAGAGGCGCTCGCGGAGAAGTATTTTCCCCGCTCACGGCTGTTGTAGCCTTTCGACAAGCCGGCTCCAGACGGGGAGCGGGAACGCCCCTCGGACGCGGTGCCCGTTGATGAAGAACGTGGGTGTGGACTCGATCTCAAGGGCAATGGCTTCTTCGATGTCCTTTGCGATTGCGGTTTGGAGAGGGGAATCGGATGAGATTTCCTGGCAACTGGAGATCTCGCTTTCACTGAGGCCGCTTTGCGCCAGGATGTCGCGAATGGTTTTTGAGCTCAGGCGTTCTTGAGACTCAAAGAGCTTCTCATAAACGGGTTCAAAGCGTTGGAAGCGCTGAGCGCACATGGCCGCGCGAGCGGCTTCACACGCGAATTCATGGCCCCGATGCTGCACTTTTCGATTGCAGGCGGAGTTCAAAGGGTAGTTCTTGAATAGGATCCGAATTTTTCCGGGGTATTTCCGCGTCAACGCGCTGAGCGTGTACGCGCCCTTCTGGCAGTAAGGACATTGAAAATCGCTAAACTCCACGATCTCAATCGGGGCATTCACAGGTCCCAGGGAAGGGGTGAGGGGGTGAGCTTCCAAGGCGACTTTCTTTTCGTCGAGAATTTCCTGCACGGCCCGGTCAATTTCCCGCTGACTGAACGAGGTCTCCTGCCACAGGCGCAGGAACAAAATGCTTCCCGCCATGCAAACAGCGATCCACGCCCAGAGGAACTTCTGCGGGGAATGCTGATGCGAGGGAGCCGCTGCGGATGAGCGAAACTCCCGATCCAAAAAGAAAGCCACCCCGAGCGAGCCCCAGCTGACGAGGTCGACTCCCAAGCACAGCAGGCAAAACGTCTTGAGTCGGAACATCATGACGCCGAGGTAGAAAACTGAAAAAAGGGCGCTTACCGCGGACATCCCCAGCAATAAGCGCACGGTCATTTTGCGCTTGAGCAGGTCCCGCGCGATTAGCGAAAGCAGTAGGGCGGCAAGGAACCAGCCCGCTGAAAAACTTGAGAGTGGGATTCCCAGTACACCCTCAGCGTAGGAGCTTAAAGCCACGGCGTCGCAATCCCAGCTTGAACTGAAATTGCAGGACGAATGGAAAGAAGACAGCCCTGATCGGACCGAGTAGAAGTGAATCGAAAGCGCGGCTGAAAGAAAAAAACCGATCAAGGAAAGAATGGAAAAGACGCTGAGCTTCCGCTTGCTACTCATCATAATATTTTATTGCGTAGCACGAGAAGATACGCCTTTGCTAGTGCCGCGAAGAGGGTAAAACGCAGCCGGAATATTGCCTTTTGCCCGCGTGATCCCTGCGGTGGCTCTGAAACCGAAATGGGGCGTCAGAGAGAGATCCCGCGCGACTGCAAAAAGTGCATTCCGGAAGGAGGTCAATCCCCGCGAATCCCAGCCGTTCGAGCTCGAACCGATGGATCGAGGCGAGATCCAGTTTGCGCGCCGTCGGAAAGACCTTGTCCCTAGGGAAGGAGCCGTGCTCTTTCGCGAGAAGGGATTCAAAGTCATGAATCAGATTTTCCCCCACCTCGTAGCAGCAGCCCCGGATTGAAGGGCCAATCGCAGCGAGCCATTGCCGGGGTTCTTCTCCGGTGGAAGAGAGGTTTTTCCAGACCGCTCTCAGAATTCTTGAAAAGGTTCCACGCCAGCCGGCGTGGATCGCCACGGCGCATCGCCCATTTTTTTTCGCGAGCAGCAAGGGGACGCAATCCGCCGTGATCACTGCGATCGGAAGACCCGGCTTTCGGGTCATCAGAGCGTCGACTTCCCCGCAGCTCTGGCCAGCGGATTGAATTTCGCTCCATTGATTCGAATGGGTCTGCTTCCAAACCGGCTTTAACGAGGGCGCCCAAAAAGGCTGCAGCTCCTCGGGTATGGGAGTGAGCGCATCGCCAAACCCATGGATGAAGCCGGGGATTTGGGAGAGAAGCGGGCTTTTCATGAGGTCCTCGCGGAGGAATCTTGGAGTCGCCTCAATAGGGATTCAAAGCGAGGATCCGCGAGTGCTTCAAAGTTCAAAAGAGTTCCGGTTTCAGGGTGGGTGAATCCCAGCGTTTTCGCGTGGAGAGCTTGTCCCGTCAGCTCTTTGAGCTGATGTCGAACCGCTTCAGGAAGCTGCTTCCATTTCAGCTGTGATTCAGCGGGGGTGCCGTAAAGGGGATCCCCCAAAAGCGAGCATCCGATGGAAGTGAGATGCACTCGCACTTGATGGGTTCTTCCGGTTTCGAGTCGCGCCTGGACCCAGCTCGCGTAAGGGGTGCCCTTCGCCGGAAAGCGCTCCAAAACTTCGTAGTGAGTGATAGCCGTTTTTCCCGCTTTCACCTGAGTCGTCATTTTTTTCCGCTGAAGCGGGTTGCGGCCGATTTGAGTGCGAATCGTGCCTTTGGATTGAGGGGGGGCTCCATAGCAAAGCGCCCAATAGGTGCGTTGGATGGAATGAGCAGAAAAAGCTTGAACGAGTTTTTGGTGAGCGGAATCAGTTTTAGCGATCACCATCGCTCCGGTCGTATCCTTGTCGATTCGATGTACGATGCCTGGACGTTGCGGCCCGCCGATCTGACTCAATGGCTTTTTGAGGAAGAGGAGTGCCTGGACGAGAGTTTCACGTTGTCGGCTCGGCGAGGGATGTACTGTCAGTCCCGCGGGCTTGTTCAAAACCATCAAGTGAGCGTCTTCAAAAAGGACGGGAAGGGAGGGATGGCTTTCGGGTTTTAGCGAGGAAAGGGGAGAGAGGGGAAATGCGATTTCTATCTGATCCCCGGCCTTGAGTTTCGTGTTGTTCCGGATTTTTTTGCCGTTCACAGTCACGGCGCCGGACTCAATGAGAGACTGGATCTTGTTCCTCGAGCAAAGCACGGTCGGGCCTTCCCAGCTTCCATGGGCTTGCTCCATCGCCTGGTGGATGGCCTTATCCATCCGCGTTTCTGCGCCCGGGCTGGTATAGCGCCAGGCGGAAGTCTGGATTTTCTGAGGGCGCAGGCTTGGCATTTTTGAAAACTTATTCGACTCGCTTCCGGCGCGCAAGATGATCTCCGGACTGGCGGCGCACCGCATTTTTCATTAGAATCGAGGAGTATGGTTCCAGCATGAAAAACGAGACGGCTCAATCGCAAGATTCGCAGTCCCTCAAGGCGAGAAGCGATCTTCACCTGCTTCGCAAAGCCTGGCATTTGAGCATGGGAACCCTCATTGCCTCTATTTATTGGTTTTCAGGGATGCGCAATGAAACTGCAGTGATGATCCTGGGCTCAATTTTAACGATCGACTTGGTGATTGAAACCCTGCGGTTGCGAAGCCCTTCAGTGAATCAGGCGGTTTTGAGGATGTGGGGTCCTTTCATGAGAGTCGCTGAGGCGCAATCTCTCAGCGGTATCCCTTATTACTTGGCGGCTACGATCTTGGCGGTCGGTCTTTTTCCCAAGCCTGTCGCAGTTTTAAGCATTTTATACTTGGCCTGGGGAGACCCGATCGCTTCGGTTTTTGGCATTCGCTACGGGAAAAACCATCTCCGTTTAGCCAATGGAAAGTCGCTCGTGGGAAGCC
>CAZLYB010000032.1:0-21178 GCA_964563795.1 uncultured Bacteriovoracaceae bacterium | reverse complement strand
CCGAAATCACGCCGCGTCAAAGCCGCTCGCTCCTACAAAGCCACCGCCGCTGCGGCGGTAACTCCACCCCCGCGCAATTCATCCCAAACTCCACCCGCCCACCTCAAGTCCTCTCTCCCGCATCCCGATGAGCTAGAGAAGAGGAGGGGCCTTGAGCCTTGGAGGAATCCCTTAAAATTCAACCTTTTGGCCGCTACCTGTTGCTCGACCTGATCGCGCAGGGCGGAGCTGCGGATATTTTCAGGGCGCGCTATGCGTCACCTGACGCGCCCTCGCATCTTCTGGCGATCAAGAAATTGAAGAAATCCTTCGAGAGTGACGCGGCGTTTCGTCAAATGATGAAAACTGAAACGCAGCTCGCGCTTCAGATGAATCACCCGAACGTCGCGCACATCTACGACTTCGGCGAAGTGAAGGGCCAGACCTACCTCGCGATGGAATACATCGAAGGCCGCAACCTCCGGCAACTCACCAACCGCTTGAAGCAGCTCAAGCAAAAATTCTCGCCCGAGCTCGCTGCCTACATCATCGAGCAAGCGGCGACGGGGTTGCATTACGCTCACGAATTGCGCGATCCCGTCACCGAAGAACCCCTGCGCATCATTCATCGCGACATCAGCCCTCAGAACATCCTGATCAGCTTCGAGGGGCAGATCAAGCTCATCGATTTCGGCGTCGCCAAGTCGGATGCCCAGCAAGACATCACCGACAGCCACGTGATCAAGGGCAAGATCCGCTACCTCTCGCCTGAACAAGTCTATAAGCAGGGGCTCGATCAGCGCTCGGATCTCTTCGCGCTCGGAATCGTGCTCTGGGAGCTGCTCACCGGCAAGCGCCTCTTCGACGCCCAGGACGACCTGGCCATCCTCAAGCAGATCGACGAATGCGAGCGCCACATCGGCCGCCCGTCAGTGCTTGAGCCCCAAGTCCCGCCGGAGCTGGATTCCATCGTCCTCAAATGCCTGGCTCGTTCCAAGGAGGAGCGCTACGCGAGCGCGCAGGAATTGCAAAATGATCTGCACGAATTTTTGGAGCGCGTCCACCCCGAGTTCAATCCCTCCTCGCTGAAGCACTGGATGATGAGCCTTTTCAAGGTGGAAATGATCAAGGATCGGGATCAAGTTCAGTCCCTGAATGCTTCCGTCGACCAGCATTTCTCGAAGTCTTCCCCTCAAAACGAGTTCGCCGCCCAAGAGGATACGACCGGCATCATCCTCCAAAAAATAAAGGAGAACGCGACGGGGGCGCGGGACTGGTCAGGGGGGCCGGTGAGCCCCCGTGAACCCCTGCCCACGTTGCAGCCCTCGGAGCCGGTTCAGTTGGATCGGCCTCGTTCTATTCCCATTGTTGAAGAGCAGCTGCGAAGGCGGAGCCAGGCCAGGAAGTTCAACAAGAAGTACGTTCAAAACCCGTTTCAATTCCTCAAGAGCGCGTCGCTCGTGGTGCTGATCGGCGCATGCATCGGATTTTGGATCCGAAGCGATCTTTGGCTGGGAGTGGGGGGCACGGGCGATGCGGGCGCGGAGCGGTCGCTTTTCAGCGCCCGGACGAGCCCGCTCCGACCGCTCCTGGAGCGTCTTCCCGAGAAGGACTTCATGCGCATCCTGGGCAAGAAGGATCCCAACGAGTCCCAGGATCCCGTGCTCATGGACGTTGAGCGCAAGCTCGCGGCAGTGCGAGAGAGGCAGGTGCCGCTCGTGACCTCGATGCGTGTCCCACGCACGGGGCTGCTCACGATTCGCACCGTGCCGAGCGCGGAAGTGACGCTGCGATCCGGGCGGATGATCTGGAAGCGGCAAGCCCCTTTTGAGAATGAGCCGTTTCCCTCTGGGAAATACGTTATTTCGCTCGAAAATCGCATTCTGCGGCTCTCAAAAACCATTCAGCTGACGCTCAATGAGGGCAAGGTCTTGGAGAAGGAAGTCGTGCTCTCGCCCATGAAGTCCTCGAAGCGCAAACGCCGGCGTTGATCTTTCTTGTGAATTCCCACTTCGATCGCTAAAGTATAGCCAGTCCGGCTCGCCGGCGAATTTTATGCGCGTTAAAAGACTTGAAATCCAAGGATTTAAATCTTTCAAAGACAAGACGGTCATTCACTTTGACCATCGGATCACGGGTATCGTGGGGCCGAACGGTTGCGGGAAATCCAACATCGTCGACGCGTTTTTCTGGGTCATGGGCGAGCAGTCCTACAAGCATATGCGGGGCCAGAGCAGCGATGACCTGATCTTCAACGGCAGTTCCAAGTATTCCGCGCTCGGCTACGCCGAGGCGACGCTCGTGCTGGAGACGCAAGTGCCGGATCCGGAAAACGCCCCCAGCGGCGCGACCGCCCAGGACATCCCGCTGCCCCTCAAGAGCAAAGAGATTTCAGTGACCCGCCGCCTTTATCGCGAAGGCGAGGGGGAGTACCTCATCAATGGCGCGCCTTCCCGCCTGAAAGACATTCATGAGCTTTTCATGGACACCGGGGTCGGCGCGAAGGGGTACTCGGTCATCGAGCAAGGGCAGATCGGCAAGATCGTCAATTCAAAGCCCGAAGAGCGTCGCTTGCTCATCGAAGAGGCCGCGGGCATCGCCAAGTACAAAGCGCGCAAGCGCGAATCGCTTCGCAAGATGGAGGCCGCCGAGTCCAATCTTTCGCGCTTGGGGGACGTGATCCAGGAGATCGAGCGGAATCTCGGGACGCTGGAGCGCCAGGCCCAAAAAGCACGCCTTTACAAGAAGTACAAAGATGAGCTCCTCGAAAAAGAAGTGACCTGGGGCCGTCGCCGCAAAAACCTGATCGAAGCCAAGATCGACGCCCTGAAAAAACAGCATGAAGCCCTGGATCAAGAGTGGGTCGGTCTTCGCGCCGAGCTTCAAGTCTCCGAGAACCAAGTGGAGATCGAGCGCGCGGGCCAAATCGGGGATACCCAGGAGGCGGAGCAGCTCCAAACTGATATTCAGGCTTTGAGCGAGGAATTGGCGGGAGCGCGCAGCGCCCTCGATCTTTCCAAGAAGCGGCAGGATGATTTGGAAGCGCGCCTGCGCGCGCTCGAGCAAGAGCGCGTGAATCTCGCGGCGAGCATCGAGGCGGAGATTCAATCCCTCGCCACGCTCGAGTTGCAGGAGAAGGAATCCGCGGGCAACCTCGAGCAATTGACCGCGCGCATTCAAACCGAGGACACGAGCGTCGCGTTGATCCGGGGCGAGCATGCCTCCAGCACGGCTGAGATCGATGCGCTTCGCCGCAATCAGGTCGCGCTTCTCGAAAAAAGAAGCGCGCAGCAATCAGAGGCCGCCGCGCTGCAAAGTCAGATCCGCTCCAGCCAGGAGCGAGTCGAGCATCTGCAATCCCAGAAACAGGAATTGGAAGCGCAGACCCAGGAGGCGCAATCCGTGCAGGCTCAGGCGCGCGAAGCCCTGGGACGCATCGAGCATTCCCGCGAGGAATTGGCGGCGCGCGAGGAGTCCATGAGCCGCTCGCTTCAAGAATGGGAGAGCCGCGCCCGTGAGCAGGCGCGGCAGCGCGACGAGGCGCACCTACGGGCGACGCAACTCCGCTCCAAGCTCGATCACGCGCTTGAGCTCATTCAGTCGCACGAGGCGTTCGCCGATGGACCGAAGGCCGCCTTGGATTGGGCCCGCCAAAAAGGCTGCTCCGAGCGCCTGATCGCCTTGGCCGATTGCTTCGACGTTGAGCCAGGCTACGAGCTGATCGCGCAAACCGCGCTTTCAAATCGCTTGGAGAGCTTGGTGCTCGAAGACGCGCGCTTGGGGCTTGAGCTCGTGGATGCCCTGGCTTCGAGCAAGCAAGGGCGGGTGGATTTGTTTTTGAACCTCTCGCGAGTGGAGTCAGAGGGCCCTCCTGAAGCCTATCTTCCCACGCTGGAAGGGGCCGGCTTTGAAGTACTGGGGAGGCTGAGTTCCAAGGTGCGAGTGCGGGCGGGGGTTTCCTCGAGCATCCGCGATTGGATGGAAAATTGGGCTGAGGGCGTCGTTTTGGTGAAAAGCCTCGAGCCGCTCGCCGCGCTGAGTTCGGCGGCCTTCGAAGGCGCGACCAGCTGGCCCGCGGTCATGGTGAGCTTGGATGGAAAGGCCTGGGTACGAACCTGGGATGCGGCTGGCTGCTTGCGGGGCGGGATCTCCGAGCAGGACACCGGGACGCGCATCCTTCAGCAAAGAAGCCAGGCGCGGGATCTGGAACAGCGCTGGCAAGTGGCGCAGGACCATCTGGAGTCGCTCTCGAAGGCTTTGGAGTCGCTTCACGCTGAGATTACCTTCAATGAGGAGAAGCTTTCCGCGCTTCAATCGGATTTGCAGGCGGTGGAACTGCAAAAAGTGGGAGCTGAGCGGGATGCGTTGCAGGCGGATCGCCGTCTGCAGGAATTGGCTCAGCAGCTGAAGCGCACGGCTGAAGAGCAGGCGACGCTGGAGTCGCGCATCGCCCCTTTAAAGGAGCGGCAAGGGATCCTCGAGGCCGAGATCGCGGAACACGAGTCCCAAGGCCGAAGCTGTCAGCAACAGCTGGAAGAACTCACCCGTGACGCGACCGGAAAGGCGCTTGTTTTGAAAGAGCGCGAAGAAGCGCTGCAGCTCCTGAGAATCGACGGGGCATCGCTTCGGGAGCGACTCTCGAGCCTCACCCGTGAAGCGCAATCCCTGCGTTCACTGCTCGAAAGCCGGCGCAAGCGTTTCGCCGAAGTGTTTTCGGAGCTGGAGACGATCAATTCGGAGCGAACCCAATTCATGGGCGGCGACTCCGGGCATGAGTCGCGCATTCTCGCGGTGACTGAGCGGCTCGCTCAGTCACGCAGTTCGCTCGCGCAGGCCAAAGAGCGCCTTTCGCTCTCGGGACAACGTTTGAACCAGGCCCTGGATCGCATCAAGTCCTTGCATCAGGGAAGCGACGAGAAGAGCGCTGCATTGAACCAATGCAGCTTGGAGCGCGAGAAGCAGACCTCCGAGCTCGCTTACCTCATTCAAAATCTCGAAGAGAAATACGGAGCCGGTTGCCTCGATCAGAATGCCGAAGCGCCCCTGGTCGCTCACCAAGAGGAGATGGACGCCCCCATCGTGACGCTCGAGATGAGCGCCGAAGAGGAAGCCCAGCTTTCCGAAGAGGTGGAACGCCTGCGTGAGCGCATCAGGAGACTGGGCGAAGTCAACGTCTTCGCGATCGATGAGTTCGAGGAAACCCAAAAACGGTTCGAATATCTGCAGACGGAGCGCGCCGACCTGCAGCGCTCGATCTCGGATTTGAACGAGGCGATCGAGCACATCAACAAGACTTCCGAAGAGCGCTTCAAAAAGGCGTTTGAGGCCATCTCCGAGCGGTTCTCCAAGCTCTTCCCTGCAGTGTTCGGCGGCGGGATGGCGGAGCTTTCGCTCGTTTACCCGGAAGGCAGCCAAGACATCCTGGACGCGGGGATCGACATCCTCGCGCAGCCTCCCGGCAAAAAAGTGAGCAACATCACGCTGCTCTCGGGCGGTGAGAAAGCCCTGACCGCTATTTCACTGATCTTCGCGATTTTCATGGTGAAGCCTTCTCCCTTCTGCGTGCTGGACGAAGTGGATGCGCCTCTGGATGACGCGAACATCGGGAAGTTTAATACCCTCCTGCGCGAAATGGCCTCGAAGAGCCAATTCATCCTCATCACCCACAACAAGAAGACGATGGAACTCAATGACACCCTCTACGGGGTGACCATGGAGGAGCCGGGAGTCTCCAAGATGGTCTCCATCGAGATGAATTGATGCGGGAGGCGACGGTGTTGTCCCTCGTTATCCCGTTTTTCGCCGCTTCGGCTTTCGCGGCCAAAGTTCCCCCGAAGCTCGCAGAGATCGAGAAAAAATACGCGCAGGCGAAAGTGATATTCTCGGAATTCAGCCAGGACCAGGAGACCGCTTCGCTGAAGCGCAAGAAAACGAGCTCCGGCAAGATCACTCTTTTCAAACCGGATAAGATCCGGTGGGAGACGGAGAATCCCGAATCGGATCGCCAACTCATCGTGAGCGATGGGAAACTATTTTGGATTTACACCCCTCCATTCGTCGTGAAAGGCTCGGACGAGCCGGAGGAGCCCGGCCAGCTGCTTGAAGTCGCCGCCTCAAGATACCGCTCCAAGCTCGTCAATCAGCTGCTCTCGGGCGCTTTCTCGTCGGTGCAGGGCCTGGAGATCAAAGTCGGCAAGGAAAAAGACGGGGAACAGGAGTACACCCTGAAGCCCAAGCGCGGGAGCGCTGGCACCGTCGAGACGGCGAAACTTTACATTTTGCTGAAGGATCAGGTCATTCGCAGGGTGGTGCTTCAGCATCGAGGCGGGAATCGCACCGAGATCACGCTCTCCAAGATCGAGCTGGATCGCAAGCTGACCCCAGAGCAAGAGAAGGAGCTGTTCACCTTCAAGGCTCCTCCCAACACGGTGAAGCAATAAGCGCTTCGATTTCGCGCCCGTGTCCGCGGCGACCTGGATCGCACGGGACTGATCTCCAAGATTTAATCACCGCCTAGCGCGTTAACATCCGGAAAAGACGAGAGCGCTTGAAAAAAGCTTTAACATCGAGCCGCTGTTGCTGGCATCGCGCTTGCTTCACTGAATTACATAATGATGATTTCAAAAAGGATCTCGATTCTTTTCCTGTCTTTCGCTTTGTTGCAGTCCTGCAATTATTCAGGATCAAACCAAGCCGCATCGGTTCCATCCAATGGCTCTTCGCCTCAGGTGCAAGTAAAAGCGCAAGCTGACGTCGAAAAAGCGGATCCAATCATCGATGATGATTTGTCCCGTGATGATCTTCAAAGCAAAGGCAGGATCATTCCTGGCCCAGGAAAAGTCTTCCTCGAGTATTGGGCCATCATCTTCAAGACTTATTACGAAAAAGCGAACCTCGTCGATAAGAGACCTCCAAGTGACGGGGAGAAGCGCTTGGTGGATGAACGCTATTTCAAGGATGTCGACTCTCTGCTCGCTTTCCTTTGCAGGGAAGGACACAGCGTAGCTCGAGTTCAAGTCGAAGTTTTGAAAGTTGAGAGGACTCTAGGGGGAGTTCTTTCGAGAGAGAGCAGTGGCGTTCACGCGCGAGACTGCCAAGGTTGGATCAGCGAAAAAAATGATTAATTAAAGGTTCGGGGGAATCTTTTTCAAGGGGGAACGAGCCATGGGAGCACGTATGTTGAAAGCATGGAAAATTCAGGGATTCGCATTGGGGGCGGCCCTGATCAGCACGGCGGTTCTGTTTCAGGGTTGTAATACGGTCGATGTGCCGGCGACTAATCTGCCGGCTTCAGGCACCGTTTCGAACGTTCCACCCGTCAATCCAGCGCCGAAATTCGACCCCCCGGTGGTGGTTCAGAGAAAACGTCAACCCACGGGCCCGAGAGCGCCCACTGATAATGACCCTCAGCAGACGCCTGGAGGCTTCATTCCTCCCGTCATGTTGGGTGAAGTCCAGTATTGGGCGGTGATCTACCGGACGACCCAGGGTTCCATTGGAATTCGGGGCACGGACGGCAGCGGAAAAGTTCAGCTCGTGGTTGAGAACCGTCAGGTGGATGCCCAGTACTTCTCGGATATTGCCTCTCTCACCACTTTCTTGTGCAATGAGGATACGCGTTTGATTTCGGTGCAGGTTGAAGTGAGGCGATACTCCAATACCGCGAATCAGGGCAGTTCTTACGCGACGACTGGACTTTTCTCGGCAACCTGCCGCCGAATCAACACCATCGCAATCACGAACTAGAATTGATTAAAGGACTTGTTTAAGCCCCACGCTTCCTCTAACACTGAGGAAGCATGAGTAAATACCTTTTGATCGTGGATGACGAGGAGTCCATCCGCCAATCATTGACCGGCGCCTTGACTGATGAAGGCCTGCGGGTTTCGACGGCTTCATCCGGGGCGGAGGCGCTTCAATCCATACGCGCGGAGCGCCCGGACTGCGTGCTTCTGGATATCTGGATGCCCGGGATGGATGGGCTTGAAACGCTCCGGCAGATCCGGTCCGAATGCGGAGAGCTCCTGGTCATCATGATGTCCGGCCACGGCACCATAGAAACCGCGGTGAAGGCCACCAAATCCGGCGCCTACGATTTCATCGAAAAACCCCTTTCCCTCGAAAAACTCCTGGTCGTCCTGCAGAACGCGTTCAACGTCCAGGATCTCGCGCGCGAGAATCAAGCGCTCCGCCAGCAAGTGAAAAAACACCGCACGCTCATCGGGGAGAGCGCGAAAATCCGCGAGCTGAAGGAGCTGATCCAGCGAGTCGCGCCGACGACGGGCTCCGTTCTCATCACCGGCGAGAACGGGACGGGGAAGGAACTCGTCGCCCACAGCATCCACGCGCTTTCGCCGCGCTTCAACCAGCCGTTCGTCGAGGTCAATTGCGCGGCGATCCCCGAAGAGCTGATCGAGAGCGAGCTGTTTGGGCATGAGAAGGGCGCCTTCACGGGCGCGACCCAGCTCCGGCGCGGGAAGTTCGACCTGGCTCACCAAGGTACTTTGTTCCTGGACGAGATCGGCGACATGTCGATGAAAACCCAGGCGAAAATTTTGAGGATCCTGCAGGAAAAAAAATTCGAGCGCGTGGGCGGCTCGCAGACCATCTCCGTGGATGCGCGGATCGTCGCCGCGACCAACAAGGATTTGCGCCAGGAAATCCAACAGGGACGCTTCAGGGAGGACTTGTTTTACCGCCTCAACGTGATCCCGTTCTCAGTTCCGCAGCTTCGGGAGCGCAAAGGCGATATCCCCTTGCTGGTGGAGCATTTCCTGAGGGAATTTTCGATGACCCATGGTCGCGAACTCCGGTCGGTGTCGCCCGAGGGAATGCGCGCCCTGGTGGATTATTCCTGGCCGGGCAACGTGCGTGAGCTCAGGAATTTCATGGAGCGAATCGTGATCCTGGGCAGGGATGGCGAGCCGCCGCTGACGGCCTCGGAAATCCTCGCGCAGCTCAACAGCGAGGCGCTGCAAGAGCGGATTCAGCCCCGGGACGAGGAGATTGAGAGCTCGCTCAAGCGCAACCTCAAGGACGCTCGCCACGGGTTCGAGCGGGAGTTCATCTTAAAGACCCTCCGCGAAAACGGCTGGAACATCTCCAAGGCCGCCCAGACCCTGGGCATCGAGCGAAGCCACCTCCACCGCAAGATCAAGTCCTACGGCATCGATCCAGAGTAATAAAGCTTTTCAAGGAGCTCGGCGCTTGATCAGCGTGATCGTGAGGGTCCTCGGGCCGAGTTCAGTCTGCGTCGTGCGCTCCTGCTTGACCACGCCGAAGGGGACGTCATCCAGCCATCGCTTGATCGCGGTCGTCTGGCCGTACTTCTCTTCCCGAGTTTCAATGACGCAGGGTTTGAATTCCCCGGCTGGAGTGATCAGGGGTTCGATCAGCGTCTTGACCGATGCCCTGCACTCTTTGATGGCTTTCCCGAAAGCCTCACGGGTGGTGAGTAGATCCGGCTCAACGTTGAAAATCGTCTCATAATCCTGGGTCGGATCATCGGTTCGCTTGCTCGAATACTCATAGCTCAGCCCTTTTTTTTGAGTGATGGATTGGACCATTTTCTTGGCGTGAGCTGACCAGGATTTTCCCGCCGGGTCTTGAAGCGTGATTTCGTACTCCGCCCAATCCCCAATGCTTGCTGGAGTTCGTTCGAGCGGAGGAGGATCCCGATCGGAGCTGCCATGGGCATCGCCGAGGGCAGTGAGCGGGAGGGATGGGAGCAGGGCGAGGGTGGCCAGCAGAGCGATGTGCGACATAGGATGAACAGTTATTCGCGGTGAGAATGCTCGTCAATGGGATTTATGGACTAGGGATGCTAGTCCGCTGAATGTCGACAACCCGTACTTGCGGATTTTCATTCCAGATTTTATACACTTCAATCGCATATGGAATTTTACCTTCTCGGGAGATCGAGGGAAGAATCGTGATCGGTGGCTTGGGCGCAAAACTGAAGTATGGAAAGATCGTGGTCCCGCCTGTTTCATTGAGAGAAGCGGTCCAGCAAGTGATTCAGCGCGAATTCACCATAAAAAGGGTAGGGATCGAGTTCATTGGCTGGAATTCCTGCACCCCGGACGATAAATCGGACGTCCAGTTGATTAATTACGTGAATGGCGTCGGGTGGAAGTACATGACGGGCTCATCGTATGTCGGCAGGGATTACGACAATGTGCTCGCTGATTCAGCGATTGAGCGCACACGCCCCAACCAGCCCTTCGTTCATTTTCAAGCTGCGCCTCCGGACTCGCCTCGTAATTCTATAGAGAGTCAAAAATTCTGGCACTCCTTGGAATGCATATTCATTCACGAGTTCGGTCATCTTTCCGGGGCTCTTCATGATCATGACTCATCTGAGAACGTCCGTTTCCCTTCGGGCATCTCACGCAGGGTTTCAGTTCGTGACTTTCAATCAGTCATGGATTACGCCAATACCGAGAGTTGTTATACTGCTCAGAATGAAGGCTTTCGGGCGACCCTGAGTAGGGGCGATCAACATGCCCTTCGATGCCTGTACGTTTACGATAAATCCCAAAGAAAAGCGAAGTGTCGGCCGGATTATCAGCCCGCTGCTGAAGACATCAGCAGCATGTAATTGAGTTTCTCCACTTTTCCACCTTGATCCCCGAATTGCGGCGGAATAAAGTCCCGCGATGGCTGAAAAGATCACTCCCCGCGCCCAAGATTTCTCCAAGTGGTACCAGGATATCGTCCTTCAGGCGAAACTCGCCGATTACAGCCCCGTCAAGGGCTGCATGGTCATTCGCCCCAACGGCTACTCGATCTGGGAGCGCATCCAGAGCGAGCTCGATCGTCGCATCAAGGCGACCGGGGCTCGAAACGCCTATTTTCCGCTTTTCATCCCCGAAAGCTTCCTCAAAAAAGAAGCTGAGCACGTCGAGGGGTTCGCCCCCCAATGCGCCGTGGTGACTTATGCGGGGGCGAAGGATCTCGAGGAGAAGCTCGTCGTCCGCCCCACCTCCGAGACCATCATCAACAGCATGTTCGCCAAATGGATCCAGTCCTACCGGGATCTGCCGCTCATGATCAATCAATGGGCCAACGTCGTGCGCTGGGAGATGCGGACGCGCCTCTTCCTCCGGACCACGGAGTTTCTCTGGCAGGAGGGGCACACCTGCCATGCGACCGCGGAGGAAGCCGAGGAAGAAGCGCAGCGGATGCTCAAGGTCTACGCGGAGTTTTCAGAAAATGTGCTGGCCATGCCGGTGTTGTGGGGCCTGAAGAGCGAGAGCGAGAAGTTCGCGGGCGCGCTCCGGACCTACTGCATCGAAGCGATGATGCAGGATAAGAAAGCGCTTCAGGCTGGGACTTCGCACAATCTCGCTTCGAATTTCGCGAAAGCTTTTGACACGGGATTTTTGGATCAGGACAGCAAGCGAAAGCACGTTTTTCAGACGAGCTGGGGCGTATCGACGCGACTCATCGGCGGCATGATCATGACTCATTCCGACGACAAGGGATTGGTTCTGCCCCCGATGCTGGCAGCGACCCACGTCGTGATCATCCCCATTCTCGCTCAAGCGCAGGCGCGCGCCCGCGTGCTCGAGGCGTGCGAGAAGCTGGAGCGGGAAATCCGCGCGCAGCAGGGGCTCCCATACTCGATCGGAGTCAACGTGGACCGCGATGACACGAAGCAGCCGGGCTGGAAATTCCACGAGGCGGAGTTGCTGGGCACGCCGCTGAGGATTGAGCTGGGCCCCCGGGATCTGGACGCGAACCAAGCCGTGGTCGTCCGAAGGGATGAAGGGGAGAAAAAAATCCTGCCGCTCGCGGAGATCCCGGCCTATGTCGCTCAATCCCTGAAGGTGATGCAATCGGAACTTCTCGAAAAAGCGCGCGACTACCGCGAAAAGAACACGTTTCAGATCAGCAGTTACGCGGAGCTTCAGGAGCGTATTGAGGCGGGCGGCTTCTTCTCGGCGCCTTGGTGCGAGAGTTCGGGATGCGAGGCGGTGATCAAG
The DNA here is from genome assembly GCA_964563795.1 of uncultured Bacteriovoracaceae bacterium. GTDB lineage: Bacteria > Bdellovibrionota > UBA1018 > UBA1018 > UBA1018 > CAZLYB01. The sequence continues at coordinate 9,212 of CAZLYB010000032.1, read as the reverse complement.
GAGGAGACCAAGGCCACGGTTCGTTGCTTGCCGCTGACCGAAAGTTTCGCTAAACACGAGGCATCCGGGGCTTGCTTCAGGTGCGGCGGAAAAAACCCGGAAGGCCGCGTCGTTCAAGCCGTTTTCGCGAGGAGCTATTGATCCATGACGCATCACCAGAAGACCGATTTGATTGTCGCGCTTGATTTCCCGAGGGCCGAACGCGCTTTGGAATTCGTCCATCAGCTCGAAGGGCTTCCGATCATCTTCAAAGTCGGCTTGGAGCTTTTTTCGAGCGCGGGCCCTGAGCTGGTTCGCGAGCTCGTGCATCGCAAGAATCGGGTGTTCCTGGATCTGAAGCTTCACGACATTCCGAACACGGTGGCTCGCGCTGCGAGGCAGGCCGCGTTCCTGCACGTCGAAATGTTCTCGATCCATTTGAGCGGGGGGAGCGCCATGGTCCGCGCCGTGGCCGACGAGCTGTCCAATATCCCCGAGCTGCGCCCAAAAATCCTGGGGATCAGCGTTTTGACCTCCTTCAGCGACGTGCTCTGGGCGGAGGTGACCCGCGTGCTCACCGGCCATGCGACCGAAGTGAAAACTTCGGTGGAGGGATTGATCGAGCATGCGCCTTCGTGGGGCGTTGATGGCGTAGTGTGCTCGGCGCATGAGTTGGCGATGATCCATCGGGTTTATCCCTCGCTTTACACGGTGATTCCCGGCGTCCGATTGGAAGGCGATGCCCCGAATGATCAGGCCCGCATCGTGACCCCCGCTCAAGCGCGCGCCTGGGGCGCGAATGCCGTCGTGGTCGGCCGCCCGATCACGCAATCGCCATTGCCGCGCGAGGCGGCTGAAACCTTTCTTGAGGCGCTTTCCGCAGAGCTACCCATCCAAAAGCCTCTGACTCCATGACGCTCGAGCTGCGCAACCCGCATAGCATCCTTGAAGCGATCCGAACGCGCCCCAAGCAGGTGCTGGAAGTCTTTGCGCCATCGGGCGGAGAGGGCAGGGATCTTTGGGATCAAGTCGGTTCTGAGGCCAAGCGAGCGGGAGTGCGGGTGAGCCCGCCCCAAAAGGGGCATCCTGACCGTAAGTTCGGCGCGCGCGTGCAGCCGCGCGAGCCAGTGGAGCTGGAGTCGCTCTTCAGCGAGTCCCCTGAGCGCGGGCTTTGGCTCGCGTTTGACATGATTCAAGACCCGCAAAATCTCGGGGCGATCTTCAGATCCGCCGCTTTTTTCGGCGCGCGCGGGGCGATTCTCATGGCGGATCGATCCGCGCCGATGACGAGCGTGGTTTATGACATCGCGTGCGGCGGGATGGAGCACGTCCCCTTCGCCGTGCAAGCCAATCTCAGGCGGTCACTCGATGTCGCCAAGGAGGCGGGGCTTTGGATCCTGGGGAGCTCGGAGCACGCTCAGGAGCCGCTGAGCTCTGTGATGCTCGACCGAAAGTGGCTACTTGTCCTGGGCAACGAGGAAAAAGGCCTGCGCCGTTTGACCGAGGAGTCCTGCGACGTGATTTGCAAGATCCCCCATGCGCAGGGAGCCCAAGTCGGGTCGCTGAACGTCTCGGTTGCGGCCGGAATTTTGATTTCCCATCTGAGCCGTTGAGGCTACGGCTTTAGATGCGGTCGCTGATCGGCTGAAGCGAGAGCAGGTCGTCCAGCCGGATCGGCCAAAGCAGCGCGTCCCGGTCCTGAAAGATCAGGACGTCGCCAATCTTCAATAGCAAAAGTGTAAGCGCCTGCCCCTCGAGGACTTCTTGGGATTGATCCGGGCCCATGAAGGAGATTTGAACGAGGTTTTTCCCCGTGATCGCCCGCTGAATCTTATCCAGCAGCAGTTGATGACGGCTTTCTTGCGGGGATGACATCGCAGGGGGCTCGGCATTCCTGAAAAGCGAGCCGATCGCGGCCGTGATCTTCAGGCTGCAGCGCTCCTCCTTTAAAGCGTGGCCGCGCTGCGCGTGGCTGCTTTGGACCGTCTTAGAGCCGTGACGGTTTTGGATCTCGAGGATTTCCTCATGCACGCCCTCGATTCCCAGCCATTCCAGGACCAGCTGATGGTCCGCTTCAGGGTGGAATTGAAACCCATAGGTTTTTTCCCCCAGCTTGTAAGCTTGCCTCGGGCAGGCGAGGGAACGGGCCAGAAGTTGGGCGCCCGCGGGAAGCTGAAAAGTATCCTCATGCCAGTGATAAACCGTGGGCGTGGGGCCAGCCCCGCTGAGGATGGGGTCACTGAGGCCTTCGGTGTTGAGTTCAATGGGGAACCAACCGAGCTCCAGGGCCTCATTGCGCTCGACGACAGCCCCCAGGGCGCGGGCCATCATTTGAGCGCCCAAGCAAATCCCCACGCTGGGGAGCTCCGCCTCAATGCAGCGGAGCATGAGCTGGCATTCCTGCTCAATCCAAGGGTGCTCGGCGCCGTCGTTTGCGCTCATGGGCCCACCCAGAGAAACGAATCCCCCGATCTCTTGAGCGGAGGGGTAGGCCTGCCCACGGTACGGGTGAATCCATCGGGTGGGAATTCCCTGGGTGTACAAAGCCCTGCGCAAGGCTGCCGGATGCTCGTGGGGCGCGTGTTGAATGATGAGAACGGGTTTGATCGGTATTTTTTTGCGCGCGGCCATGCTTCTGAAAAGTTTAACCGGAAAGAGCCCGAAGCCAATTGACATTTTAAGCGAAGAATGGAATTTCTGTGGGTCGCATCGTTTTTTTGAGCAAGCTGGAGTAGCTCAGTTGGTAGAGCAGCGGTTTTGTAAACCGCAGGTCATGGGTTCGAATCCCCTCTCCAGCTCCAAAATTTCACTGGAAGTGAAATTTTGCTGGAGCGCAGCGTGGGTGCATCAGCACCCAAAATCGACAGGATGTCGATTTTAGCGAGCACCTGACTAGCACAAATGCGTGATTGATCCTGCTGCGGAGAGATACCCAAGCGGCCAAAGGGACCAGACTGTAAATCTGGCGGCTTATGCCTTCGAAGGTTCGAATCCTTCTCTCTCCACCATTATAACCGTCGCCAAGGCGACGGCGCCGTTCGGCTGGCACCTTGCGGTGCGTATCAATAGCGACAAAAACGTCGGCGCATTCGCTGGCGCTTCGCGCGCCCATCTAGACAGCTCTTTCAGATCAGCGGAGTTGTCAAAGCAAATTTAATGTTATATCTAAAATATAGATTAATTTTTTGGGCATTCATGCCTTTGAATGAATGCCCTGTGAAAGCTCGAGAGAGGTTAAGATGACGCAGGCGAACGAAACCTTGAAAAGATTCATATTAGGCTGCATTTTTTTGATGACGCCATCCGTGATGGCTTGCCCTGTTGGGAATGAAATCACCTTCTATCTCAATAGTGAGTCTCCAAAGGGAAGTTCTGTGAAGATCATGAAGCTTTCGACTGACTCCAAGTCTTCGGCTCCTGAAAGTAATTCGAGCGAGTCTGAGATCTATTTCTTGGAGGTTTATAGAGACATTCAGTTGAACGGCTTTGAGCTTTTTCCAACTGATCATCAGGAGCAGTTCAAAGAGTTTTTCGGAAGAGACAAATTGCCTGTGGCTTGGAAAGGCGTATCAAAGGAGACCCGGGGCAAGGCAGTGGTTCTAAAATATCAGACGGATGTTAAGGTTAATGATGATTATAACAAGAGTTATAACGTTCGAGTTGATATCGAACGGGGCGTTGATCAGGGCAAGTCCAAAGTTTTTCACCCCATCGCCTTTTTAAATAATGGGAATGTCTCAGGCGTAAAAATTCTATATCAGGATAATAAGTCAAAAATAAAATTTGAAAAAAAATTCGCCCTGAGATCATTGAGGGAGTGCACGGCCACTGCATTTGAATCACCGGTTCGCTAAAACGTAGCTACGTAAAACTCTACAAGAAGATGAGACGCGCAGTTTGCCTTTTCTTGTCTCTGTTCATCATTGCTGAGGCGATGCCTTCCCCAGTTCTCGCCTTTAAGTTTTGTCGCCAGTTCACTGAGTATCGGGCGGATGGGTCCAATGTTTATTTTTCATATCATGCGGATAACGGGAGTCGGTATGCGCCTAATTACATCAATCTCAGCTGGGTTGCCTTGCATCTGCTCCCGTTGATCGACGCCCTTTATTTCATCGCAGATCCCGGCACCGCTGTTTGTTACGAAGGCTCAGAGAAAGAAGTTCGCGGTACGCTTCATTTTGAGCGTTATGAAGCTTGCGATGGGGTCTCTTATGAATACGGGATTAGGCCCGGCCCTTCGATCAAAATCCGCCTGAAAGCGAGTATCGAGAGAGGAGGTTTCATGCTCTGCGAGCAAGAGCAGTTGCGAAGCCAGGGGAACAGATCATCTTTCGCGGATCAGGCGTCAGGTTGCCTGAATCGATGGAACTTGAGAAGCGATCAAGCGAAAAAAGAATCGCTTCGCATCGTCAAGACTTTAGAAAAGTTGCAGGATGAATACGGCGCTGGCGGCGTTCGCCGCGAGAAGTTCCTCGATGAAATCGTGCTACTTGGCAATACCCTTTGCCGCGATCCCAAGAAAATAGCCCCGAGATTTTAGTGATTGATTGTTCTGCGAAGCAAAACCGCCCGTGTTGATCCGTAGGTTTGCTCCGCCGCGATGTTCTTCCAGCCCGCTTTTTCCAGGAAAGGCCGCGCGTTTTCGAGCTCCGCCGCGGCCCACGGCTCGAGCAGGTGCAGGACCACGAGATCGACCCGCGGATCGGCGAGGCGATTCCGCGCGATCTCCGAGCTGGGCAGCGCGCGCAGATCTCCCATCCAGCTCACTCGCCCCGAGATGAAGGGAATGACCGGGTTCGAAAGGACGGACAGGACGTAGAGGCGTTCCTCAGGGCGGCTTTGCTCCCGCACCAATTCAGCGGCTTGCAGGTAGTAACGCTGTTCCCTCATTGACCGCGTCTGGAAAAACCCCCAAACCACCAGGATGGAGATCAGCGCTGGCATGAGCCACTCCCGCTTCAGGCGTCCCGCCATCGCGCATGCCCCAAGACCAGCGAGCACGGCCGTGATCACGGTGAGCTGGAGCCCGTAGTAGTCATGAACGAAGAAGCTGCTCATGAAAACGAGGGGCAGGCCGAACGCGCCGATCCACCAAAGAGCGATGAATTTTCCCGCATTTTCCCGCAACGGGAGCCAGCGCCGTTTCAGGGCGAGAATTCCAAAGACCGCGAGAAGCGCGCCCCACGGCGAGGGATTTTTCACCACGATCCAAGTGAAAACCCGAACCCAGTGTAAGGGATGCAGGAGATCTTGAAGCGAGGAGAGATGCCCGTGCCCATTCGAGGAGCGATATTCTTGAATGGGGTTCGGGATTCCCCATTGGATGAAAAGAGCGATGTAAATCACACAAGGGGCGGCGCTCAAACCGAATAAAACGACCCTCATCCATCGCCCTTTTTTCTGAAGGACACTTTGGCCGAGCCCCAGCCCCAGAGCGCTGAAAGCCGCGTAGTACTTGAAGCAGCTCGCCAGCATGATTGCCGCCCAAGCTCGGGCCCACTTTCGCCGGAGAACCCAGGCCGCGCCCCACGCTGAGGCGGCCGTCATCGCCAGATCTGGCATCACTTGGGCGCCGTACATCCGAAACGCCGGGAACCAGGCTCCGCATGCGGTGATGGCGAGCCCCAGCTCACCACCGTCTTCAGGCCTAAGGGCGCGCCCGATCTGATAGAGCGCGCCCAAGAGCGCGATGAAGGCGAGGGCGCTCGCGAATTTTCCCAGGATCACGACCGAGATGCCGCTCCATCGCGAAAGCAATCCCACTGGGGCCGTGTAAATCGGGACTTCTTCAGCCCAGGGGATGACGTCTTCGTGCCAAACTTCCAAAAAATGCCGAAGCGGAAAACCCTGCTCCGTCTGCCCGCGCGCATAGCTCAGGGCCATCTCCGCCGAGAAAGTCTGCTTGCCGACCTGTCCGCGGAGGATGTGGGGTTCAAAGAGATAGGGCAGCAGGGTGAAGAGCGAAAGCGCGATGAGCAGGGTGAGGCAGCGGCGGATCCAGCGTGGATTCATGAAGGGGAAACGTAGCGGGTTAAGGGGCCGGGCTCAAGCTCAATCAGGCCCGTAAATTGACATAATTTTTGTTTAAATATATGAATGCCCCCTATGCGAAGAAAAAACGGTCTATTCCGACTTCTTTCAGTTCTCATCCTGTTTTTACCTGCGTTCAGCCAGGCAAAGGGGTTCGAATTTTGTGTTGAGAGCGCCGATTCGGCGTCGACTTTTACCTATAACGGGAACTCTGTATGGACCGAGATTGACCGGGATAAACTCGTGGCGGTTTTTTACTCGAACACCGGTCGTATCTTCATTTCACCCGAGGAAGCGCTCGTTTTAGAGACGCTTCATCAGTTCGCCAGTCCGGGTTCCAAGACCTGCATCAGAGGGGGTACTGGAGGCTCAGCTCTTTACCTGGACCGCACGAGGTTTTGCGATCAGGTTCGCTACGCTCTTCCCACTCAGAATCTCGATTCGATCAGTATCAGCAGGGATTTTGAGAAAAGTGGAAGACAACCGGCTTGCTCAATGGGAGATCAGCAATGCACTCTTTGGTATCAGCTTCTCTCGCCTTCGCAGGGCCCAGTCGTATTTAAGTCAGAATCTATGAGAAAAAGCCGTTTTAATGGATTTTTTAAAGGGAACTCCAAGGCAAATGCTCAAGTGCAGAAAGTCCTTTTGACGCTGACAGAAGTTTATGAAGGGTTTTTCAGGGCGCACCCGTATCCGTCCCTATCGCAAGAAGCGAAGGACGTTCTTTTGCGAAAAATCCGTACCGAAGCATCGAGCTGGTGTAAGTGAGGTTTTTTTGGGGAGCAGCAGTTAGCTCTTGAAACCCTAGCCAAAAAATGAAACTCATGCTCTCTCATCGGTCATGGGCGGGAGTAGCTCAGTTGGCTAGAGCATCAGCCTTCCAAGCTGAGGGTCGAGGGTTCGAGTCCCTTCTCCCGCTCCATTTTTTCGCGTGACGCGAAAAAATTCCGAGCGAGGCGTGCCTGCAAAAGCAGGCCTTTGCGAGCGTGATGCGAGCAAAGAGCCGAGCCGGAACACCTTCTAAAAGCTTGCGGCGCAGTTCTGCTGCGCAATTCGTGCCTATTTTGCGAAAGGAATCCTGATGCAGAATATAAAACGGGTGGCTGTTTTTTTATTGGCGCTTAGCGGAACAGTGTTCGCCGATCAAGTGGGCGAGCCGATCGTCATGGATTCAAAAACTTCCCAAGTGATCATCAAGGCTTTGGATTCGCTGAACTACCCTAAAATCGGCAAGAATTCTTTGAAGGCGACGGGATTTCCGCACAAAATTTCCTGCATGAAGACGAAAACCCATTGGTATTCTCTGAAGAGCGAAGCTTCTTGCGAATTGATCATTTATACTCAGGATGTGGCGCCTAAAGATTGCGACGGCTTTTACTATCCCCAAGAATCAAACTATGCCCGAAAAACTGTTTCAATTCCTGAGCCTGCGCTGATTTTAAGCCGGTTGAAAATGGCAGGATTCCCCGAAGATGAGCGAAAGAAAGTCGTTGTAGGGAGCTATTGCGGGGGGCTGGTGCTCACTTGCGTTGATGATCCGGCCACTCCCTGGTGTGAAGCCCGAATCTATAGCTTTTAGGGCGAGCTGGACTCTCATCGAACTGTAATCCCTGGTATTGAGGGATTGATTGAGATAGCAATGGGCTTTGCTGAAGTTTCCGCTTTCTTAAGCGGTTGGCCTTGGGCGAAGGTTTCTTTCAGGGGACCCATAAATACCACTGGAAAAATATTCCCTTACCCGCTAAACAATGGTTTTTCTTGCCAAGGTATTATGGTAAGGCAGGCTCTTGTAGCTCAGTTGGCCAGAGCACTCCCTTGGTAAGGGAGAGGTCACGGGTTCGAATCCCGTCAAGAGCTCCAGTTTTAACGACTCATATTTAATGCACACGCGGAGGTCATAAGGAGAATATGTCTAAAGAGAAATTTGATCGAAGTAAGCCCCATTGCAACATCGGCACCATTGGACACGTGGACCATGGAAAAACCACGTTGACCGCCGCGATCACCACAGTTCTAGCGAAAAAAGGCCTGGCGCAGGCTCGTGCTTATGATCAAATCGACAATGCTCCTGAAGAGAGAGAGCGTGGGATTACGATCAACACGACGCACGTTGAGTATCAGACCGGCAACCGCCACTATGCTCACGTGGACTGCCCTGGCCACGCTGACTATGTGAAGAACATGATCACCGGCGCCGCTCAGATGGACGGCGCGATTCTGGTGGTGTCCGCTGCTGACGGCCCCATGCCTCAGACCCGTGAGCACATCCTTTTGGCTCGCCAAGTGGGTGTTCCCGCGATCGTCGTCTTCTTGAACAAGTGCGACATGGTCGATGACAAAGAGCTTTTGGATCTGGTCGAAATGGAAGTCCGTGAATTGCTGACTTCTTATAAATTCCCTGGCGACAAGATTCCTTTCGTCCGCGGCTCTGCGCTGAAGGCGATGGAAGGCGACGCTGGCGAGCTCGGCGAAACGGCTATCCTCAAATTGATGGAAGAAGTCGATAAGTACATTCCTCAGCCCACCCGCGAAAAGGACAAGCCGTTCTTGATGCCGGTTGAAGACGTGTTCTCGATCTCAGGTCGTGGAACAGTGGTCACGGGCCGCGTTGAACGCGGAGTGATCAAAGTCGGCGAAGAAATCGAAATCATCGGCCTGCGTCCGACAACCAAGACGGTGGTCACCGGCGTTGAGATGTTCCGCAAGCTCCTGGATCAAGGTGAGGCTGGCGATAACGTCGGCGTTCTGCTGCGTGGAACGAAAAAAGAAGAAGTCGAGCGCGGCCAAGTTCTGGCTCACGTCGGCTCCGTGACGCCTCATAAGAAATTCAAAGGCTCCGCTTACATCCTGACCAAGGAAGAGGGTGGGCGGCATACCCCGTTTTTCAATGGGTATCGCCCTCAGTTCTACTTCCGCACGACGGATGTGACCGGCGTCGTGAAGCTTCCTCAAAACGTTGAAATGGTCATGCCTGGTGACAACGTCGCGATCGAAGTGGAGTTGATCACCCCGATCGCCATGGAAAAGGAACTGCGCTTTGCGATTCGCGAGGGCGGCAGGACCGTTGGCGCCGGCGTGGTTGCCGAGATTTTAGAGTAGTTTGAGTTAAAGAAGTACCGAAGGCTCGGTCTCTCACAAAGGGACCGAGCCTTCTTAATCGAGGATTGCCATGCGTGTGACCGTGAGTTTAGATTGCTCTGACT
>CAZLYB010000031.1:0-22835 GCA_964563795.1 uncultured Bacteriovoracaceae bacterium | reverse complement strand
CCGGCGCTATGCGTCGGAGCGGTTGCTAACGCCTCAGGGCGTTTTGTTGAAGCGACGACGGAGATGCGATTGTCAAGGACTAGTGGAGCAATCGGGGTGCCAATCATAGAATAACACAGTTTTTTAAATAAAAGCTGTGTGAGCCTTGGTCAGCTGTCAGTCCGGGTCCCGTGTCAGGGCGGACCTATTTTTTGGGTGCTCCGGCGGCCGGCACGTTCAAGCGCGCAGTCCTAGCCCTGCAGCCGTCGCTTTTGAGCCTGGCTACGTGGTTTTTCGAAAGTTCTTTTGGGCAATCCTTGGTTCGGTCTTCGTCGGGATCCGCCGCTCCGCAGAATTTCTCGACGCCGGCGACGCAAGCGCCGGGCTGGATCTTCGCTTCCTCGGCGCGTGCGGGATTGCACATCGCGAGCACTGCGAACGCCATCGTCTGGAAAAAAACGGATTTCATGCGGCTCAGTTTAAGCACAATAATTTACCCAGTGCAACCCCGCCGCATTTTTATTGTTTATTAATCACCAGAATTCAGGATGACCGAGATTTTTTTGCTGGCCTCATCCGCCCGATTCTTCCTTCTCTCTTCCTGGATTTGCTCCTTAGTCAGCGCCTTCAAGGAAGCGAGCGCAGGAAAAGGTTCCCCGTGGTCTGCGTGCCAATTTCCTAATCGGGCAAGCCGTTCCGAGAGCCTGTCTCCGCTGATGAAGTCAAAAAAGTCATTCCTAAACTGGGGATCTGAATAATCAATGAAATTTAAATAAGGAATGGTTCCCGGCCCGACTTCGGTGGATACGTATTCCAAGGTGCTGGCGGAATGAGGTTCCGCGATGATTTCGGGGCGATCTTTTGTTTTTGCCACGTAGGTTCCAGGCAACCTCTTGTACCCGAACAAGCCATTCACGGAGGCGTGGATTTCATAGGAGTTGACTCGCACGTTCTTGACCGTGATTTTGCCGGGGACCCTCTTGACGCAGATTCGAAAGCACTCGCCTTGGTTCGATGGGCAGCGGGAGGCGAGCGTCGACATTTCATACAGTCCGGTCTGCTGATTCCTGAGCCAGGGGTATGCGGATTTTTTTTCATTCGCAAGCGTGGAGAGAGGAAGCGCGGGGCAAGCTGATTGAAACTCGGCTTGCTCTCCTCGGTAGAGCGCCTGGGCTTTTCCGTAAAGATGGTCCTGTTGGACCGAGTTCGCGAGGGTGATCGCTGGGATCCAGCCTAGGACGTAAGCCCTTCCATAGTAAGGCAATGCCCCGTTCGACGAGTCGTCGACCGCCTGGGAATCCAGCACGGTTGGAGTGATCAAATTGGAGAGGTGAATTTCCCGAAGAGCCGGGTGGGTGCCCAGCAGCGGAAAAGTAGAGTTTGCTCTCGGTGCAGCACCTGGAATCATCGTGAAGTGCGACTGCCAATGGTCGTCGATTTGAAGTGAATAGAGGTAGGGAAGCTTGGCGATTTTTTTAGCGTCTTGATCCTTGTCCCAAGCTTTGACGTAAAGTTCATGCTGGTTGGATCCTGCTTTGACCTGCTTGGAGCACATCTCAATGCCCGTGACTTCGAGAACCTTCTCGGAGCTTTGAAGGAGCCAGCTCGCCTCGTCTGACCAAGCTCCCGCCTCGAAAAGATCCCATTCCGGCCGACTCTTCTTCCATGCGTCCCAATCGGCATTCGTGCGCAAGTGTTTTTTTCTCTCTTCCCACTCTGAATTGAGGCGATTCCAGTTTTCAGCAGTTGCGTGAAGAGGATATCTGCAGAGATTCCATGAAGGGAGCAAGCTCGCGATTTGCTGGCAAGCCGCCTTGGGGTCGACTTTTTGAGCTTCGATTTTCAAAGAAATCGGCGCGCAATCCGAGGGGAAGCTCGGGGTGCTTGGGAGCCCGCGGTGCTGCGAAGCCAGGGTGAACGAGGGTTGCCAGGCCACGACGGCCGCAAAACCGAGTGAAAACCAAAATTTTTCATGGATGATCGAACGCATAACGCCCCCCAGCGTTGATGGGTCAATGGAAAAAGCCCAAAGCGCCGCGAAAATCGCGGAGCTTCAGCTGAAATTTTTAATGATGGTGAAATGGAGCGGGAGGCTATCCCGCCTTGAACGCAGCGTCCTTCATCGCACAATCCCCCCTAGTGTTTTGAAGTTTCATGAATTATGTTCGCAAGTTTCGGCGAAAATCAATGATGAAAAAAATCTCAGCGCTTTGGCTCGATGTCAGCCCGCTTAAAAAATACCCGGATTTCAGAAAACTCTTCGCAGGCCAGTTTGTGTCCACCTTGGGCAGCATGATGACTTACCTCGCCGTGCCCTACCAAGTTTACCAGCTGACGAACTCATCCTTCGCGGTGGGGATGCTCTCGCTCACGCAGCTTCTGCCGCTTCTCATCTTCGCACTGTGGGGCGGGGCGATCGCCGACGCGATGGATCGGCGGAAGTTGATTTTGGGCTCAGAGCTGTTTCTCGCGCTGTGCGCCCTGACGATGATGATCAACGCTTTTTTTGCGAGGCCGAGCGTCGCTTTGATTTTCTTCGTTTCGGCGCTCATGTCGGCGGCCACCGGGTTTCACAGGCCGGCGCTCGATTCGCTCTCGCCGAGATTGGTGAATCGGGAAGACCTCACCGCGGTCTCAGTCCTGGGATCGCTCCGATTCAGCATCTGCGCGATCGCGGGCCCGGCGCTCGGGGGGATCGGGATCGCCCGGTTCGGCGTGGCGATCACTTATTTGATCGATGCGGCGAGCTTCTTTTTTTCAATTTTGATGATCTATAAAATCAGGAGAATTCCCCCGCAAGACGTCGCCCCGAGTCCCGGGTTGAAGAGCATCTTGGAGGGGCTCCACTATGCGCGCAAACGGCAGGACCTCATGGGGACTTACATCGTGGATCTCGTGGCCATGACGTTCGCGATGCCGATGGCGCTTTTTCCGGCGATGGCCCAAGCCTGGGGAGGCCCTGCCGCCGCGGGCTGGCTTTTTGCGGCGATGCCGATGGGGAGCCTGCTTGTGAGCGCCTTCAGCGGTTGGAGCAGCCGCGTGAGGAGACATGGGGCGGCGGTCATTCTCGCAGCCGCAGCCTGGGGAGTAGCGGTCATCGCGCTGGGTTTCGCCCCGGGGCTGGCCATGGCGGTGATTTGCCTCGCGGCTGCGGGCGCCGCCGACATGGTGAGCGGCATTTTTCGCTCCACGATTTGGAACGAGACGATCCCTAGTCACCTGCGTGGGCGCCTCGCGGGCATCGAGATGATCAGCTACATGAGCGGCCCTCTCCTGGGCAACGCGCGTGCGGGTTGGGTGGCAGCTCTGGGGACCCCGCGTTTTTCGATCTGGAGCGGGGGAACGCTCTGCACCGTGGGCGTGCTCGCGTGCATTTTGATTTTCCCGAAATTCTGGTCTTACGCTTCGACGGTCAGCCGCAGCGATCGAAGCTGAATGAAGTGGTGAGATCGCCTACGGTGAGATTGCCCGTGCCGCATCCGCTATGAGTGAGCGAGAAAGTTTTTCCGTTCGAGCAGTTGCCCTGCCAGGTCCCCGAAGTCGGGCAATTGCACGCGTTTGAGCTCCATGCGACGTTGGCGGGCGAGACGTCGCAAAACACGCCGCTCTTGTTGTCCAAGATGCGGAGCGTCCCATTGTTCACGAGGCGAGTGAGGCGGTTGATGCCGGTGATCCCGATCGGTGAAGTGGTGGAGGTCGTGAGGTCCAAAAAAGTGCTATTGCTTGACGAAAACACGCGTCGGATGCCTCCCACCGTGAGCGTGTAAGTGCCGGCCGCCGCTCCTCGCGTGATGAGTTGACCTCCTCCCGGCGCGTTGACGCTCAAAGTGGCGCCGCGGCGCCCGCTGACGGAGAAGGCCGGGGTGCGCAGCACGCTGTGCCCGCTTGAAGCGAGCATGCAGCTGTTGTCGACGCCCGCGTCCGTGAAGGCAAGGCTGACGTTGCCGGTGAAAGTAGCGCTTCCTACGCTGCAGCCATTGAAGTCATGAGTGATGTTGTTGTTGATGCAAGATGAAAAGACCGAGCCCGCCAAGCAGCTCGCGGCCATGGCGGGAGGCTCAGCCCATGCGCCGATGCGTTCCAAAAAGCCCGGCCCAAAGCCATGACGTGCGAAAAGGGGCGAATTGCTTTCATGCGGTGCTCTCGCGAAGGCCCCATTCCCCGCGTTGGATCCTGAAGCCTCATCAATCGATGCGGCGACATCGCCGATCGATTGCCCCAGCTCTTGGACGTCATCGGTGCTGGTCGTGTTGATTTTACCGCAACCACACAAGGCTAAGATCAAAACCGCGGAAAAACGGGAAATAGGTGCTCGCATAGCCCCTATTTTAGTTTTTTTTGGTTCAAATTCCAATTTTTCTGTTTTTTGCGCCCTAGCGTGGGGGAGATGATCATTTTTAATACACTGAATTCATTCAATCTTCACGCGATCTTAACGCTTATTTGATTAACGCTCCGGCTCATTTGGGATATGTAAGGGCCGTTATGCAAGGAACATGGATCAACGCCGCCGCCATCCTGGTGGGCAGTCTCGCGGGTTTGCTGCTCAGCCGACGAGCGCGCCGCCTCGAAAAAGCGGGAAACCCGCCCGCCGAGAAACTGAGCATCATGCAAGTGATGGGTATTTTTTTGCTCATTCTCGGATTTCAAGGCGTGAAGCTGATTCAATCCGGAAGCCAGTTCGTCTTTATTTTGGTTTTGGTGCTCGCCGGAGGCTGGCTGGGCCACGCGCTCCGATTGGAGGCGCGAATCGAAGCGCTCTCCGGGAAGATTCGGGGCGATTGGGGCAAAAGCTTCGTGACGAGCTCCGTGCTTTTTTGCGTGGGCCCCATGGCGATCCTGGGCTCGCTTCAGGATGGCATTCAGCATAATCCTTCGATCCTGATCAGCAAGGCGGTCTTGGATTGCGTGATGGCGACCGCCTTGACCACGGCTCTTGGATTGGGAGTGGCGCTTTCGGCGGCGGCCGTTTTGATTTATCAGGGCGGCATGAGCCTTCTCGCGCATGAAATCCAAGCCTGGGTGAGTCCGCAGCTTCTGGAATGCATCTCCGCCTCGGGAGGGGTGCTGCTGCTGTTCTCAGGGTTCAACTTGATCGGCGTGACCCGCATTCAAACCGCGAATTTTTTGCCGGGATTGATTTTAGCGGCGGCGCTGAGCCGATTTTACAGTTAGAAACCAACTCCAAGCAAAACCTAAAGCAACCTTAACATAACCCTGAAATAACCAGCCGCCGTAAATGTTAAATATGCGCCTGAAGCAGAGCGCACATGAAAATCATGAATTTACCGCTAGCGGCAAGAGGGATTTTTGGACTGATCGCCCTTGCGGGCCTGAACCCGGTTTTCTCGCATGCTGATCATCCCCGAAAGGCGCCGCGGGTCCTTCTGCCCGGCTCTGACAGCCAAAAGTGCCATGATCATGAAACTCAGCTTCGCCGCGCTGGGCTAGCTTGTCAGTGCGAAGCAGGGCAAGTCGGCGTCCGTTTGGATGAGCATCTCAGCAGGCTTCGCGAAGCGGCACAGGCGCGCCTCTCCCAGGATGAGGCGCAGATGCTATCCACCCCTGAATGTAAAGGTTCTTTAGATCAAGCCTTGCGCCCTCTGGCAGCGGCAAATGAAAAAGCCGCGCAAAGATCGACCAACGCCCTTGAGACTTCGCTTCGGGACGAGCTCAAACCCGAAAAAGCGTGCGTCAGCGAGCTCACCCTGGATTCCGTCAATGCGGCTTCGCGCGATTACTGCGTCAATGCGGTTTGCAATCAAGACGTGGTCGCTGCGAAGCGAAGATTTTTTTCCCGGCGGCCGCGCCCCTATCGACACTCAGAAAGAGTCCAATTCCTCTTGGAATTGGAAAGGGCGGTTTATGACGGTGAACCCGGATTCCCGCACGGGGCGGAATGCTGGCCGGTCATCGAGGCCGCGATTCATGCGATCAAAACCCCCGCTCCGTCGGAATCCGGCCAGCTGCCGGTCGTCGCCAAGAGAAAGAGGGCTCGAGTCCTCAGGGGTTCCTCGCAGTCTGCGAATCCCAGCTCCCTCAAGGACCCGGATTTTCTGAGTCGAGAGCGCATCGCGGATCTCGATGAATTCCTGGAAAACCCGCCCACGATTCCGGCGTCGATCGCATTGAGGGCTGAGCCCAGCCTCAACGTGCTCCTTGAGCCGTCGAGCTTTTATTCCCTGACGGTGCGGGAGTTAAAGCAGCTTTTGACCGAGGAGTACGCGACTCGGTTGGGAGGGGGTTCAAGATGCCTCGTGGGCTCCTTAAGCAGCCAAGGCCCTTTGTTCGTGGATGGCATCCAACGGCATCCCGAGGTACTCGCGCGGTACCGTGAATACGAGAGGAAAATCAATGAATACAGGGTTTTTCTGGGCCTCTCCGGATTTTCGAACGAGAGAGGATCGGTGATCGGTTCACTAGCCATTCTTGAGGGGCAGATGCTGCCGGAGCAGTTTTTTGAGATCGAGGAAGAATCCCAGTTGGTTCTTTTGAAGCCTGAGCTCTTTGATACCACGGAATACGACCATCATAAAATCATCATCGACCGATTTTCCGCGTCCAGCTCGTTGACGAATCTCAAGTTCATCTTCCCGGCGGGCAAAGAGTTCAATTTGTCCCGGTTCGTCGGGGCCATGAGGCAATCGCTCCAAGTTCCTCAGGGTTCCGAGCCGCTGGGTTTCAGCGCGCCCAAGTTCTTTTCGATGGTCTTCGGGGACAAAGCCTCCAACTGGCTCATGATCCCGGTGGATCTCGGATCTCAGGCGAAAAACAGCGGGGAATTTTTTTCTTTCCGGGATTTCGCCTCAGATCATCAGAATCTGGCGAGCTTTTTGATGGGAGTGCAGAACCTACCGGGCACATTGTTCAGCCTGCTTTCAGGGAACTGGGCCACTCCCGGGCCCAATCAGCTGCAACCCGTTTTCGTCAATCGCGCTGATCTCGGTTCGGCCGATGCTTGCGCGATGCCGCAGGGGTTGATCGCGCGGGTTCGCGATGGATCGGGAACCGCCCGCTTTTACTTCGATATCGGAAAATTGGTGGGAGACACCCTTTTCACCTACCCGTTAGGCGGCGCAGCGGGTGCGCTCGCCAAGAAAGCCATCGGCTCCTTAGCGGGCAGAGTGCTGTCGGAGCTGGTCGCGAAAGCTTCCAGGATCACCTTGAACTCCGCGGCCGCGCGGGTCCTGGGCGAGAAGGTCGGGCAATGGGCGCTTCCCGCCGTTTATTCCAACCTCAAGAGCCTTTCCAGTGTCTCACTGAGGACGATCCAGGAAGGCGCCAAACTGGTTTTAGAGGGGGTCGGGCTCACTCGTTTTCGGAATGAGGCGGCGCTGTTTGTGGAGAGGGAGATTTTGCAGCAGATGGAAGGCCGCTCAGTGCAAGGCCTCATTGCCCTCGTAAAAAGCCATGAGGCGACTTTTGCTGACGCCGGCATCCAGCTCACGGAAGAAGTCGTTAAAGAATGGTTGAAGATGGAACCGGCAAGGGTGGCCATGCAGTTAAGCCGCGCCATCTCAGCGAATCAAGAGCTTATCCTCGGAAAAATGGCTCAAAAACTCGGATCGGAGGCGTTTTCGGGAGCGCTCGGAAAAGCGGTTTCCGTAGGCGAAGTGGAGGGGCTTCAGGCGTCGGCTTGGCTTGCGGGTCGGATCGGCAGAGTGACCGAAATGGCGGCTGATTCAGCGATCTGGGGAGGCGCGGTCGCTGGCAGCAAAGCGCTTGGCTACTACCGCGAATCGTATTGGGCACAGAAAGCGGCGGGAAAAACGGATCAGGAAGCTTCGGACATCGCTTTCGATGAGGCCTGTGAAAAGTTCCCGGGGCTTTTGGCGGTCGAAACCGTGCCGGGTCAGATCGGGCGCTCTTCCGCCGTGAGGTCCGTTTTCGCGAGAATGGGGGAGCGTATCATCCCATCTGCCCTGGGGAAGATCTATAACATCACCGAAAATGCGGTGATGGAAGTGGTGAGGATGGGCGTGAAAGCGTCGCTCGTGTATTTGGTCAATGGGGGATCCTTGAGCAAGGATCAGGAGGATACCCTGGAGCGGGAGCTCGTCATCCGCTTAGCATTGGTGGGCCCCCTCGCTAAAATCCCCCGCGCGACAATCTACTGGCTCAGGGACGCCGAGAGTTCGCCGTTCAGGGGAATCTGAACCGCGCGGATTCAGCGATGATGATTCCGCTGGATTAAGTTGAGTAAGTTTAATAATGTTCCGACCCATGAAAACGTCAAAAAGTTTTATGGTTTTGGGCGTACTTGGATTATTTTCCGCTTCAAACGGCGCGAGTTCCCAGGAGCGAGTTCAAATTTCAGCCGCTCAAGGCGCCCCTTTTTGCCTAGAGTTGGCGACGACGATCGTCAAAGATCCCGTCGTCATCGGGAGCCAAGGATTTATTTTGGCTGAAAACAAGTTTCGCATTAAATCCAAATTCCCCACGATTTTCTACCACCTCGACCTCCAAAAGAAGGTCCTCATCAATCGATATCCTTTGGACGGAATCCCATTGGCGCTGAAGAGGGCGGGTTCTCTGATTTACATCGCCACCGTGGATCAAGATAAGAATCGAAGTGCCCTCCACGTGTTCAACGCAAAAACCAGGGCATTGGATGAAGTCTGGTCCGATGATGGGAGCGTTGAAGCAGTTGAGATGCTCGGAAATCGAGTCATGATGATCACGGCTCCGACTGAGACCAAGGATGGCAATCTCCTCATCTGTAAGCTTCAAAGTGACCAGAAATGCTTGATCACCCGTCTCTACAAGGAAGGCAGCCGTTCCCGGATGGCGGCTTCATTCAAGCTCACGTTCGGTGAGTTTTTCAAAGTGGGGAATGATCTCTATATCCCGCGCGAAGCGATCAACAACAACGGTACGCTGGGAGTGGAACTTCTTCAGCTGGTGTACGATCCCCAGGTGGACAATGTGGGATTGAGAACCTGGGATTCCGCTACTTTTTTGAACGGCAGAAAATGGCAGTTGAGCCCGTTTGCCATTTATAAAAACAAGTTTTTCGCGATCGACTTCACCAGCTCAGCGCTTCTCTCTCGTGATTTGACGCAAAAAGTGATCAAAAACTCTTTATTCCAAATGAACCAAGAATTTCCGGCTGATCCGATGATTTCGCTCGATCCTGAAACAGGCTCATTGCTCCTGAGCTCTTCAACGCTCCAAAACACCAATTCGATCACCCGGATTTCGCTTTTGGATTTGAAGAAGAGGCCCCGAGGCGATCAATTGGATCCGATTTGGCAGCGTGAATTGAGCGGCAGCATTTCAGCGTCTTCATTTTTCAGAGACCAGATTGTCCTGGCGCAGGAGAATCGGCTGGTGTCCCTTCATCGTGATCAAGGCACGATCGCGCAAAGCCTGGCCACGCCTGGCAACTACCGCCTGATCGCTAACCCCGTCCCTAGCGCTCAATCCATTTATGTCAGCATGACGGAAGCCTCCTCGGGAAACAGCTTGTTCTGCTCCATGCCCGTTCCTTTCGCGCACGCTTTCCCGGAACCCACCCCGATCGCACTGCCAGCCCGTTAAAGGAACGTGCCTGAAAGCCGATGAGTCGGCGTGGACTCATTTAAAAGGGGAGAGCTGAGGCGACTTTATTCCCTCGTGAGAGCGGGGTTGATCCTCGGCTTTTTTCTTTCCACGCAGCGCGTTCCCGGGGAGGAGCTGGAGTCCTCATCGCTGTACCGCGTGAAAGCGGGGGATACTCTGGGCGAAGTGCTGAACTCCCGCGGAATCACCCCGCTCTGGGGAAAAGGCAGGAGCGTCGATCGCGCCGCTCAGCTCAACGCCGAGCTGTTCCAGCATCGGCCGGACCTCAAGATTCAAGCAGGTGACATGCTTCAATTGCCCGAACCCGCGCAAATCCAGCCAAAAACCGCTTCATTTTCGGAAGCCCCCGCACCCATCCCTGAAGACGCCCCAAGATCGACGGCTTCTCAGGATGCCGAATCGCCCCTCAAAAAGAGCGGAAATTCCGTATCGGCCGCGCCGCGGCTTTTTTTCTCAAAGCTTACGGGTCGGGGCGACGATACGACGAAAATCGTTTTTCCCTCCCGCCTGAGTTACGGAGTTCAGCTGGGGTGGAATTACGATTTTTCGGAGGCGTTCCAAGTCTCAGCCCTCTTTGACCTGGATCGGGTCGAGTACACGACGATCGCTTCAAAAAGCATTGATCAGGGATCCAAGCTCTATACGGGGCTTGCAGCCGAAAGCCGCTTGAAGCTGGGCAACCAAGGAAGCGTGGGCCTGTTGCTCGGGACGCGCGAGCGGCCGTTTTACCGCGTCGCGAGCGCCAACGCGTTCACGGTGAACGCGGTCTCCGTTCCTCGGGCGGAGCTGAGCGCATCCGTGAGCTTGGTTCAGTCCGAGGAGTTCATCGCCGAGCTGGAGGGGAGGGGGATCTTCCTGTTCGCGGTTTCCACCGAGGAATACGCGATCAATTCCGGAAAAGGCTACCGATTCGCGCTGAATCTCGGCAAAAAACCGAACGCGCGCTTTCATCTCTTGACCCAATTCTTCGGGAGCTCGGAGTACCAGAACACCTCGTCCATTCGAATGCACAAGATGGATCTGGGGCTTGGAATCCTACTGCAGTGGGGTTTGGGTCGGTAAGCAGTGATCATCAATGTCATTCTGCTCATTCTTTTATCAAAGTTCACTTTTGCTGAGGATGAATTCGCCCAGCAAACGTCGGAGATCCTTTTCGGTCAGACTTTCACCGGCCGAAAAATATACGAAGCCCTGGGCACGGACATACTGGGGCATCCCCCAAAAAATAAAAGCGACCTTCGGGAATTTTTGCAGAAAAGTACTGGCGGGGGACAGGCGATTTCCAAAATCGGTCCTTCAGGACATTAAAGCGCTGTCCGCTGAGATTCAATCCAAGCGAAAGGAGCTTTTTGGAATCGATGAAAACAACCCCACTTCTTCGATTGAGCGCTCTTTGGTGGATAATTGGAGCGAGAGGAAGCTCAGATTTTTCAAAGACCGCTCCGGGTCAGTCAAAATTTTTGTCTCCGATAAAACCAGATATAAAAATATTTATAAGATCTTTTTAGGTGATTTGCCCGTCGCGGAGCGAGGCGCCCTTCGGCCTTTTTACAGGCTCGTCCAGAAGCAGATGAGGGATCAACTGCAAGGAATTAGCTCCTCTGAACTCACGCAAGCAGGTGATGAGCAATATCAGATGGCAAAGCAAATCCTGGATTTCAGGAAAATCGCCTATGAAGAGGTCCCTTTGGATTTTTTGGGGGAAGGAACGGCTAAAAAGGGACTCAAGATACTCGACCCCAGCTTTTCTACGAATGGAAAGACTCCAGCCATTTACTCGCCGCACATTCTGCAGGAAGGGGGTTTCATCGCCTATTTCCATTATCCCCATGCTTTATTCCTGTCCCACGCCGCGATTTTTTTCGGAAAACCGGACAGCTCATTTGAGCATGAAAATCTGCATGAGGATTTCCATCATCGAAGGGAGGAGCAAAAAGATGAGCTTTTGAGCGGGCAGTTCAGGCTTCGTTCCGGAATCAAAAACCCCTCATTGCTGGATTATGAGGATCATGTCAGTTTTGACGAGATTCCAGCACATTTGCTGCAACTCAGCTTGTATTTGGAAGATTTGAAGAAAGCTAATACTCCGGGCAAAAAAAAACTGGCGCTTGAGAGGATTCAAGTTTTTTCACGCCGCGTTTCGCTGCTCAATCAGCATTTGGTCACGGCTTACAGCAGGATGAGAGAGGCGCCTCACCTCGCTCCGGAGGGTTTAGGGGCCATTATCTCCAAATCTAAGGCAGAGTTATCGGGGTCAATATCGCTTTATCAGCCGTAGTGGATGGGGAACGCCTTCCATTCATCCTGGAAACTCAGCTGGTAGGTCCTCCCTACGATGCGATGATCAAAGTCGCCAAGGACTCAGAGAATGCCCATCAAAAAATGGCTCAAATGCAGTTGTTCCAGGCAGCTTCCGCCAAGATTGAGAGGTTGGCTCATCTGGCGCTTGAGTTGGAATCGATGGCTTCTCGCCTCAGGAGCTATGTAGAGCCAAAAAAAGCCCAAGACATCCGAGGACCGACCCTGATTGCCATTGAGCGTCGGATCAATGAAATGCTGGACATCCATGATCGGTATGCGACGACGCACGCGAATGGGCGTTTCATCCCTTGCTTGCTGCGCCAGTTTCGGCAAAACAGCCGATCTCAGGAGTGAGATGACAATACTGCGCTGGTCGGAATCCTGAATACGGCCCAGTACCCTGAATTCTGTTAACCGTATTCTGGGTGCCGATTATTGGGAATGGCGGACCCGGAAGGGTTCGAACCTCCGACCTCGACATCCGTAGTGTCGCGCTCTAATCCAGCTGAGCTACGGGTCCACTCAAGCCCTCATTTACCCAAAACTCGGGTCAAGAGCAAGCGCGTAAACAAGCAGTTCTTGTTTACATTCCCCCCCTCAGGTAATGAAAAGTGTGCGATTTCACCGATCAAGATGGCTTTTGGGTTTCATGGGATTGCTCGCTTCTTGCGGCAGCGGGACGGGCTCCGATGTCGCGGGTTTGCAGCAGGCCCAGCAGTCTTGCCCTACGGGAGTAGTTCAGGTCGCCGTCAGAGATGGGATGCTCCAGCATCTATGCGGCTGCCAGGAGCCCGCGGGCCAGATCACCGCGCAGGGAAGCGTCTTCAACTGCACGTTCACGGTGGGGAGCGGAGTTCAGCTTTTCGTTCACTACGTGGCGACCCAGCTCTCGCATCAGATCGTTCCCCTGGGGACGCCATCGTTTCCGCCGAGCCCCGTTCACAATCCCACCGAAAGTTCTCCCTTCTTGACCCATTCCTTTCGCATCCAAGCGAGCGGCACTTACCGCTTTCAAGATCAGTTCAACGCCGCTCTGCAGGGCCGCTTCAACGCCCTCTAACACCCGGCATTTTTTGCTCGTTCAGGGAATCTGAGCGACGCCGATAGGTCTCATGAACGATCCAAGGAGGGAACGTCATGAAAGCCGAAAAATCCATTTCCAGAAGCCAAGAAACCCAAATCAACGAAGCCGGCCGCACGGTCGAAGTCCTTTATCAAAAATTGGGCGAGCGCTGGTTCGCTTTCTCCATGATCGATGACGAAATTTTCTTCAGCCCCGTGAGCGAAAACGAGATCCGGGCTTCGGGGCGCGAGCAACCCATCTTCATCAAAGCCGGCAACTCATGAATCCTCGCGCCGAGATTGAGCGGCTGATGCGGACCGTGATCCGGCTCATCGAACAAAAGCCGGAGAAAGCCGCCAAGATCTTGACGGAATGGGTCCGATCCGTCCACGAAAAAAAATCCGCCTGACCCTTTTTTATATTCAATTAATGTTAAAATAAAACCAGGGGAGTCCGAAGATCAATCCATGCTTCCACTGGTTTTATTCCTATTGCGCGTGATGTTCGCGAGAGCTGGCTACGAAAAAATGACTGAGGAATTCGAGGCCGACCGCAAACCTGGCTTTTCGCAGCCCGTCGTCTATGAAGCCGATCCATACGAGAAGAACGCAGGCATGGATTCATCGACCCCTCCTGTGAGCGCCCTTTCTTTAGCCCCGCAGAATTCACGCTAACCCAAGCGAACGCGCTAGCAAATGCGCCAGCCGAACGGCTCCATCCCTGTTTTTGCGATTGATTGGATGAGTAGGTAATGCGCGTAAGCGCTAGCGTATGCGCCGCAAGCTTGCTTGCGGTTATTAAAGATAAAAGACGGTGACGTCGCCCGTGTCCTTGCGGGCCGACTCCGAGTAGAGCTTCAAGAACCGCACGAATTGCTGATAAGCCGCGTAGGACGAGCTGTTGCGGTCGACCAGGCAGCCGAACCGCGTGTAGCGGTGGCCATCCTCGATGGTGGGGCGGGAATTTTGGATGAAAAAGTAAACTTCGAGGTAGGTGTCCTGGCTGAAGTAGAGGCGGAGCGGGATCTCCTTGCTCTCCTGGGGCCAGGGCTTCTCGGATTCAAAGGGGATTTGGAAGGAGCAGCCCTCCTCGCTCACGTCGACCAGCTCGATGGGGCACATCTTGCTGGTATTGATGACCGAGTAGACGCTGAGCAGGTGCTTGAACAGGAAGCGCTCGGTTTTTCGGCGCTTTTCCTCCATTTTTTGCGCCCGAACCTCGTTGAAATCAACGATCCGGCTAGTGATGGAGGATTCGTTCCCTGCATTATCCGATGGATGAGACATAAGCTTCCGTGCTCCTTGCTAAGGAACGTATCGGCTCCCCCGGGTGTGTCTTGAGGGATTCTTGAGCACAGGAAGCGACGGAAAAATGACGGGCGCGAGTTGTCAAAGACCTTTTTTTAGGGTAACCGCATATGGAATTTTTGATAAACAGTCGGAATAGATATGAAAAAATTAGCGTGGGCGATTTTGTTTTTTTCCAGCCACACCATGGCGCATGCCGGGCAGTGGGACATGCAATCGGATGTTTTTACCGAAGTGAGCAATTTTTTAAGGGAAGTCGCTTTATTCGACAAGCCTGATAAAAAATATGCGTGGGAGAATGAATTTCTCCCTTATTCAAAGCGGGTTTCAAAACCAGTTAAAGAGCGGCTTCAAGAGCCTGATCAATGGCTCAATTTCTTGAGTGCGATCAAAAAACTTGAGATCAATTGGCAATCTCGGGAAGAGCTCGAAGTACAAAAAAAATTCACTTCATTTGCGATTAAGCAATATCCCTACTCACTCTGTGCTGGAACTTGCCCCAAGAATTTTTTTCTCGTCGAGGCTATTCCGGTAGAACCCTATGCGCCGTTGTATTATCAAGCCCAGCGATATGATGAATATGGGAGAGTTACCTGTTGGACGAGGAAAAAAGTGAGACCCGTACTGAGTTTTTCTTTGGAATGCGTATTCAGCCAAACTCGCTGCACAATTACTCAAATCCAAATCAATCCATGAAAACAGCCCTTCTTTTTCTCTGTCTTTCATTTTTCGCTTCCGCGTCCGCGGAGGAACTCATGGAGCTCAAAGCGCAGGAGACCGTGAAGAGCTTCTTGAGGGATTTTTCTACCCTATCCACGGCTTTTGATTGGTATCAAAAGCTGCCCCCCAGTTTGCAGCACAAGGTCAAAATCAACCTGACTCGGTTGCAAAGCGCCATTGAGAAGACGGAGTTGAATTGGGCCGGGGATACTTACACGGAAGAAGCGTTCAAGAACATCGCCGTGAAAGTGTTCCATAAACGAGCGTCCGTATGCTCGATTCCTTGCCCATCACAGGAGTATGTAGTCAAAGTTTTTAAAACCTCGCTGAAACCTGAAACCAGGATGCAAATGAGGATCATTGGATCCAAGGGGACGACGCTCGTTCGTCAACCCGAAGCGCTCTTGAGCTTTGATGTGGTTTGCGAACTGCATCAATCCTCTCGCGAAGAGGCGGTGGCATCCTGCGAGATGATGGATTTTAAGCTGCTGTAAAGGCAGAGGCGAGCCTCAACTCTCAGCGATACGTCTTCGTCTCCCCATCTTTGAGCCGCCTGACGCTGTAGATCCGCGTGGTCACGCTATCCCCGGCTTCTTCGAACCTCGTGAGAAAGACGAGATCGGCCTCCATGGGGGTGACCCAGCTTGATGGCGCGATCCAATGGCGGTGAATGGATTTGAGGTCCGCATGTTCGCTCGGCGCGGGTTTGGCGGCGGGTTGGGATGGGCGTTTGAAGAAAAGTCTGGTTTTGCAATTTTCGTAGGAAGGCGATGCCGTGGCTCCGTAATGGATCGTCGAGGCCAGCAGCGCGGTCTCCACGGTGAAGGACTTGTTTTTAAGGAGCCCTTTCTTCCGCAAAGCTTCCAAAAATTCAGCGGGCAGCTCGTTTCGAAGGATTTCACCTTGGTTCGCGATGCCATCAGCGGCAAGCTTTTTCAGCGCTTCCAAGTCAGGCTGCTCCTTGGCCAGTTCCACCAAGAAATCAGCCACCGCTTTTTCGCAGAATGAGATGGGGGACTTTTTAGCGCTCGCCTGGGAGCTGAATACAATGAGAGTCGCGGCCAGCAAGCGGACCCCCATTTTTTCGCGCGAAAAAAACATGGCGCGGCTACTTCGCGATCTGGCCGACCTCGATGAGGTCATCGAGAAGCTTCAAGAAGCCTTGAAATGCGTGGAACGGCTTGCTGTTTTGATCCGAGAACTGCGTTCCGACGAGGCGCCCCGCGCTCTTTCGCTCGATGCGGGCGACTTGCACATGAAGGGGGAGATAGAGCGACTGGTTCATGTAGAGGTGGATCTCGAGGGTTTCTCCGGTCTTCACCGGGAAGTCCGCCTCAGCTTCGCCATCCGCATCGAGTGCGAAGCCAATCCCTTGCTCGCTGATATCCAAGATTTGAAGCCGATGCGGCCCCTTTTTGGGGATCGCCAAGAATAGCGAGAAAGAATCGAGAACCGGCCTTCTGCGCGCTTTACGTCTCTCAGAGCCTGAAGGAGATGGAGTCATGGGTTCCCCCGAGGAGGCATCGATGGAGTCGGGAAAACTCGCGGAGGAGCCGAGGACGGTGCAGGAGAGGCTTCCACCGGCGCGGTCTTCGGCAATACCGGCGCCGCATTCGGCGCGAGGACGGGTTGCGCACCTTGGGCAGTGGTGTTTACGGGTTGAGTCGGAGTTGCGGTTTCATTTGGCGGAGCGAGCCCGAGAGCCTCAGGGGGTTGTTTCTCGGTCTCGATGAGCTTGGTTTTAAACAGCGAGATGGATTCTTGAGCGGCCGTTCCCAGGGCCTGAAGCTCGGCGTCGGTGGGGGGAAGCGTCGTGGGCATTTGAACTACGGTGCCAGGTTTCAAGGACTTTGGGAGCGGGGCGGCTTTGACCACGGCATCCTGCCCCGTATGGAATTTTTCGATCGCTTGAGCCGAGGCCTGAAACATCAGATAAAGCGGCCCGTGAAAAAAATCGTTCTGCGCTTTTTCAGGGGTGAGTCCGCTGTGGATTTGGGAAATCTGAGCCGCCAACCCGAACCAACGTGAATGGAAGGTGTCCCATTGCTTTCGCTGGGGAGGGCCGATTTTCTTTTTCTTGAGCAGGTTGAATTGCTGAACCGTTTGATTGAGCTGGGATTCCAGGGTGATCTCGAATTGCCGGAGCTCCAAAAGTTCTTGATTGGATTTCTCGCGGATCTTGTCGTGGAACTCCTTCAGGCGAACGGTGTAGGTGGCGTCTTTCTTCCCGCCCAGGAAATAAGGCTTGGAGACGATGAGTTTCTTCGTGCCCAGTGCGATCGGCATCGAAGCGAAGATCGATTGAATCTTCGGCTGAATTGCGGCGGGTTGCTCGGCGGCTTCCGCTAGAATGACCTGGTATTGGCCCCGAGCGAGGGGTTGCGTATCGGCCGCCTGAAGGGGCGAAGTCTTGCCGAGATGATCGGCGATCTGCCCCTCGGATTTGGCGTAAAATCTCAGGCGGTTGAGCAGCGTCCCGGGCACTCCCTCGATTTGGAGCTCAAATCGAAAATCATCAGGCAGATTGGATGCCACGTAAAAACTCGGGTTCAGGGGGTCTGCTTGCGAAAGCGCGAGCGCCAATTTCGGGCCCTCGCGCTCCAAGGACGCAAGCACAGCGGCTTTCAATTCGCGGTATTCCTCCGCCGTGACATCGGGCAGCGTCGCCAAGGGAGAGACCCATTGAGCCAATTGAGGGAATTTTCTCAGAAAATTGAGGCGGAAGGGCTGGATGGTTTTTTCCATCTTCTGCACGATGGCCTGAGCCTTCGTGTTTTGTCCCACGAGCGGCTCCAGCACGCGCCCAAAAAGGGCGATTCCCAGGCCGATTGATCCAATCACCGCGATGAAGAAAAGGAGTTTGAAAAATTTCATGGGCGACGCGGCCGCAGCTTTCTTGCCGCCCACCGAATGGGCAGCGCCGGGAATGGGGTTTCTCTTGAGTTCAGACATGGGAGAAGCGTTGTCTCTCGGCTCAGGTCGGGCGTCAAGGGTTACCGTTGACCCATTTCCGAAGTAAGTCGTCTCGCTCAGTTTGGGTTCTTCTTTTTCCAGCGGCTGGGTTTCGATCGAAAAGAAAGGAGTGGCGGGCGAAGTCAGTTCAGGGGCATTCCATAGGGGATCAAAATCTACAAGCTCCTTCATGTGCCGCCAATCCGACATGCCCTCTGTCCACACGTAATGGGTGGGCGTTACCGAGCCGATCTGGACTTGGCTTTGGATGTCGGAAAATGAAAAAGGACCTTCGTGATGATCGCCAACGTAGATGAACCACTTTTTGGGGCTCGTGGAGTCGGTGTTTACAGTTTCCATGGATGTGTTTAAGTCTAGTGGAAATGCTTCAACGAATCAATTGCTCGCTCATTGGAATACCGGACGACCGGGGAGTTTTCAACATCGGTGGAAGAATGGGTGCCGCCCTGGGTCCCTCGGTTTTTCGAAAGGCATTCGCAAGGCTCAGCGGTCGGGAGTCCTTGGCCTTGAGGCTCCTGAAAGAAGGCGATCAAGGCGATGCGGGTCCCTTTGGCGAGGAGGTCGAGCAAAATCATCGCCTCAGCCGCGATCTCGTTCTGAAGGCCCATCAACGGTTTCCCGTTTCCGTCGTCGTGGGCGGGGGCCATGACCACGCCTTTCCCCACCTTCAAGGGATTCAAGAAGCGGGAGTTCGGGGAAAGAAAAAACCCAGAGTGGGCTGCATCAACATCGATGCCCACTTGGATGTCCGCGAACCCAGCCCAAAAATCACCAGTGGTTCCGGCTTTTATTTGGCGGTCGAAAGCGGGGTGGTGCGGCCCGGGGATTTGATCGAGCTCGGTATCCAATCCCAATGCAATGGCCCGATCCTTTGGGATTACGCGGACCGAAAAAAAATCAAAATTCATCCTTATGACGATCGGTGCGGGGCGGCTTTTGAGAAGGCGCTGCGCGAGCTTTCACGCCGGGTCGACGCCATCGTGATCAGCCTGGATCTGGACGCGATCCTCGGGGCCAGCGCTCCTGGGGTCTCGGCGCCACAAGCGGATGGATTTTCCCCGGCCGAGGTTTTCAGGATGCTTTTATCGGCGGGCAAGTGCCCGAAGGTGGCGTCCTTGGGAATTTTTGAGCTCAACCCGCTCCACGACGTGGGGGATCGAACCGCGATTTTGGCGGCGACGGCGGCGTTCCGGTTCTTGGAGGGGTTGACTACGCGGCGAGCGCGCTCTTGAGGTCGCGCGCCTGCTTTAGCAGCGATTGAGTCGCTGATTTGAAGTGCTCCGAAACCAGGGATGATTCGCCCGGGAGAGCTTTTTGGAGGGCGAGGTCCGCGTCCATCACGCGCTTTTCGAGTTCGCGCTCGCGCGCGGCGATGCGCTGGGCGAGGTTGGCCAAATGCTCATGAAGCGGTGATTCGACCTGGGCCTTGGCGAGAATTTCAAGCTGGCGGTTGATGCCCCGGAGTTCCGTGAGTTCTTGATGGAGTTCGTCGTGAAACTCGAGGAGGGTTTTCTTTTGCGATTCCACGAGGGTTTGAAGATCCTTGAAATCCTGCGAAAGATTTTTGACGATCGCCCCCCAGTCAATCAACCAACTTTTTGCGGAATGCAGCCAGGCCCGGATCTGCGTCTCCTTGTCGTTCGATGAAGCCGGGGTTTCCTGGGGGATCGCGGCGGCGCTCTTCGGCATGACGTGCCCCATCAGGAGCGACAGCAAAATCCACCCCGCCCAGATGAATCCAAAAAGCAGGTCGCTCTTGAGGCGGTTGGAAGCCCCCAGGAACCCTCGATAAGGCCGCAGGATTTGAATTTCAACGCCTTCGCCCGTTTCGGGCGAAAGCACCTGGGAATAGGTGAATCGCCCCGGTTCCTCGAATTTGAGTTCTTCTGAATTCGAAGCCGAAAGCTTGATTTTTTTGACGCTTAAAAGGCGGGGATCCGTCCCTTGCGAAAGGAGCCGGCTGGCCCATGAGAGGCTATCCTCGAGGTTTTCGAGCCGTCCGTGGAGGCTGAGGCTGCTCACCTGGTCGATGACTTGGCGCGACCAGCGCTCCGCCGCGGCTTGATCCCGCTGGAGCGCGAACTTCCGGTCGAGGAAGTAAAATCCCGTCGTGAAGCCGGTCGCGGTCGCGAGGACCAAGCCCCAAAAAGCGATATTGCTGCGCATTAAGTCTTGAGCACGGCTCATTCCTAGGGCTTGTCGGAAGATGTGGGGATTTTTTTGAGCTTGTAACCCGGCGCAAAATCAAGATGATCAGCGGGCGTGCGCGCAGCTCTATGCCAACCACTGGTCGGCGGAATTTTTTTATGGGGCGCTTTATTTGGATTTGAGGCGCATGCCAGGCTACCAATCCTTTCTTTGGAGGAAATCCAAAGGCAGCTTCCCGAGTTTTATTCGGCAGTGAAGCAAGCTGAGCTTTTAGGCAAGGCGCGCGCGTTTTTTGATGGTTGGACCCAGGATGAGGTTCGATTTTTGAAAAATTCACTGCTCGCGCTTGAGAAAAAGAGCGAGCAAGTTCGGGTCGCGAATCGCCCCATCCCGCCTCTTTTCATTTCCGGCTACGCCTGGAGCCTGCGGGGCATCCTCAATGAGGTCGACACCTGGGTGCAATTTCGGGATGCCTATCACGGGCGGTTTTTCAGGGGTTTGGAGATTCAAACGCTCGGCGGATTGAGGCTGGATTCCGCGTTCAAGGTGAAACTGGCGCGTCCTGATGGGATCGCGTACGCGATTGATGAAGAGCAGGGTAGCTTGATCCTGGTGGGGCTTCTCGAGGCCAAGGTCAATTTTGACCGC
This sequence comes from uncultured Bacteriovoracaceae bacterium, assembly GCA_964563795.1. Taxonomy (GTDB): domain Bacteria; phylum Bdellovibrionota; class UBA1018; order UBA1018; family UBA1018; genus CAZLYB01. The sequence goes on along the minus strand of CAZLYB010000031.1, from coordinate 2,135 downwards.
GGGGATGCTGTTTCAGAGCATGTCTTGAGATTCATGAAGCAGCATCAATCGAACGCTCAAAGAGAGGGCGCCCCGATTTGCCTGCCTCATGCCGGAAATCAACGCTGTTTTAAACCCGCGCAGGTTTTATTTTTGGTGCCCAGCGCGGATCGGTTCCTATTGAAGCCTCTGAAGCACGCTGAAATCACCGACATTCTCAGCATCGTCCAAGGGGCTCAAGTCAAAGAACGGCGCTCCTTTGATGGGCGGGAGGTTTCAAAGTATTCGATTTACAGCCAATGGAACAGTCTGGAGCTTGGTCGCATCATTTCTGCGTACATCGAGCTGATGTTGCCGAATCATGGCCCGAAAAAGCTTTTCCGCGCCCACTCCTACGGTTCATTGGGGAAAGCATTGAACAAGTTGAATTTGTATTTGTATGACGAGGGAAGTTCCACCCGCAATCATTTGCGCGAGAAGCGAAGCTGGGAGCCCACGATCGAGCTTCTCGTGGAATGGCTGAAGCTTCAGGGCGGCGAGAAATTGAAGGCCTTCAAGCTTTTGATCGAGTTCATGGAGGTCACGCCGTTGGGGTTGAAGCGGCTGGGAGAAATAGTGGGGTACAAGCCCGCCTCGGGCGAGACGGTAGAAGACGCTAGAAAATTGTTCGGAGTGGAGCGGCACCGGGATTTTTTAGTGGTCAGCGACTCTAATCAGCTGAAGCCCATGATGATCCCAGGGGACGAGGCGAGGGTATTGAATCAATGCAGAAGCGCCTTCTTAAAGAAGGGGGCGGAGTGAGCGATATCTATGGCACGTCTTTTAGGACGCTGAATTGATAGAGATGGGGTTTGTGATCGGAGGAGCGGATGCCGCGGGGGATGGTATCGCTCTCCACTTTCAATCCCCTAACGAAGGTTCCATCCAAGAAAGTCCAATCGGCGTGCCAGCCTCGCGATGAATCCGCGCTTTCGAGCCCTAGTTTTTGTGTTTCATCGAGGAGCGCTTTTTTCCGCCCCGGGGTCCAGGTATTAAAATCCCCTGCGAGGATCACGGGCCCTTGATGTCTGCTGATGCGCTCGACGATCGACTTGAGTTCCGCTCTGAAAATCGAGTTCTTGTTGTAGTTAATCATATGTACGCTCACGACGAGGATGTGCGAATTTTTTCCCTCGATCGCATAGGTGTTGAACATTCTCATTTTTGAGGTCAAGGTGAACGGCTCTTTTGCGTGGCTGGCATCGGGACGTACTTTAAGTGCTCTCGCCCTGGATGCGATGGCGACTCCGGTTTTTCGACCTTCCTGATTTTGAGAACTGCTGGCGACGTGCCATTCCAGGTCTTCTTGATGGGGAAAGAGATCCTCATTGGCTTCACCGGGATAAAAGCCGGTTTCTTGAACAGTGATCAGGTCGGCTTGCTTCGTGAGCTTGCTCAAATCTTTGGGGATGCCCTCGTTTTTGCCTTTTGCGAGGTTCCAGTTGAGGAAGGTGAATTTTTGAGGGAGAGCGGATGCCGCGGCATTCCCCACGGAGTCGTGCATTTGCTCCGGCCCAATCAGCTTGTAGTGGGGCAAGGGCTTTTTTTGAACTATTGCGACCACGCAGGCGATGCTTTGCCTGACTTTTCCCGAATGCGCGAAGGGGCAACCCCAGAGGTTTGCCCCCGTCAAAATCAGGACCCAAGCGAGTGAGGTTTTTTGAATAACGCAGTTCACCGATTCTCTTTTCGGCCAGCTTTCTTAAACCCCAAAGCGAAAGGCCAAAAACAGCAGTGCTTTATAGGCTGGCTTGAAAAAACCAGCAACCTCTTCTGCGCCCCTGCTTAGATATAAAGAGAAGCGACCGAGATTAAAGTTGCGAGAGCTGAAGAGATTTGGAGTAATTTCATATCATCCGCCTACGTACAATAAGGATATGATTGGTGTTTTTTGGGGGAGACCGCCCCGCATCAGCTTCTGGTGGGTCAATTCAGCGATAAATCCAATCTACCAAAAACAGAGTGTTTCTATCAACAAATAAGCAACTGTTTTATATATATTTAATTTAATAAAAACAATGAGTTACGTTTTAGGTTAATAATTGATTAACAATATGAGGTGATCCTGCTACCAAACGCACTGAATCAAGCAGCGCGAACTGAGGATGAGCTTGGTG
>CAZLYB010000030.1:0-23270 GCA_964563795.1 uncultured Bacteriovoracaceae bacterium | reverse complement strand
CGTCGAAGCCATCCTGGCGATGAGAAGCCCTCACACGTATTTGTATGGGCGTGACGCGAAAAAATTCCGAGCGAGACGTGCCTGCAAAAGCAGGCCTTCGCGAGCGTGATGCGAGCGAAGAGTCGAGCCGGAACACCATCATAAAATCAAAAAAATGCGTGATGTCGGGCACGGTCATCCATGCCCTTCTCATCCGACTCGCTTACACTCGTCGAAGCCATCCTGGCGATGAGAAGCCCTCACACGTATTTTTGTGTGGGAAGTAAAGTAGCAAAAGATAAAATGCGGAGCATTTTGTACCGCTGAGTGAGATTCGAAAGCCGGAGCAAGCCGGGAACCCGCTTGCAGGTGGCTTGCGAGGCCGGCCTGCAGCCCGAGCGCGAGGAGCGGAAGGCGAATCTCTTTTTCCTCGCTTCAGGCAGTTGAGCTGAGAGGATTGCCTTGCTCGGCCCGAGAGAGCTGATTATATTCGAACGAGTGAAAAAAAATACCGGCTTGATTCAGGATGAACGATCAAAGGGAGTTCTTGATTTCATCGTAGCCGCCTGCGCAAAGGAGCCGGCAGTAAAGCGCGCCATCCTATTTGGTTCGCGCGCCCGAGCGGATCACGACGAACGGTCGGATTATGACGTCGCGATCGATGCGCCGGGGCTTTCGCATGGGGATTGGGCGAAATTCGCTCTGGGGCTCAGGGAGAGCATTCCCACTCTTTGCGGATTGGATCTCGTGCGAATGGATGAGACGCTCTCACGGGATCTTCTTAACAAGATCCAAAGCGAGGGGTTGGAATTTTATGTCAAAAAGTGAATTCAAGAGCTCCAGTAGTTACCTGAACTTCAAAAAAGCGCTGGCCAACCTGAGGCTTTCGCTTAAAGCGCCGATTTTGGAGCCGCGGGATCTCTCAGGCATCATCAAGGACTTTGAGATGACTTATGAGCTTTCATGGAAGGTTCTTAAGAAACTTCTAAAGACGCAGGGGCATGAGAGCTTGGGAGCCAAGGACGTCTTTAGCCAAGCCTATCGTTTGGGATTTTTGCAGGAAGAAAAAAACTGGCTCAAGATGATCGAGGATCGCAATCAGACTTCGCACGTTTACGACGAAGAGAGCGCGAAGAAGATCGTGTCGCGCATCCAATCGGAATATGAGGCGCTATTCATCGATTTAATCGCGCGGCTTGAGGGGATGGTTTGAGCTAACGGAGAATCTCACTTCCCCCGCCACTTTTTAAAGAAGCAGCCCCAAGATTCCCTCCAATTCTGCCGTGGTTTGATCGAGAAAGCCTCGTAGAAGGTGGGTGAAGTTTCCGTGGGTCTTCCCTTGAAAGGGGGATCCCCGATCATGAGTTTCGCTTCGCGCTTGAGGCTCGGAGGCAATGCGCCCTTTGTGTCAACCCGTTCTAAAAATTTGACGCTGGCGTTTCGGACGACCGCGTCCCTGTCATTCAAACAGTGGTCAAAAATGAGGTAAGCGGCATCGAACGACTGGTGGTTGAAAATTCCGCCCAGCACCTTGAGTGCTTGAATCCGGAGCTCCTGCATTTGCCTGGAGCCAACGCGATCTAAGCCCCAGCGCCAAAGGCTGGGATAGACTTCGGGAGTAGCGAGCTTCGCGACGGCATGCTCAAAGGATTTTCCTTCAAAATGGAAGGTCTCGACCGCTTTGAGCAGGAGGCTCTTGAAAACCATGTCCCTCTGCACTTCCGTAAAGGCCTTGTCGAGTTCCGCCAGGATCACCGGTTCGAGCAGCTCATGAAGCTTCTCTGGGTCGAGCCTCGGCAGGGTCGCTCCATCCGGCAGAAGAATGTCGCTGTACAAGCGGTGGGATTCGGTGGCTTGAATCAATTGGGCTTCCAGCGTCTCTTTGGGGATGCCTCGCCGGATCGTTTCCTCGATTGAGCTGAGGGAGGAAAGTTCGACGGGAAAGGAAACGATTCCGGATTGGACGGCAAGCTCAAAGGCGTCCACTCTCAGGGAGTTGGCGAAAAAAACTGAGTTTTTATAAATTTTAAACAATTGTTGTTTTAATGAACTGTCATTGAGCAGCGCTGGAGAGAGGGTTTTGATCCAGCTTTCCACCTGTTTTTTATCCACGGGCCGTCGCGATAAGTTTTTACTGACCTGCTCGAGCGCCGCCCGTTGATAGTCCAGGTTGGTCTTTCCGGAATCAATGATGAATTGGATTCGATCCAGCGGGTAAGCGCTCCCCGGTTTCGGCATGAGCCTCATTAGAGCTTGGCTCGACAACCCTTGCCCCCGCGTCTCCCGGTAGAATTGATCAACGAGCGACAAAGCCTTCAAGCTTCGGCTCTGCAGCGCGTGAAATTCGAATACATCGTGATTGTCGTAATTGCTTCCGTAATCATGGCCGGATTCAACGATCGCGATGAGTCGACTCTCCAATTCTGGGGTGATGGGGAGTTTAAACCCCGTTTTTCTCTCAAACTTCAAGATGAGGTTGACCGCTGATTGAGCTCGGTTGATGGCGCCGATTTCCAGAGGAAGCCTGGGCGCTCTTTCCAAGGCTCGAAGGGCGTACTGAAGCATGGCTTTTGAAACCGCCTCAGCGCTTTCATGCCAGTAGGTTTCCTGCTCCGAGGTCATCCGATCCAGGATCGCCGCCAGAATCCTCTCTTGATCCCTCGCGGAATGCGTCGGGAGCTGCGACAAAAGCACTTCAATGTCCGAAAGCATCAGCTCAGGCTGCGCCAGCCTGCTTTGGATTTCAGAGGGCAATCCCCGCCCCGGCAACTCGGGCCAAAGCGCTTCTCCCTGCTTGTCCAAGCGGACCAGCGCTTGCTGAATCCCGGGCCGCCCTAAAGTGATTTTTAGGGATTCATTCGTTCTTTCGGTGAATCCACCAAAGTTCTCTTCAAGCCTCTTCAGCTGCTTCAGGCACTTCACCATGAAGGCTTGTTCCGTGTTTGAATAGTTTAACTGGGAAACGAGCCACGCTTGAGTCAGTTCGAGCGATGAGCGGCTCTTCGGATCGTGCTTTTCGATCCAATCCAATTTCCAGCGATTTTCGATGATTTCACCGGGGGCGCCGAGGATTTTTTTGAAGAACGCCTGATTGTCAGTTCTAGAGGAATTGAGCGCTTTGAACACGGTGAATCTCAATCCGCCCTCCAGCGGCTTCTGATCCGGAGTTTTTAAGAACAGCCAGTCCATCATGAGTTGATGGAGCCTTTGATCCGCGCTTCCTAATGCGGCGATCGTATCAAAAGCCCAGAGCACGGATTTTGAGGGAGGGAGTCGCGGCGGCTGCAGGATTTTGATCAGGCCCGGGTAAAGCCGGCGCTCAAAAAAAAGGGCTGTAGGGCGATCATCCCCCCTGGAAATGTACCGCTGGGCGATTTCCATCAATTGATTACGCTCCTGGTAGGATTCTGAAACTCGATCCAGGACCTCATCCACCCAGTAGGATCGGATGAGGAAATCATCTTCGGAGAGATGCTCAGGCTTGAAAAAATCGAACATCAAGTTTTTTGCCGAGGCGCGCGCGATTCTTTCGTAGATCTGAGGCGGGGTGAATTGACGCGGAAAGTGCACCATCACCCATGACGCAATGCTCGCGACCCGAGTGTTGGGGGAAGTTTCAGAAGTGAGCTGGGCGGCCGGCGCTGAAATCTCAATCAAAGCATCCACTAATTTTTCGGAGCGGCTCACGATGAAAGGGTGCATGACCAGGTGCCGGTAAAGGATCATGAGATCCGCGATTCGCCTCGCTTCTCCGCCTTTTTTACTGATAATCCGCTGCGCTAGTTCTTCAAATGACTCCGCCTGGCAATGAAAGGTAAAGTTCAGGGAAAACAAGAGGAGTGAGCCAAGAAATAATGCGAAGCGAAAATTAGAAAAAATCGATCGTTTCATGGCTTTTTAACGATCGGAAAAAATGGCTAAAACCTAAAAAATCAGATGACAAAAAGTCGCTTTAAAATCCGCTTCTTCGAGTGGCCTAGCCGGCGGCGGATGCTGAGAGGCGTAGGTTCGGCCCGGACACACGCTCTTTTTATTTGCTCATAAACTCGACAGAGTAAAAAATTTAAACAAATTCCATCCAAAAACCCCAATCATTTAAGCCCCCTCCCTTTGGTTCTGTTTTTGCAATTTCTTGACAATGATCCCAAGGAGTAACGGTTTTATGAAGCATTCCCACCGAATCGCAATTTTAATTTCGTTCACTTCGCTGTTGTTGGCGTGCGAGCCCACGTCATTTTACACGAGCCCTCAAGGGCAGAGCTCCTCGAATACCGAAAACCCCCCTCCTGGGCCCATCCCGGGACAGCCCAACTCCTTTCGGACCAACGAAGATACGCCGCTTTCTTCTCAGCTCCAATTCTCGGTGAGCGGAGCCAGCGTCAGCAGCTATCAAATCATCTCATCGGTTCAGCATGGGACGCTCAGCTTGAACAGCAACGGCTCCTTCAATTACTCCCCAGCTCAAGATTACAATGGGAGTGACTCCTTCAGGGTTTTGGTCCGCTACACTTCCTCTAATATCCTCTCCTCGCAGCAGTTGGATGCTTCAATCGTCATCAATCCGGTCAACGACGCGCCCGTAGCTCGAGCCATCAACCTCACCACGGCTTTCAACACGGCGCTGACTTTCACGATCGGCGCGAACGGGGAGATCTCCGACGTCGATGACGCGCTCACGGCATTGAATGTCACGATCCCAAGTCCGAGCAACGCGAGTGGGCAGATCGTATCACTGGGTTCACGGCAGTTCCGTTTCACGCCGTCGAGCGGCTTCAGGGGAACGGCGAGCTTCTCCTACACGGTGTCTGACGTCGCGGGAGCCACGGCAACCGCCTCGCTCTCAATCGCGGTCGGTAGCAGCGTGAGCATGATCCGCCCGGCCCTTGCGGTGCGCGGAACGGGTTGCATCGTTTGCCATGCCAGCATTCATTCGAACGTCGTGACTGACTTCGCTTACGGCGACTCCTATTTCTTCGGTCAAGCGGATCCCGCTTATCCGCAGCCTTTCAATGGCTCCATTTACGGCGACCACGGGGGTAGCGTGACTGGATCAGGCGGAAGCTCTTGGAGCACGGGGTACATTCAGGGATCCGTTTACGTGCCTAAAAACGCGTTTCTCCCTGCGTCACTGACTCAAGTCCCGATGAGCCTGGCTCAGTACCTGACGCTCAATGTGGGCAAGTATCAGGTCATCTCGCCCGGCGCTCCGAAACCCGCGATCATCGAGCAAAACTCGGTTTACATCGGCGCACCAAGCGTTCAGACGATCCAGGACGCCGTAGTCCAGAAAAGCGGATCCCAAGTTCCCGTGGGCTCATACCGGTATTTCAAAGACGCGACTTCAAGTCTCAATGCGGTTCAAGGACTCGTGTCGGGAGTGAACGCGAACGGATCCTTGGCGGGTTATCTGCGCAACTCGGCCTCGAGCGAGTTTCTCTGCGAAGGGGACCTTGTCGTCAATCAGACGCTGTTTTTGGAGAACTTGAGGATTCGCACGAATGACAACGGCTGCCGTATTTACGCGCTAAAATCCGTCTTCATCCAAGGGGCGATCACGTTCTTGGGGAGCTCGACCAACCGCAATCTCCAGATCTCAAGCTCCAGCGCCATCCTCATGGGGCTCGGCAGGGCTCAATCCCAGTTCTACATGTACCACCCCAACACCGGCATCACCGAATTCGCGACGGACAGCTTGAAGTACCGCATCTTGGATTCCTTCACGCGGTATTCCTTCCACACGCGCGATACATCGCGATCCACGACCCAAAAGCTCGAGGACATTTACGACGAATCCGGTTTGATCAGCAACAGCAGCACGAAGCTCTGGGATGCCGCGGCTCCTGGCGGAGTCGTCGCGGCGAACGATATTGAGGTCAAGAGCATCGCTTTTGAGCGGCTCCTTCTGAACGCGCCGAACGTTCAAAGCCGCTACCTCGGGAACTTCAAGGGAGTGGTGATCTCGGAGTTCGCCCTCTTCGGGCTCGGGGCGTTCAAGTTTGAATTCGACCCGGTCTTCTCGCAGGTTCCGGTGCTGCCTCTGATTCAGGAGAAGGATTATCTCTTGATCAATCCTTGATGAGCTGGCGGCTCAAGCGGGCAAGCGCTTCCTGATCTCTCGGAGCTGCTGCAGGTGAATGCCCGCGTGGATGCCCAGGAGCCAATTCCACTTGTGGGCTGTGAAAGGCCCGAACCAGGGATGAGAAAAAGTCGCTGGGGATTGCCGGTCTTTCACCTCGCGGTTGATCTCCTGGATCTGATGATCGCGCATGGCCTTGAATTTCTCCCACGTCGCCTCAAACGATTCTTGCCCCAGCGGTTTGACGAGCGCGGTATCGGCCTTTTTATCCGGAACCTCGCCGCGCGAGAGCATCACGATGCCCGCGCCCACTTCGCCTCCCACGATATTGAGATGCTCGAGCGTCATTTGGATCGACCAAAAGCGCGAGCTGTCCTCGAGCCCGCGAAGCCGGGGGATCAGGGCTTTTTGAGTGCGCTGGGGCGCGGGCGTCGCTTCGACGAGCGCCGAGATTTTTGAGAGCTGTTTGGCGTAAAGCGCGTTGGCCTGATCCCAGGAGCCCCGAAACGCGCGAGGTAGGAGCAGGTAGCGCGCGACGAGGCGGGGGATCAGCGGGATTCCTGCGCCAGGGGGCGCGAGGTTGGGTTCGGTAGAGGGGTTCATGATGAAAGAGAGTATCCCTTTTCCCAAAAATGATCCACCGGCCCGTGACCTTTCCCAATGGCCCAGCGCGCCCCGGATTCAATCGCCTTAAAGAGATAATTCTTCGCGTTTCGCGCGGATTCCTCAAGATCGCAGCCGTGGGCGAGAAAAGCCGCAATCGCAGCCGAGAGCGTGCAGCCCGTTCCATGCGTGTTCGGAGTTTCAATCCGCGCGGAAGTGAAATGAATGAGCTCCGGTCCTTTGCCGCTCCTGAGCGCCAAACAATCGCGCGGTGGGCCTAAGCGGTGCCCACCCTTGAGTAGAACTGCCAGCGGGCCGAATTCCAAAAGTTCCACTGCGGCTTGATCGAGTTGCCCATCTGAAGAACCGATGAGCCGGCCGAGCAAAATCTCAGCCTCCGGGAGGTTCGGGGTGATGAGCGTGGCGTGGGGAATCAGACGCTCTTTCAGGGAGCGGATCGCGCTGGGGTCAAGCAGTAGGTCGCCGCTTTTGGCGACCATCACGGGGTCGAGAACGAGGGGTAGGGAAGCGAATCGTGGAAGCTCGGCAGCGACCGCTTCGATCACCGCCGAAGTGCCCAGCATCCCGATCTTGACGGCGTTTGCTCCGAGATCCTCCATGACCACGCGAATCTGCGCGCGGATGAAATCCGGCTCCACCGGGTGGATCGATTCCACGCGCCTCGTATTCTGCGCCGTGAGCGCGGTGATCACTGAGGCGCCATAGCAGCCCAAGGCGGCGAACGCCTTGAGATCGGCTTGGATGCCGGCGCCCCCGCCGCTATCGGAGCCTGCGATGGTGAGGGCGATGGGAGGAGTGGAGAATTTTTTCATGAAAAGCGCTCCTGATGGTTTTTCAAGCCCTGGTGAATGGCTTCTTTCAATTGATGGGCTGCGGATCGAGGGTCACGATCCGCGCAGATGGCGGATACAACGGCGATCGAATCGGCGCCGGATTCGATGACCGATTGGGCGTTGGAGGAATCGATGCCGCCGATGGCGACCAGAGGCAAGCGTGTGCGACGGCTCAGCGTTGAAAGCGCGTCTAGGCCCCAGTGCGAGCGGGTGTCTGTTTTGGTTTCGGTGGGAAAGAGGGAGCTCACTCCCAGGTAATCGACCGACGCGGATTGAGCCGCGTCCGCCTGATCCGGCGTCTCAACGGATAGGCCGAGCAGCGCGCGCGGACCGAGCAATCGCCTGGCTTCCTGCCAAGGCAGGTCGGATTGCCCGATATGAAGGCCCTGCGCTTTTTCAGCGATCGCGATGTCGATGCGGTCATTGATGATCATGGGAATTCGATGGGCCTTGAGAACGGGTTTCGCCCTTCGGACAAGCGCGATGAATTGTTCGTTGGAGCAATTTTTCTCTCGGAGTTGCACCACGCTCACGCCGCCGCGGATGGATTCCTCCAGAAGCGCTTCGATGGAACGTTGCTGGGCGTGCGAAGGATCGCACACCAGATAGAGCGCACCCCTCAGCGTGATTTTTCTCAAATGGCTTCGAACCTCAGGCGCTCAGTCAATGCCTCCGGCGTGAGCGTCGCGACGGCGTCGAGAAATGCGCTCATGAAGCTTCCAGGGCCGCTAGAGCGACTGCGAGCGATCTCACCTGAGACGCCCATGACCCCCATGGCGGCAGCTGTGCCGATGAGGGGATCCTGCGTCGACGCGAGGAACGCGCCGATCACCGCACTCGCGATGCATCCCATTCCGGTGACTTTCGTCATGAGGGGGTCGCCATTGAGGATTTGAACTTGCGAGTTTTTTCCCACGATCAGATCGCGCGGGCCGCTCACGCAAACAACGCAATCAAAGCGGGAGGAGAGGCTTTTTGCGGCGGGCAGGGCCATCGCAGGCGCGAGCGTGCTGTCGACGCCCTTCGAGGTCGGGGCGCCTCCCGCGAGCGCGGTGATCTCGGAGGCGTTGCCTCGGATCGCGGTGACTCCACCTTGCTCCAGCAGATCCCAGCAGACCTGTGTGCGGTAGGTCGTCGCGCCGACACCCACGGGGTCCAGGACGCAAGGGAGCTTGGCTTCGCTCGAAAAGCGCAGGGCGGAGCTCATCGCGGAGATGCTTGGGCCGTCCAAAGTGCCGATATTCAATACGAGCGCTTGAGAAATTTTGGAGAGCTCTTCCATCTCTTCGAGTGCATGGGCCATCAGGGGTGAAGCCCCCAGGGCGAGCAAGGCGTTGGCGATCGGGTTCATCGAGACGGCGTTGGTGACCGAGTGCACCAACGGAGCGCGGGAGCGCACGTCGCTGAGGGCGTTTGCGGCGGATTTCACGTCAAAAAGGGGTGAGGGCATGGGAGGTTCCTTTCGGCCCAACCCTTAGCACGGTTGTTGGAACATGGACAGCCTGCCCGGATTCGAGATAATCCTAGGCTGTGACTCAAGAATCCTGGGGAATCCATTGGTTCAGGCGCGATCTCCGTCTCAAGGGGAATCCCGCACTCAGCTGGAATAGGAAGCGGCACTCCGGGAGAGTCGTGGGCCTCTTTTGTTTCGATCCCGCCTTTCTCTCGCGCCCTGATTTTTCGGTGGATCGCTTCGCTTTTTTTCTCAAGACCCTGCGCGCGTTACGCGAGGAGCTTAAGGAGGCCGGAGGCGATTTGCTAGTCCTGGATCAGGGCCCGCAAGAAGCGTTTCAGCGAATCTTCTCGGCTTTGGGTCAGGTCGGGATCCCGCGCCCTGGAGCGTTCACCTTCAACCGGGATTATGAACCCTTTGCCCGGAGGCGTGATGATTGGGCGCTGAACTTCCTCATGAAGGAGTCCGGAATCGAAGTGCACACGGAGCGAGATCACCTGCTCATCGAGCCCAATGAGATCTCAAAGCCATCGGGCGGCCAGCCCTTCTATTCTGTCTTTACCCCGTTTTCACGGCGCTGGTTTGAACTGCTGGCGTCCCCTGAGATTCAATCGAGAATTCAGCTTCAATCCGATTTGATTTCACCCTTCAAGCTGAGTTGGGAAAAGCTGTTCGCGGGTCGGAGCCCCTTCAGGGACGCTTTGGAAGAATACCTTGCGCACGTTTCGGCCCAAACCCGCGTGCCGATCCCTGAGGCGGGGAGTGAGGCGGCGTTTGATGCGCTCCAATCGTTTCGCCCCAAGCTTGGGAGTTACGCGAGTGACCGCGATTTTCCGGCGTTGCCCGGTACATCACGACTGAGCCTTTTCTTGAAAAACGGTTCGCTCACGAGCGCGCAGGTTCTCGCAGCGCTTAAGCTGGCACAGAAAGAAGGCCTCGCGTCCGGCGGTGCTTCAACTTTTTTGAAGGAGATCGCGTGGCGGGAGTTTTACTATCACATCCTCTGGCATCGTCCCGAGGTGGAGCACGAAGCATTCCTCTCGCACACTCGCCATTTGAAGTGGGAGAACGACGAAAAAAAGTTTGAGGCGTGGAAAGAGGGCCGGACCGGCTATCCCATCGTCGACGCGGGGATGCGCGAGCTTGCCACCACGGGGTGGATGCACAACCGAGTGCGCATGATCGTGGCCTCGTTTCTCACCAAGGATCTGCTCATCGATTGGCGATGGGGAGAGCGTTACTTCATGGAGCGGCTCTTGGATGGGGATCTCGCGGCCAACAACGGCGGCTGGCAGTGGGCTGCGAGCACGGGCTGCGATCCTCAGCCTTATTTTAGGATTTTCAATCCGGAGCTTCAAAGCCGCAAGTTCGACCCCAAAGGCAAATACATCCGCCGCTTCGTTCCCGAGCTCAAGGATTTGGATTCGAAGGAAATCCACGCGCCGGGCACCCGTGGAAAATATCACGCCCCGATCGTGGATCACCGCGAGCAGCGCGAAAAAGCACTCGCGCTTTTCAGGAAAATAAAAAAGGGGCGGACTTAGGTCCGCCCCTCGTCGTGTTTTAAGTCGCGTTTTCTCTCAATCCATCAATAAACTGCGCAACATCCACGCCGTTTTTTCATGGAGCTGGATGCGCTGGGTGAGCAGATCGCAAGTCGCTTCGTCCGAGGCTTGTTCCGCCGTCGGGAAGATCCCGCGCGCGGTGCGAGCCACCGTCTCATGGCCTTCGAGCAGCTGCTCGATCATGGCCCGCGCGGCGACCGGGGCCACGGACTCGCGGATCGACGTGAGCTTGCTGAGCTCGCCGTAGCTTCCAGGAGCGTAATGCCCGAGCGCGCGGATGCGTTCCGCGATCGTGTCCGTCGCCATCCAAAGCTCATTGTACTGCTGCTCAAAAAGAAGGTGCAGCGTTTGGAACATCGGGCCCGTGACGTTCCAATGAAAATTATGGGTCTTGAGATAGAGCGTGTAGGAATCCGCCAAGAACTTCGAAAGACCCTCGGCGATTTTTTTACGGGACTCCGCTGGGATACCGATATCCATTTGGGGGGCTGACATGGGGAATGCTCCTTTCGAGAAGGGGAGTCTTCTCTGCCCTCAAGGAGTACTCCTCCTAGGGGGCTTTAGCAAGATTTGATCCCTGAGAAAACCCCGCCTCAAAGCCGCCTGTAGGGCTTTTTGGTACACCTTGAAATCCGAGGCCGCTCGAGAAAATTTCCTTTCCATCCAATCCGCCAGCACCTGCTCGAGCGGGCTCCCGTGAATTTCCAAGTAAGTTTCTTCGAGCAGATGTTGCGCCCTATGAGCAGAAAGAGACTCGCCTTGTTTTTGCTTGACCCAGGCGGTGAGGTAGAGTGGTCCGCGAATTTTACGTGTGGTTTCACGCGCGAGGACCAAAAGGTATCGATCCACATCGATCCATTTTTTTTCGGTGAGTTCGCCGAGGATGGAGGCGATCACCTCCTCGCTTCCGCCCCGCCGCGTGAGCGCGGCTTTGAGTTCTTTGGCGGAACAGTCCCGGCTCGTGAGTTTTCGAAGCGCGTAGGCGCGGAGTTTTTCTGGGGAATTCTGCGGGGATTCCTCGTTCACAGTCCCTTCCCTTGAAAGAGCAGTTTGCACACAAGCAGGATCACCGCGACCAGAAGCACGGGCCTCACGATGCGCGCGGCGTTCTTGTGCGCGAATTGCGCCCCAGTGAACGCGCCCACGCAGACGCCCGCGGCCATGACGCTTCCCACCTTCCAATGCACGTAGCCGCCGAGCGCATAACTCGTGAGCGCCGTCGCGGCGGAGCAGGTGTTTGCGAATTTCGACGCGGCGATCGCGGTCATGAGGGGGAGCCTCGCGATGCTGAGCAAGCCAAGCAGCATGAGTGTTCCACCCCCGGGCCCCCAGGCGCCGTCGTAAATCCCGCAAGCCAGCCCGCAGAGGAGGATTCTGGGATTTTTAAACGAAGGCTTGAGGTGGTGGTTTTTATGCGCTTGCACTTCCACCTTGATCCACCAGTCCTTGTTCCAAACGAGCCAGAGCATGAGCGGGCAGGTGAAAATCAAAAGGAGTTGGAACGACCAAGCGGGAAGCAGGGGAGAGATTCGACTCCCGATCGCAGAGCCCGCGCCGACCCAAACCGTGAACGCGAGGCTCCTTTTAAAGTCAAAGTGTCCGCGCTTGAGGTAGACGAGCAGCGCGACGAGCGCCGCTGAGGTGCCGACGATCTTGTTGGTTCCGATGGCGTCGGGCCCAATGCCGACCACGAGTTTGAGCGTGGGAAGCGTGATGAGGCCCCCGCCGCCCGCGATGGAATCAATGAATCCCGCGATCGCTCCCGCGATGGTGAGGACGAGCGTTTGGATCCATGAGCCCTCACTCATTTGAGCCACTCGTAAAGCGAGTAGTGCTCGGCGCTCATGCCGAGCCGGTCGTAGATTTTCTGAGCGGGCGTGTTGCGCTTGTCGACGTAGAGCCTGAGACCCCGGAGTTTGCTGTCAGATTCGACCAAAGTCTTAAGATGCCCATAGAGGTTTTGAAAAATGCCTTTTTTGCGGAAGGCGGGAAGCACGTAAACGCTATGGATCCACCAGACAACGCCGTTTCGCCAATCGCTCCATTCGTCTTGAGTGAGGAGGCAAGCGATCACTTGCTTCTGGGGCGAGGTGACTTCGGCGACCCAGTACTGACCTCGAGAGGCGTTTTTGAAGACGGCTTCAACTCCCGCTTGGCAAAGGGAGGGGTCAAGATTGAGGCCTTCAGTCTCTTGGGCCATGGCGAGCTGAAACTGGGTGATGGTGGAGGAATCTTCGCGAGTGGCAGGGCGACAGGTGAAAATGGGTGAAAACATGGAGCTTTTCTATAATCCAAGGGAGGGCGAGGCTCAAGGATGGAATGCACTGGTCCGGGGGCTGATTTCTATTATCTAGGGGGTATTGATGAATTGGAAACGTTTAGGTACAGGGTCTAGGCATGAGAGCATGGATTTTGATGGTGGGGGCGGGACTTGCAATTTATTTGCCGACCGCGATGGGACAGGGTCGGCCGGCGACGGACTGCTCACGGGATGAGGTCGCGACTTGGGCGAAAAAATATCCTTATACGAAAAGTTCAGGGAGCTTATCGCAATACGCGGACATGATGGATCCAATAGTGGTGCAAGGCGGAATCGAGCATATTAAGAAATTGAATCAAGACAATAAGGACCTGAATGAGGCCTACCGCAGGCAGAACATTCAGATAAAATCGAAGCTTTCCTCTGGAGCGCAAATTCAAGCGCTGCGGGAGGGGTTGCCTGCTTGGATTCGTTGGATAGAAACGGGTAACATGGCCTCTAACTCAAGAGATGTCCCGGGGACTTGCTTGACGACGGTATCTTGCACTAAAAATTTGGTTGATGCCGTGTTTGAATC
Organism: uncultured Bacteriovoracaceae bacterium; assembly: GCA_964563795.1. GTDB lineage: Bacteria > Bdellovibrionota > UBA1018 > UBA1018 > UBA1018 > CAZLYB01. Next base: position 9,903 of record CAZLYB010000030.1, on the reverse strand, counting down.
CAACTTCCATTGCGCTTGGAATGTCGTGAGCGCAGTGATTCATGATCTCTCAAAATGCTCGGAAAAGAATTTTTCTTTGAAAAGCGCTCTTCTTATGAAGTTCCGGAGCGTTCAGGACCCTGAGAAAATCAGGGTGATAAAATTAATGAAAAGAAATATGGGAAGTTGCTTCAGCGCTGCAAAAAAAGTTTGGGCTGACTTTCCAGCGGAGAAACTGGGCGTCTCGCTCAGCGTTTTTTTCGATGAAGTTTTGAGCGATGTTCAGCAATCAGCCGTGAATTCACCGCCGCAGCGGCGGTAGCCGCAGCATCAAACAAAATCCTTCAAACCGCGCGACTCAGCAGCGTCCGTTGTGCTATAGCCCTTCGCATGAATGTACTCCTATTTTTGGGGGTTGCGTGTTTCTGGGGCGGTTCTTTCATCGCGATTCAGCCGCTCGTGCATGCGATGCCTCCATTGATGGCAGGCGCTCTGCGCATTGGGATCGGAGTGGCGTTTTTAAGCCTGATCCTTCCGAGCCTCAAAATTCCTTTTTCAGTGGCCAAGGGGCTGCGGCTGCGTGTCTGGGTCACCGGGCTGGTGGCGTTCGCCATCCCTTTCGCGTTTTTGTTCTGGGGCGAGCAGTCCATTTCACCTGGGCTCGCCGGAATCCTGAACGGCACGGTGCCGATTTTCGTTTTTTTGCTCGGTCTCGCGTTCACTCCTGGCGTTGAAAAAGTCACTCTGCGCAAGATTTCGGGACTGCTCTTCGGGATCGTCGGCGTAATCGCGATTTTTTTGCCCAAAGTGCTTGAATCGGGCGCTGACCCTTCACTTGCGGGGACGGTAGCGGTGACTTTGATGGCGGTGTGCTATGCCACGAGCGTGCTGCTGAATCGGGTCATTTTTTCGAATTACCCGAAGCTCCATCCATTCACCAACCTCTATCAACAGCTCTGGGCTGGATTTTTGGGTTTGCTTGCGATTTCACTTCTAGGAGAAGGTTGGCCGCGCCCGGAGAACTGGCGGCCGCTTTCCACTGTGGTGACCGCGGAACTTTACCTGGGGATCGGTTCGACGAGCATTGCTTTCATGATGTTCTATCGCTTGATCAAGGTCTGGGGTCCCGTGCGCGCGGCGACCGTCACGTATGTCGTGCCAACGATGGCTTTGGTCTTCGACTGGGTGCTCAATGGCTCGGTTCCAAGTCCCAGTGAATGGTTAGGGGTGGTTTGCGTCACGCTGGGGGTCGTGATTCTGAACCTGAACTTGCCCTTGCGAAGCAGGAGGGCTTCTAAAGCGTTGAAATCTCCTGCAGCGCTTTAACCGGCTGCGGAGCGGTGCAAGTAGAGCTGCTGCTTGGCGCCGTTGATTTCAAAAGCGCGAGAGAGGATCACCGCCTCTTCCCAATCCACCCCTGCGCCCTGAACCATGCCCAAATTCCAGCGCACACCGCTGCCATGAGGATCAGCGCGAAGGGGTAGCCGTAAACCCATTCGAGTTCCGGCATGTGCTTGAAGTTCATCCCGTACACGCCGACGATGAAGGTGAGCGGCATGAAGAACACCGAGAAGATCGTGAGCACGCGGATCACGTCGTTGGTCTTTTGCTCAGAGATGGCGAGATGAATGCCCAGGAGCCCGGACGCGAACTCGTGCAAATCGTCGGATCCCGCGTACGCGCTTTGGATGTCCTCCATGAGGTCCTGAAAAAGCGGCGCGTCTTCTTGGTGGGGGACATGCAGATGCGTCGCCAGATCCAAGAGCGCGCGGAGCATTTTTTTGAGGATCGCGGCCTCGCGCTTGATGATGAAGAGCTTTTTGAGCGAGCGTCGCGTGGCCTTGCCCTCCAAGATCGCGGGCTCAAGCCCGTCGAGGATCTCATCCATGCGATCCAGGGGCGGCGTGTAGGTTTGAGTAGCCGCTTGAAGGATCGCGATCAGGGTTTGAGGGGTTTTGAAAACCCCCTGCGCTTTGACTTTGTCGAGGTAGGGATGAGGCGTGCGATGGATCGTGATCAGAAACGAGGGGCTAGCAAAAATGGCGAGTTTTCGCGTGTGCGTGAGATAATTGCCGGATGTGTTTTGGGGTTGAAGGCTCTTCGTTAAATCGTACGACCTCACGATTAAAAAAAGCGTCGAACCGAATCGTTCAAATTTGGGGAGGTGCTCCGACTCCAGGCAATCTTGGATGCTCGTCTCATGGAGGCCGAAGCGTTTTCCGATCTCCAGAAGCTCCTCGGGAGTGGGGTTCTCGAGATCGATCCAATCGAGCTCAGACTCTTCTTTAGAGCAGACCGTTTGAATCATGAGCGTTTAGAGCTGAATGCTTCCGCCACCTGCGAGAATGGGCTGAAGTGCGCGCCGATCCGCGTTGACGTAATAATGAATGCCGAGATGAAATCCCGGCCAGTGATGGCTTAGGCCCACGCCCAGGATGTGGTAGGTCATGTCGTAGGTGACGCCGGTCGAAAGCGCATTGCCGCCGCTTCGTTTGCCCGAGCCGTAGGCCCAGCTCAGGTCCGATCCCAACCCAGCGCCGCGCACGAATCCCGAAGTTTGAATCCCGTCGGTGACGAGGTTCGCCCGCGTGAAGTTGAGGTTCCCCGCCACGAACCAGGCGAGTTCTTTGACGGGAGCGATTCCGACCACGGCACCGGGCTGCCAAGTAGTGACCGTGAGATCCGGATTGGAGGAATAAATATCGCGGTAATTGAAGTGCTGCCAGGCCCCGGTCAAAGCAAACGCGATGTCATCGGACTCGTAAAAGGAGAGCTTCGCGTTGGCGTTGTAGACTTGGTAAAAATCGCGGAGCAGGCCGGTCCCGACTTGGAAGAAATCTGTTACCCCCAGAGCCAAATCCGTTCCGAAGACGAGTTGTCCCGCTGAAAGCGTGAGCGGGCTCGGCTGCATGTGCGTGTAGCCGAAGAGCGCGTTCGTCGCGCGAGCGGGCTGCGAGAGCAGGCAGCCGATGGCGAAAATGAAACTCAGTGATTTTAGACTTTTCATAGGGAGGCAGCATACGCTGAGTAGGCGTGGCGTTTCAAGCAGATGTCTAAACTTTGGTCATCGCGGTTGATGTAAAATCCCAGTGTTTTCATGGATTCAGGAGGGTGTGTCATTTGGCACCTGCTTTGCTCCACTAGCCCTGTGGGACGAAGGAGTTGCTATGAAGAAAATGAATCGAAGTTTTGTGATGAGCGTTTTGGTCCTGTCAGTCGCAATGCAGGCGACGGCAAGCGTCGCGGACGAGGCGGATGGAGCATCCGATCAAGAACATCGAAGTTTTTTGAGCAAAGTAGGAGGCGGCATCAAGTCTGTGGCGCAAAGAGCCCGCATCGTTTCGACCAAGGATGAGGACGATTACTCAAAGAATAAAAAAGGCGTTTTCCCGGATTACGCGAAGGATGGCGCTCAATGGGTGGGCGAGAAGAGTTTAGATGGAGTTCAAGCGGTGGGTAGATTTGCTAAAGAACGCGTCAAGAAAACCTGGGACTGGTGTCCGAACGGCCGCAAGCTCGGCTTTTTATGGGTTTGCAAGGAAGAGGACGTTTATCGAAAGGCACTGAAGCAGCTGTTGCGCGGGGATTGTCCCGAGAAATTCGGCAGCTATGGCGGCAAGCAGTTGTCGGACGCTTTGGAGCATGCCCTCAAGCTTGGGGATGACGAATGGATCGAGAGATTGCAGTCCGATATTAGGGAAAAATCCAAAGGTGAGCTTGAGCTGAGCCTCGGAAACACCCGCGACATTCGGCAGTACCCGGAATCCATGATCGAGAAAGATGAGCGCCTCAAATACGGGGTTAAATATTTAGTATTAAAGAGCAGGGCCGGAAAAATGTACATCTCCATGAAGAGGCATGTTCCTGAGGTCACTGATGAGGGCCGGGTCAATGAGCTCGGCGGAATCTCGAAGTACAGGCCATTCCGTTGCGAGGGATCCGTCAAGCCCGCGGTTTCATCCCAAATGATGAGTGGCGGCGACGAAAGCAGCGGAAGCGGAGCGGGCGAGATCTTCGCCGTCGAGTGACCGGGAATCGCTGAAAATCGAAAAGCCTCAGTCCCTCAAAGGGCTGAGGCTTTTTTTATGCCTCGAAGGCTTCGCCAAAAAAGCGATCGTGATGCCCGCCATGATGAACACGTCAGCGACATTGAAAATCCCCGTGCGCACCGGCCCGATTCCCATGTTCATGAAATCCACCACATGCCCGGAGGCTCTAAAGATCCGATCGAGCAGGTTGCTGAACCCGCCGCCCAGGATCATCGTGAAAGCCGCGGTCTGAAGCCACTCCAGCTCAGGCCTCAAAATGAGGTAAACGAGGATGCCCACGAGAAAAAGCCCAACGATCACCGAGAGCAGCCAGAACCGCGTCTCCGGCGAGAGGCTTGAACCCAGGCTCAGAAAGGCGCCCGTATTCTCCGCGTACTGCAGCCTGAAAAAATCCCCCCAATAAGAGAATCGGCCCAGGCCTCGTAGGTGATCGATCGCGATGACCTTCGTCCATTGGTCGAGCGCGAGGATGGCGGCGATTGAAGCGAAGATGAGGGTGATTCTTTTTTGCCGGGATTTTCCGGTTTGAGGTTCAGGCACTGGGCTGCTCCGTTTCAGGGGATGATTTCATCTCAAAGCGATCGGCTTGCAGAAGTTTTTCAAGGGCGGAGAGCCATTCCTTAGAATGGGCGATGAAAGTGTTCTCATCCGCCTCATGGTACACGCGGGCGAGCTCTTGAATGGATTTCTCGTTCATCTTCCTGAAAATCTGCCCCAGCCGGAGGGATTGATCCGCGCTCAATCCGAGCGCGGTCAGCGCATCCACCCCGAGCTGCAGCGCGCTTCCGGAAGTCTCGATGTAGACTTGGTTCACTCCCAGGTGGATCATCTTGTAGGCGTGAATCCGGTCATAGGCCCTCGCGAGGATTTTGAGCTTAGGGTAGAGCGTTTGGACGGATTGAATGATCTCGAGCGTCTTCTCCGCGTCATCAATGGCGAGGATCAGGATTCGGGCCCGGGCGATCCCCGCGGCCTCCAGCAAATCCATGTTCGAAGCGTCTCCGTAAAAGGATTTCATCCCGAATCGCCGCAAGACTTCGACCTGTTCGGCGTCATAGTCGAGCACGGTCGCCTTGAACCCGCTCGCCCGGAGCAATCGGGCCACCGTTTGCCCGAATCTCCCGAATCCCGCGATGATCACTGGGTTGTCGCGCTCATCAATGCGATCCGGCTCGCGTTTTTCGGGCAGCGCCGAAAAGCTCGGCAATAGCCATCGTGTGCACGCTTGGATCAGGAGCGGAGCGGCGGCCATGCTGAGGGCCACCACGGCGGTCAAAAAACGAGAAGTCTGAGGGTCAAAAATCGCGTGTTCCTGCGAGAAATTCAGGAGAACGAAGGCGAATTCCCCGCCTTGCGCGAGGCTGAACGCAAACAGCAGGCGATCGGGTCGAGTGAGTTTTCCGGTGCTCGCGATGACCCATAAAACCAGCCACTTCAATCCCACGAAGGCGAGCGTGGCCAGGGTGATCTGAAGGGGTTGCGCGGCGATCAAATGAAAATCGATGCCCGCCCCGATGGAGATGAAAAAAACGCCGAGCAGCAGCCCTTTGAACGGCTCAATGTCGGCCTCCAGCTGATGGCGGTACTCGCTTTCGGCCAGCACGACGCCCGCCAAAAAGGCGCCGAGCGCCGGAGAAAGACCTACTGCATTCATCAGAAGCGTCGTGGCGAGCACCAAAAGCAGCGCCATCGCCGTCGAGAGCTCCCGGAGGCGGGTGCCAGCCACCCATCGAAACAGCGGGCGGATCAAGAACCTCCCGCTCGAAATCACCAGGGCCACGGCTCCCAAAGTTTGAATCGCCTGCATCCACCCCGGAATGCGATGAAGCGGCGAGGCGGGAGCAGAGGTCGTCGCGAGAAACGGGAGCAGCGCGAGGATGGGGATGACCGCGATGTCTTGGAACAAAAGGACCGAGAACGTATTTTCTCCCCCGGTCGTTTTAAGCAGACCTTTTTCCTGCAGAGTTTGGAGCACGATCGCCGTTGAAGACAGCGCCAAGATCAATCCCGCCGCCACGCTGACTTGCCAGGACGCGCCCAGCGCCAGGCACGCGCCTAAAACGCCCAGCGTAGTCGCGGCCATTTGAAGCGCGCCCATCCCGAAAATCGGCCCGCGCATCTTCCAGAGGAGGGCCGGGCGAAGCTCCAGCCCGATCAAAAACAGCATCATGATGACGCCAAACTCAGCGAGATGAAGCGCTGAATCGCGCTCTTCGCTCAGCCACCCCAGCGCATGAGGGCCGAGCAGGGCGCCTGCGATCAAGTAGCTCAGCACGGCTCCGATTCCCCAGCGTTTGGCGAGAGGAACGGTGATCACCATCGCGGTGAGGTATAAGGTGGTTTGGATCAGTGGAGAGCCGCCCATAGGATGAGCTTACTATTGGCGGCTTTCCGGGGCTGAAGTCAATGAGTTTTACGGGCTCAACGCTCGGACGCGACCTTCTTGGCGGGCGCGATGATTTTCGCGGGGCGATCCAGGACGCGGGACAAAATCGCGGGACTGCGGTTGGGAACGGCGTCTGAATTGAGGTGATCCAATTTCACCCTGAGGTTTTTTTCTTGCGCGCCGAAAAATCCGCTTCCGATCCGCACCACGGCCTTTTTCTGGAATTCGTTTTTTCCCCAAGTGATGGTGAGCGGGGTGGCCATGGCCTCAAACGCGGGGTTTTGGCAGATGAAATCCATCGAGACGAGTTCGCCCTCCGCCCCGCTGCCCTCGACGTTTTTGAGGTAGCAAGTCGCCACGCAGCTTTGAGTCGCCGAGGAGACGTGGGCGACGTAACCCGCGCTCATCGTGTTCTTGACTCCGCTGCCGATGCGTACGGTGAGCTCGGGGGAGCGCGGCTCCGCCTTGAATGACCCGATGAAAACGGCAGCTTGCCGCGCTGAATCGCAGCCGCGGGCGGAAGCAAGCGAACTGGACAGGCTCAGAAGAGCCGGGAATGAGAGAATGACGATCCTTAGTTTTTTCATTTTACACCTTCCATGGGGCTATCTTGCCCATCCCTCTCTTATTCAAGCGGCATGCCAGGGGGATTTGTTTTTTTTAATCTGAATCAGTATAAAAAATACCCGGCCCGGGGTCTGAGCGCACCGTTTCAGAGCCGAAATATTGGCGCTGTGGACATTTTGACTCTGTCGGGAGTAAAACCCGGGAATCATGGCCAAGAGCAAATCCCCTCCCGCTTCACCCGATCAAAACCCGGTCTCGCTGCTCGAAGAGATCAAGCAGCTGCTCGAGCTCAAGGGCGAGAATGCTTTCAAAATCCGGGCTTACGACCAGGCGATCAAAAATCTTCAAAGCCGGACGGATCTGCTTGATCGCGCGAAATCCGGGACCTTGACCGAGATCGCGGGGATCGGAAAGGGATTGGCTGAGGTACTCACGGAGTTTTTCTTGAAAGGGACTTCATCGGCGCGGGACGAGCTCCGCGCCTCGCTCCCTGAGGGGCTGATGGAATTGACTCAAGTGCCTGGATTGGGTCCGAAAAAGGCGATTCGGCTGATCGAGCAACTCGGCATTCGATCCCTGGCGGAGCTTGAATACGCCTGCAAAGAGAACCGCCTTTTGAAGCTCAAGGGCTTCGGCGAAAAGCTTCAGCTGAGCCTCTTGAAGTCCATCGCGCTGCTGAAGCAGCATGAGGGCCAGATTCGCATCGATCAGGCTTGGACGCAGTTTCAGTCGTGGATCCAGCCGCTGCGCGAGCTCTGCAAGCCTTCGCGGGTTGAGGAGACCGGGGCATTCCGCCGACGATGCGAAACGCTGAGCCGCTTTGAACTCCTGGTCGAGAGCCAGGGGGCTCAGCACGATCAGCGGATGGAAAAAAAGATTCAAGAATTCATTTCTGGATACGCGGCGGATTCGGCTTCCGCGATCCCAGTTGAAGTGCATTTCGCTTCTGCGGATCAGTGGGGCTATGAACTCGCTCGCACTAGCAGCGCACCCGCTTTTTGGAAGGCTCTCGGCACTCCCGCGTCGATGGAGGCGTCATCGGAGGAGGATTTTTTCAAGCGCTCCAAAGTCCCCTGGATCTATGCGGAAGCGCGTGAATCCAGCGAGGCGCTCGAGCTCGCGAAAAAAGGGCAGCTCGAGCAGGTGCTTCCCGAAGGGGGGATACTGGGCGTTTTTCACAACCACACGACGCGCTCGGATGGAGCGGCGAGTTTGGAGGAAATGGTCCGCGCCGCTGAAAAACTGGGGTATCGCTACATTGGGATCTCGGATCACAGCCAGTCCGCGCATTACGCCAGCGGATTGAAGCCCGAGGATCTCGAGGAGCAGTACCGTGAAATTGAGAAGGTCCGCGAGAAGCATCCTGGGATTCGGGTCTTTTGGGGAATCGAAAGCGACATCCTCGCGGATGGATCGCTGGACTACGATCTCAAAGCCCTCAAGAAATTCGACTTCGTGATCGCTTCCGTTCATTCGCGCTTCAAGATGGACCGCGCCCAGATGACGGAACGCGTGTTGAAGGCCGTTCGCCACCCGTGCACGCGGTTTTTGGGGCACGCCACGGGCCGCCTCCTGCTGGGGCGTCCCGCTTATGACATCGACTTGGAAGCCGTCATCCAAGAAGCGGCGGCCTGCGACGTCGCGATCGAGCTCAACGCCAATCCGGCCCGCCTCGATATCGACTGGCGCTGGGGGCCCTCCCTGCGATCCGCAAAAACTAAAATTTCAATCAACCCCGATGCGCATGACGTCGAGGGATTGGAGGACGTGCGCTACGGCGTGATGATGGCGCGCAAGGCGCTGATCCCGGCGCAGCAAGTGGTCAACGCGGAAGAGGTCCAAAAGGTCAGTCAATGGCTCGCGCGAAAGTAAAATCCAAAACGCCCCCGCTTTCGCCGCAAAAGCGTAAGCTCGAGAAGCTGCGGATGGACCGCGCGCTGAAAGTGCTGAAGCGCGAGTACCCCGACGCCCATTGCAGCCTCACGCATCGAAACGCCTTCGAGCTTTTGATCGCCACGATGCTTTCGGCCCAATGCACGGATGACCGCGTGAACCAAGTGACGCCCGCGCTTTTCTCGAAGTTCCCGACGCCGCAGGCGATGGCCAAAGCCTCCCTTCCCGAGCTGGAGAGGCTCATCCAGTCGACTGGCTTTTACAAGGCGAAGGCCCTCTCTCTACTCGAAAGCGCCAAGGCGCTCGTCGAGCGCCATCAAGGCAAGGTCCCCGCGGATCTCGAGTCGCTCACGAAGCTGAGGGGGGTGGGAAGGAAAACGGCGAACGTCGTCTTGGGAAACGCTTATGGGATTCCAGGTCTGGTCGTCGATACCCATGTAGGGAGGCTATCCAGGCGCTTGGGGTTCACGGAGTCCGAGGACCCCGAGCAGGTGGAGCAGGAGATGATGCTCTGGGTGCCCGAATCTGATTGGACGCTCTTTTCTCATCTGCTCATCAGCCATGGGCGGGCCGTTTGCCAGGCCCGCAAACCCCGGTGCGGGGATTGCCCCTTAGCCGGGCTTTGCCCCAAGATGGGGGTTCGCGCCTGAGGGCGGCCTCCTCAGAAAAACCTCTCTAGTATTGGAAGAGGGCTTCATGCTAAAAGGGCACGCTATGTCGCCTGAGCAGCTTCAAGCCCGCATTCAAAGCCTAGCCCCCGGAACCGAGGCCATGGTCACGGATCTCACCGGGACTCAGGACCATTATCAGGCGGTCGTAATTTCGCCAGCGTTTCAAGGAAAACCCGCTTTAGAACGCCATCGCATGGTTTTGGGTTTGGTGCAGAAGGAAGTGGATTCGGGCGAAGTGCACGCGCTTACGCTCAAGACGTATGTGCCGGGGGAAACTCCTCGATAGAGGTGAGCGCGCGAAGCGCTAGCAAATGCGCCGACGGCTTGCCGTCGGTTATAAATGTGCGGAGCACTGGCG
>CAZLYB010000029.1:0-24809 GCA_964563795.1 uncultured Bacteriovoracaceae bacterium | reverse complement strand
AGCTTCAACTCCCTCGTTAATAAGAATTGAGAGAATTTCCGGAAAAGAAATCTGCCTTGCAAGCGACTTCTCAAGCAACGGTCGGATAACTGACTCATTCATATATAGAGTCTCCTTTCATTCGGTCGGGACAGTTTTGATTTGAAGATGGTCCGCTAGCTTTTGCAAAAGTGCCTTAAGCTGAGATCGTTCCGTCTTTGTGATACAGGAAAAAAACTCGCGGTCGTTTTCGTCAGCGAGAGTTGCCAGCTTTGGAACAAGCGATGCACCTTTGGTGGTTAGTTCAATATCTTGATACCGTCGATCACTTGAAGATTCCCTGCGGCTCACTAAACCTTTTTCGAGAAGGCGAGTAATGAGTTTTGAAACGGCTCCGCGAGTAAGGCCAGTTAACTCGGCGACCGCACTAGGTGAAGTCGTATCATCCCCACTATACATCTGCCGAAGAATGGCCCATTCGGCGACGGTAACACCGCTTGCCTCGAGCTTCCGAGCAAATGAATAGGAAACATTATTGGAAACAGTTCGCATCCAGTAGCCGATATGATCGGTGAGATCGCTCGCTTCAAGCTTTTGCTTCTTCATTGTAATACCGCCTATAATTAGATATTAGTATATAAGGAAATAGTTGTCAAGGAATCTAATTAGTGGCCCTGTTAACATCTGTTTTGATTGGGCAGATTGCATCAACACGATGGCGAGGCTTTAGATTTTAGAATGGGGGCTCGCTTGGTGCGTCTTCCAGGTGCGACCGTTAACAATATAGCTGACCGTCGCTTTGGCCAGCTTATACCTTTCTCGCAGGTCACGATTAGTCGCACCCGCAATATATTCGGCCCGCATTTTTTCGGCAGTGGCTTGATCGATTTTCTTTCTTGGCTTCATCGGAATATGGCCAAGCACTCGCCAGCAATGAAGCATATTCTCTGAGTGAGTTATCAGTTCAAGGTTGGCAGGTGTGTTATTTCGCTTATTGCCGTCGATATGATTGACCGCATAGTCATCACGAAGAGGACCATTGAATTTTCGATGGATGATTCGATGAATATTGAGCTGCTTTCGACGGTACTTAACAGTCAAATGACCTGATTCTGTGGGAATTAGAGAGAGCATCCTCCAGGTTTTCTTGAGGCTGTTCTTTCCAGTTCTGCACACTGTTGTCCAAATCGTTCCATCAGGACGAATTTCATATCTTGAATCGGTTACGAGTAATTCTATGTAAGGGTCATTCAGGGCTATTCTCATAACCCTGTTCAGCCGGATTCAAAAAATTACGTCAACTTGAAAGCCCGGACCAGGCGCAACACAGTGACTACTTAACTCGTTTCAGGTGAGGTCGGCCCGATTTCACTGGGATGTCGTAGTTTACTATTTGCTTGTTCTTGTAGTTTCTCAAGCTGCGGTCGAGTGTTGTGTGGCCAAGCCATACAGAGATGTTCTCAAACTTTTGCCCAAGACCAAGCATAAGATCCATGAAGCCTTTGCGACCGCCGTAGTTATTGTGTCGCTCACTAATGTGTAAGTGAATGGTCTTCGTTAGCGGTCGTTTGAATTCACCGGACTTAATCATATCAAGAGCCAGAACTTGTTGATCGAATAGAATCGGAATACCTTTCCACCTTTTTTCTCGCTCAATGGAAACAAGTTTCGGCTGATACACTCTCAGAATCGTGATTCCTTGTTTGTCCTTCTCAAGTCGCCAATTTTTCATTTTCTTTTTATCGATGAGTGCATCGACTTCGCTAGGACGGAGACCCAGCCAAACCGAGATGAAGAGCCAATTGTAGGCCGGAGTTAAAAGCCTGCTTCGTGCTTTTTCGAGTTCATTCGGCAATAGAGGAGCAGACTCCAAGCCATGTGGCCTTTGATCAAAGTAAGCATCCGCAATTCGCTCTTTCCAAATTCCCTGCGGCCAGCGTACTGGAAGAAAAGCTTGTTTTTGATGTCGACAAACGAAGTAACCCCAGTAGTTCACGATCCTCAGCATTTTTTGTAGATAGCTGGGGCTGTAGCGATGCTTGATCACATACTGATAAAATCGTTCAGAATATTCTTCGTAATCTTTGGGTTCAGTTTGAACTTCACAAATCATTTTCTGAGCGCCAAGCCAGTGCGAATCGATTCGGCTAGGTAAACGACCGTCGCCAAAACCAATTTTGCGAGAAAGAAAAACCTCAAATTCTCTGCAAAGTTTTTCTGGAAGGTAAGCCGAGTCGACAAGTTTTCTCTCTCGAATTCGAGCTTGAGCCCGTGCTTTGCGATTATTGATTCGTTCGACTTTGTCCTGTGCTTGAACTTGCTTTAGTCGCTCACGGGCTTTTTGCAGCGGCCACATGGGGTCGAAGCCGTAAGTGTGATATTCGGCGACCTTCGGATAAATGTATTCCCGATTCGACTTTCCAGTCTTCTTGTCCTTGCCGTGATCGATAACTACCGCCAATCGGTAGACTCGTCCGTCCTTGTGTTGTCTGGGTTTTACCTGCAATGCCATCCATTCCTCCTATCGGTTAAGAGGAACTGGAGCTAAACTCGCCCCGCCAAAATACCCCGGCCCAGATGGTCCGTCGGGACCGGGGTAAATATATCTAACTATGCGAAACCATTAAGGTTTTGGTGGAGACGGTGGGAGTTGAACCCACGTCCGAAAGACATCCATCGCTGGAATCTACGTGCTTAGCTGGTGATTTGATGACGCCCCCTCGCGTGCACCAGCACACTCATGAGGGCCTCCGTCTACCTTGATTTCGCCCCCATGGCGCAGACGAGACCACGGGAACTAGCCCATCAATGACGTCTCATCCCCACCCATGGGCGAGGCGAGGTGAAACGTGTCAGCTTATATTAAGCTGCCATAGCAACTGATTCGTTTGCAGTTACTGGTTGCCGCCTTTTTAACGAGGCCTGACGGCACCTCGGCATGCATCCAGGACTTCAAGACTCCCGTCGAAGCCGTGTCGTCCCCAGGCTTCAGTATAGCAGAAATCAGGGATTTCCTCAAAACCCCTTCCCTGGGGCTGAGAGCTGGAAATCCGCTTGAATCCTAAGACTTTTTGCTGAGCGCTTTCTTCACGGCGGTCACCGTGATCGGGTGATAGCCGGGGCTCGCCTTGGCAAAAATCCGCTCCGCCTTCTTGCGGCCGTCGGTCGTTTTGATCAGCTCCTCATACAGGGGCCGAATCAATTTCTGACGCCCGATGGAGATCATGTATTCCTCCAGGCGCGCATTGGCGGGCGCATAGCGGTTGCGAATCGCGATCAAAAGCCACTGATGCGCGATCTCGGCGTTGCCCGCCTCGGTCAGATGGAAGGCCTGATCGAGATCCTTCAACTGCGTCTCAGTCATTTGCTTGGGCAAAAACTGAAGGAAGTGAAGCCACTCTTGAGTGGTCCAAGCCTGAGTCTTGATGCTCGAAACCGGCGCAGCCCCCTCCAGCCATCCCTTTGCTTGCTTCTCGACTTCGGCAAACGCATTGGAGACCGGCTCTGGCGCGACCGAGGGCAAGCCCGCGGCGTAGAGCCACTCCTGCACGGGGATCTTGGCCGCAAGCTCAGGCGAGCCATCCAAGAGGTGAGCCCTCAAGTAAGCTTCGAAATCCGCGGTTGAAATGCTTTGGAACGCGAAGCGTTCAAAGTACCCGCGCAGAAAGCGGTCAAATCGGCTGCGCCCGAACGTCTCTTCCAGACTTCTCAAGAACAAGTAGCCCTTTTCATAGGGAACGCGCGTAAACCCGTCATCCGGGTCGCGATTTTTAAGCCCCACGTGAAGGATGCGATCGGCTTCAGGCAGTTCCTTCATTTCTTTCAGGAGTTCCTGCTTGGCAAGCGCCGCTTCCATCTCCTCGCGGCCTCGCCCATAGAGCTCCTCGGTCACCCGACGCTCGAGATAAGTCGTAAATCCTTCGTTGAGCCAAAAGTCGCTCCACGTCGCGTTCGTGACCAAATTGCCCGACCAGGAATGCGCGAGCTCATGAGCGATCAGCGACACGAGGCTGCGATCGCCCGCGATCATCGTGGGAGTCGCGAACGTCAGGCGGGGATTTTCCATCCCCCCGATCGGAAAGCTCGGAGGCAGCACCAAAATGTCATAGCGACCCCAACGATATGGGCCGTAAAGACGCTCGGTGGCCTGAACCATCTTCTCGGTGTCAGCCATTTCGTAAGCGACCTTCTCCATCATGGAGGGCTCGGTGTAGACGCCGGTGCGCGCGCTCAGAGCGCGAAACTCGAGATCCCCGACCGCAAGCGCGATCAAGTAAGGCGGAACCGCCTGCGGCATCCTAAAGCGGTATTCGCCCGTTTTTGGGGCCGTCCCGTCCTGCTCCGCGCTCATCACGGCGCGCAGCTCGCGAGGCGTATGAATCACGGCGCTATAGGTCACGCGGGCTTGGGGCGAATCTTGAAGCGGGATCCAGCTGCGAGCGTGAATCGACTCGGATTGGGAGAAAAGATAAGGCTGCTTCTTTCCCGCGGTTTGAATGGGCTTGAGCCACTGCAAGCCCGAGGCTTTGGGGCTCGTCTCATAAGTGATCCGCACGCGATCGGCGTTTTGGGGGAGCGAAACCGTCAAAGGGCTCCCCAAGAAGCGATCGGATTTCCCCATTTTGAAAGAAACTTTTTTAAATAACTCACCTTCATCCGATGCGGCTTCAACGCTCTTGATCTTGAGGTCGCGGGAATCCAGTTTCAATGGAACCTGGCCCGACGCCACTCGGGTGAGGCCCAGGATCGCGACGCCTTGGAGGACCTTGCGCTCGAAGTTCACGGTCAAATCCAGGTCGACGTGCCTCACTCGAACTTCGCCGGGATTGGCGTAGGAATGGACGTCTTGAACGGGAATGAGAGACGGCGCGGGAGCGGCTTCCCTCCGTTCCGGACCCTTTTTATGGGAAGCGGTTTGGCAAGCGGCTGCGCCGCCCAAAATCAGTGTGAGCGCTAAGAATCGAGCGAGCTGACTGGAATGAATTGACATGAAATAGGTCCCCTTCATCACGGATTGAACTGCGGTGATCCGTTCTGAGCTACCATGATTCAGCCAAAAACAAAACGAGGTAGAACCGAAAGGCCCTACCTCGCTTCAATATTGAATCAGTTAAAGCTCCGAAAAAAGCTTCAGACTTTTTGACGGTGTGTGATCAAACCGTGAGAAGGATCGTACGGGGACAACCCTACCGTGACTCGATCACCGACGATGATTCGAATTTTGAATCGCTTCATCTTCCCGCAAAGACGGGCAGTCACCGTCGCGCCGTTATCCAACAGCACCACGTATTGACCGCCTCCGGTGGCTTCTTCGACTTTACCTTCAAGACGGATGAGATCTTCTTTAGACACTAGTAACGACCGCCACCGCCGCCGCCACGGCCATAAGAACCGCGATTGCCGCCGCGCCCACCGCCGCCACCGAATCCACCTCCACCATAACCGCCGCCGCCACCCGGGCGACGCTCACGAGGAGCCATGGGTTTCGCTTCACTGACTTTCAAGGGGCGTCCTTCGTAGTCCGCTCCGTTAAATTTGCTGATCGCATCAGCTGCTTCTTGGTCATTCGACATTTCGACGAAAGCAAACCCTTTGCTGCGTCCCGTTTCGCGATCCATGATGATTTTGGCTGAAGTCACTGCCCCGCATTGCGAGAACGTGTCCACCAAAACTTGTTCCGTCGCGGAGAACGGAAGATTACCGACATACAGTTTATTGCCCATCAGACCTCCTCTTAATCATTAGACTGGGGCGTTTACTTCCAGAGATCTGAATCGCATACCGTGATGACAGAAACTCGTAAAGAAGCAATCACTTGGATTTAGGCAAACACTTTAACATAGACTAAATCAGGCGGCTACTTCTAAAAAACCGCATCAGCTTAGTGGATGATCGTTTCACGGACTTCCCCGGAGCTGCACATTAATCCTTCATTACCCTTAACTGCAAGCGTCGGTTTTTCACCCATCCAGGTAATCAACCGACTCTCTTTGGATTTTTGATAAAAGCGACAAGCACGTTCATGCATCTTCCATTTGTTGGATAAGAAGCTGAATTCAAGGCATTGCGTATCAAAAACATAAGAATCGGTTCTTTTTATATTTCCAGGAGCGTTAAAATACAGGATCAGTTTTTCGATCGTTGAAACCGAAACTAATTTTTCATCGGATTTTTCAATCACTTTTTTAAAAGTAATGTCATAAAAATAGAGTCGCGTTCCCGTTGGGACGATCAAGCCGCTTTTTGGGCTTCGAAAGTCCCTGCCAATTTCAATCACTCCCGACTCTTGTTGCTTAAAAAGCAAATGACCCTGGAACGTGCATTTTAAGCCCTTCAGGGTAAGGACTTTTTTCTGGGCGAACGATGGGTGAAAAGAAACAAAAGGGAAGAGCGCCGCTCCCATCAATAGCCAGTAAATTTGAATCGGCCTCATCGAAAAGACCTATCCTGAATTAATCGGTTAAAGTCAATAAATAAACTAATAAAATGTAATAAACAGATCAATCGAGGTCGAATAAGAGGAATTCCGCCAGAGCCTCCGCCCCCAGGAGCGAAATCCCGTTTTCACCCTGAATCGCCGCCCCATCTCCCGCCTGAAGCACGCCCTTCCCCTCGATCTGAACCGCCCCGCGAGCGACCTGGAGCCACCCCGATCGTCCTGCTGAAAAGACATGCCGAACCTGCTCCCCCTTCCCCAGAACGCACGCGTAAAGCGATGCATCTTGATGAATCGCAATCGAGCCCTCGGCACCGTCTGGGGAGGCGATTTTCCGAAGCACTCCGCGTTTTTCCGTTTGGGGAAAAGTTTTTTGGCCATACCGAGGTTGAAAACCCTGACGCTCCGGCAAAATCCAAATTTGGAGCAGGTGCACCGATTCGCTCTTGGAGTGATTGAACTCGCTATGGGTGACCCCGGTGCCCGCCGACATGTATTGCAGATCATCGGGTCGAATCACGGAGCCGTTCCCCATACTGTCTTTGTGCTCCAGCGCCCCGCTCAAAACGTAAGTCAGGATCTCCATATCCCGGTGAGGATGGGTATCAAACCCATCTCCTGCCTGGACCCAATCCTCATTGATCACCCGAAGCGAGCGAAATCCCATGAAGTCCGGGTCGTGGTAATCGGAAAACGAAAACGTATGGTACGTCTTCAACCACCCATGATCAAAATGGCCGCGCTCCTGGGACTTCCTGATTTGAATCATGCGCTGTTTTTAGCAATCAAGATTCCCGAAAAGCAACCACGATCGCTGCCGTGATCAAAAGGAAAGACACAAGATGCTTGAGCCTCGGGGTTTCCTTGAAAAGGAAAAAAGCGAAGACCATGAAGACGAGCAAGGTCACGCACTCCTGTAGGACTTTCAGCTGATAGGCTGAAAACTTGCCATAGCCTATCCGATTTGCCGGCACTTGAAGGGCGTACTCGGGCAAGGCCAAAAGCCAACTCCCCAGCACCGCGACCCACAAGGCGGTGGATTTGAATTTGAGATGCCCGTACCAAGCGAGCGTCATGAAACAGTTCGAAAGCGTGAGCAAAAGAACCGTTTTCAGTGTGCCTGATTCCACCGATCACCAGCCCAGTTTTTTGCCGCGATTTTGCTCATCGAGCCATTTTTGCAAAGGCGCGAAGTAATCGCGGATCGCGGTCGCATCCAGCTCGCTGGAACCCGTCAAGGTCTTCAGCGCCTCCTGCCAAGGCCGGCTCAAACCCTGCTCCAGCATCTGCTTCAAGCTCCGCCCCGCCTGGGCGTTTTGGTAGATCGAGCAGCGATGCAAAGGCAACGTGCAGCCCGCCTTTTTCGCCAGTGCGCGGTGAAACTGGAATTGGAGAATATGGGCCAGGAAATACCGCATATAAGGCACATTCGCCGCCACGTGGTATTTCGCACCTGGATCGAAATCCTCCTCGGTCCTCTTCACCGCTGGCGCGACGCCTTGGTACTTCAGCCGAAGCCGCCACCACGACTCATTGTACTTTTCGGGAGGAATCTCCCCTGAGAAAACCTTCCAGCGCCACTGATCGATCAAAAGTCCGAAGGGAAGGAACGCGACCTTCTCGAGCGCCCTGCCGAGCAGCAAACCGATATCCTTGGAAGCGTCGGGAGCGCTGGGGAGCAAGCCGATCTTGACGAGGTATTCCGGGGTCACCGAAAGGGCGATGGTGTCACCGACGGCCTCATGAAAGCCGTCATTCGCGCTATCGCGGTAAAGATAGGGCTGGTTGAGGTAAGCGCGTTGGTAAAAATTATGGCCCAGCTCGTGATGAATCGTCGCGAAATCCTCTTCTTTCACGTCAATGCACATCTTGATGCGGACATCCTCCCTGAAATCGATATCCCAAGCGCTCGCGTGACAGACCACCTCGCGGTCCGTGGGCTTCAAGAAGAGGGATCGCTCCCAAAATGTCTTGGGAAGCGGGGCAAATCCGAGTGACGTGAAAAAACGCTCCCCGATCCGCACCATTTCCCGCGCGTCGATCTTGCGCGCCTTGAGGATGGCGGAGAGGTCATAGCCCGGATCAGCGCTCTGAGGGGCGACCAGCGGATAAATATGATCCCAGCTTTGGGCCCACATATTTCCGAGCAAATGAGCTGGAATCGGCCCTGACTCAGGCACGGCCGTCCCGTACTTTTCACGGAGCTTGGAGCGCACATAGGCATGGAGCGAAAGATACAAAGGCTTCACTTGCTCCCAGATGCGATCCAGCTCCTGAGCGAAGGCCTGAGGAGGCATATCGTACTTGGACCGCCACATCGCTCCGAAATCCTCGAACCCCATTTCCCGAGCGCCTTGATTCGCGAGCGCCACATACCTCGCAAAGGGTTTGCGCATCGATCTTGAGATCCGGTGCCAACCCTGCCAAGCATCCAATAGGGTCTTGGGGTCCCTGGATTCCGCCAAAGTCTTGGAGAGAACCTCCAGGTCTTTGCAAGAAGATGCCGAGGGGCAATACTTCCCTTTGCCGTAAGTTCCTTCGAGGGAAGAAACGATCTGAGTAAGCTCCTGGCTCAACGCCGGGTCGCTGGGAGCGGCGAGCGTGAGCGAAAGCCGGAGCAGCTTCATTTTTCGCGCGAGATCCGCGGGCAGAGACAAAGAATCGAAGCGCTTGGATTCTTTGACCCAGCGTTGAGTCGCCTGGATGAGCCGTTCATTCGCGCGGGCGGAGAGAGCCTCGGTATCCTCCGTGATGTACGTGGACTTCACCCAGTCCGTCTGCTGCCCCTCGATGGCGAGGTTCAAAAGCTCCTGCTCAGCGCGGTCCATCCACTGCTGGGCTTCGCCGATCGTGGACGCCTCCGCGAAAGAGCTGGACAAAAACATGAGAAACATCGCTCCGAATCGACCCATGAAATTTTTCATGAGGAATGTTTTCCCGCTGGAGCGCATGAATCGTCAATGAAAATCCAAGCCTCCTTCTCCAAAACAGAAAACCGTTTCTGCTGCCATGCCGCGAACGCCAGCGGTTGACCCTGCTCATTTTTTCCATGAGTTCGCCACCGTTTCCAAGGACGGAGACCCTCCTGAGATTTTCCTTCTGAAGCTAAAAACTTCGTAAACGCATCTTTTTGTTCCGCGGGAATTAAAATCACATCACCCCGCTCCAATGCCTTGCGGAGGATTTCGGGACGATGCGCCCCCACAACCTGAGCTCCCAACATGAAATTCAAGTATCCCCACTCGCTCCAATCGTTTCGATGAAGATTATAATAGGTCAGATTTTTCCCCCGCCCGCACTCCGAGGCCATGACTTGGCGGACGCCGCTCATTTCATGCTCACCCAAGAACGAAAGAACCGCCCCAAAGCAAATGTACTGCATTCCCATCGCGATCAAATAAGGAGTGGAACCTTCCTTTCGCGTTTTCCAATAAAAAAAAGCCGCAAGCAGCGCGGTGAGCGCGAGAGCCGCGTTTAAGGCCAAGAAGCCAGGCGATAGCCAGGGATCCTGAAAAGTGAGAAAAAGAACCGACGCGAATCCGATGACAGTCAAACCCAAAGCCAGGCTGAGCCCATGAGCGATCCGGTAAAGACGGGATTGCCGAAAGCGCGCGTAAAGCGTCGCTAAAATCAAAACCAACCCGCCGACGACGGGCAAATTGTAGTTTTGAAAACGGTACGTGTGCAGCAGGAAAAAAACAAGGCTAGGCAGAAGCAGGCTTAAGCCGAGGGACAAGAGCCGCTTTTCGGCGCCGGTGAAGGAGATTCCCTTTTTGGAAAAAAACGCGCGAAATCCTTGGAACCAGGAAACAAACGACTGAAACATCCAGGGGAAGATAAAAAAACTGAAAAGCGGGATCAGCGTCCATTCCCAGGGATCGCCGGCCGAGGATTTATTCCAGTTCTCACGCAGAATGTAGGCTCTCACGAAATTTTCGCGATCCATGAAATAAGCAGGCGCATAAGCTGCGCAGCAAAGAGTGACCCCGAAAGCGACGAAGAGCCAAGTGCTCTTTTGCGCGAGTCTTTTTTTCCACTCTCCTTGAAGAACCCAAAAGAGGTTCGCGCTCACTCCCAAGAAAACACTATGGAGGGGCGACTTCATCGTTCCGACCAGGCCCGCGATGACCCAGAACAGGAAGTGAAATCGAGCTTCGCTCGAACGATCGAGGCAATACAGCGCGAGCGCGAAAGAGCCGACCAATTCGGCCTCCATCTGGCTCGCGAACGCATGCGAGTAAACGCCCAAACCCAGGGCGAGGCAACAGCCCGCCATGAAAGCCCCCCCGCCCCATTCTGGCAACTTGGACTTCACCAGCGCCCCGAGCGACCAGGCTCCCGCCGCGACGAGCGCAAAATTCATGTAGAGCGTAGCCCACATCGAATACCCAAAAAGTGCGTAGCCCATGCGAATCGCCAAATAGTGAAATGGCCCTTTGAAATAATTGGGTTCATCGGCCAGAGTCTGCAGGAACCAGCGGCCCGAGCGAATCATCTCGAGGGCCTGCGTCACGTAGACCTTCTCATCCCCCGCCATTCGAATCACCCGGAACCCCAGAAAAGGCGCGTAAATTAGTCCAATGAAGATAAAAAGGCTGACTTCCCAGTGTCGTTCGATCCAGTGAATGGCTTTTCTCATGGTGTTTTCCCGAAGTTTAAAAAATTTCGGCAAGAGTTGCATTCTTTCATTTTTTTTACTAGTGCATGAAGGATGAACCGACTTAATTGCTGGTGTGGTGTGGGAATTTCGCTCATTCTGGGGCTCTGTCAAGGCGCGCTCGGAGAAACTCCGATTGCCCTTCAAGACGATGCGAGGATGAAAACATTCTGCGAATCCGCTTTTGCAATGGACGTCAGGATTGGCGATAAAGACGAAAATTCGAATGCAATCGCGAAAAAAACCGCTTTTCTCTTCAATGCGAAAAGTCCTTCCAGTTTTTCGGGATCAAATCCGAGTTTCTTTTTTTCAAGCCTCAATGTGAACCAATGCTTAAAGTACATCGCAAACGTATCCGATCTCGACCCGACTTTTTCAATCCGTGCGAAAAAAACGCTGACGCGCTGGGATTTAGCCGGGAAGCATTTGAGCAGTCTTTATTTCAATCAACATCCACTTGAAAGCGTCGATCCCAGGAAAGTTTTTTACATCATTGATTTGCCGGGCGCCCTGAGCGTCGCCTTGGCGTCTGATATCTTAAACCGCTATAATTCTTCTGAGAGATTGGGCGCGAAAAAATATGAGGCTCTCTGGAAAATCAACCCCTATAAAAGAAATGAGCTTAAGAGCACGGATCCGCTCGGGGGATTCAATACCATCCGTGCCGTCAAAGAATATGCGAGCAGCCTAGCGAAGTCCAAAGGCGCTGTTTCTCAATCCCCTTTGCCTTTGATGATCTTGGACAGCACGAGAAATGACCCGTATGAGGACGGGAAAAAATCCCCTGAGCAGCTGTTAAACGGAAGCTTATTCCCTTCCGCTGCTCAGCTTCAAAATGCTGGTGTGAATACCGTCTTTTGGATCATCGATGATAACTCCTGGGGTGCTTGGAACAAGGGAGTGAGTCTAAATAGTACGCCGCGAAAAGATCACCGCTGGCCTAACGAGTGTTTTTTCATGAAACCCATTTATTACCCTTCTGATCTTCCCCACCCCACTGATCTCATGGGGGCCTTCAAAAACTACATTGGCCATTTCGTTTTTTATAACATCAAGCTCAATACCGCCGATCAGGATTGCCAAGGGTTTTCAGGCGGCCCATAGCTACCGGAGAGGATAATCATTGCCTCCCCCCGCAACTCTCGTTAGGGTTGGGGGATGCACGCCCCTCGGATCAAAAAGTTTTTGTTTCTCTTGATCGGATTGCTCGTCCTCGTCGGGATTGGATCCATCACGACCAAGTACTACAGCTACATCTTCTCCAAACGAGTGACGGGCGAGGTGATCAACATCGAGCGCGTGACGCAAACCGATGCCTTGATCACGACGGGAAGGAATACGATCCTGGACCCCGCGCAGCTTTTTTCGTTCGCGGTAGCCATTCGAGACGCCAAAGGCCAGATCCACACCGCAAGCAGCGAAGATCGTCAGTGGGCAGTGGTCGAAAAAGGCAAGTGCGCCGATGCGCGCTTTTTCCCTTACCCCTTCTGGGAGTTTGACAAGGCGGGCACTTACTTTGGCGCACGGCTTCTTGAACTTTACGATTGCGACTCCAAAAACCGATAAACCTTAAAACAAGTAACCGACGCTCAGGGAGTAAGACGTCGAGGCGGCGGTGCCCACCGCCGTTTTCAACTTCAAGTGGGAGAAGTCAAAGCCGCTGACGACCTTTTTGTAACGGTAGGAAATCCCCGAAGCGAGTTCGTGGTTCGAGAGATTCAGCAGCTGGAATGAATCGCTCACCGGGGAGTACTTGAAGTAAACCGAGAACACCTTGTCCGCGGAAAACCGGCGTTGCAAAATGGGGTAAACTTGGGGGCCAGAGACGTTGGCATATCCAATGGTTTGGTTCGAAAAAGTGGTCGTATAATAAATCCCGAATCCAAAAATGAGCTTCCAGGGCGCTTTGGGGGGCGTCAAATGATAGCCGCCGCGCACGTTCGAACCCAGAAAATTGAGCGTCGTGCCGCTTTCCGAGGATTTCAAGATCGGGGCGGTGAAATAAAGATTGGCGGTCAAATCCCAGCGGTCGGGGATCAAAACGTAGGTGCCAGAGAACTTAGGGGTCGCCGCAATTTCCTTGAGAGCCGTAGTCACGCCCGGGCCGGTGTAGCTGATTTGTGAAATCCCCACGCTTACCGTCCCAAAAAACCTTTTATTGGATGAGATATCCTCGACCGCGAACTTCTCAGAGGACTCTTTGCCCGACGATTCGCCGCCCTGCCCCTTTGAAGAATCCGAAGAGGAAGCGGCAGCCGCGCGAATGATGATATTGATGTGCTCTTCTTCCACTTTTCCATAGGCGTCCACCACTTTGACGGTGACTTCCGTGGTCTTTGTGGGCCGGGGAACCTTCAACGTAAAGCGCCCACCGGGTTCCACCGGGAATTTCTGCTCCGCAATCACGAGGCTCGCTTCGGGGTCAGTGAGCTGGCCGCTCAAAAGCAAAGTTTGGTTGGGTCCTTGAGAAAAATGGACCCACTTGAGATTGGGCGCCGCCGAAACCCGCACGACCCTCACCGGATTAGTCGCGGGCGCCACTGGAAGACGCTCATCCGCGCGAGCGGAGTAAAGAAGGATCAAGCCCCCACACGCGAACCAGCAAATCACTCTGTTAAAGATCGGTTTTTTAAAGCCGGATTGACCCACGTTTCGGCCTTTTCATTTCCTTTATTATTCCTAATTTCAATGCATTAGCAAAGCACTTAATGAATATTTTGGCTATCCGGATTTCTCCGAGCGAACCTCGACCCCTCCCTCACCGAAACGAACCCGATATAAGATGGGCTGACAGCACACCTCGCAATCAATCACCATTTCCTGGTGGTGGCCCTCCTCGGAGTAAAACTCCATCCAAATCGGCTCAAAACAGTAGGGGCACTGAATAGAAACGTCTTCTCGGGGCATGGTTGTCCTGGTATCCCTGAATTTCTCCGCTTATGAACTCAACCGACGATTCCACCTTTGACTTTGTCGATGTCCTCATTCTAGGAGCGGGGGGCTCAGGAATGATGTGCGCCATCGAGGCCGCCAAACGGGGCCGGAAGGTCGTGATCTTAGATCATGCGCGCAAATTAGGCGGAAAAATCCTGATTTCAGGGGGAGGCCGATGCAATTTCACCAATCAGGGCGCTACTCCCGCCCATTACGTGTCGCGCAACCCTCACTTCTGCAAATCCGCCCTGTCGCGTTACCAGCCCCAAGCCTTCATTGAGCTGGTGAAGAGTTACGGCATCGCTTTTCATGAAAAGAAACTCGGACAGCTTTTCTGCGACGGATCAGCACAGAACATCATTCAAATGCTCGAACAGGAGTGCTCTCGTTGGGGAGTAAAAATCCTCCTGGGTTGCAAAATTGAGTCCGTCTCAAAATCCCCTTCTTTAGCGGATCCTCATCGTTTTCAAGTGAATGCTTCGGCTGGGAATTTTCGATGCCGGTCACTCGTAGTCGCCACCGGAGGGCTTTCCCTTCCCAAGCTGGGAGCGACGGGACTGGGATACGAGCTCGCCCGGCAGTTTGGATTAAGCATCGCCGACACCGCTCCCGCCCTGGATGGATTCACACTCGGCGAACACGAGATCAATCCCCGCGGCGAACTCGCAGGCCTGTCGCTCGATTGTACGATCCAATGCAATCACCTCGTTTTCAGGGAAAACATCCTGTTCACGCACCAGGGACTGAGCGGCCCCGCAGCCCTTCAGGCTTCGCTCCATTGGAACCCAGGCGATCCGATCCAGATCGATCTTCTGCCTGATTTGGACGCATTCGAGTGGTTTCTCGAAAAAAAAAGAGAGGGATCGAGAGCGACTCTCGTCAATCTTTTGGCGAATCTCCTGCCTTCGCGTTTCGCCGCGCAGTTCAGTGGACTCTATTTCAGCTCTTCCCTCCCCCTCCCGCAGCTTTCCGAGAAGAAGCTTCAGCAGTTCTGCGAAAAGTTGCATCGATGGGAGCTCTTCCCCACGGGGACGGTCGGCTACAGCAAAGCCGAAGTCACGCGTGGCGGAGTCGATACGAACGAAATTTCCTCAAAAACTTTCGAAGCGCACCGCGTCCTGGGACTCTATTTCATCGGTGAGGTCCTGGACGTCACCGGCTGGCTTGGCGGGTATAACTTCCAATGGGCCTGGGCTTCAGGATGGGCGGCCGGGCAAGCTGTTTAGCGAGCGCGGCTCTTCTTAGAATTTCAGCTTCGAGCTGAAGGATGACGTTCACGTACCCGTCCGACTGGTTGTAATGCTTCAAGGCCGCTCGCTGAGCCTCTGGCAGGTCTTTCTTCCAACCGTTTTTATATAAATAATTCCCTGTGCTCGGGATTGCGTCCTCCATCTTGAAAAGATCCGCCTCCTGCCCGGGCTGGCTTGAGACCGCCCAGTCCACGTAGCTAGAGGGAACGAATTGCGGAAACCCGAATGCACCCGCGTAAGACCCCCTCAAAGCGAACACATCCCCCTTTTTTTGCATTGCGGAAAGCGCATGGAGCTGCCTGAGCGCCCATTGAGACTTCGTCACCGATCGCTCAGCGATCTTTGAGAAATCAGCCGCGCTCACATGGGGGAATTCAGCGCGGACGGAATCCTCGGTGAGCTTGATCATCATCGGATGGTCGCTTTGAAGCAGGCTGAAATAGACGCTTGCGACCGGGTAAGACCCCGTTCGCTTGCCATGCTTGCTCTCCACCCATAAAAGCGCTGCGATCAACGCGGGCGAAACTCCGTAGCGTTCTTCCGCTGAGCGTAGTTGCGCTTCGTATTTTTTGATGAATTTTTCACATTTTTTGACTGCGCGAGGCGAGAAATGTGACGAGTAATCCGCTCTGTACAGAAAGCCGAGGATGTTTTTGGAGATGACCGGGTCTCGGCGGCTGTCATCATAGGATTTCAAAAGAGCCTCGATGAATTCCTTAGGGAAGGGATCCTTGCTCTGCTGCTCGAGTTTTTTGACCCCATACTCTCGAGGCGTCAGCTCGTGCTTCACGGAGACGCTCGCGCAGGCAGATCCCGAAAAAACTTCTAAGCCTAAGCAAAACGTGAAGAAAATAGACTGAACTGAGAGCTTTCCGCCCTTCTTCCTTGAAGCCTGTGCACTCATCCTGAACGCGCCCACGGAAAAAGGATATCGACTCCATCACCGCATGGCAAGCAATCCTAGGATTCCCCTGTGGCGCTGATGCGCCCATTCCTCTATGGTGAGCCCTCATGCGAAGATCTTGGATCGTTCTCTTGCTCAGTTTGGCGATGATTTCCCTTCTTTTGACGTTGGCGGGACGCCTTTTCGCTCCGAAATTGATTCGCAATCAGCTGACTCACTTGCTTTCGACCCGGTGCAAAAGCTGCTCTTGGGATGCGGAGCGCATTGATCCTTCCTTTTTTCCTCCACGACTCTCGCTCCATCGCGTCAGACTCCAGGGAGGCGATCCCAAAACGACCGCGGTCATCTTTGAAATTAAAGAGATTTCGACGAAGATCTCGGTTCGACGTCTTTTTTCGGGAGAAATCAGCCTCAGCGAAACTCAGATCCGCTCACCCCAGGTCGAAGTGATCGAAGGAGATCTCCCCGTTTCTTGGTCCTCGGAATCGACGTCGGAAAACGCCGGGAAAGGATTCAGCATCAGCATAATCCAAATCCACGACGGCTCATTCACCTATACACGGGAGTACGGCGATCAAAGAAAAGCTCAAATTCGGACGAAAGACCTTCAAGGATCCGTCGATTCCTTCAGCAACGCGGAGGAGTTCCGTGAGCGGCCCGTGAAGGCGGTGATTCGCGGCCAACTCGAGCATTCGGGTTCTTTCGAGCTGGAGGTGATCACTCCCCCTTTGAGCAAGCCTCTTTCAGCCGATGTGACGCTCAAGATCGCCGATCAAAATCTGGCGGATCTCTCCCTCTTTTTTCAAACAAGCGAGGGAGTTCTCCTTCAAGGAAGCCTCTATGAGGGCAAAGGCGTCTCCAAAGTCCGAGGAACCCGGCTTCAAAGCCGGGTTTTTGCGCAGTACCGAAATCTCGATGTCAAACTTCAGAAGACCAAAGAACGAAGCGCGATCGCGGCCTTCTTCTCAAATCTGGCCGCTTCCTTGAAAACGGTTCCCACCGACATCGGCAAAAAGCGCGAAGATCAGGCGCGCGTGGTCGAACTCCAAAGAAACTCCAAAGAGACCCTCCTTCAGTGGATTCTTCGTGGAATGCGAGACGCGGCTCTCCAAATCATGACTCAAGGATGATTACTGCTCCAAATGCGCCTCGAGCTTGTCAAACGAACCTGTCCAGCCCTGGGTCATGCCGGCCCGGGCATGAATGAACGTCTGGAGTTCCGCTTCGGTCGCCGCTCCATGAGGCTCCCAGGTGACAGTGACTCGAGTTTGATCCGGTCCCTCTTCGGTCAGAGTCACCACGGTCAGCATCGTCTCAGGCCAGGTGGGCGCCATCGGATGACGTGAGATCTTCTCGTTTTCATCGCAAAACTGCTGCGTGTAGACGATGCGCCGGGGTTTTTCCATCTCCAGATAATTCGCCCGCCCATGCATCGTCACGTTTTTTCCGTCAGTCATGACATAAAAGGCACTGCTCCCAGGCTTGATGTCAGATCGAATGAAGCGCATCGTGAATCCCGTCGGCGCAAGCCACTTTGAAAAATGCTCGGGGTCCGTCCACATCCGATACATCAGCTCAAGCGGCGCATTGAACGTTCGGTTGATGACGAATCGCTCTCGGCCCGAGGATTCTTTCTCCAAGTACTCCGCCAGTCGATCCCAAGTCGAGTCGCCTCCCGCCTTCTTGATAAACTTGCGCGTCTCCTCGGCGGCTTCCGGCGTAGCGAGAGCCATAGTCATTTCCATCCTGGTTTTTTTGCCGATCTCCGAGAACAAAACCGTGACCCTGAACAGAGGCGGTCGATCATCCGTTCCACCGTGATCATAGACGAGGCGTGAATGCTTCTCGACCTCGAGATAGCGCGTAACATTGGGGTAGTCGACCCCATCGGGGCCGTGCATCGTGTAACGCCAGCTGCCTCCGGACCGAAAATCCTTGCTGTGAGTGGTGAGCGTGAAGCCACGCGGCCCCCACCACTTCGCGACTTGGGCGGGATCGGTCCAGGCGTCCCAAACCGCTTTGAGCGGCGCATCGTAGACGCGGATGATCTTGAGTTCATTGGATTTATTTTTTACGGCCATTTTTCTTCCCTTTCATGCTCTTCAAATACGCTTCGAGACGGTCAAAACTTTCTTCCCAAAACGCGCGGTATTGCTCGATCCAACCGGCGACATCCTTGAACGGCTCTCCATTCAGGCGGCAAGGCCTCCACTGCGCCTCCCTCGTTTTGGTGATGAGGCCCGCGCACTCCAGAACCTTGAGGTGCTTGGTCACCGCCGGCAAGCTCATGGTTTTTAGGAATGGCTTCGCCAAATCAGAGACATTGGCCTCACCTTGAGAAAGGCGGGCGAGGATGGCGCGCCTCGTGGGGTCAGCAAGCGCGGAGAATGTTTTACTCAAGGAATCTGACATAGAACACCTATTAGTTAATTAACTAATAGGTTAAATATAAAAGATCTAAAACCCTCTGTCAAGCCTGGGGCATATTTGGCGCTAAACGGAAGGTGCTTGAGGCAAAATTCCAATTTCACTCGCGAGTGAACGACTCTCTCACGCAGGAGATCCTGGCTCCATTATTGCAATCTGTTTCAAAAATGGAAAAAATACGTCAAAGCTCAATGACCGTCATCGCTTTTCTTCTCATCAGCTCCTGCGCCTCAGGGCCTCAAAAAATAGATTTCCCACCCGATACCGACCCCCAAGCGAAGCTCAGCGAACTTCGCGACCGGATGAAAAACGATCAAACTGCGCAAGTCGATTACCTCTCCCCTTCTCATTTCAAGCAGGCTGAAAAATCCCTCAACCAAGCTCAAGAATCGCTCGATCGAAACCAGCCCGCTGAGGACGTGCTCTCAGACGCGGGAAAGGCGCAAGCCTGGCTTCAACTCGCAGAAGAAACCGCCTCCAGTCGATCCACGGAACTGGAACCCGTGCTCAACTCGCGCAAAGCGGCGCTGAGCGCGAACGCGCAAAATGAAATGCCCAAGGAGCTTGCTTCAGCGAACGACGAGTTTCGCGATCTCGGCAGGAACCTCGAGAAACCCTCTTTTCATCCCGAAGCCAAAATGATTTCCACTTTGGAAGCCCGGTATTCCGGCATTGAGCTCAATTCAGTGAAGAAAAGCGCCTTAGGGGAATCAAGAGCCATTCTGGAGCGAGCCGCGGAGAATGACGGAAAAAAGAAGGCGCCCCTCACTTATAATGCAGCCCAAGTTCGCTACGACTCCGCGCTCCGCTCCGTGGAAGCGAATCGCAGAAACCCCTCCGGCTATCAAGAGGCGGTGAATGACTCGCTTCAGAGCGCCCGCAAACTCGAGCACGTGCTTCGCACGATTGGAAGCTCGAAGACCTCCGAAGCGGCCGCGGTGAAGATTTACGACCAGCAACAAGAGCTCGCCACCACAAGACAGTCGCTGGACGCTTCGCAAGCCCAGACTCAAAGCGCCCGAAACCAAGTGGCCCGCGAGCGGCAGGAAGTAGCGGCTCTTCAAGGCCAGAACGAAGCCTATGCCGACAAAGAAACCAACAACCAAAGAATTGAGGCCGCTAAAGCCAAATTTTCACCGAGCGAGGCCGAAGTGTTTCGGGACGGGAGCAAAATCATTCTGCGCCTCAAGAGCATGAGATTTTCAACCGCTCGCTTTGAGCTCACTCAATCCTCGCTCACGACACTTCAAAAAGTGAAGGACATGATCGCGGCTGTCCCCGTCTCAAAAGTCACGGTCGAAGGGCATACCGATAACATCGGCGGCGAGAAGAAAAATTTGGCGCTCTCCCAAAATCGGGCTGAGACGGTCAAAAAATACCTCGTCGCTGAGAATGCTGTGCCAGAAGAGAAGATTGAAGCCCAGGGCTTAGGTTACGAAAAGCCCCTGACTTCAAACAAGACTGCGCAAGGCCGCGCGATCAATCGAAGAGTCGACGTGGTGATCGACACGGACGCGAATCTTTGAGGGCTTTCACGCCGCGGTTTTTCTCAGATTTTTCTTTTCGTAGTGAAGCTTGAGCTTCAAGGGAACTTCCATTCCGAAGATCGCCATCAAAATGGAAAAGTAGGCGGGATCAAAAAGGATGAGGTTCGTTTTGAACAATCTTTCGATGATTTCAGCGGGCTTCTTTTTTTCTTCCGGCTTTTGGCTCATGACGAGCTCGCAAAATTCATCAGCTACGGCGATCAGTCGCGCCATCGGGTGAATCTTATCCCTTTTCAAACCCTGCGGGAATCCATGGCCGAGGCAGTTTTCGTGATGCTCCAGCGCCACTTGCGCAATTTCAGTCGGAACGCTGGTCAGCCGACTCAAATCCTGGGCGCCTCGGGAGGTGTGAGTCTCATAGACTTGCCTCTCCTCACGAGTCAAATCGCTTCGATCCTTCTCCAGCATCTGCCGATCCATGTCTTTTTTGCCGACGTCGTGGAGCAAGCCCGCCGTCCCGATTTTGAAAAGAACCTGCGGCGAATCCCACCCCAATTCCCTCGCGATCATGACGCTATAGAGGCTCACCGCGGCTCCATGGGCGAAGAGTCGATCGCTGGCGCCCCTGAGGGACTCCAAAATCTTGAAAACATCGTCATGCTCGATGAGCACTTCCGCGATTGAATCGACGAAGACGGCCGCCTGCTGAAAGATCTGCTCATTGACCCCATCGAAGTAGCAAGACTCGACCAGCACCTCTCCCAGATGCCTCATCAAGGAGACCTTCTTTTCTTGGGAGATCTTTCCACTCGTCGAAATCCCCTTGGCGACCTGCATGGCGAACCCGACGTAATCCGAAAAGTCCTGCTTTTTCATGTAAAGAAAGCGAACCTGTTTTTTTCGGTAAGACTTGAGCCGTTCGGTATCGATCGATTCTCCTTGATGCGCGATCTTGATGTAACGACCCTTCGCGATCCGGATATGAAGATCAAACCTCGCCATCTGCCCCGAGATGAAGTCATCGATGTGAACTTTGCAGAACGCCAGGTCCCCTGTGGCATCCATGATCGCGTCGGGCAGGATGATGGATCGCACTAAATCTTCGATCTCGGTGGCAATCTTATCCGATGGGGGCAAGCAAATGGCGAAGAGCTGCTCATCGGCATTGTATCCGAGCGAAGTGTTGATCAGCGTCTCGATGCTACCCAGTAATCCCACTGGCACGCTGTGCAATCGGTCCAAGGTTTTCGCCAGATCCAACGCGCCCTGATCCGGCAAAGCCTCGTCCACCAGCACCAGATCAAAAGGCAAGGCGCTTTTTAAATCATAAAAATCGGCGGCGGAACTGACATACTTCACATTGTTCCACTTGAGCTTTTTGAAAATAGCCGACAACTCGACCTTCAACTGCTGGTTGCCCGTCACGACAACGATATTCGCCTGCGAAAGAAGCAGCTCCTGCTTTTTAGAGAGAGGGGTCGGTTCCACTGATCGCTTATCGGGAAATCGAGGCGCTTTCTTAAGCGAGAGGGCTTCAGGGATGACTCAGATGGTCATTTTCATTTTCCAAGAAGCTTTTTTAAGTACTCAAACTTCTCTGGGCAAGTTTTTCTTCATCGAAAGATTCGATGGCTTTTGGATTTCCAGGGTAACCGTATTTCTGAGCAAATCGAGCCATGTAGTCGATCAGGGCGGGAGGCGCGGCTTTGACTTTTTGCGTTCCGACTCCCCGACACTCTTCGCCCCAAAAGGATTCCTTGAGGACCTCATGCTGATTGAGCGAAAGAGTCGAGCACCCTGTGCAAAAAGCAAAGAGCAGGAGCGCAAAGGCAGAGGCTCGCCGTCTAATGCTTTTCTTTAAGGCATTTCCATTGATCATGCTCAATTTTTCCCCCTCGCCGATCAGTCATGACCATGCAGGACTCCAAAAAATCACTTTCTTTACGATCGAAATGGGAGGCTTCATAGACGACGGTGTTCTTGAAGGTACGGTTTTTTGGGTCCCATCCCGCTGATTTGAAATAGTCACTCTGATTTTTGAAGTATTTCTTCCATCTGCTTTTTTCAAAACTCAACTCGGGATCGAATTCAATCTTCAGCTTTCCATCCTCGAATCGAACGGATTGGAAGGCTCCCAAATCCTGATCCACGGCCGACATCTTTCGACCTGCACTGGATCGCATTTCGATTGGATGAGCATCGCTTCTTTGCGCCATCATTGAAAAAGCGAACCCCGTTTTGAGGGGCATCATTTTGGACACCGCGCCCAACTCTTTTTTTTCTAAAATCTTTTTCGCATGAGCGTCGTAGACGACCAGACGAGTCAGATCTTGAAGAGGACGGTCATCTTTCACATAAAGAATTGCGAGAATGGAGCCCGACAGCTTGTAGCCTTGGGTTTTATCGCAAATCGAAGCTTCAATCTGCTTGGTATAACTAAACTCCCCTGCATATGGCTGAGTGAGCGGTTCTACGATCTGCGGCTTCGAGTCTCTTAAGCTTTTGATGAAAACCAAGGGCGCGCCAAAAAAGTCATTCTCTTCGGCGGGAATTTTTTTATCGAATCTCAGAAGCAATTCCACTGGAGGGAAATTGCCCACGGCGCATCGACTTTGCTGAAAGGGAGGGGTGCCTTGAAACTCCAGCGCATGCGCGGGGTTTCCGGCTACGAATAGGAACCCGATAAAAATAGAGTACATTAGGAGTGCCAAACTATCCTTCGTTTAATGCACAATAAAGATAGCAACCTAGACTAACTCCTCGATCACAGCTGACCACTCTGTATCCAGAACGGCATCCAGTCTCCTGTCCCGTACCCCGCAATCTGTTAACTGCACCCTGTATTCAGTAAGAATACTGGGTACGGTCAACTGAATTCTGGGTACTGTAGTGAAGAATGGCGTGCACAAGCCGCTTCATATCGAACGTTCTTCATAGAAAATCCTTACTACAACGTCAATGCAATCAAAGAGTTAATCGCAGACTAACCTGTTTCTGGAAACAATTGTTATCACGGAAACACGGATTGGAAACAAAGGGTTTTGTTTCCGGAACTGCTAAAACACTCTAGTGAGTGCTTTGTGCGCCGTATAACTATTTGCGGGTTGGAAGATATAGTTGGAGAATGCCTGGGAATCGATAAAAGATTAATAAAATCAGTCTTATAGATCGTGAATCAACGATCTGGTCAGATAGCTAAAAAGTGTTATCGGGGGACATTCATCGACGCGCACGCGATACAGCGTGGAAAAATCAATTATCGATTTTTGGAGCAGGCAAATGCATGAGCTTGCGCTCTTCTTCTTCCAGTTCTTTGAGGCGCTTATCAAGCCTTGCCATATGAGCCGCCTCGCTTTCTCCCGGACGGATTCCAATATCGCTATCGACATTAGTCCGTATCTGGACGCTTTGAGTCTGGCTGACACTTCGTTGGACGGCGCTGCCCAAAACCCGATCTTCGACCTGTTTGCTGACTTGTAGGACTGCCTTCACGTTTGCAGAAATCACGTTTCCCTTCTTGTCGTAGAACGGAAGCTGCATGATTTCCCAATAGCGCTCCACCATGCAGTACAAGAGTGGTTCGAGGCTCTTTTGAAAATCTCGAAGAGGACAAAGAAGCCAGGCAAGCTTCTCTGGCACGGAAAGCATGTTTTGATGCCAATTTGCGTAAGAGCAGATTCCACCATAAATGCGCTGAGGCTTGATGGTGGTGATGTATTCGCCAGCCAAACGGATCTCATTCCAGAATGCGAGCTTTAAAGCGTAGTCAGTGCGGGAGGGCTTGGCGAGCTTTTGGAGGTCTTCCTCGCTCATTGCCCAATACTCGTCGGGAACTTTCTCAAGAGCTTTTTCAAAAGCCTCGCCTTCAATCATTGCTACAAGGCTTTTTGGATTGGTCCCGTCGAAACCGCCCGAATTGGAATTCTTCTTGGACCTCTTCATAAGACTACTTCTCCTTTTTGGATTCCGGCCTCTTCTTCAGAGCTTGGTACTCACGGTCCAATAGCCATTCGATGACATCGGCTTGGCTGAGACCATTGGATTTAGCTAGGGCCTTCAATTGATCTGCCGAAATCTTTGAAATCCGAAAAGAAACTCCAACGTTTCTTGGCCCGTTATCGGGAAGCTTAGGTAGTGTCATCCCTCATATTCTATACAAACGCTATCACTCCACAATACTTGCATATTGCTATACATTTTAGCTCGTAGTATGACGCTCTCCATGAGTAGTTCCAAGAAAGCCATGATGAAACCTTGTTGCTCGAAGTTTGAGCGCTTCTCGATGCGTTACCAAGACATCGTTTGCCACGACGACTACAGGCTGCGGATGATCGCAAATCTGCTTTTAAACATAAAAGACTTGGAATGCTTTGACGTTGAAAGTCTTGAAGAGATCGCACATACGATCGACGAGTACATCAATCGTAAGATCGTGAGGGAGCACTACTTCTTCGGGCGAACGCTACGCTCTTGCACCTTTGATTCCGTGGAGCTGGGTGCAGAAATCCATCGTGTTCATGCACGGATCAAAGAATCAGAGGAGTTGGAATCATGAAAAAGCGTGTCGCGCTTTATGCCAGGGTATCGTCGGAACAGCAGGATACCGAGTTGCAGATCCGCGAGCTGACAGAATTTGCCGCAAGTAAAGGCTGGGAAGTTTACAGGGTCTACGAGGAGAAAATCACGGGTACGACCGCCAATCGTCCCCAACTCAAGCAGATGCTCGTTGATATGC
>CAZLYB010000028.1:0-26283 GCA_964563795.1 uncultured Bacteriovoracaceae bacterium | reverse complement strand
GGAGTGGTATTCGAGAGCGTCATCGTAAATCGACATCAGCAAGCCTTTCTTTCGTCCTCATCTGCTCGGCGTCATGCGCCAAAAAAATTGTTTGGGCAGGCTCTGCAAGCTATGGCACTCTTAAAAGTGCCATGGTCATCCTTGTTTTTACGGCATTTTTTGGTTTGTGCCAGCTGTTTTTAATGCCGGCCGCGCAAGCCGACTTCATTGCGCACTCGTGGGAGGAGCACTCCGCTGCGTCTCATGAATTTAAGCTCGATGCGATGGTGCGTTATCTGAGCACCCATCAAAACTATGATTCATTGGGCTCCTTGCAAGCCCCTTCTTCGCTGAAAAACGCCAGCCGCACCCTCGGGGACTTCACGGCAACCTACGGATTCGAGCCTCGGTGGAGCCTCTATGCGCGGCTCTCTTGGGCCTACAATCGACTTGAGTCAAGCAGTCCATCCCCCGCCACCCAGTTTGGCTTGGGGGATCAGAGCGCGGGAATCACTTTTCAGGCCACTCCCCATTTTCACTTTCAGTTTCAACTGGATTTCCCTGCCTATGGAAACTCCGCCACTTCAAAATCACCATCTCTTGGGGATGGAAGCACAGATGTGACCTTGGGGGGCTTTGCGAAAATCCCCATTGCTGAGCGCAAAGCCGACGCCTTCACGCTGATCGGTGGCCTGGGTTACACGAAGCGAAGCAAAGGATTCTCCTCGCAACTCCCCTGGAGTGCGCTATTCAGTTATGAACCCAAGGGATTCGGGTTTGGGGCTCAGTTGGGGATCGTGGGACTAGTCTCCTTAAAAACTGACGCGCGAAGCGACCAAAGCATTCCGTCCCCTGCCGCTGGAGCGAGAAGCGGGGGCAGCTTTCTGACGGGGGCGATCAACCCTTCGCTCGCTTCCCTCCGGGGCACCTTGAACTACCATCTTCCGGATGAATTTTCGCTCACCGCTCTCTGTGAAAAAACCGTTTGGGGTCAGGCGGCTCCAGAAAGCTTTTCCGTCGCTTTAGGGCTTTCAAAAACCTGGGGAAACTCCGAGCCCCGCTCCCGCCCTGCGGCTGCTCGAATCGCTGATCTCAACTCTTCTTCGTCGGAAGGATGGGTTCAATACGCCTTTCAAGCCAAGGTCCTCCGCGCGAACGATCAAATTCAAGCCGTTCGCATCGATAAAGGCTCGCAAGACGGAGTTTTGGTGGGGCAAGTTTTTGATATTTTCCAAACGCATCCCGACGGAACGATTGTTCAAGTCATCGCTCGAGCGCGCGTCACCTCAACCGACCTCGGGCAAGCGACTCTTTCAGTAAAGGAATATTACAAAGAAGTTTTGATTGAAGCGGGCTTCCTCGCAAAACGACCCATTGATGTTGCTCCCTGAAGAAGGATATTTCCTATGAAACGGATCTTCGCTCTCGTTCTGCTCGTGGCATCCGCCTCCCCGAGTTGGGCTGCCCGATTCACCAACCAGTTCACCGAGTTTGAACTCCCCCCCCTTTGGCAGTGCTCGCTGGAAGGGGCGGAATGGGTGTGCCAAGGTTCTCAGGAACCTAAAAAACGCGAAGCCATCATCGTCCTCGCGGCAAAATTAAAAGGGGATCAGGACAGTCTGGATCAATATCTGGCCTACCTTAAGGGGGCTAAAACCTTCATGAGCATTCAAGGCAAGCCCATAAAATCAAACCCAAAATACGCCAAGACCGTCAGCATCAATGGTCACCCTTGGGTGGATGCCCTTCATCTGGACTCAGAGATTCCAGGTTTTTACACACGTTATTTGGCCACGGTGAAGCAGGACATCGCGGTATTGATCACCTACTCGATCAATAAAACGAAATACCAGGATTACTTGCAGAGCTTCGACGGATTGGTCAAAACGCTCAAAGTGTTCCGCAAGGCGGGCGGCATCAACGCTGCAGGAGCCGGAAGCAATCTCTTTCAAAACGCGGCTATTCCCGGTGGGATGAGTGAATCTACCGTATTCCCCACCGCGCAGACTGCTCCCACAGCTCAGAAGAAAGCGCGCGCCTCCCAAAAGGAAGATGATTTCATGCTTTATCTCGTGCTGGGAATCGCGGCGGTCGGATTCCTTTACTGGCGGCGCAAGCAACGCGGGGGTTGATCCGCTCCGTGCGGCTTTATCGCGGGACAAAAGAAAGCTTCTTCAAAATCCCAGCTTTGGGCTTCGGCCCCAGGGCGACCAAGCTTCCTTCCGACCTCCCAAAAAGTTTCCGCGCCACTCGCTTCAAGTCTTGAGGGGTAACCGCGTCAATGGAAGCGCAAACTTCGCTCAATGATACGTATCGCCCGAGGGAAATATCGTTTTTCGCGATGCTATTCATGCGTGACTCCATGTTATCCGCCGATAACAGAATCGTTCCCTTCAAATTATCCTTGATGAGGTTGAGCTCAGCTTCGCTCATCAGCTGGGTCTTGACCCGATGCAAGCACTCCCGGATCAGCTTCAAGCAAAGAGGAACTTGACTGGGGCCCGTTGCGGCGTAAATGGAAAAAATTCCGGTGTCGAAAAAAGGGGAAAGGGTGGAATAAACGGTGTAAGCCAGCCCGTTCTTCTCTCGAATCTCCTGGAAAAGCGCCGAGCTCATCCCTCCTCCGAGATAGACATTCAGCAAGAAGGCGGCGAAACGATCCTTTGAATCATAAGAAGGTCCTTCAACGCCCCAGACGAGGTGGACCTGTTCTGTAGACCTCTCAACCCACCATTTTCCCTGCTTGAACGGAGGCTGATTTTGATCCGTCCGGAGGCCTTTCTTGATCCTCAAGGACTTCCTGCCAGGCCATTTTTTTTTCGTCAGCCCCTTCATTTTTTTCAGCACCGCTTCGTGCGAAATATCCCCCGCGACTGAAATGAGCACCTGCTCCGGGCGATAATGCTTGCGGAAGAAACGAAGCAGATCCAGCCGCCTTGTCCTTTTAATGCTCGTCTCAGTGCCCAGGATGGGCCGACCTAACCCATGCTTGCCATAGATCTTCTCGAAAAAAAGATCATGGACCAATTCCTCCGGACTCTCATCCACCATTGAAATTTCCTGGAGGATGACCTTCCTCTCACGCTCGAGCTCCGCGGAGTCGAAGGTGGAGTTCAGGATGATATCCTCCAAAATCTCAAGCCCCAGCGAAGCGTCACGATTGAGCATCATGAGATGAAAGCAAGTGTGCTCGCGCGCGGTGAAAGCGTTGAACTCCCCCCCGACTTGATCCACTTGAAGCGCGATGTCCAAGGCGCTCCGCTTTCTCGTTCCTTTGAAAAGCATGTGCTCCAGGAAATGGCTGAGCCCTGATTCGCTCAGGCTCTCATGGCGCGTGCCCGCCTTGACCCAAGCAGCGATTGAAAGCCCTCGGTATTGGCGGTGGCGTTCAGTCACCAGGGTGAGACCGTTCTCAAAAACGGTTTTTTTGAATCGATGGGCCTGGGGGATCATGATTTATCGTTTTTCCTGTTTCCGCTCTTTAATGGACTTTTCCACCATTCGTAAAGCTTTTTTCAACCGTGCCACATGAATAATTCCGGTCCCTGGGACCGCGAGCGGGGCAGTGGTCACACCCACCACGATGCCCGTGACGGGGGATCTGACTTGCGTCACCGTTTTCCCGAATGGATTCAAGATACATGCGATCGGATCATCCCGATAAACCAAGCTTCCGGGTCTCACGCTCAAATCGAGGATCCCACCTTTATCGGCTCGGACCCAATCGCTGGTCTTAACGATAACCTGAAACCTGGGTCTTTTGATCGGCTTTTCGGAGTACATCTTCAAATGCGAAAGCACATTGAGCACCCCTCGAAGGCCTTCTCTTGAAATCTTATGCGAGAATCGTCCCGCCTCCCCCGCTTCAAAGAGCAGCGTCGGAACCCCGGCTCGCGTCGCTTCTGCGCGGAGCGATCCTTTCACGCCAGGTTGATCAATCAAGATCGGCACGCCAAAGGCTTTTGCTATTTCACGGACTTTGGGGTTTTTCATGTCCCCTCGAACGTGAGGCAAGTTCATCCTCCCATGGGCCGCCGTATGGAGATCAATCCCAAAATCACATTTCAGGATGACTTCCCGAAACAACCGCCAAGCCATTCTCTCGGCGTTGTTGCCATTTTTCTTGCCCGGGAAAAATCGGTTAAGATCTCGATGATAAGTGAGGTAACGCGATTGATTCAAGAAACCGGGAATGTTCACCACTGGAATGGCGATGAGAGTGCCGGAGAGGCGGTGATGGTCCACATCAAAAATCAACCTTCGCACGATATCGGCGCCATTGATCTCGTCCCCATGAACGGCCGCCACCACAAAGACGACTGGACCCGGCCTCTTCCCCCGAATCACCGTCACTGGGACAGGGATTGCGCTCGAAAGGTACGACTCTGAGATCTTGAGATAAACCTCCCGAGTCTCGCCCGGCAGGATCTGAACCCCTTTGAAAGTGAAGGTTTCATAGGAACGGGTGTCGCTTGAGTCCATAGTTTATCTATTATAGAAAACAGCAGTATGAAGCAAAAACCGCCGTCACCGGAAGAAGAATCGGCTGAAGACGCGGAAATGAGCGAAGAAGACGCCGAATCCCCTGAGGACATCGAAGACTCCCCGCTCAATTCCCCCGATCCCTCGCTCCCCGAAAAGACGACCCCGGAACTGCTCGCAACTGCCTCTAGAGCCGTCTCTACGCAAGATCCCCTGCGACGGTATTTCGATGAAATCAGCCGCACCCCCCTCCTCAGCCCTGAGGAAGAATCCCAACTCGTGAAGCGCATGCAATCCGAAGGGGATCTCGAGGCGGCAAAGCGCCTCGTCTCGGCCAATCTGAGGCTCGTCGTCAAAATCGCGCTGGAGTACCGCAATTTTTACTCTAACCTTCTCGACCTCATTCAAGAAGGCAACATCGGCCTGATGAAAGCGGTTTCAAAGTTTGACCCCACCAAAGGCGCCCGTCTCGGCTACTACGCTTCCTGGTGGATCCGTTCCTATATTTTAAAATATCTCTTAGATAATTTTAGGTTGGTTAAGATCGGGACCACTCAGGCGCAAAAAAAACTCTTCTATCACCTGATCCGCGAGAAGGAGCGTCTGGAAGCCCAAGGCCTATTAGCGGGTCCAAAACTTCTCGCGGAAAAATTGAATGTCCGTGAGAAAGACGTGCTTGAAATGCAGCAGCGCCTTTCAGGGAGCGGAGCGGAACTTTCGCTTGACGCGCCTCTGGACCCCCACTCCCCCTCTTCCCGGTCATTTACCAGCCAGGATTTCCTCCAGGACGTGAAAGAAACTCCGGACATCACGCTCGAGCGTGAAGAGCTGATTGAATATCTCAAAGAAAGGCTTCCTGAATTCCAAAAGTTGCTGAATGAAAAAGAAAGAAAAATTTTAGTGGACCGACTTCTCGCTGAAGAGCCCAAGACGCTCCAAGAAGTCGCGGATCATTACGGATTGACCCGGGAGCGTGCCCGCCAAATCGAGGCGAAGATGATTCAAAAGCTGCGCGTCTTTCTTAACCTCGATCGTGAGGAGTAAATTCGCCTTTGACAGGCCTTCCGATCTTTGTTAGCAGTAGCTATTTAAAATTATCGAAACATCAAAAAGCTAAAATAGGTTAACGATTCAAAAATGTCTGAAACACTGAAACGAAAAGAAAAAAAAGCGGAAATCATTAAAAAATTCGGCCAATCCTCAACGGATACGGGATCCTCAGAGAGCCAAATCGCTCTCTTAACCAACCGGATTAATGAATTGAATCAGCATTTTACAAAAAACCCTAAAGATCATCTTTCACGTCGTGGCCTTCTGCAGATGGTCGGGCAGCGTCGGCGTTTGCTCGCCTATTTGAAAACCAGCCATGTGGATCGCTACAGTAAGCTGATTCAAGCTCTGGAACTCAGAAAGTAACAGGGGCTCATTCCCACGTTCCTGATCCAGCGATTTTGGCGCTCTTATCGTTTTTCTCATTTAACTAAGGAGATTGGGACATGATTCATCGTGTATCCTGTGAAGTCGGTGGCAAAACTTTAACTTTAGAAACTGGAAAGTTGGCGAAACAGGCCAACGGATCTGTTTTCGTGAGTTATGGGGATACGCGCGTCCTAGTGACTGCTTGTTCAGCGAGACAGGAACGGGAAGGACTGGACTTTTTCCCTCTCACCGTGGAATTTTCAGAGAAATTTTACGCGGCGGGCAAGATCCCAGGAAGTTTTCACAAACGGGAGGGCCGGCCCACTCAAGAAGCAACTCTTTCAGCTCGAATGATTGATCGTCCGATTCGGCCTCTTTTTCCTGAAGGTTACTATTTTGATACGCAAATCGTCGCTACGGTGTTGTCGGTGGACGCTACCGCTGACGTCGATGTGGCCGCTGCCATCGGGGCTTCCGCAGCTCTTCATATCTCTGATATTCCTTTCAATGGCCCCACAGCCGCTTGTCGCGTGGGTCGCATCGAAGGGAGATACGTGATTAACCCCACCTGGAATCAAATTGAATCCGGGGAAACGGACATGGAAATTTTGGTCGCTGGCACCAAAAAGGCGATCATGATGGTGGAAGGCGGCGCACGCGAGGTTCCCGAAGAAGAGGTTTTAGAGGGGATTTTGCTCGCTCATCGTGAAATCCAAAAGATGGTGGCGAGCGTCGAAGAGCTCCGCAAGCTGTGCGGCGTTGAAAAACGCGCTTTCGTCCCTCATGGCATTGAGCCCTCTTTGCAATCTCAAGTCAACGCAGTCGCTCAAACTCCCCTGAAAGCGGCACTCCGCACCAAAGACAAACAGGAGCGTTATCGAAAAGTCGATGAAGCCCAAGCGCTCGCCATCCAAACGGTTCTTGCAAAGCAGAGCGGCCTTGATTCCGCTCAAACCAAAGCTCTTGAGAAACAAACGAAAGCGGCTTTCGGTCAGCTCCAATATCAAATGATGCGTCAGATGATCTTGGATGATCGCGTCCGAATTGACGGGAGAGATACCCGTTCCATTCGCCCGATCGCCGTGGAAGCGGGCCTGCTCCCACGAACCCATGGAAGCGCTCTATTTACCCGCGGTGAAACCCAGGTTCTTGCCACCGTGACTCTCGGGACATCCGACGACGAGCAAATCGTCGATACGATGTTTCAAAACACGATGCGCAAATTCATGCTTCATTACAACTTCCCGCCTTTCAGCGTGGGTGAAACAGGGCGAATGGGCGGCCAAAGCCGCCGTGAGATCGGCCATGGCGCTTTGGCGGAGCGCTCGATCAAGGCGATCATGCCCGCCTACGAAAAATTTCCCTATACGGTCCGTCTCGTTTGCGAAACGCTCGAGAGCAACGGATCCTCTTCGATGGGTTCCGTTTGCAGCTCTTCCATGGCTCTCATGGATGCCGGGGTTCCATTCTTGAAGCCAGTGGCCGGAATTGCCATGGGCCTCATCA
The DNA here is from genome assembly GCA_964563795.1 of uncultured Bacteriovoracaceae bacterium. Taxonomy (GTDB): domain Bacteria; phylum Bdellovibrionota; class UBA1018; order UBA1018; family UBA1018; genus CAZLYB01. Next base: position 18,897 of record CAZLYB010000028.1, on the reverse strand, counting down.
AAGAATCCGAAAAGGTGGCGGTGCTCTCCGATATTCTCGGGGACGAAGATCACTTAGGGGATATGGACTTCAAAGTTGCTGGAACTCAAGAGGGAGTGACCGGCATCCAAATGGACATTAAAATCGAAGGCGTGGATGAAGCGATCATGCGCACGGCGCTCGCTCAAGCGCGTGAGGGGCGTCTTCATATTTTAGGGGAGATGTCCAAGGCTCTGACCACTCCAAGAACCGATCTTTCCCAGTTCGCCCCCCGGATCACGACGATCAGTGTGCCTGTCGATAAGATCCGCGAAGTCATCGGCTCTGGCGGAAAAGTCATCAAGGAAATCATTGCTCAAACGGGCTGTAAAATTGACATCAATGATGACGGAATCATCAATATCGCTTCTTCAGACGGCGCGGCTGCCCAAAAAGCGATTGATATCATCCGCGGAATTACCGCTCAGGCAGAAGTTGGGAAAACCTATAAAGGCCTCGTGAAAAAAGTGGTTGAGTTCGGCGCTTTCGTAGGCATCTTACCGAACCAGGATGGATTGCTTCACATTTCTGAGATCGCTCATGAGCGAGTGAAGAGCGTCGAAGACTATCTTCGCGAAGGCGATGAGGTTGAAGTAAAGGTGATTGAAGTTGATCGCACTGGGAAAGTGAGGCTTTCCAGAAAAGCGCTCCTGCCTCCTCCGACGAACCAACCCAAACCACAAATGAATGCCCCGAGAGAGCCTCGGGGGGGCGCTCACCACTAAAACGAGCAGCTGAAGTTCATTCCTACGTACAGTTTCGCGAAAAAACGCGATTCCGTGGCAATACTGAGTAAGGGGTTAACCTTCCATCGAGAAGAGGGGATCCATAGCCACCCCAACTCAATGCGAGGACGCATCCATTTTTCATAAAATCGCCGCTCATAAGAGACCTGAGTCTGCGCCGCGTGGTTCAGATTGAGCCAATAGAGCAAATAGGGCGTAAAGCGAGGAAGGTAACCGAATTGCCGGGACCATCGCAGTCCTCCATCCCCGCCCCAAGTCCATCGGCTTTTTTCAGGAAACCAGGAAAGCGCGGTAAAAAGCTCAGGCTCCCAGCCCTCATGATTGAGATGTATTCTAAAGTCCTGATACCCTAACAATCGCTTCACCCCAAACCACGGTTGAGGGACGAAGGCCCATTTGAGATAGAGGGGTCCTAAACCCCTACGCTGCTCCATAAAGGATTCCGAAAAATAGCCGGGGCTCACGCCCTCCACCCAAGGCAAAAACAGCCCGCTCTCAGCGCCAAGGGCTGGAATTTTTATGCTCAAACCAAGGGTATTTTTAAGCTGTGTCAGCCCTGGGTCTTGTTTCACACCAAAAAAATAATCCACCCTGTGTTTTTGAACCTCGGCGGCGAGTCCTCGATTCAGCATGAGGAAACAGGCGCCTATAATGAAAAAAACAACGATTTTGCCCGTTTGATTCATGGCAGTGGCGCAAAGCAAGAGTCGTGCTAAAATCTAACCATGGATTCTCAAGATCCTAAAAATGGAGAAGGCCGATCATTTCACCCGCCCCCTCGCCCTCAAGAGGCCACTAAAGAGACGAAACGCGCTCCAGCTGCTCCCGCAAATGATGAAGACACGGCCAATAGTCTCTTCAAAGTTTTGCAACTCATCAAAAAACACAAAAAAAATCGCTCTCAGCGTTCCTTGGAACGTGCGCTAGATTCGGAACCATCGGTCTCTTCTTCCTTGCAAAACCCCAGGGTGCGTCAAGAAAGCGACTGGATACAACCCAAGTTCATCATCGCGGTGGCGTTACTCGGCATGATGTGCGCCGCTGTCATCGGCATTTACCGAGTTCTTCAAAAGACTCCGGCTTCCCTCAACTCAGCGGTCTTACCGTTGCCCACGCCGCCTGCAACTGGTGAAAATGAGCCTTCTTCGCTTCCACGCACGGAACCGCCCGCGAAAAATCATCCCCCACAGAACTCCCTTCAAAACTCCTCAATCCTGACCCGTCCCCCGGTTATTGGACCTCGAAAGCTCCCCCTCCCCGCTGAAATCAGCAGACCGACGACCCCAAGCGCTGAAGACGCTGTCAATGTGGAATCTTCGAATGAAGTCCCACCGGCCGCATCCCCTCCTCCAGCTGTTTCCGGGGGCGAGCCGCTCGATCCTGACCTCGTCATTGATGAGCCTCAAGCTCCTGGAGAGCACGTCACTCCCCAAGACCCCGCTCAAATCAAACCCGCAAACGCCCTGGAATGAACCCATACCCCTTGCTCTCGCTTCTTCCCCGTAAGGAAAATCTTTCTGAGTCCACTATTCTCGAAAAGCTCTTGGATTATTTTAAATCCAAGAAATTGGAACTCTACCCGGCCCAAGAAGAAGCGATTTTGGAAATTTTAAGCGGAAAAAACCTGATCCTCAACACACCCACCGGCTCTGGGAAATCCCTGGTCGCCCTGGCTCTTCAGTTTGACAGCCTCGCGCGGGGCCGGAGATCTTATTATACTTCCCCTATTAAAGCGCTCGTGAGCGAGAAGTTCTTCTCGCTTTGCCGTGATTTCGGGCCGGAACAAGTGGGAATGATCACAGGCGACGCGACGGTCAATGCCTCCGCCCCAATCATCTGCTGCACGGCCGAGATACTGATGAATGAATCACTGCGCATGGGGAACGCGGCGCCCATTCAAGATGCGATCTTGGACGAATTCCATTATTACTCGGATAGGGAGCGCGGGGTTGCTTGGCAGATCCCCCTTTTGACGCTTTCCAAAACCCGTTTTCTCTTGATGTCCGCGACTTTGGGGGATCCAGAGCGCTTCGAGCGCGAGTTGACCCGATTGAACGGCCGGGAAACCCGGGTCGTGCGATCGACGGTTCGCCCCGTCCCCCTCGACTTCCAGTATTCAGAGAACCCCCTTCACGAGACGGTGGCGAAACTCATCCGGGAAAACCGCGCTCCCATTTACGCGGTGAGCTTCACTCAAAGGGAATGCGCCGAGGAGGCGCAAAACTTCATGAGCGTCGATCTTTGCTCAAAGGAGGAAAAACGCAAAATCTCCGAAGCCCTCGAAGGCTTTCAGTTCACCAGCCCTTACGGTAAAGAGATTCAAAAGCTCATCCGGCATGGGATCGCGATCCATCACGCGAGCCTTCTCCCAAAATATCGAACTCTCATTGAGAGATTAGCCCAGCAAGGCCTGCTTAAAATCATTTTTGGGACGGATACGCTGGGAGTCGGAGTGAATGTCCCTTTACGCACGGTTCTGCTCACGCGTCTTTGCAAATTCGATGGCGAAAAAACTTCGATCTTGAGCGTGAGGGATTTCCAGCAGATCAGCGGACGGGCCGGCCGCAAAGGGTATGACGACCTGGGAACCGTAGTCGCCCAGGCCCCGGAGCATGTGATCGAAAATCTCAAGAACGAGCAAAAAGCGTCCCTTGATCCGAAAAAAATGAAAAAACTCGTCAAAAAAAAACCCCCGGAAAAAGGCTTTGTCCCTTGGAATCGCGAAACCTTTTTGAAGCTTATTGAAAGCCCTCCCGAGGCGCTGCGATCCCGCTTCAAGGTCAACCATTCGATGCTCTTGCAAGTGCTTTCCCGGCCGGACGGTCAGGGCTGTGACGCCATAAGGGCGTTGATCCGCGACTCTCACGAATCCGACTCAACCCGAAAACACCTGAGAAAGACGGCCTTTCAGCTTTTTCGTTCGCTCATTGACCGAAAAATCGTGGAGCTCAACCCTCTGCGCGTGAATGTCGATTTGCAGGAGGACTTTTCCCTTCACCACGCGCTTTCGCTTTACCTCTTGGATGCGCTGGAACTCCTGGACCAGAAGGATCTGAGCTACGCCCTCGACGCCCTGACTCTGGTGGAGTCTATTTTGGAGAATCCCGAGCTCATTTTGAGAAAGCAGCTCGATCACTTGAAAACCGAGAAGATGAGGGCGCTCAAGGAATCCGGGATGGAGTTTGAGGAGCGAATCGAGGAATTGGAAAAGCTCGAGTACCCCAAGCCCAACCAGGAGTTCATCTACGAGAGCTTCAACCGCTTCGCGGAATCCCATCCCTGGCTGGGAGAAACCCAGATTCGGCCTAAATCCATCGCACGCGAGATGATGGAAGGGTTTCACAGCTTCGGAGAATACGTGAGGCTCTATGAGCTCCAAAGAGCGGAGGGATCACTTCTTCGTTACCTCTCCGAGGTCTATCGCACCTTGATCCAAAACATCCCGGATTCCTTCAAAAACGAAGAGCTTGAATCCATCATTTCCTACTTCGGTGCGATGATTCGGGAAGTGGATTCCAGCCTTCTTGAGGAATGGCAAAAACTGAAAAATCCCGAAAAATCCGTTCAAGCCCAAACCACTCTCCCCCAGGAACAAACGGGTCCCCTCGACATCACCCGGGATGCCCGCGCTTTTAAGATCCTGGTGAGAAACGCGGTTTTTCGAATCGTCAAAGCGCTTTCCGTGCGGGACTACGAGATCATCCCCGAGCTCGTTTCCATCCCTCAAAATCAATCTCTCCAATCCTCCGAGTTGGATCACCTCTTGAGACAGTACGTTGACTCAGGTCATGCTCGGATTCTCACCGATCAACCGGCTCGCAGCGCCCAGCACTGCAGAATCGATGACGGGCCCGGGAAAACCTGCTGGGAGATTCATCAAATCCTGACGGATCCTGACGCCCACAATGATTGGGAACTGCACCTTGAATTGAATCTCCAAGTTTCACGCGAAAAAGGACGACCCGCCCTAGAGTGGGTTGGCCTCGGCCCTCTTTAAACCCTCTCAAACCCGCTTGATTGAGCTTCCGCTTTTGTATAAAAGGAAGTTGGGGTGGGGTTCATGAATAAAACTCTTGTTCTGTTGGTCTTGCTGTCAGCGAACTTATTCTGCTTATGCCCTCCTCTCTTCGCCAAAGACCAAGATCGCCTCAATGAGGAGATCCGCTCCACGCGCATCGCTTTGGAAAAACTCATCGCCTCCGTTTTGGACGCTTCTCCTGAAAACAAAGAAATGGAGCTTTTGAACCGTTTTGGGGAAAAAACTCCAGGTGCGCTCGATTGCTTTTTTGACTTTCTGCCCTGGCGAATGAATTCCTGTTTTGAGCTCACCCAGAATTTCAGCGTCATCAACCCTCTCCGCCTAGAAGTTTTTGAGGCTTATGAAGATCGCATTTTTGAAAATCGGTCCCGATTCAATTCCCAACTCAAAAAAACTAGGAATCTGCTAAAAAATTCAAAAAAGGACCTGGAGTTTTTTGAGCTTTTCATCGACCCGCTCCTCAAACTCTATTCCAAAGCGACGAATCAGCTTTTTTATAAATATCGGTTTACGCTCCAAGCCTACCAGGAATCGAGCCACTCGACCCCCGCATGGGATTCGACGAATCAAGAAACTCCTTGGACCCTGATTTTTCGCAGACACCGCCGCTTGTGCCGGGGAATACTCAACTTAAAGGACGCCTACGGGGAAATCCTGAAAAATTTGCTCCGAGAGAGCGAAAAAACTTTACCTGGCATTTTCCCCAGCTGACCTCAATCTGAACCCATGGAGTCATGGTTTGACAATCTCATCTTAAAAAGCGTAAAAATCCCAACTCATGCCATCTCACTCCGGTCTTTTCATCAGTTTTGAGGGAACCGAGGGCGCCGGGAAAACCACCCTCATTCAATCCGTGGCCCAGATTCTTCGAGGCTGCGGGAAAGAAATCCTCATCACGCGGGAGCCAGGCGGCACACCGCTCGCCGAAAAAATTCGTCACCTGATTTTATCTGAACCCATGGAGCCATGGACTGAACTTTTTCTTTACGAGGCTTCCCGATCGGAACACGTGCGTCATCATCTTTTACCCGCTTTGGAGGCGGGTAAAATCGTGCTTTGTGATCGCTTCACGGATTCTTCCCTCGCATACCAGGGTCAGGCTCGAAAACTCCCCTGGAACGCCGTCCAAAAGCTGAATCAATGGGCAACGCATGGTCTTACGCCTCAACTCACTGTTTTTCTCGACGTTTCAGTTCGGCGCGGCCTCAACCGAGCCCGCCAAAGGAATCGCTTTGAGGAGGAGGGCGCCCAGTTCCTTGAGCTCGCTCGCCGCGGTTTTTACCGCGCCTCCCGGCAAAACCCAAAGCGCTGGCTCATCTTGAAAGTGCAGGACCAATCAGTCGAAACGCTCGCCGAAAGCGTGCTCGCTCACCTGCAGAAAAGACGGCTCCTTCGATGAAGAATTCCGGGATTTCCTCTCCGCTTCCGCTTCCTGCGGAAGTTTTTGCGCACCACCGCCCCCTCATTGAACGGTGGGTCACTCAATGGAAAGCCCAAGGCAGAGCCCACCCGGTGCTCCTTTTAACGGGACCCGCGGGAATCGGAAAAAGAGAGCTCGCCTACACGATCGCGCAATGGGCCTTGTGTGCGGAATTAGCAGCGCCTTGCCAGCGCTGCATCGCATGTCAGAAGGCGCTTCATGGGACATGGACCCAGTTCTTGGAGATTCATAAGAATGAATCGGGGCATTACCAGATTGACCAGTTTCGAAAAGTGCGCTCGCTCGCTTCACTTTCGCTCCCAGAAAAAGAAACGCAGATCGTGATGATCCCGGACCTTGAAGCGATGAACCCGGCTACGGCAAATGCCTTGCTCAAGCTCCTGGAGGAACCTCCCCGAGGTTGGGTTTTTTTGCTCACCGCTCAGGACCCCTCGCACATTCTCCCCACCCTTTCCTCTCGATGCCAGAGGATCCAATTGACCCCTCTTCCCGAGGACCGATTGATTTCGATGCTTCGTTCCAGTTCACCGGCCCTGCCGGATCGTCAGCTGCCCGCTCTCGTAAATCTCGCTCAGGGGAATTGGAGAAAAGCCTTGGAGCGCTCGTCCAAAGATCAAAATGAATTTTGGGAAAAAAGGAATTTATTCTTCAAGTTCCTGACCCGACCCAGGGATCAGCTTGAAGCTGTCCTTCAATGGGCGAGCTCCTCCGATGCGTCGCTCGATGATTTTTTAGAGCAGGCGGAGTTGATTCTGAGGGATTGGATTGGCTGGAGCCTAAACCCAACTCAATACGTTTGGAAAAACTCGGATCACTCCGAAACCCTCTCTTCATTAGCTTCGGCTCAATTGAAGTCAGGCTTTTCTCCCGAGAGACTCCGATCCCATTGGATGGGGCATTCTGAAAAAATATGGCAGGCGCGCCTTCATCGGACTCTTCCCATTAATAAAAAAATACTGGCCTACGATCTGCTGCTGCCCTGGATCGGCTGACTTAACGGAAGCTGGATTCGGCGACGCGATCGGAAGAAGCGTCATTCAAACCTGCTGGACTCAGTTGATCAAACCAACTCATCCTCTTTTGAATTTCTGCCTCGAGGAGCGAGATTTGCACCTCTTCCTCCTCACGGGGTCGCCGCAGCTCCTGAGACCAGATTCGCGCCAAACGAGCAGCCCATGGCATCCCATGATCTTTCCGAGAGAGGAAAAGCGGGCTTCTTCTCAAGAAAAAATCAGGCAATTGCATCGCCATCTGCGCGTGAATCGCGTGCCGGAATTGAGCTTCAATGAAAGGAAATCCCTCTGGATCGTCAGAAGGCAAGGGCTGAGATTGATGGGACTTCCAAATTCCAAGCGCTTCCGCGCCATATCGACTCCAAAGCTCCGTAGGGAAGCCCGTGGAGTCACTGACTTGCTGCTGAGCGTGGGCCAGCGCTTTCTTGGAAAAAGCGGGGTTGAGGAAAAAAGACTGGGTAGAACCGATGGGGGGCTTCATCGACGGAATCGCCACCGAGGTCCTCCCCGCTTTAAGATCCCTCTTCCAAATGGAGAGCGTTTTCTCGAGGATCTCCTGAGCCATCTTCCGATGCGTCGTGTATTTCCCGCCCGCGACGAGAACGGTCCCTCCCGGGCCCTCACCGATATGATGCTCACGGCTTACCTTTTGAAGAGTGGCCCCTTCTTCATTGTCGACGAGCGGCCGTACCCCGACATAAGCGCTTAGGATATCCGAAGCATTTAATTTCAGGTCAGGAAAATACCGATTCAGCAGCGCCAGAAGATAGTGAACATCTTCCGTTTCCACTTTGACGTCTTGAGGATCCAAAGGAGCGGAGCTGTCCGTCGTTCCCACGATCACTACTCCTGATCCAAATTCCTGCCTCGGAATCACGAAAGAGATCCTTCCATCATCGGGGTGACTCATGACGAGCGCGGCAGGAACGGGAACCCGCTTCAAATCAAAAACGAGGTGAACTCCTTTGCTCACCCTGAGCCAATTCTTCCATTGAGGATCCAAAAGCCTTCCCATTTGATCGGTCCAGGGTCCCGTACAAGCAACTACGCGATGCGCCCGCACGTCAATTTCCTCGAAACGAGGGCCAATTTTATTGCGAACCCTAAACCCGCTGACCAGATCCCTCTTCCACAGTGGAGTGACGGCTTGACAATAATTCATGACTGCGGCGGAGGAGCGATGCGCTGCCTTCAAAGTTTCGACCGTAAGCACGTCATCCCACATGGACGCGTCCGAATACTCAAATCCTCCCCGCAAATCCTGCTCTTTGAGGAACGGGATTTTCCTTAAAAGCTCAGATCGTGAAAGCCCTCGATGAAATCGGGGCGACCGAAACAACGCCAATAAATCATAGAGCCAGAGCCCTAAGGACAAGATCGCTTTCCCGTGTGCGTCCCCTCGGTAGACCGGCAGGATGAAAGGGAGCGGTTTGACCAGCTGAGGGGCGCTCTTCAAGAGGAAAGAGCGCTCCGCAAGCGCCTCGTAAACGAGCCCCAATTCCATGTTTTCGAGATACCTCAGCCCACCATGAATGAGTTTTGAGCTGTTGGAAGAGGTGCCGCAGGCGAAATCCCCCTGATCGACCAAGGCGACGGTCAAACCTCTTTGAGCGGCCTCATGGGCGACGGCGGCCCCAGTGATCCCCCCTCCAATCACCAAGAGATCAAAAACTTCCCCCTGCAATCTCTTGAGGGAGGTTTGCCGCGTCCTGAAGGAAAACTCCTCAACTCCGTTGAACATGACTAATCCCCAACTCCGCCAGCTGCTCGGGATTTACGCGTGAAGGTGAGCCCGACATCAAGCAATGGCCCTTTTGGGTTTTGGGAAACGCCATGACATCACGAATCGGGCCGACTCCGCAGAGGATTGCAGCGAGACGATCCACTCCATACGCGATACCCCCATGCGGAGGAGTGCCATATTGAAGCGCCTCAAGAAAAAAGCCAAACTTCTCTTCCGCCTCCGAAGCGCTCAATCCAATCGTACGAAACATCGCCGCTTGGACATCGGGTCGATAAATGCGAAGGCTGCCCCCTCCGATCTCAACGCCGTTGAGAACGAGGTCATAAGCGGAGGCTTCGACGCGATCAAGCTCTTTGCCTTGGATGAAATTGTCAAAAAATTCGGGTCGGGGCGACGTAAAAGGGTGATGACAAGCCATATAGCGGCCTTCCTTCTCATCAAACTCAAGGAGAGGAAAGTTCACGACCCACAGGAAAGCGGGTTTTTCGCGGCCATCCTCCGGAACGAGCCTTAACCGCTCGGCTAGCTTCAAGCGCAAAGCCCCCAAGCTATCGAAGACGACCTTGTTGCGCGCGTCGGCGACCATCAGCACCAAATCCCCAGCTTTCAGTTTCAGGGCCGAGAAAAGCGACTGTTTTTCGCTTTCCGAGAAAAACTTGGACGCTGGGGACTGCAGCTGAAGATCCTCCAAAACTTTGATCCAGAGCAGCCCCTGTGCCCCGTAAGAGGCGGCATGCGCCTGAAGATCGTCCAAGTCTTTGCGAGAGAACTCCGCCGCTTGAGACGGAACAACGATGGCTCGAACTGAACCGCGAGTCGTCAGCGCTTTTTGAAAGACTTGAAAGGAACTACTCTTGAAAACATCGGAAACATTTTGCAGTTCGAGGCCAAAGCGCACATCGGGCTTGTCGCTCCCAAAGCGATCCATCGCCTCAAAATACGGCATGCGGGCAAACGGCAGCTTCAATTCCTGTCCCCGAAGCTCTTTCCAAATACGGGCGATCATTCCCTCTTGAAGACTGAGAAATTCATCCTGGCTGAGAAATGAGGATTCAATGTCGATTTGAGAGAACTCGGGCTGCCGATCGGCGCGCAGGTCCTCATCTCTGAAGCATCGCGCCACCTGATAGTATCGGTCCAGACCGCTGATCATGAGCAACTGCTTCAATGTCTGCGGGGACTGCGGGAGCGCGTAAAAATCCCCGCGATTCAACCGGCTGGGAACGATGAAATCCCGAGCGCCCTCCGGGGTAGATTTGTAAAGGATGGGAGTTTCCACTTCCACGAAATTTTGCTCATCGAGATAGCGCCGCGCGGAAGCGAGCATGCGGTGCCGAATCATGAGGTTGGATTGGAGGCTGGGGCGCCTCAAGTCCAAGTAGCGGTACTTCAAACGCGTCATCTCGGCGACTTCAACTTCATCTTCAATCGCAAAGGGCGGGGTTTTCGCTTCCGAAAGGATCTCCAAGCGAGCGCAGGCGATCTCGATTTCCCCGGAGCGAAGCTTAGCGTTGGACATTCCCTCCGGGCGGCGACGCACGGTTCCTTGACACGTGATGACGAACTCCGACCGCAAGGCGCTCGCGGTTTCATGGGCTTTCGCGCCCCCCTCGGGAAGCTTGGGATCAAAAACCAATTGCGTGATCCCATAGCGATCCCGTAAATCAATGAAAATCAAGCCGCCATGATCCCTGCGTTTGGCCACCCATCCGCAAAGCGTCACTTTTTGGCCGAGTTGAGACGAATCGATTTCCCCGCAAGTATGAGAACGAAATTTTTGTTCCATTTGAAACTGAACCTCTATTAGAGGTAACATCCTGCTGAATTTTTTTGCACAGAATTCCGGTTATGAAAAAACAAACTTTAAAAGTCCTCTCTTACAATATCCACAAAGGCTTCAGCACGGGGAACCGTTCCTTTCAACTCCGTCGAATGCGCGACGCCATTCGCCTCGTAAAAGCCGACCTCGTCTTTTTGCAGGAAGTGCTCGGACACCATGAGAACCATCGCCAAACTATCCAAGAGTGGCCCCTACAGCCTCAGTTTGAATTCCTCGCCGACGAAATCTGGCCTCATTATGCTTACGGCAAAAACGCCGTCTACGCGGAAGGGCATCATGGAAACGCCATCCTCAGCAAATACCCGATCATCTTCTCGGAAAATCTCAATATCTCCACCAATCGCTTTGAGCGCAGGGGGCTTCTTCACGTTGAAGTCCAAATCCCTGAGACGGGGCTTTCGATTCACGCAATTTGCCTGCATCTCGGGCTCTTTGAATCAGGGAGGCGCCAACAGATTCATCAGCTGTGCCGCCGAATCAGCTCTCACGTCCCCTCTGACGCCGCTTTAGTGATCGGCGGTGACTTCAATGACTGGCGCGCGAAAGCTTCTTCCGTCTTAAAAAAAGAACTGGGTCTCCATGAGACCTATTCAAGCCTTCACGGAAAGCATGCGAGAACCTTCCCCAGCTGGCTCCCGACCCTTCAGCTGGATCGAATTTATGCGCGGGGCTGGAACATCCGCCGTGCCCAGTGCCTCACTGGATCTCCCTGGAACGAACTCTCCGATCACGCCGCGATTTATGCGGAGTTTGAAGAGCCTTGACCCTCAGTAGTCAGTTTTTCCAATGTCTTTAAGATTCGTTCCGCGGGAGTTTCAAGCTTCTTGGATTGATTACAACTAAGACAGGCGGGGACCAAGTTGCTTTTAGTGCTTCTCCCCCCTCGGGCCAAGGGAATCGCATGGTCCATCGTCAAAGACGCCGGATCAAAATGGCCTTCACAGTAATGACAAATTCCTGACTTAATTAGTCCAATCCACCACGCTGTTTTCCTGAGCTCTCGCGCTTGCTGTCTTTCTTTTCGAAGACGCTGAGGATTCGTCCAGTCGGGATGGAGCTCGTAAAACTCGTTCACGCGGCCCTTATATCATAATTTCCTGGCCGTCGTAGGCGAATGACCATTGGACGGGCTGAAAAGGCTCATGAGAGCTCTCAGGACGCTTTAAACGACTCTCATAATAGTTCTTGGCTTGAGCCTCGGCCGCGGCGATCTTGCCCATGTCCGAAGCGGGGTCATGGTGCATGAATAATACTTGTTTAATTTTCTCCCGCATCGCGATCTCAAGCCCGAGGGAGGCAGCAGCGTGCCCCCAGTTCACTTTTTCGAGCGCTTCCAACAAGGTGTATTGGGCGTCGAAAACCATGAGGTCCGCGTTTTGATAAAGAGGCAAATCCTTGCCTAGGTCTTCCCGGGAGACTCGGGTGCACTCCGTATCTACACAATGTGAATAGATTTTTCCGGCATTCTCCACGCGAAATCCCCAGCACGGGTCCGGGTGATCCAACTGATAGGGGGTGACGGAAAAGTCCCCCACTTTGACCGGCTTCCTGGGAGTGAGGCGATGATACTCAATCCTCGCCCCCAAGCTTTCCAACGGCACGGGGAAATAAGGCTTGCGAAACACGGACCGGAAAACCTCGGGCAATTCCTCTTGAACCGCGTAAACATGCACCCGATTCCCATGAATGAAAATCGGTGTGAAGAACGGCAGCCCGATGAGGTGATCCCAATGAAAATGCGTCAAAAACAGGTGAATTTCAGCTTTTCCCTGCCCCGCGCTCCGATTCATCATCTCATATCCCAGGGGCCGAATCCCGCTGCCCCCGTCGATGATGATCTGCTGCTTTGGGGAATTCAATTCAACGCAGGGCGTATTTCCCCCAAAGCCTCCCTTTTCGTGGCGCTTGAGCTGGTCAAAGAACTGCCGGAGTTCCTCGACTGTCTTGACTTTCCTCAAAACGACCGCTTCACAAACGCTGTAGAGATGCCTTTCCAATTCGAAAGGCATCATCGGAGAGGGCAGAGAGCCGCGCGCACCCCAGATTTTCACGGAGAATGTGGAAGAACTCGGCATCTCCCAAAGTATACACCCAACTTTTCTTGATAAAAATTTAATAAATCCTATTGGCAAATCCCCGCGGACGAGTTACTAAATGCGCACTATGAAACGTGGACGTCCTAAAGGTCGCTCTCGCGACAACAGATCATTCGGACCGCTCGGAGACTTGATTCGCTCACATCGATTGGCAAAAGGTCTTGGCCTTCTTGACGTCGCCAAAGCATGTCAGTGCTCTGTGCAGTTTATCTCCAACATTGAGCATGGGCGCGCGCCGTTGCCATGGGACAAGGTTCCCCAACTCGCCGCCGCTCTGAAGATCCCGGTGGAACAACTCCAAGCCGCAAACTTGGCGATCCGCTCGGATTTCAAAAGCTTCGTTGGCAATCCTGGCAAAACCATTGTGCGCGGCAAGAAATTGGCGGCAGCACCTGTGTTTGGCAAAGTGACTGGCACTGCTTCCGCAGTGGCTTTCGCCGCGAAGGATGCCCAACTCCGCGAAGTGATTCAGCGCTATCAGACGGCAACTCCTGAGCTTCGCAAGAAGTTCGTGAGAGCCGCTTTGCAGCTTCTCTGATTATCATTCCATCTTTTTGAGATCTAAAATCAAATAAGCATGAGGAAATGGCAGCTGCCTTTCCTCATGCTTAATTTGATGGAAACGCGATTCATCCCATTCAGGCATGAAAGCATCGCCTGGAAACTCCTGGTCAATGCGAGTCAGGTAAATTCGCTGAACTCTCGGGATTGCTTCGCGATAGAGCTGGGCTCCCCCGATGATGAAGGCTTCCGTCTCTTGGTGGGATTCCGCTTCCTTCAAAGCTTCTGAAAGAGATCGAAAAAGATGAATCCCCTCAGGGAGATTCTCTACGGGCATCCCCCGCGAGATCACGCTGTTTTTTCGGCCAGGAAGCGCGCGGCCAATCGATTCGAACGTTTTTCGACCCATGATCACCGTGTGACCCAGAGTCGTTGCCCGAAAATGCTTGAGATCCTCCGGCAAAGACCAGGGAAGCCGATTGCCAACGCCAATGACTCGATTTTTGGCCATCGCCACAATCAATGAAACGCGCATTGAGAACCTCTCTCTGATTTTTCGCTAAACGGCGACAGGGGCTCGAATCGCGGGATGGGGATCATATCCCTCCAGCGCAAAATCCTCGTAACGGAATTCAAAAAGCGACTTCACTTGAGGATTGATCTTCATCTGAGGCAGGGGCCGCGCCTCACGGGAAAGCTGTAGCCGCGCCTGATCAAGATGATTGAGGTAGAGATGCGCATCCCCCAGCGTGTGAATGAACTCGCCCGGCTGCAATCCCGCGATCTGCGCCAACATCAATGTGAGAAGCGAGTAACTTGCGATATTGAAGGGCACTCCCAGAAAAACATCCGCGCTTCGCTGATAAAGCTGGCAGGAAAGCCGGCCTGAAGCCACGTAGAACTGAAAAAGGACATGGCAAGGGGGCAATGCCATTCGATCCAACTCCCCCACGTTCCAAGCATTGACGATGAGGCGCCTTGAATCGGGATTGCGCTTCAATTCCTCCACCACGCCCTGGAACTGGTCAATCGTACGACCTCGCGAGGCCTCCCAACGGCGCCATTGCGCCCCATACACAGGTCCTAAGTCTCCCTGGTCATCTGCCCACTCATTCCAGATGCTAACTCCGTTTTCTCGAAGATACCCGATATTAGTGTCGCCTTTGAGAAACCAAAGCAACTCATGGATGACCGACTTCAGATGCACCTTTTTAGTGGTCACGAGGGGAAATCCCTCGCTTAAATCAAAACGCATTTGAGCCCCAAAAATGCTCAAAGTACCCGTTCCAGTTCGATCCGCCTTCTGAGTTCCCGTCTTGAGGATCTGCTCAAGCAATCTATGATAAACATCCATCCCGCCCAGTCTAACCTCGGCCGGAAGGAGCTGTCTATGGGGTCTTCGAGGTGGAGACCAACCCCGTTTCCTGGGATGCCTCTGCAAAAGCGCGTTTTGCATCCAACCCTTGATCGTATCGCTTCAAGTCGAATAGGGATTCATGCTGCTCCAGGATGAGCTCGGGAGAAGGCCGGGCAAGAAGCTCATCGGCGAAGACTTTTGCATTTGCGAGCGTGTAGGATCCCGCTTGTGGGTCGTGGGCGTAGAGAAAGGCGCGTCGGTGCAAATCCCATTGAGCGGATCGCCCTTGCAAGGCGACTTTGAGGTCGGAGAACCTCTCTGAAAACCTCAAAACCTCGGCCCTTTGATTGAGCCTGAGCTCCGCCCAAGCGTAACACCAGACTTTTTCTTGCAGGAGGAATTCCTCTCGGTCGGACTTGTTGCTTTCAACTTGCTGAGCGTATTTCTCGGCTTCCTTCTGAGGGAGAGCTAAGCCCTCCGGGCTGCTCGCGAACTCGATCGCGAGTTTTTTTTCCGCATTGCAAAAGGAGGGTTTTGATTGGTTCTCAAAAAGCAAAATCTCGGGTTTTTGAGCGGAACGATTCGCCTTTGCGATCCGTGAATCCTGCGAATTATTTTTCGCGGTTTGACCCTGAAGCCCAGGCAAGCCCGGCTGGATCTTGCCGCAGGCCATGAACGCCGTTAAAATAAATCCCCAACTGATATTCCGCATCTTCAAGCCCACCGGGCATGCTTAACTCGAATCAATACTTATAGAATCCAAAATCGTAATTGATTTGCGGGAGCCCGCTCGAGGCGGAAACTTCATTCCCGAACCAAAGCGTTTCTGACTCCGAGAGCCCTTGATTTTTCCAGGCCTTCATTTTCCCGGGATCGGGGGTAAAGAAGAACTCATAAGAAGCTGCGCTCGAACCCGCGCTGTTTGCACGGCTCAGCGCCATTTTTCCAAGGACTTGGGTGTAAGAGATGATGTCATCGTCATTATCGCAGCCGTCATTTCGGAAATAAACCAACGCCGTCTTCACAAATGCATCTTTGGTGAATGAATATGCGACCAGCCCGGAATAATCCGAGTTTTGAATCGCGCTGGAGGTATAGAGCTGCTGAAGATGCCCGGACAATTTTGAGAGAGGTTCGCAATTGCTCATCCAAAGCCCCTCAAAGCTCGTCGCGGACGCGCCTGGCGTGGGCGTTGCCAATCGGGAAGAATCGTTTTTGATCCGATTGACCGTCTCATCCGTCGGCTTCTTCTCGGCGGGCTTTCCGCACCCCAGAGAGACTAAGAAAACTCCTGCCAAAATCACGCTTTTTTTCAACATCATTCACCTCCACACACTGACCGCTGGGCACTTAAGCAATCTCCATGCCCGCGAACACCCCGCTAGAAGATGATGATTTCGACACTTTCCGGGCCGAGAGCTCCCCGCAAAACAGGGCAAGTGCCCAATCTTTAAACAGCGTTGTGAAGCCAGGATTGAAATGTTAAATCCTTGAAATGACTTCCTCGCTCCAGCTCTTGGCCGAAAAAACCTTCCAGGAAAGCATTCAAACTCAGCAAGCCGTCATGCAGACGCTCCTCCCCTCCTTGATTGAAGCCGCGGAGCTCATGAGCCTTTGCCTGAAAAATCAAGGCACCATCTTCGCCTTTGGGAATGGGGGAAGCGCCGCTGATGCCCAACATTTCACGGCTGAATTGATTGGACGCTATGAGAAAGAGCGGTCCCCCTGGCCCGCCCTCTCGCTCACGACCGATACTTCGGCGCTGACCGCGATCGGAAATGATTACAGCTTCGATGAGGTTTTCTCGAGGCAAATTCAGGGACTGGGGCGCAAAGGGGATCTCGCCTTGGCAATCAGCACGAGCGGCAACTCCCCGAATGTGCTTCGCGCAGTAAAAAAAGCCAAGGAACTGGGAATCAAAACAGTGGGCTTAACCGGAAAAAATGGCGGCGAACTAAGGAACAGCTGCGATCTTTCGATTTGCGTGCCCTCCCCCCGGACCGCCCGGATCCAAGAGGCCCACATCGTGATCCTGCACTGCATCTGCGAAATCATCGAGCAGCTGACTTAAGGCGCCTGGACCCTCAATTCAGTCGCATTCACCTGATCCGCGGACAAAATCACCAATTCCGTGACTTCAACATGCGGCGGGCGTTGAAGCATCCAAAGAAGGGTTTCGGCAATATCCTGAGGCTGAAGAGGCCGATAGCCTTGATAAGCTTTTTTCGCCTGATCCCCATTCCCCTTGAATCGAACCATTGAGAACTCAGTCTCCACTTTCCCAGGCGCGATGAACCCCACTCTGACTCCCGTTCCCGTGAGCTCCCGCTTCAACCCTTCCGTGAATTGATGGACGGCGGCTTTAGTCGCGCAGTAGAGCACTCCCCCCGAGTAGGCTTCTTTGCCGGCAATCGACCCCAAATTGATCACTTGCCCTTTTTTTCGGGAGATTAAAAAAGGCAAAATCAGTCGCGTCAACGCGAAAAGCCCCGTTAAATTAGTTTGAAGAACCGTGTGAATTTCCTCTAAAGGCTGCTGCGAAAAGGAATCCATGCCCAATGCCAGCCCTGCGTTGTTGATCAAGGCGTCCAAGTCTTTGAGGCGGTCATGATTGCGGTCCACCCATTTTTTCAGCTCGGCGGTTTCGGTGATATCGCAAGCCTCCCCGTGAAAAAGCTGCCCCCACTTCACCGACAATTCCCGAAGACGCTCCGACCTCCTTGAAAAGCCGAGCACTTCATGGCCCTGGCTCAAAAGAAGCTCCGCGGTCGCCCGCCCTATCCCGCTTGAAACCCCGGAAATCAATACTTTCATGAAATTCTTTTATCCGGGGAAAGGGGAAAAAGCCACCGCCAGCGCCGCCGACTGAATGATGGCAGCGATCCGAATCGAGGAATGCACCGACTCGGCGCCCAATCCCGAACTTAAGATTGTTTGCGCATGAGAATTCACGCAAGCGCCGCACCCCGCGATGGACGAGACCGCCAAGCAATTGAGCTCAAAATCGATCTTTGGGACCCCAGGTGAAGCAATCCCGTTCATGCGAAGTCGAGCGGGCATTTTTGCGATCTCCCTTCCCTTCTCGCCTTCCAGGAGATGCATTGTTCGATAATAGACGTTGTTCATGGCCATGAGAACGCTCGCCAGGCGGGCGCCCCTGCGATCCGCATCCGTCAGGATTAAATTCGACTCCAGCTCCAGGCACTCGATCAGCGGGGCGCTTCGCGCCGCCACCGCGCAACTGAGCGCAATCGCCCAGAGCTGCTTCTCCGAAAGCCCAGGGGCCCCCTCCGGTGTCAGTACCGCGCTCAAATTGAGCTTTACGTCGCGCGCGTACTCAGGCAGCTGCTCCAAAAGATTTTCAAGTTTCATAGCGTTTTTTGGCCTTTCTCCCAGTTGCAGGGGCAAAGCTCATCGGTTTGGAGCGCATCGAGCGCCCGAAGCACTTCCTGAGGATTCCGGCCGACGTTGAGATCATAGACGGAAATGAAGCGGATGATCCCCTGAGGATCTACGATGTAGGTGGCCCGCTGCGAGACTCCCTCGGCATCATCCAAGATTCCCAGCGATCCGCTCAGTTCCCGCTTGATGTCCGCCAGCATCGGGAACGGCAGATCATTCAGATCCTTGTGATTTTGCCTCCAAGCCAAGTGCACGAACTCGGAATCCACGCTCGCCGCGAGCACTTGGGCATCGCGGTCCTGGAATTTTTTGTTCAAGTCACCGAAGGCCTTGATCTCAGTGGGGCAGACGAAAGTGAAATCTTTCGGATAGAAGAAAACCACGAGCCATTTTCCGGCATAAGACTTTTGGCTGATTTCCTGGAACGCGCTCTGAGGGTCATTGGACACGGTCGCTTTCAGTCTGAATTCGGGGAATTTTTTTCCTACGCCAAGCATTATGAATCTCCTTTTTTTCCAAGTTGATCTTACGAAATCAGTATCGCCCACTTGTATATATAAGTTAAATTGATTGTTTTTATCTTTTAATAGAAATAAACTATCAATATGATTACCCTGACTCAGCTGGAGTACGTTCTCGCCGTTTCAAAGCTGGGTCATTTCGGCAAGGCGGCCGAAGCCTGCCACGTCACTCAGCCTTC
>CAZLYB010000027.1:0-29978 GCA_964563795.1 uncultured Bacteriovoracaceae bacterium | reverse complement strand
CTCAAGAAGGGGAACGAGAACTCAAACTCGTCATCTCCCCGGAGCTGCATGAGAAGCTACAACGATTGAGGGGCTTGCTCGCCCATTCCATGCCCGAAACCTCTTATGCAGAGCTCTTCGAGTACATGACCGATGAGGTCCTAAAGACGCTGGAAAAGAAGAAAGGAATTTCCACCGCCGCTGCGGCGGTAACTCCGCCACTCCCTTCGGGCCAGAGAGTCCACCTCCCCCTCGCCCTTCAAAGATCCGTTTGGTCCAAGAGCCAAGGCCAGTGTGAAGCCACCACTCATCAAAAAAGATGCAGCTCCCGCTACCGGCTGCAGATCGACCACAAAATGCCACTGGCTCTCGGTGGCTCAAACGATCCCGCCAACCTCAGAATCCTCTGCTTCCACCACAATCAGCTGCAGGCCAGGGCGCTGCTCAGGCCTAAGTGAGCACATCGCTGAAAACGCCAACCCAGCTACGCACGCCCTAAACTCACAGCCACCCCACCTACCGCCGCAGCGGCGGCAATCCCGCTACGCGCCCTCCCCAGCAATCTGAACGCTCACTTCTTTAAGACCCCGCATCTTTCCCACCACTCCCGAGCTGCGCCCGCATCCTTCACGATCTGCTGCCGGAGCGCCTCAACGCTCGGAAAGCGCTGCTCACCGCGAATCCGGTGCAGCAGCTGGACCTCCAATTCCTCCCCATATAAATCCCATTGCTGCGGCGTTGATTCGAGCAAATGCGCCTCAAGCGTCGGCCCTGCATGCGCTGTCTGCACTGTCGGCCTTACCCCGAAGTTGCAGACGGCCGGCCAAATCTTCGCTCCCTCAGCGCCTCGCAGCGCCGTTGCTTCCTCTCGCCCCGTCATTCGAACGCCAGCTACGTAAACGCCGTACGCCACGCGGCACTGCGCGCCCGGATCGAGATTCGCGGTGGGAACCCCGATCGTCCTCCCTCTCTGAGCGCCCCGCTGGACGATGCCGCGGTAACTGAAGGGGCGGCCCAGCCCGAGCGCCGCTTGCTCGACTTCACCCCGCGCGAGCGCCGCTCGGATCGAGGAACTTGAAATCACTTGGCCCCCGACTGAGAATGGCTGCACGACTTGAAGCGCAACCCCGGATGCCTCGCAAAATGCGCGCAACTCCGCCAAGTGTCCCGCGCGTCCCCGCCCAAAAGCAAAATCATGACCCACGATAATCTGCTGCGCTCTCATGCGCTCCCGAAGGATTTTTTCAAAAAACTGGTTCGCCTCCATGGCCGCGAACTCGCGGGTAAAAGGCTCCTCAACCAGGACATCGATCCCAAAATGGGAAATTCTTTCGCGTCGATCGACCTCCGTAGAGAGCAGCTCCAGGGGGATTTCGGGGCGCAGGATGGCTCGGGGGTGGGGGTTGAAGGTGTACACCACCGACTCCAGCCGCTCCGCTCGGGCTCGCTCCGCAACAGCGCGTAGGATCTCTTGATGCCCGAGATGAACGCCGTCAAAATTCCCGAGCGTGAGCGCTGCGGCAGGCCCACGCTCGGGATACTCTCGGTAGCCGCGGTATCGCTTCACTCGAATCAGACCAGGAAGAGCATCTCGCGATACTTTGGAAGGGGCCAAACATCGTCTGAGATCAACGACTCAAGCTCGTCGCAGACCCCACGCAGTTCCTGCATGGCGACCGAAGCCTCGCCCGCCAGCAGATTCGCCTTTTCCTCTTCTGTGGTGAGTTTTTCGGATTTCAAGGCGACTTTTTTCAAGGCGGCCCGTTTTTCCTGGAGACTCGTGATGAACGCCCCCAAATCCTGGATGAGCTTCGAATGGGGGGGAGTCACTCCAATCGACTTGGCCGCGCTCGCCGACATGACTAGCTCCCCGTAGAACGAGGTCGCCGCGGGCAGTACCTGCGTGTCCACCATCATTCCCATCGTATCCACTTCAATCTGCATGTTCTTGATGAATCGCTCTAAGCGGACATGGAAGCGGGCTTTGGTCTCCTCCTGAGTGAAAATCCCAAGCCGCGAAAGCAACTCGAGGGAGGAAGGCTGAACCATTTGACTGAGCGCCTCCGGGGTTTTTTTGAGGTTGGGAAGCCCGCGCTTCGCCGCTTCCTTCACCCAATCCTCGGAGTAATTGTTCCCTTCGAACCGGATCGCCTTGGTCTCGGTGATGGCTTCGCGAATCACTTCAAACGCCGCTGCAGACGGGCTCTTTGAACCTTTCAGCTTGGCCTTGAGCGCCGCCGTGATCTCGGCGAATCCATCCGCGACCGCCGCGTTTAGCAAGGTCACGGGAAACGCGGTCGAGGCCGAAGCGCCCACCGCCCGAAACTCGAATTTATTTCCGGTGAAAGCGAAGGGAGACGTGCGGTTTCGATCGGTGTTGTCCCTCATCACCTCGGGCAACTTGCTCACCCCAAGTTTGATGACCGCCGCTTCGGGATTCGCCTCGGAGCCGGATCGATTCTCGATTTCCTCCAAAATTCGATGCAGCAAATCCCCCAAAAAAACCGAGATGATGGCGGGAGGCGCCTCGTTCGCGCCGAGACGGTGATCATTCCCCGAGGATGCGATCCCAGCGCGCAGCAAGCCGGCGTGCTTGTGAACGCCTTTGAGCACTGCGACCAATACGAGCAAAAAGCGCAGATTGTCGTGAGGGGTCTTGCCGGGATCGAGCAGATTCTCCCCATCGAGCTCGCTTCCGCTCGCGGTGATCATCATGGACCAGTTGTTGTGCTTGCCACTGCCATTGATGCCTGCGAAAGGCTTCTCGTGGAAGAGCACGCTGAAGTTATGCCTGAGCGCCACTTTCCGGAACGTCTCCATGACCAGCTGATTGTGGTCGGTGGATAAGTTGGCTTCTTCGAAGATGGGGGCCGACTCAAACTGATTCGGCGCGACCTCGTTGTGGCGGGTCTTCACGGGCACACCGAGCTTGTAGAGTTCGTACTCCGCTTCACTCATGAACGCTTGAACACGCGCGGGAATGCTCCCAAAATAATGATCCTCAAGCTGCTGGCCCTTGGGAGGCTGACCCCCGAACAAAGTCCGGCCGCACATGATCAGATCAGGGCGCAAACCGTAAAACCCGCGATCGATGAGGAAGTACTCCTGCTCGGCGCCCAGGGTGGGAACCACCCGCTTCGCGCCGCTATAGCCCAAAGTCTGCAGAAGTTCGCATGCCTTCTGCGAGATCACTTCCATGCTCCGAATGAGCCCTGTTTTTTCATCCAGGGAATGCCCGTGATAGCTGATGAAAACGGAGGGAATGCAAAGCGTTTTCCCGTTCACATGTTCGACGATGAACACGGGGCTCGAAGGATCCCAGGCGGTGTACCCGCGGGCTTCAAACGTGGTGCGCATCCCGCCTGACGGAAAGCTCGAAGCATCCGGCTCGCTTTGAATCAGCTGCGCGCCCGAGAACTTTTCCAGGGTTCGGTTGTGGTCATCAAAGGAGAGGAAAGCGTCGTGTTTCTCCGCCGTGGAGCCTGTCTGGGGCTGAAACCAGTGGCAAAAGTGGGTCACTCCGCGGCTGAGCGCCCATTCTTTGATGGCATGGGCCACGGTATTGGCGATCTCGGGGTCTAAGGTTTTGCCCATTTGAATGGTGGAATTCAGCTTGGTGAAGACTTCTTTGGGGAGTTTCTCCTTCATTTTATTTAAATCGAAGGTATTTACTCCGTAGAATTCCGAGATTCTGAGGCGACGGCCTTGGTCATCACGGGGGGGATCGAATTTTCTCGGGGTACGACCGAGGGTTTCACGAACGGCTTTAAAACGCGCGGATGCGCTTGGCGACGTGCTTTTCATGGACTCTCCTTAGGTTTTCAATTGAGGTGCTGGACTCTATGCCAGCTCCTAAGGACTTTATAGCCAAGCTCCGCTCAGATTTCACCGGCTTTTTTTCCGAATCGTCTCCAGCGCCTGAACCCAACGCTGGCCCTCAAGCACCCAATGCGTCAAATCCTTCCTGGCTTGGGCTTCAGACACAGCGCCGGCCGCGCTCGCGAATCGAACCAATTCCGAAAACTCCAATATTTTCGAGAAATTCACCCAAATCTCCTCGGGCAGCCTCAACTCTTGAACGAGAAAAGAATGCAGGTCATTCCGCGAACGCGAACGGGACCTGAGCGTGAGCTCCGAAGAGCCGCTCCAATTCTTGATTTCGCGATCCAACGCATCAAAGAGCAAGCCCGCGAGCTGCTCATAGGCGGCGGTCACTTCGGCCCAAGGCAGGTCCCGCACTGCACCCTGACACGTTTTTTTGAGCGCTTCCCATTCTTTTCGGCTCGAGACGGGTTGATCTTCCCTCGATCGGCGCGATTGGCTCTCGCGTCTTTTCTTCCTCCAAAGATTTCCGGCCGCGACGACTGCGAATCCTCCCGCCAGGACCGCGAAGAGAATGAGGAGCGCCCGGATCGTGCGCGGGTCGTTCAGGAAAGCCGCCACCGCGCCGCTGCTTTCTTCCGAACCTCTTGCATTCGAATTCACGCGTTTCGAGGAGACGGGAGCTGAAGCGCCCGGAGCCCCTTCTTTGACCGTGATCTCAAATCCCGGAGTAGTCCGCGTCACGTAAGACTTCGCGCCAGGGTCAAAAAAGCCGAGATCGATTGAGGGCAACTTGAAGTGGCCCGGCTTGCGCGGGATGATGAGGAACTCGAACGTCTTCTCGCCACGTCCTCCTTTCTCGGCCTTTACTTTGATCTGAGTATCGTAAAGCTCCAGTTCCGCTGGCCATTTGACTTGAGGGGCTGCGATCGCCGCGAGATTCCCTTGACCAGCGACTTGCAGGGTCAGAGTCAGAGGTTCATTGGCACGCACCTCCGCCGAACTCACTGAGGCGCTGACCGAGAAATCACCCACGCCTCCCGTGAATGAATCAGGCCTTCCGGCGATCGGCAGGGGAATCGATTCGATGACGATGGGATCGCTTTTGACTTGCCCTGCTTTAGGAAGGGATTTCCTGAAAAAATTGAATATGGAATCATCGCTCAAACCCAGATCTTCCCACGCTTGTCCGATCCCTCCCATCGCATCCGCCGAGAAATACTGATATTTGAGGGTCATCGGATCCACGCGCAGCTTCCCTTCTTCCAGCGGGTAAGCCGCGTAGCGCACCAAAAGCGACCGCGTATAAGGAACACCGCCGATCACCACCTGCTCGCTCTCCCGACGCGGGCTCAGAACGGGCATCTCCAGCTCCTCACGCAAAAAGCCCGGCAACGTCGGATACTGATCCACCTGGATGCCGGCGGTCCTCACGCGCCGATAAAACCAATAACTCACGATGATCTGCTCGCCTTTGTAGGCCGTGGTCTTGTTGACCTCGGCCCTCAGTTGAATGGGGATCTTCGTCGAAGATCGGCTCATCCCGGACAAGGTGCCCCCGCCGACTTTTGGGGACCCGGGGCTTCCGGAGCGGGAAGCCCCGCCCCCGCCCGCCTGCGCTCCCACCACATGGATCGTGATGTTGCGCGAAGCCGGCAGCATTTTTCCGTTCACACGGGCCTGAATATTCGAAAAAACAAAAGTCCCTAGCCGAGTGGGCTTATAGATGCGCGTGATTTGCTGGATGTTTCGCACCTCCGACGGCCCCGAAAAACCCTGGGTCGTTTCGGATGAAAAACTCGAGAACTCGTTGAGAAGCTCAAAACTGGGGTCAATATTGGCTTGAAGCCCATCCAGGTGACCGCCCTCCTGATCTGTTTCCAACTGAAAGATGATCTGCACGGAATCCTCGATGGAGACGGTCTGCTCCGTGGTGAGGGACTGGGAGTCGGTGCTCGCGCGGAAGGAGACCGCGCTCCACGCCGAGGCTTGCGCGAAGAGGCAACTGAGCGCGCAGGCCCATCGGAGAACACGGCTCATCATGAAATTACCAATCTTTGGGTCGGCGCGCAGGATTTCCATTTTGCTTCCTCAATCGCGACTGCAATTGTTTTTCCTTGTTCTTGAGCTCAGCCATCACCCGCTCCGCATCCTCCGCGGAGAGCTTCTTGGACTGAAATGATTTCTGCTGCTGGGATCCCTTCGAGTACTGAGGAGGTTTCCCGGATTCTTGCTCCTTCTGCTGCTGTTGCTGCTGTTTTTGCTTTTCCTGCTCTTCCTGCTTTTTCTGATCGCCCTGCTTTTGATCCGGCTTCTGCTGCTCCTGCTTCTGTTGCTGCTTCATCAAAAGCTCGATGTTTTTTCGGGCATCCTCCTCAAGAGCGGGATCCTGCGACTTTTGCGCGATCTCAATCGCCTTTAAATAAGAGCGGATTGCATCGGGGATTTCTTTTTTCTGGGAAAGCGTCTGCGCGCGATTGTAGTTCGCTTGCCCGGACAGGGAAAGGGCTCGTTTGGGATCCGGGTCCTCCTCAGCCCGTCTCACGGCCTCATCGAAACTCTTCAATGCGGCGTCGTAATCGCCCTTTTGATATTCGGTGATCCCTCGATTGAAGGGGAACTCTCCCTGACGAGGATCAGCTTGCCCAGCCTTTTCAAAGAGCTCCCGCGCGGCGTCCGGGGAGCCGTCCCGATAAGCTTTCAGTCCCTTTTCATTCTCAACGTAGGAGCGCAACGAAGGCGCGGCGAAAGCGACCCTTCCCCCCGGGAAGCCTAAAAAACAAAGCATGAGGAAAAGAAATGAAAGGCCGGGGCTGGGACCCCTCACGGAGAGCGAAATTTCCCAGAGAAAAATAAAAAGCGCGATCAAAAGTGGCCATTGAAACCGCTCCTGAAAGACCTGGATCTTTCGTTCCCCCAAATCCCCCCGATGAAGGCTTCCCAACTCTTCGAGCAACTCCCCCACTTCCTCTTCGGCAGTGCTCGCTCCCCAATAACGGCCCTGGGCCGTTTCAACTAACTTTTCCAGCGCGCTCGGATTGAAGGCGCTCACGATGGGCTTGCCCGAGGAATCCTTCTTGTAGCTCAAAAGTCCGCCCGTATCGTCGCGAATGGGGATGGGCCCCCCTTTTTCCGTACCGATCCCCACCGCGAAAAGCTGAGTCCCATTTTTTTGGAGCCGCGACGCGATTTGAAGCGCTCCCTCCTCCTGATCCTCGCCGTCTGAAATGAGGAGGATCGCCTGACTCGAAACCTGGGCGCCGCCCGCGAGCTGCTGCGTGTTTTCGGAGCCGCGTTCAAGCGCCTTCAACGCGGTCTCAAGCGCGAGGCCGATGTCAGTGCCTTGGTTCAAAACCGTCTTCACCCCGGTGATCTCAAGCAGGTCGCTCAAATAATTCAGATCCGTGGTCAGCGGACTCACCAGATAGGAGCTCCCCGCGAATGCCACCAGCCCGACTCGATCTCCTCCCAACCGGCTCAACAACGTCCTCAAGAGATGCTTGGCTTTTTTGAGGCGAGTGGGAACGACGTCCTCCACCTCCATGCTGTTGGACACGTCCAAAACCACCATCAAATCGATCCCCTGGATGCGAATCGTTTCGTCGTGATGCCCCCATTGCGGGCGGGCAAGCGCCAGAATCAAGAAAGCGCAGCCGATCACCCAGAGCCGCCCTTTGAGCCGCTGAGAGCGCGCATTGCGCTCCGGGATCAACGCGCCCCACAAGGAGCGGGAGATGAATTTCGAGAATTTCCTCTCCCGCGCGAGCTCCTGCCGCAGCATGAAGAATGAAATCGGAAAAAGCGCGAGAAGCGCCCAAAGCCAAGAGGGATTCGCCCACTTCATAAAATGGCCCGCCTCCAATAAATGGAAATCGCCTGCTCAACCAGCAAAAGCAGCAGGGCGAGAACGAGGATTTTGGGGTAGGCTTCTTCGTAGCGCGTTTTTTCCTGGGACTGGATATCCGTTTTTTCCAGGCGGTCGATTTCCATGAAAACGGATTTGAGCGCGGACTCATCCGTCACGCGGTAAAACTTCCCTTGGGTGATTTTCGCGATTTGCTCGAGCAATTCCGGGTTCAAGGCGTTGTCAAACCACTGATAAGTCGTGATCGTGTTCCCAAACACGCCTTTCTGCCGGATCGGCATGCGAACCCGGCCCTCACGCCCGATCGCGATCGTGTAGACGCGAATCCCGTAACCCAACGCCAATTCACCCGCCGTCGCGGGATCCACCTGCCCCACGTTGTTATCGCCGTCGGTCAGCAAAATGATCACTCGGCTCTTGGATTTCGAGACGCGCAGATGGCTCACTGCCATGGCCAGCCCGTCGCCAATCGCCGTCCCATCCTTGAGAATGCCGGTCGTCGCCTCGTGGACCGCTTGAAGCACGCGCCCGTAATCCAAAGTCAAAGGGGAGAGCGTGAGCGGTTCGCCGCTGAAAACCACGAAGCCCATCCGGTCATTCTCGCGGCCGCGGATGAATCCCTCCATCGTCTCCTTCGCGATCTCGAGGCGCGAGCGATCCGCCAAATCCTCGATGTTCATGCTGGCTGAGACATCCATCACTAATAGGATGTCCACGCCGCTCACCGTGCGCGAAACTTGGCGGAAACTCCACTGGGGCCTGGCGAGTGACAGAGCGATGAAAGCGAGCGCCAAGCAGCGCAACCCGACCAGCCAGGGAATGGGGTCGCGGGAAGCCGCCTCCACAGGGATGGGGAGGCTCCATCTCACTGCCGCTGGCCGGTTGGCGCGCGACCAAAACTTGGAAACCAGCGGCAGCAGAGGAATCAAAAAAAGCCACCACCATGACTCAAGGCGCATGAGAGCTACTCCCGTTCAAGATGGGCTCGAGAGCAAGTGGGCGGCGGGTTTTCGCCACCCACTTGCGCATGAGAGCGATGAGTTCCTTGAACTGCACCCATTCGGGGTGCTGATCCGTGAATTTCACGCGGTCCAGCTCGTGCAATAACCCCATCAATAACCGCTTCTCCTCTTCAGGGGGGGACTGAGGAAGGAGGGCTAAGGCGGATAGAATTTCCCCCGAGGTGGACTCCAAAGCGTCAAACCGATAGCGTGCGGCGAGATATTTTTTCAAAATCTCCGAAGCGCCGAAATAGGCGGGCTTATGCCAGGCCTGGGGCGATCCTTCCCATTTTTTCTCCAACGCTTCCAAGGCTTCAAGCGCCAAAGCATCCTCGGGCAAAGCTGGAGCCATCGTTTGTTGAATCAAGCCGGCGGGTTTCTTCCTACGAACGAGCCGCAACAGGCCCCAGATCAAGAGTGCGGCCAGTGCTAAAACCCCGGCTCCGATCCCGAGAACGGGCAACCACGGGAATCGCGCGGACCAAGGGGGGCGGATCGGAGCTGGCTGGGAAGACTGCGGATCCGCTGAATCGAGCACGGATCGAATTTGGAATTCAAGCTCCTCGGTTTTGACCTCCGCCCCGCTTTCCGGGTCTTTGAGGGTCAGGCTCGGAAGTTTCAAGGACCCCGCGCGCAGGGGCGAGGCCCGCAGTTTGCCCGCTTCAACGGAGAGTTCCCAACCTAGATCCTGGAATGAACCGCTTTGAGGGGGGGCAAGCTGGGCGCGAGGCAAAATAAAGCCCTGCGGAAGCTGGGTTTCATCCAGTTCCAAAGAAAGTTCATCGCCCACTTTTCGCTCCTCAGATGGCTCCAAAGGCTTGAAGGCCAGGCGGCCTTCCTCAGCCGGAAAAGCGTCAGAGGATGCGCAAAGGAGCGCCAGAACGAGAGCGAAGTTGAAAAAAACGCACGACCGCTTCTGCATAATCTTCCTGAGTTGCGACTCGCAGGACCTCGCTTCGAGTGCCTGCGAGCGCTGATTGGAATTCCTCTTCCCGCTTTTTCTTAAAGCCTTGCAGCCATTTTTTAAAGGCATATGAGGAAGTGTCGATGAACCGCTCCTGGCCGGACTCTGGATCCCGCACCAGCAATTTCCCCATTTCTGGGATCTCATTTTCGCGCTGATCCTCGATGCGAATGACCACCACGTCGTGGCGCCGCGACAGCCGTTTGAGGGAAAGCGCGTAGTTCGGGGCGAAAAAATCGCTCAGCACGAACACAATCCCACTGTGCTTGAGCGTGCGGCCGGCGACATCCAAAGCCTGCGCGAGGGCGGTCTTCGGTGAATGCGGGCGCCTTCCCAGCAGCTCCCGCACGATGTGAAGCGCATTCTGCCTGCCCTTTCGCGGCGGCATGAGGCGTTCGACTTCCTCGGCGAAAAGCAAGGCTCCCACTTTGTCCCCGGCTCGGGTGGCGGCGAAAGCCAGGATCCCCCCGATCTCGGCGAGCACTTGCGACTTCAGCTTGGATTGACTCCCAAACCCTTGCGAAGCCGAGATATCGGCCACGATCAACACGGAGAGTTCGCGCTCTTCCTCGTATTTTTTCACGAGGGGATCCCGGGTCCTCGCGCTCACTTTCCAGTCAATGTGGCGCACGTCGTCGCCGGGCACGTAGACTCGGTGCTCGGAGAACTGCATCCCGTGGCCTTTGAAATGGCTCCGGTACCGACCGGACACGACGTCGTTGACCACGCGCCGGGTGGTGAGTTCAATGCGCCTGACCTGACCGAGGAGCTCAGCGGAAAGCATCGATGAAAGCCCTCTCAGGGAACTTCAACGTGTTCCAAAACTTTTCGGATGATTTGCTCGCTGTCCACCCCTTCAGCTTCAGCTTCGAATGAAACCAGGATGCGGTGCCGAAGGACGTCATAGGCCACCGATTTCACATCCTCCGGGGTGACGTACCCTCGGTGTTGAATGAACGCGTGCGCCCTGCTCGCCTTCGCGAGCGCGAGCGTGGCGCGCGGGGAAGCCCCCACTTGGATATGCCGCTGCAATTCCGCGAGCCCCAGCTTCTCCGGGAATCGCGTCGCGAAAACCAATCCCAAGATGTAATCCTTGAGTTTTTCATCCATGTAGATCTGAGAACAGACCCTGCGCGCTTCCAGAATGGTATCGGGATGGCAGACCTTGCTCGCGACCGGCAGATCCACGCCCGACATTCGATTGAGGATGCTTTTTTCCTCGGCCTGAGTCGGATAACCCACGCGGACTTTGAACAAGAACCGGTCCAGCTGCGCCTCGGGGAGCGGGTACGTCCCTTCCTGCTCAATGGGGTTTTGCGTGGCCAGCACGATGAAAAGGGGAGGAAGCGAATAAGTGGTCTCACCGACCGTGACCTGCCGCTCCCCCATCGCCTCGAGCAAAGCGCTCTGCACTTTGGCGGGGGCCCGGTTGATTTCATCCGCGAGGACGAGGTTGGTGAAAATAGGGCCCTTCTTGGGCGTGAACTCGCCGGTCTTGGGGTGAAAAATCATCGTTCCCACCAGATCGGCGGGCAGAAGATCTGGGGTGAATTGAATCCTCTGGAAATCAGCCTGCAGAATATCTGCCAGAGTCTTGATCGTGAGCGTCTTCGCGAGCCCGGGCAAACCTTCGAGCAGCACGTGCCCGTCGCAAAGCAGCGCCTGAAGCAGCCTCTCCAGCAAAATGCGCTGACCCACGATGACCTTGCCGGCCTCGAGCAAAAGCTGATCCACGAACTGGCTTTTTCGTTTGATTTCTTCCGTCAGAGAAAACACATCCAATGTCGTCATCGGTTGAACACCGTCACCTTTCCGGAATGAAAAAAATGCGTTGAGCTCTTCGCGAAAGCTCTTGCAGCTCCCCATTCTGGATCAAAATCGATAACGTTTCCAGCGCTTGATGCGTTTTAGCGGGATCTTCCAGGAATGCCGTTAGAATCCCGTGAAAACTTCCGTCCCGCAGCCGTCTCCCTAACTCCATGCGCCATCCCGGAGAGCGCTCGAAAAACCCGGTAACCTCCAGCCACGGCGCAAAGGGAAGCGCTTCAGGAAACGGCGTTTCGCTTAAAACTCGAAATACCCGCAGCGCGTCACCCAGACTTCGCTGAAAACTCCCGCTTTCGATCGCTCCTTGGATTTTTACGCCCCAAGCGGCCAATACTTCTGAGCGCAGCTGCCGTTGAGAGTCGGATAGATGCGTAGTTTGCGTCAAGCGCGTGAGAGAGGCGCTCCACCGAGTCACGAAAAAATCCCAGTAAGGCTTTCCTTTTTCGAGCAGAAGCGCTTGATTTTCTCGAAAAATCCGAATAACCGGAGCGAGCGAGATTCTTTCACCGCCCATCTCCTGAAACAAAATCGGAAGCGCCACGAAAGCCCGCCTGTAATTTTCCCACTGACCGGAATGCGCCGCTTCGAACCCTCGGTGCGCCAAGAACACGGCTAAAGCCTGATCCCGCTCGGGCCCGCGCATGAACAAGAGATCCATGAACTCAAATGCGCCAGGCTGTTTCGCCGCTCCTGCGAGCGAGGAGAACCAGTCCTCCAAGGTTTTTTCATCCCAGGCGCCGCTCGCGGTTTCGCGCCCGATGACCCGACCCACTCCCAACCGAACCACATCGATGATCGTTTCGAGGCCTTCTTTCTCAAGCGAAAAGTCGTGGAACAAATCCCGCAAGAACTTCAATCCCAGGCCTTTCCCTGACTCCGCCTCAAGCAAGTCCTCCTCCAAAATGGGGAGCAGCTGCTCAAAATTAAAGAGATTCCTCCGAAAATCCCCCGACTTGATGGCAGGCAACCATCCCACGCGCCCGCGACCCACCGCCATTTTTCTCCGGGGCCCCGTTTCGCAGGATGGAATCGAAACTTTTCCCACCCATTTTTGAACCGTATTTTTGAAGCCCAGGATCCGCTCAAACGTTTGCCGGAGCGTCGGGGGATTTTCGCGCGGATACCGGCTCAAAACGTCAGCGGGCCAAGATTCGCGCGGCTCATCCCCCCATGAACTCCCGATCTGGCCCAAAAAATCGAGGGCGTAATTTTTTGGCAGGTGAAAGGGCAGCGGGATCGCGGCATTCAAAAGCAGAAGCTCCAGCGCGTCCAAGCCATTGATGATTTTCACGCGTGGAGTCTCTTCTTCCGGATAAAAATACGGGATGACCCACGTTCGATTAACGCGATCGAGAAACCAACGCCCCAACGCCGCGCCGTCATAGCCGCTACCCCCGAATCGCCTCAAAAATTCCACCGCGGCATGGCGATTCCCGGGGAGGCGCGCCAACCTCTCCGTAAGCTTCGAAAAAAGCGAGTTGAAACGCGAAAACTCCCAGCCTCCTCGGCGAACGCTACCGAGCGCATCGTCATCGTTCGTCAAACCCTCGAAGTACTCTTCCTCAAGATCGCTGACGCGCGCTGGGATTTCAGCCCCTTTCAAGCATTCGACGGATTCCAGGGCAGCCGCAGCTTGATTCAAAAGCTGGGGAGCCACGCTCTGTCGCGCCACGAACCCCGGAGAGCCCGGTAGCGAAGCCATGCGTGAATGCTGAACGACCGAGATCGTGGGTCCAAGGATCGGGTCTTGAAGAAGCGTCCCCAAACTCGCCTCGAGCCTCTGGAATGAAGCCCTTTCGCGATAGAATGCGAGCCTCAGCCACTCCAATGTTTTTTTGAAATTCTGCCCGTCCAACGCCGAGCTCAGCTGACTCCAATCCGCATGAAGAAGCTCCGTCAAGAGGAAGCCCCGATCCTCCGAAGCAAGCAAGCCGCTCCCCCAGGTCAGCGCGAACTTCTCATCGAGGCGGTGCGCAGCCGCCCATGAAAAGAGGGGCTCCCATTTCGATCCCCTGCTGCACGACTGAACGGCTTGCTGCTGCTCATGGAATGGAACAGACCAGTTCACGGCACGGCAGGCTCCTTCATTTGAGTTCATGGGTCCTAAAGCAAGGAGCGCGCTTTTCCAGTCGAAATCCGAGGCGGCCAAGTCGTGGCGCTGATGAGGTTGAGACAAAGCCGCTGCAAGCGCGGGCTTGTTCTCAGAGCGCTGGGAGCGCCTGAGAAGAGTGAACAAGGTCTCCAATGCGGGAACGAGCCGCTCCTGACGCGCAAGCCTGCCCGCCCAACGCGCGAGACCGCTCCAGGGGTGATTTCCCTCGACAAAAGACCGCAGCCACGGTTGATGAGGATCCGCTGAATTCAAGATGCGTCGAACTGCGACGAGGCCTAAATGCGGGCCTCCTGCCTCCAATGCCCTGCTGATGCGCCGAACTCCGGCTAAAATGTCCTCTCGAGGGAAAAGGACGCCAGATTTTTCATCCCTTTTTTGAAGAGGCCAGTTTTTAGCGAGAAGATGGGCCAGAGGCTCAGCCTCGATGAAGGTTTTGACCCATTGCATCCGTCGCTCAGGCGAAATGAACTGCACTAGGAGGATGGCATTGGCGATCGACTGAGGCGTCGAGAAAGTTTGCGCGATGGAGACGATCTCTTCGCTTTCCAAACGAGCGATCGCGCTCGGAAAGACTTGGATCCAAGAGGGATCCAGGCTCCGCATCAGGCGAAACAGAGGGAGGAATCCTCGCGGATGCGCGGCTGCCAAGGTCCTTGAATAGAGAGAGGAAAGATCCGGGGGAAATGCGCAAAGGCGGGAGAGGATCAACCCTTCGAGGGCCGTTTTTTGATTCAAGAAATCAAAGGCCCGGTCCTCCGAAACCCGCATCCAATCCGAGAGCCACTGAGGCGCGAGACCGCGAGCTTCCACTCCCCCGCTCCGAGCGTCGCAAGAAAGCGGGGATTCGAGACGCCTCAAGAGCGACGAAAGCGCTTGAAGAGCCGTTCCTCTTTCTTGAAACCACGGCAAAAGCGCCTGAGAAAATCCGGGAACGCGCGCTCGGAGTTCGACCTCGGATCCGCCCCACGCCTCATCCAAAGAGCGGCTCACTGAGCCTGACGCCAAAGCCTTGAGAAAAAGCGCCCGCTCCTGGGGCGGTCGCCTGGCTTCCCTGAGAAAAACGGATTCCAGGGCCGGGGAAAAACGCGTGGATTCAAAAAACTCAACCGCGGCGCGCGACGGCAAAATGCTTTCAAGCGACGCCAAAAGATCCCGAACGCGCTTCTCTTCAACGCTACTTTCAAGATTCTTCAAAGCGGACGCGATTCCCGCGGCGTCAGACGCGATTCCCGCGCGAAAAGACTCAACCAGCGCCCCTAAGACCGTTTTTTTGAAAGGGTCGCCCTGGCTTTCTCCGTATTTTTCTAGGGAGGCGATCGCCTGGAGAAAAACTCCGAGCTCCCCGCTCTCTCGCCACCTCGCGAGGACTTTGCGCCAAGCCGAGAAAAACTCAGGGTCCGAGAGGACCGCCTGATTCAGTAGCCGCATCCAGCTTTCGCGCTCGCCCGCGCTGAATGAATCAAAGAGCTCAACGAGCTCCTTGAGTTCCCCCTCGGCGTTGAGGCAATGAAGCAATGCGCTGAAGCGAGCCCCATTGAGCTCGCCGCTAAAATCCAGCCCCGAGCAAGCTGAGGAAGCGGAACGGTATGAGGAGGACTTGCTGAAACCCGACTCCTTGCCGCTCCCGAAGAATGAGCCCGGTGAACAGCCCTGAATCAAAAAACAGAGACCCAAAAGCGGCGGCAGAATTTGAAATTTTGGCTCGGAAAAAAAAGCCATGACTCACTACTCCCAACGAAAACTTCTTCTCAGTTCGGGAAATCCCCTCGGTCCGGGCGGAACGGGATGATCGGCGTGCCCGGCGCGTTCTGCTCCAAGTTCGCGAACAAGGTGTATTCAGCGAGCCAAGCGAGCCGGATCGTCGCCGTCTCGCCGGCGCGGTGTTTGGCGACGATCAGCTCCGCCACGCCTTTGTCCTCGGTGTCCTTGTTATAAACTTCGTCACGATAAATGAAGCAGACCATATCCGCGTCCTGCTCGATGGCTCCCGATTCGCGGAGGTCCGAGAGCATGGGACGCTTGTTCGGCCGGCTTTCAACTCCCCGGTTCAATTGGGAGAGCGCGATGATGGGGACCTTGAGCTCCTTGGCCAGCCCCTTCAGGCTGCGGCTGATCTCGGAGATTTCTCGTTCGCGCGATCCATCGCCCCGCATCGACGCCTTGGATCCGCGCATGAGCTGGAGGTAGTCGACCACGATCAACCCCAGATTTTTTTCCGAGGCGAGCAACCGGCGGCAACGCGCGCGAATATCCATGGCGCTGAGCTCGCCCGAGTCATCGATGAAAATCCTCGACTTGGAGAGGGCATCCGCGGCCTGCGCCAGGCGCGGCCAGTCCCGGTCCGCGAGCCTCCCGATCTTCAGGCGCTTGGAGTCGATCCGCGCCATCCCCGACAGGAAGCGGAACCCCAATTCCTCCTCGGACATTTCGAGCGAGAAAATCGCGACCGAGGATTTGCTGTTGAGCGCGATATTCTGGATCATGGAGAGAAAAAGGCTGGTTTTCCCCATCGCGGGGCGGGCCGCGAGGATGATCAGCTGCCCAGCGCGAAGGCCGCTGGTCAGCCGGTCAAAATCATCGAACCCGGTCGTCAGGCCGATCACTTCGCTCTTTTTCTGGGCCAGTTCCTCGATCGAGTGCATGTTCTGGATCAAAATCTGCTGCATGCTCGAAAACGACTTGGTGGTTTTTGAATCCGAGACCATGAAAAGGCGGCGCTCCGCCTCGTCCAAAAAACTCTCGGTATCCTCGACGTTGTCATACGCCTCGGAAGCGATCTCGCTTGAGACTTCGATCACGCGGCGAAGCAGGGATTTTTCGCGGACGATGCGCCCGTAGTGGGTGATGTTCCCGATCGCGAACGTATCCTCGAAGAGGCTGGTGAGCGTTGTGGAGCCGCCCACGGCATCGAACCAGCCCCGATCCCGGAGCGCCGCGGTCAGCGTCACGAGGTCCATGGGCTCGCTCCGCTCGTAAAGCGACAGCAGCGTCTGGAATATTTTTTGGTGGGAATCCTTGTAGAAGTCGCGGGGCTCGAGACCGAACTCGAGGATCTGCTGGATGGAATCGTTGTTGAGCAGAATCGCCCCCAGGACCGATCTCTCCGCTTCCAAGTGATGCGGTGGGACGCGCCCCCCGGGGGCATTCGACAAAACTATTCCTCCTTGACGACCCAAACCTTGAGGGTCGCGGTCACTTCGGTCTCAAGCTTCACCGTGACTGGATGCACTCCCAAGGTTCGAAGCGGCGAACTCAGCTGAATCGAACGCTTGTCGATTTCAAAGCCGCCCTTCTTCAGGGCGTCAGCGATGTCCGAAGAGCTCACTGAGCCATAGAGCTTGTCGCCCTCGCCCACTTTGCGGGAGATGGTGCAGGAGTATTCAGCCAAGCGGGCGCTCAGCTCCTGAGCCTGACCCAGCTGGGCTTTTCGGCGGGTTTCGAGCGCGCGCTTGTGGTGCTCGATGCTGGCCACATTTCCTTCATCGGCCGCCACCACCAAGTTCCGGGGAAGCAGAAAGTTCCGGGCGTACCCGTCCTTCACTTTGACGACATCGCCGATGCGACCTAGATTTTCCACGTTTTCTTTGAGAATGACTAACATCTTCATCGCTCCTTATTCATGATTTTTCGTTTGGAATCCGTTTCAACTTGCCTCTGAAATCAAACCATTGATCGAAGAAGCCCGCGACCAGCACCACTGGCATCGCGAACACCACCGAGCACACCACCAAAATCGCCCTCAAGAATCCCCGGAAGCGCCAAGCATCCATGAAAAAACCCAGGATGCTCAACCCCTGGATCAAGTAGATGGCCATGATGAACCGAAAGACATTCATCGCTACGATGTAAGGCGTTCCGTGCCCCAGGAGGAGCACCGCTCCGCAGAGAATCGTGGGCCACACCAGCCATTCCGGGGCTTTCCATAGCCGGGTGAACGCCGAACTCAGCCCCAATCGGCCCAGCACGTTGCCGGGATTGGCCCTCAGGGTGAACACGAGATTGACCCAGACGATCGCGAGCGCAAAAATCGCGATCATCGAAGGGAGTTCCTCCAAGACCGCCGCTTTCCACGCGTCGAGATCCTCGATTTGAGTCGCCGTCTTGGAGAGATAATCCAGCGTCGCCAGGGACTGTGCGCGCAATTCCATCCAAAGACTGCTCCAATGCAACGCGCGGAATCCGGCCTCCACCCCGATCGCTGCGACCGCCATCGCCACGAGCGTAAGTCCCGCCGACTTCTCCAGCGCCCAGCGTTTTTCCAAGAAAAAACTCAAGCACAGGCTCGGCAGAACCACGAAAACGGCGAAAAGGGAGGCGCTCAGTCTCCCCAAGAGGAGATAGACCAGCGCTGCGTTGACCAGCATCGCCGCCAAGGCTTTTTTAGAGCCGAACCGGAAGCTCGTGATCATCAACGGCGTCGGCGCGAGCACCGAAAAAAAAGTGCTCACGAAAAGCGCTGCGCTGAGGAAATAGGCCGCAACTCCCATAGACTGGGACTCCCGTCAAACGACCGTTCAGTCGTTTGAGATGAAACCCACGAGCGCGAGGTTTCGCGCTCTTTTGATTTCGCTGGTGAGCTTTCTCTGATGAAGGGCGCAATTGCCGGAAATGCGGCGGGGAACGATCTTCCCGTGCTCAGTCAAGAATGACTGCATGATGCGCGTCTCTTTGTAGTCCATGACGTAGTCCTGGTCAGCGCAGAAACGGCAAACTTTTTTGCGGTTGAATGAACCGCGCTTTTGGCTCCGTTCATCGCCGTCCCGATCGCGATCCCCACGGTCTCCGCGGTCCATGTGGCGATCGCCGCCCGACTTTTCCATGGAACGATCCGAATACTCGCCTCTCGTTTGAATGATCGACATGATTTTATTTCCTCTGAAATTCTTTGATTAAAGGGTTTCCGAACCGCTACTCGGCTTGGTCACGATGCCGGCCGATTCATAGTTCGACGCGGGAGACGGGCTCTTGCGCTCACCACGATCGCCGCCCGCCCCGTAACCATGGCGCTCCTCGCGCCGCGCTTCACGGGCCTCTTCGCGCCTTTTTGAGGCTGCGTGAACTTCGGCTCTTCTTTTCTTGAACGCTTCCGCGTCGAACTCGCGGTCCAGGTTCACGGAGAGGAAGCGCAGCACGTGCTCATTCAAGCGTAAGCTGCGCTCGATTTCCTGAACGACTTCGCCCTGGCCCGTGTAAGAAAGGTAGGTGTAATGACCGCGGGCTTCTTTGCGGATGGGATAAGCCAAACGGCGCTTTCCCCAGTCTTCGGTCAGGACGATGGCGCCCTTGAAGGATTGAACGACTTTTTCCAGGCGATCTTGAAGGGCTTTCAACCCCTCATCGCTCAAATCAACCCGCGTAATATAAGTGGTTTCGTAACCAGCGACGATTTCTGGCGTAGACATGAATCATGATCTCCTTTTGGTCTCATGGCCCGGCTCAAGGCCGAGCAAGGATCTTGTTTTAAGTGCAGCCGCGCTTATAGCACAGGGCTGATGATGCGCTCAAGGGGAACCGTTCCGCGTGAGCCGTCCCACCACTAAAATCGCGCCTTCATAGAGCAACACCAGCGGAATCCCCAGTAAAAGCATGGAGATCGCGTCCGGGGGAGCGAAAAGAGCCGAAAGAACCGCGATCCCTAAAATCGCGGATCGCCGATGCTCTTTCAATTGCCGCGCGTCCACGACGCCCAGAAGCCCCAATAAGCAGATCAGGACGGGAAGCTCAAAAGCCAACCCAAAAAGCAGCATCAATTTTAAACAAAGACTGTAGTACGCATCCATCGTGAGCAGGGGGATATCAGCCGGCCCCCCGTAGTTGACGAAGTACTTGAAGCCCACCGGAAAAAGCACGAAATACGCGAAAAGCGCCCCTCCCACGAAAAACAGGCTCGCCGAAAGGACAAAGGGGATCACCCATTTGCGCTCCTTGCGGGTGAGGCCGGGCGAAGCGAATGCCCAGATCTGGTAGAAGAAAAAAGGCGAAAAAACGAAGACCGAGGCATAACCCGCGATTTTGAGATGAGTCATGAAATTCTCAAAAAGGCTGGTGAAATAAAGCTTTCGCTCGGACTCCGGCAACACTTCAAAAAGCGGGCGCCGCAAGAGAGCCAAGATCGGCTCAGACCAAAAATAGCAAAGAACGAACCCCGCGAAAAAAACCACCGCGCACTTCAGCAAACGACTTCGAAGTTCCTCGAAGTGCTCAGAAAAACTCATGATTCCTGAAGATTTTAGTTGTGGCATAGCGGGACGGAGGTATGATGCGGGCCCATGAGTAATCGACTTTTACCTATCGTTTTAGCCCTTGTCATTTCGATTCTCATCATTGTCGGGCTCATCGTGAATCGCAAGATGAAGTCTGAGTCCGGCACTCCTCCTGGCGTGGAATCCTCAGCGAGCCCCGTGCCAGGAACGAGCCCTTCGGTTTCACCCAGTCCATCCACCCCTACTACGAGCGTCACTATGATGAGTCCTACACCTTCGAACCCCAACCCAGATCTCACCGTGGATGCCAATGGGCTTTCCAAAGCCACCGTGATCCTCCAAACGACGGAAGGAGTGATCAAATATAAGTTTTACCCCAAAAATGCGCCGAACACCGTGGCTCGAATCATCGAGCTGATCAACCAAGGTTTTTACAATGGATTGAATTTCCACCGTGTGGTGCCGGGATTCGTAATTCAAGGCGGGGATCCTCAGGGCAACGGGACGGGAGGATCAGGCAAAAAATTGAAGGCGGAATTCAATGAGCGGCGCCACATCGAAGGCGCCGTGGCCATGGCGCGCGCCAACGATCCCGACTCGGCGGATTCCCAGTTTTACATCTCATTGGGGACTCACCCTCACTTGGACCGCAATTACACGGTCTTCGGGCAAGTGATCGAGGGGATGGACGTCGCGCGGAAGATCAAACCCGGCAGCAAGATGACCGCCGTATTCATCGAATAAGCGTCGATCAGCGAACGGGCTATTGCCAGTCCTTCTTGAAGTTGACGTTGGGAACGATGCCCGCCTCTTTTAGAGCTTTGGCAGCCCGATCACTCTTCGTGCGGACCCAGAGTTCATAGAGACGAAGAATGTCTTTCTCCGTGTCCCCGCGGTTGATGGTGTGATCGCAAACGTCGGCCAGAACATCCACGAAAGCCGAAAATTTATCGGCCAGCTCCCGGTAGAGCGCCCGCAGCTCTTCTTCGGGGCTTCTCGAGGCGACATGCTGGTAAGCCGTTCCCCCGAGCTCAATGTAGTAGTCCACGTCCACGAGCTTGCGATTGAAACTATCCTGGAAGAAGCCCGCCTTATAAAGAGAAACATCCCCGATGCGTCGAAACATCACTGCCTGTGCGCGAGCGGGCTGCGTTTCCAGGGCTTGCTGGATCATCAGCGCGAGCGCTTCTTCCTTGTTTGAGCCGTCGGCATCCTTTTCGTAGAGCCGATCGGTGGTCATGAATTGGTTCAGCATGTTCACGAGGTAGAATTCGGTCTCGGGTTTCGTGGCGATGCTTTGTCTCTGCATCGCGTTCACTACGAGTTCCCTGAAATAATCCTGAGGTTGCACTACCAACGTCAGCTTGGGTTTGGACATCTGGAAACTTCTCCCCCTCCTTACTATGTTAATCTGAACTGCCGGAGTGTCAAACCGGTCACCGGTGACACACTCTTCTCAGCCCCGGTTTTCTATGAAATACTGCCGCAACGCATGACTCGACTCCCTCCAGTCCCAGCCACCCTTAAAGTCCCGCAAATTGCCCTTCTTTTATGCTGGGTGGGAATCATGCCCGCCCGCGCTGATTCGCAGAATCTGCATGAAATCGACGTCAAGCTCTTTGGGCAATCCTGCAAATTGCGCGGGCCGCAAAACGAGGCTTTTTTGCGATCTATTCACGCGGTGAGTCCGGATCAGATCTATCCCCTCAACCGCGAGGCCCCGTCAGCCGAAGAAATTTCGGTAGCGTTGGAGAAAACCCGCCCGAACAAGCGCCCTCCCTCAGAGCTCGACCCGTATCTCCAGCCGCTCAGCAAACGATTGACTGCGATGAAGGATTTCTTCTCGTCCTTCACCCAAGCCGTCTCCCAGAAGCAGGCGGCCCCCCTTAAAAACCTCCTGCCCCACGTCCGCGCCGGAAAATTCAGCGCGCAGTGGGATGCTCTCGTTCAGCAAACACCGTGGAACAAGCCATCCGCTGCGCAGGGGATGCGATCCCGCTTCTTTGACGCTTTTGAGCGGATGATTGAGCCGGATCCGGAAGAGCAGTTCCACACGGTGATTCAGAAGTTGCGCGTGAAGTATGTTTGCGATTTTGATGAGACGGAGGGGGCGCCGGCGGAGAGGGAGAAGAAGTAGGGGCGGATTTCAGTTTGGCGGTTTGCGGGTTTTCAGGCGTCGGGTCGGTTGGCGGGAACCAGGTTCAGATCGGGTTATTTTAAAGATATCAGTGACAAAATCATCCTGCTCTTTAATGAGAGCTTT
This sequence comes from uncultured Bacteriovoracaceae bacterium, assembly GCA_964563795.1. Classification (GTDB taxonomy): domain Bacteria; phylum Bdellovibrionota; class UBA1018; order UBA1018; family UBA1018; genus CAZLYB01. The sequence continues at coordinate 7,941 of CAZLYB010000027.1, read as the reverse complement.
GGTCCTCCATTTTTATTTTTGGTCGCCTGTTTGGCGAGACCAAAAATAAAAATGGAGAATTCGCATATGCTTTCAAATTTTCGCACTTATCAACTCGCTGTTCAGTTCCATCGCAGCTGTCAGGAGATTCGTCTGCCTGGATATCTGAAAGATCAGCTGCTTCGCGCTTCTTCATCAATCGCCTTGAATTTATCTGAGGGAAGCGCGAAGCCCGCTCGCAAGGATCAGCTGAAGTTCTACTTCATTGCGCTGGGGAGTTTGCGCGAATGCCAAGCTGCGCTGGACTTAGCGCCGAGCGCGCCGGCCAAGCTCGTGAAACTCGCAGATCAGCTGGGCGGTGGTGTTTACCGGCTTTGCCATCCGCGTTCGGGCTAAAATCACTGGCCTCGGGCAATGCACTCCGTTCTGACGCCTTTGTAGGTGCATTCGAATAGAAAACTGATGTCATCGTGAACCAGTACTCTTTGGCCCCCAGGAGTCAGAAGGATTTTTCAGTTCACCGAACCGGAATGGCTTCGCCGCTGTAGTATGACGAACACCCAAAGAATCGGGACGCGAATTCCCCCTCTTTTCCGCGAAGCGCGCTGTTCTTAGCCAGAAGCGCATCCCAATCCGGGTCGTAGACCTTGGAACGCAATCCTAACTGATTCCTCCCGGTCAGCGAGCGATGCAAGACGCTGAGATCGACTTTCTGACCTTTTAAAGCCTGCTCCCACGACATCAAGTAGGACGCATAATGAGCGTCATGCTCGGCCGGGAAGCTTGCCGATGCCATCATCTCTCGCATGAAACGGTATTCGCTTCGTTTACTTTCTTGAGGGGCGCTTTCCAGCGCTTCGACGAAAACTTTGAGATCCAGCTGGTTCACCGATTTCGGGTCAACAAACATCACTTCGACGCTTGACGAGTCCTCCAAGTAGGCTTGGTTTCCTCCGCGACAAGGTGCATACGCCAAAGTGGTCCCCACCCACGTCGCAGCGATAAACTCGACGTTGAGCAGCCCAAACGCTTCCTGGAGGTCGCCCCAAGCCGTGGGATCGTTGCGGAATCGCAGGATATCCAGCCAGTATCTCGTTCCCGGGCTCTCGCCTCGAGACCCGATCAGCGGGACGGCGTACTGGTTCAAAGGCCAAAGACGGGCGTGTTGATCCCACTCACGGCGAGTCAGCGCACTCGGGCGCACCGGCAGTGCGTGATCGTATCGGCGCAAATCCAGGAATCGAGTTCCTTTTTTGACTCCGATGGAGAGCAAAAAGCTCGGATCGCGGGCGTAGTGAATGCTGGTCAAGGGATCAGTGGAAGCGTACAAAGCGGGGCCCCAGAGCCAGTCCTTTTCTTTGCGATTCCTGAAAAAAGCCTCCGACATGAAACGGAAGTAATCCTGAAGCGGGTACCGGTTCCAGCTCCCGCCATGGGATTCCCGCACTGTGAAAACTGGCCTCAATGGCACTGGCGCCTCGTATTTTTTGGAGGGGGCGTTCACGCCGGAAACTGTCCCAGGAAGATCCATGACTTCCTCGATCACCTCATTTGAATCCGTCGAAGTTGGCGCCCCCCGCTTTCCCCAATGATAAAAAGCCACATCCCTGGGCAAAGTAAGGACAAAGGGCTCCAGGATCTTCTTCAAGAACAAACCCCGGGCGCTCGTTTTTTGCGCGCCCAATCCGCCTTGCGCGAGCGCGTCGGCGCCGATGATGAGCGGGAAAACCAGCGCTACTGCGAGGGAGAACGACGAAGCCTTCATAAAGCGATCGCTTTATAAACTAAAAGTAAATAATAAAAAAGAGGGAATTTTACCCTCTAAAAAACATCACCGATTCGAAGACCCCGCTTCGGATCATCGAGACCGCGATCGCGGCGAGAAGCAGCGCCGCGAGCTTCGAAATGACGACGGTGCCGTCCTTACCCAGGATTTTGGTGATCCAATGGGAATTCCGAAGCACCGTCCAGGCAAGCACGTAGTTGGCCAGCAGCGAGAGGATCACCATCCACCGGCCGAGGCTTCCCACCTGCAAGATCAGCGTCGTGAGGATCGCAGGCCCCGTGATCAAGGGCACGGCGATGGGAACGATCCCCGTCGATCCTGAGGCACGGCCTTCGACCTCCGGCTTGCTCGCGAGATCCGCGAGTGACACCAGGAGCAGCACTAACCCTCCTGCGATCTTGAAGTCGAAGATCGTGATGCTCAGGTGCTTGAACACCGTTTGCCCGGTGAATAAAAACGCGAGCGCCACGACGAAGGCCACCCACATCGAGGTGTTGATCACGCGGCCCCGCTCTTTGCGGCTGAGGCCCTGGGTCATTCCGAGAAACATCGGGAGCGTCCCGATGATATCGAGCGCCACGAAGATCCCGACAAACGATAAAAAGAACTTCTGCATCATGATCGCGCTTCCCTCACCCCACGACGCAGGTCACTTGAGGGGCTTCGACGAGCAGCCGCCTGCAGAGCGCGCTCACTTCCTTCGGCGTCACCGAGCTGATCCGCTTGAACTCCTCGGCCTCGGAGTGAGGAGGCATCCCGTATACCGTCTCGAGCGCGAAATGCGTCGAGAGCGAGCTATCGCCTTGAAGATCCATCGCTCGCCTTCCCCAGAAATATTCCACGGCCCGCTTCATCTCGCCCGCCGTTGGTCCTTTAGATCCGGCGAGCTTCTCCAGCACCGTGCGGATGCCCTTGATCGACTCCTCGCGTTTTTCCCTCGAACACGCGATGTAGGTTCCCACGTACCCGCGTTCGACCCCCTCAAAACTCAGGGGTGAGACGGTATAGGCCAGGCTCTTCTTCTCGCGAAGCTCGATGAAAAGCCGACCGCTCTGGCCGCCTAGAAGCGTCTGAAGAATGCGCATCGCGTAGCGGTCTTTGGAAGTCAGCGTGGAACCCAAGGACCCCACGAGGATATGCACTTGCTCACGCCCGAGGTCCTTCTCCACCCAGCGCGGCGCTTTGAGCTCGGATTCATCCGCGATGCGGGGCGGAGATTCCAACGCCGCTCCGCCGCCTGGATTCGAAGGGAGTGCCTTCTCGAGATTCTTGCAAAATTTCTCCCAGGCTTTGGGCTCGATCGCGCCGCTCACCGAAAGCGAGAGGCGCTCCGGGCGCATCCATCCGCGATGGTAAAAATGCAGGAGCTTAGGGTTGAGCGTTTGGAGGCTTTTTAAATCCCCGTACGAAACTTTTCCGTAGGGATGCCCCTCAAAAAGCGTTTCGAGGAAGAGCTTCGAGCAAAGCTGCGCGCTGTGATCCTCGATCGATTTGATCTGATCCTCGGTCACGCGCCGCGAATGCTCGAACTCCTCATCCGTGAAGCTGGGTTCCGCGAGCGTCTCGAGAAAAAGATCCGTGAGCTTTTCCCAATCGCGAGCGAGCCCCGTGAGCTGAAGCCCCGTCGTGTTGCGTCCGGATACCCCATCGATCGAAGAAGCGCAGCCCTCAGTGATGCGTGCGATCTCACGGGCGGATTTGGATTTCGTGCCTTTGGCCCAGGTGAGTCCCAAGAGATTGGCCGCGCCCCAATGCTCAGGTTTCTCGAGGCGAAGGCCCCCGAGCGCCAAAGCGTACATGCTGAAAACGGGCGAATGCGGGCGCACCACGCGCACGAGCCTCGTTCCGTTGGAAAGACGCTGCCGTTCGACCGGAAGCTCCAGCTCCGTTCCGACGGGCGATTTCTTGGATTTTTCCGCTTTCGGCGCCGGTACGGGCTTTCCATGATCGACTCCATCGATCGCGGCGAGCTCCGCGTTCACCCAGCCCGTTTGATAGGACTTCTCCGCGCGAGGCACGAGAAAAACGATCGACATCCGCTTGGGGTCAAAATACCGCTTCGCCGCCTTCTGCACGTCTTCGGGCGTCACGGCCCGGAGCGCCGCCAGATAGCGCGTGTCGAAATCCAGATCCCCGAGCTCGAACTTCATGAAGCCAAGCCTTCCCGCCAATCCGTCCACCGTCTGTCCTGCGTAAAGCCGCTCGCTCTCCGCGTGCGCGAGCACGCGCTCGAGCTCCTCAGCGCTCGGCCCTTCTTGTTGAATGCGCTTGAACTCCTCGAGGCATTCCCTGAACGCGGGCTGGATTTTTTCCATCGAATCCAATTCCGCCTGGACGTAGAACATCCCGGGGTCCTTGGGCACATAGACCTGGCAAGCGATGTCGGTGACGACCGAGCTCCCGTAAAACAAGCGCTGATGCAGGCGCGAAAGCTCCCCCATCCCCAGGACGCCCGCGAGCAGATCCAGCGCGGGCAGATCAGGGTGGTTGATCTCGGGAATGCGGAATGAAAAACAGAACGTCGGCGAGGTGACGTCGAAATCCTGCACGCGGATCGCGGCCTGCCTGCTGAGCTCCGATTCTGCGGGGCGCACGACGCGCTTGGCTTGCCGAGTCGCGATGATTTTCTTGCCGAACCGCTTTTCAAGCAGGGCGAGCAATTTCTTCTTTCGCGCTTCATCGAACGGGCCCACGAGCACGAGCCCCATCTGGCCCGAGACGTAGCGCTCGCGGTAAAACGCGTCGAGATCGCCCACCTTGGCGGCTTTGAGCGTCTTCACGAATCCGATCACGGGCTTCCCGTAAGGGTGGCGCGGGAACGTCAGGCTAAACAGCTTTTGAAAAAGCTGCCGGCTCGGGGAATCCTCGTTCTTGCGAAGTTCCTCCAAGATCACTTCCCGCTCAGTTACGAAATCGCTCTTGAGGAACTTTTGCGGTTTGGCCATCTCGCCAAACGCATCGAGCACGCTCTCCCAGTGCCGGGCCGCGCAGGTCACGTGGTAAACGGTCTGGTCAAATGACGTGTAGGCGTTGATGTCGCCACCCAGAGACTCGATGGTGCGAGCCATCTGGCCCGTGGAGCTTTTGCCCGTCTCTTTGGCGGCCGCATCCTTAAAGAGCATGTGCTCCAGGAAGTGCGAAAACCCCGCCTGGGCGGGCTTTTCGTCGGCGCTGCCCACGCGGTTCCACCAATAGATGGTGGCCACGGCTCCTTGCTCGTTCAAAAAGACCACGGGAATGCCATTCGAAAGTGTCGCAAGCTCTGGCGTGATGCTATGAAGCGGGTTCATCTCTATTGAAATAGATGAAAACCCGCGCGCTTCCAAGGAGAATCCCGTTCGTGCAGTCCTCTCGGTTTGAATCCCTTTACGTGCATTTTCCCTTTTGCGAGAGCCGCTGCCACTACTGCGACTTCTACTCGATCGGGGCTGAGCGCGTGCGCCCCGGTGATACGACCTCCTTTGAAGCCGCACTGCGGAAAGAAGCGGCGCTCTGGGCGCCCTCCTTTTCCTCTGAGGAGCTTAAAACCATCTTCTTCGGGGGCGGCACCCCGAGCCTCACGCCAGCTGAGAGCATGACTCGGGCCCTGGAGCCTCTCAAAATTCGCCCGCGCCCTGAGCTGGAGTGGACGATGGAGGTGAATCCTTCGTCAGCGACACGCCCCGCACTGGAGGCGTATCGCGCACTGGGCGTCAATCGCATCAGCATGGGTGTCCAGGCGATGCGCCCGGATTTGCTGACGCGACTGGGGCGCGTGCACGATCGCGAGGCGGTCTTTCGGGCGCTAGACGCGGTTTTTGAGGCGGGCTTTCAGAACATGTCGGTGGATCTGCTTTGCGGCGTCCCGGGTCAGGGGGTTGATGATTTGCGTGAGGCGATCGGCGAGCTCACGCGCTTTCCGATCACGCATCTGAGCTGCTATCTGCTCACGCTCCCACCCCATCATCGGATGTACGCTGATCTGCCCGGCGAGGAGACGCAGCTCGAGCATCTGCTTTTGATTCATGAGGAAATGACCGCGCGCGGTTTTGAGCACTACGAGATTTCAAATTACGCGCGCCCGGGATTTCAGGCCCAGCACAACGTGCTCACGTGGAAGGGGCGCTCCTACTTGGGTCTGGGCCCGTCCGCGCATTCTTACGAAGGGGGACAGAAGAAGCGGTGGAAAAATGTTTCGTCACTGCATCGCTACGCAAGTTTGCTGAACGAGGGCAAAAGCCCCATCGACACGCAGGAGGAGCTGACTCCCGAGCAGCTCGAGCTTGAGCGCTGGATGCTGAGCCTTCGCCTGAGCGAGGGATTCCCCGCAGAATGGCTGGATACCCCGGCGCGCAAAGCGCGGGCGATGGAATTTCAGAGCCGAGGATGGATGGAGACGCATCCCGAGGCGGTCGGCCGCTTGCGGCTCACGGCGCGGGGATTTGCGCTTTCGGATCCCATCATCGCGGCGCTCGCGGGGTGAGAGCGAGGGCGGAGTGACCGCCGCTGCGGCGGCAGGGAGCCAGCTCATTGGCGTTTTTTTCGTTTTCCCTGTGGTTTTTTAGGAGTCTCAGTCTTGAGCGCCTCTATCTTAGGGGCTTCCGCAGGAATTTTTTGGTCAACCACGCTTGGCTGAGTCACCGGAGCAATCAACGCAGGAGCTTGATTCTCTTCAGCAAACTCGGGACGTGGCGAACAGCCAAAAGTATCTTCTTCGACCCATTGAATCAGTTTTTGATAACGATCCGGATCCTGTTTCTTCAAAAGCGCCAAAGGATCCAGAAACATCAAACTCTTGTCTTTTGATAAAATCGCCTTGAATTGAGTCGTTAAAAATGGAGTCTGAAGGGCATTAGCGGTCGTCGGATTCGCATCCGCCGGGATGGGATCCCCGTGCGCATCGGTATCCAATGCCGAAAAAATCCCGATCAACTGCTGAATCGTGTTTTTTTCAAAGACATTTCCTTCCAAAAAGGACGTGCGCCCGAGAGCCTGATTCCATCCCAACGTTAAAATCCTGGCATGCCATTTCATGCTATCCCAGCTTAAGACTGGAGGGATTACCTTAGTTGCGGCTGCGGGATCCAAATAGAGGGTGTCCCCAATCAAGGAAGCCTCAATTTTCTGAAGTAGTTTTTCATAAGCTTGCTTTTTCTCCATCGAAGCATCGGACTCCAGCGTCTGCACATAGACGCTGAGAGCTTCGTTTGGAATGCGCTTCAAAAAATCAGGATTGATGAAATCAAACGCGATTCTTTGCCTGAGGGTCCGCTCCGCGCATGGCAACACGGTATGACCCGCCCAGGCATAGGCCATCACATCCACTTTGAGCTCTTTGAAAGCCTGAACGATCACTTTTTTGAACGCTTCGATGCCAAGCAGGCTAGTGAAATCGATATGGAACACTTCTTCGCCAAACTGCACCAGGTCGACGTGTTGAAAGAAATTTTCAGGATTTTGAATGAACCATTTTTGAATGAATTTTTTACTGAAGATAAACCCGTCAGCCGGCCTTAAATCAATGTATTTAATCCCTTCGGGGATGGAGATTTCCAGTAAAAACCAAGGATTTCCCGCGTAACTTTCGCTTTGCACCGGGTCGATCGCCGCATACAAGCCGGGACCCACATTCCAACTCGAAACGCCAGTGTAGAAAATATCGGTCAAAGCCCCGAAGTAATCGAATGCTTCCTGCGGATGGAGCTCAACGGGGCCGTGATAGGTGGCTTCGCCGCCAGGTTTCGCGCTTCGCTTCAAATCGATCGCCTCGTCGTGATTTAAAGCGAGATTGCTGCTACTTGAGCTTGCGGTTTTTCCTAAGCGCAAATGCCCTTTCGCCCCCCGCGTTCCATAATGGTAAACTTTAATAGGGCGCTTGAAGAACCGCACGCGTCGGTTAATCTCGGCCTTGAGGTCAGACAATAGCTCTTGCTCGGCCTGGGGATTTTCTCGAAGCTTGAAATTCAGATAAGCCTCAACTGGCTTTACAGCTGCTGATGCTGAGTGAAACCCCAGTCCGCTCAATGCCAATAAGGTGAGAATAGAACGCATTTCTTCAACTCCTAATGAGGATTAGGGCTAACAAAAAATGGACTGGCACAAAAGCTTCAAATCATCATTTTTTAATGAAGCTTTACCGCCTCCGCAGCGGCGGTGGCTTTGTAGGAGCGAGCGGCTTTGACGCGGCGTGATTTCGG
>CAZLYB010000026.1:0-32571 GCA_964563795.1 uncultured Bacteriovoracaceae bacterium | reverse complement strand
GCCCAGCGCCTCCGACGATTTATCCACCGGGCGCGAATGTGCCGACGCAGCAGTAAGAATACGGGATGCCATCGCTGCGCAAAGCGGTTCGTCCATTTGCCACTGAGACTTCTGTTTGACAAATTAAGTTAAAGGATTTATCCCTCGCGCTGTGGGGGATAAAATTCCTTGAAAATCAAAGCTCTGAGTCTCGTTGTTCCGTTCGCTGTCGCGATCATCCCTATTCATTTTCACGAACTTTGGGCCTCTCAATACGAGCCAGGTTGCTCAATCGCCGAGGATTATAGGCAACCGAAGCTCATGAACGGGAAGCTTTCGGCTTTTTGGGGATACGACTTTGTCGGAGTTGATCTTGCGCGAGAAACATTGAAAACGACCATACTCCAATCGGGCTGGCCGGTCCGCATCGCCACTTGGGAACCCGTCAACCTGGCGGATCTTTCGCCTTCTACTCTTTCCTCCGAGCTGCAGACGAGCCGACAAGAGCAGATCGCCGACCAATACCGCCTCAAAAACAACCATGGAACCTTGGTCGCTGGCATCATTGCGGGCCAAGCGCCCATTGGAATCGCCCTCAAACCCCTTTTTGTCGCAGTGGGAGATGAAAAAACTTTTGACCCAAATTTTGAAGAGGAGAGCTTAAAGGAAGCCTACCTGAAAAAAGCCCAGATTTTTCAGGTTTCCACCACATCCACCAGTGCCGCCGTGTTTTCATTCTTTCAGAAAGTGGGAATCATCACGGTTCGACCCGCTGGAAATTATTTTCCTGAGACGCGCCAACTCAACGCCAACCCCTCCACCTCCATCATCGTCGGCCAACTTTCCCCGATCGGCTGGATGACCCAAAGCTCATCGCCTTTCCCCGATGTGACGATCACGGCTCCGGGCGAAGTGTACTCTCGATTCGAAGGGAGAGTGTCCTTGTTTGGCGGCACGAGCGGCGCGCAACCGGTCGTCACGGGCTGCCTCTCCAATGTCGTCTCGCTTCTTCCTGATTTGACCCCTTCTGAAGCGAAAGCTTTGATGATCAAAACGGCAATTCCCACTTACAACTCCCGAGTGAGCCCCCGACTCAATGGCATGGGGACGCTCAATTGCCTCAAGCTGGCAGAAGTCGCCAAGCGTCTGCGAATCGGCTGGCCGCAATCCCGAACGGACATCGTACAAGACGCGCTCTACCGCTTCCCCACTGAAGCTCGAGCGGCGATCGCAGCGGCCAACAGCGCCCTTTCAGATAAAACGGCCTGTGGAACTAGGAAAAGCCTCGACCTTCTGCGCAGGGCTTTTTTACTCAACCCCGAGGACCTCAATGTGCGATTGAAAATCGCCGCCCTCTACCGTCAGTGGGGTTTGCCTGGAAATGCGCTTCTTTACGAGTCCATGCAGGGCTTCACCGAAGAATCCACCAAGAGAATCGCCGCTGAAACAGCGGGCAGCAAATTCGAAGCTGATGTGATTCGTTTGGTTGGGGAACTGGGTGGATCGCAATCGATCCTGGTCAGTGGGCTCTCTTCAAACCAGGACACGGCAGTTTTGTTATCTGCCCATTTTCTAAGCCAATCAAAGAAGGACGTTCAACCCATCAAGACGGCTCTCTTGAGAGTTTTCGCCAAGGGGAATCTCGGCAGCTTTGATTCAAGGTTGTTTTTCAGGAGTTACCTGGATGCCTTGAACTTTCCGGCCCAAGATCTCTTGGGCATCTGCGAGAGGGAAATGCCCCAATGGGCTAACATACGGGACTTCCCGGGCTTCACCGCCTGCGTCCAGGCCATGAACCGGGCACCAGCGGCGGCGATGGGGGTTTTGAACCGTCAGCTTCATTTCGGCGCTCAGGAGCTGAGGGCACGCCTCCTGACGAACTGGATCAAACAGAAACCGGCACCTCAAATCCTGGAATTCCTGCGCAATGACCGGGGCATCCCCTGGACTCGAGAACAACGTGACAGCGTTGAGTATCTGACTCGAAACTCCTCGTTTTATTGACGCGCACGCGGCAATTGCCGCGAATACGCGACCCCGTAATCCCCTCGGATCACGCCCTTCTCGTGGATATAATCCAGTACGCTCACCGACAAAAAAGCCTGAAGCACCACAAGAATCGTCAAAACCGCTCTACCCTGAGCCTGAGAAACCGCAAGCCAGCGCAATCGCTTTTTCTCCACCCACGCATCCGTCAGCAGCACGTAAGCTAAAAACCCTTCAATCGCGGGAAAGAACGCCAGGAGATAATATCGATTGATGTTGATGCACGTGAGCGTCATCAAGAGGCCGCCCAAGAGCAGGATGGAACGAAACAAAAAGGCGCTCTCCGTTCCGCTCGCGCGCGCCCCCTCACCCCGCAGCGCCGCGATCGCGCCTCCCCTCCGAACCTCATTCACCCATTGCGCGAACCGCCTCAAGATCAAAACCGCCACGAGCCCGAGCGCCGCGTACAGCACCGCATGCGCCACGCCCACCAAACCCCACGCCCGCTTCCAGAACGGATAAAAATCATCGCCCAAATTCGCCGAGAGCATGAAGCCCAGGGGATTGGTCACCGCGAAATTCCAAAATTTAAAAAGTACGAGGCGCACGAGCTTAAGATCCGGCGCAGCACCCGGCGGCAATCCCTGGATCTCGATGAACCACTGCACGAGCGGAATCGCCCCCGCGACCGAGCCAGCAACCCAAGCGAGCCCACGCCTCCCCCGCCAAAGCGCGCGCCCCCCCGGCTCAAATGCTGTGGCCAAAACCAGCGCCGCTGCGCTGTAGAACCCCGCCAGGTGCAGCTGCCCGAGCGAGGCTCCCACGATTCCCCATAAAAATGCCCAGAGCCAGTGCCCCTTGCGATTGAACCAAGCCATGAGCCAGATCGAAGTAAAAAGCGGAAACAGGCACGGCGTCCACATCTTGCGTTCCAACACCACGAAGTAAGGGTTCACCGCCGCAAGCGCGATCGCCCAAAGCCAGATCTCCCGCTCCAGTGGCCTGCGCTTGAAATGCAACCCAGCAAACGTGGCAAAAACGATGAGGCCTAGCGACGCCAGAATCATCGTCACTTGCGAAACAGTGACCGGCGTAAGCATCTCAGCGGAGCGCGCAAATGAGTTTTTTACGCTCAAGAGGAGATGGGAACCTCTGACGAAAACCCAGAGCCCCAAGGCGGGATGTCGTAGGCCTCCTGACGAATGAAGCCCGGCTCCCCCCAGGCGCACTTCGCTGGTCCGCGAATTGGCCAGCTCAAACACCTGAATCTCATCCCATTTATATTCAATATCCTGGGGATAAATGAGCCGGGATGCGCACCCCAATCCGATCGCTCCCAAAATCACCCAACTCACCCAACGTGGCATCTCTTGGGTCTAGCGCGCCGCCTCTCGGGTCGCAACTGCTTGCTCACATCCGAGGCTAGCTCCAGGCCTGGTTTTATGGTTTGATGGAAAGAATGGAACTTCGATCATTTTTTCCCTTGGTTTTGGCTCTCGCGGCTTTACTCACTTCATCCTCCTGCCTGAAGACCCGTGCTCAGCTCAAAGACGGCGGCGAAGAGGCCACGACTTCTCGCCCCGTCCCCAATCCCGTTCAGGACGTGCAACCCCAGGGGCAATACGCGATCGATGAGCTCAAATCCGAGCTCACGCGCATCAATGGCAGAATCGAGGATCTGGAGCGCGCGCAAAAACAATCCGCGAATGCCAATGCCGGGACGACGGCCAGCAAGGACGAATTGAGAAAGCTCGAAACCCGGACCGCGGAACTGGAGCAGGCGCAGATCAACATCATCGAGGCCGTGAAAAAACTCCAAGAAGCTCCCGCGCACATTTCGGATCCCAATGAGCTTTTTGAAAAAGGCCACAAGCAGTATGAAGCCGGGAACTTCGAAGCCGCTGCCGAGACCTTCGGGACTTACCTCAAGCAACCCAAGGCGAAAAAAGCTGAAGACGCGACTTTTTTCAGGGGCGAAGCGTACTACAATTTAAAGAACTACAAAAAGGCGATCACCGAGTACTCAAAATTTCCCGAGAAATTCACCCGCTCCAAGTACATGGCCACCGTCCTTTATAAAATCGGCCTTTCCTTTGAAGCCTTGGGAATGAAATCTGAAGCCAAGGATTTTTACCAGGAGCTCGTGGAAAAATTCAAAAAATCGCCGGAAGCCAAGCGCGCCAAGGCCAAGTTGAAGTAAAAGACCCTTTCCATGACCTCACTTCGCGTCTCGCATATTCTTGGAATAGAAACGTCCTGCGATGAATGCAGTGCGTCGATCATTCGAGATGACGGAACGAGCCTGCAGCCCCTCTCGTTAAGCACGCACACGCAGATCGCGCTCCATCAGCCCTACGGCGGAGTGGTTCCCGAGATCGCCTCGCGAAACCATCTCGAAACGATTCATGAAGTCATGGAGCACTCCCTCCGACAGGCCTCCCTTCAACTTGCGGACCTGGACGCCATCGCCGTCACCAACCGGCCGGGTCTGGTGGGCGCGCTCCTCGTGGGAGTGAGCGCCGCCAAAGCGCTCGCCTACGCGCTCAAAAAGCCGCTTTTGCCGATCCATCACCTCGAAGGTCACCTCAGCAGTCTTTATTTAAAAAAAGAAGCCTTCGATCCCGCGCTTTATCCCATGCTGGTCGCCATCGTCTCCGGGGGGCATACGGAGCTTCATCTCCTGGCCACCCCCCCCGATCAGTGGGCTTATCCCGGGGTGGAGCGCTCCATTTTTCAGAACACTCGGATCGGCCGCTCGCGCGATGACGCCGCGGGCGAGGCTTTCGATAAAACCGCGAAGCTCCTGGGTCTTCCTTACCCGGGGGGACGATGGATCGATGAAATCGCGAGCCAAGGCGGAAATCCCGCGGCCTATGAGCTGCCAAAAGCCCTCCCGCAAAAATCGACGCTCGACTTCTCGTTCAGCGGCCTCAAGACCGCCGTGGCGCTGCTGGTTCAAAAAATTCCTCAAGATGCCCTCAAAAGCGCCCTGCCCGATCTTTGCGCTTCGATTCAAGAGGCCATCCTCGACGCTCTCTGGGCAAAGATCGTCCTAGCCATCCGCCAGCATGAAGCGCGTTCCCTGGCGATCGTGGGCGGGGTGGCTGCCAATTCGAGGCTGCGCGCTAAAATGGACGCACAGTGGGAAAAAATCGGCCTTCGATGTTCGCCTTTGTTTCCTGAGCCCGCCTATTGTACTGACAATGCTGCGATGATCGCAGCCGCTGGCGCGCTTCGGCTCAGAAAAGGCCTGGTGCTCCTTCAAGAGCGGTTGCTGGCGCTCAACGCCGTCGCCAACCCGGAGGCTTGAGGTTTCGAATGCTCCCTCGTGAGATCCGAAGAAAAATCCTAGGGCAACATTTCCTGAGCGACGCCCCTTTGGCGGAGAAAATCGCGCAGGAAGGGCTGCGTCTCGCTCAGGAAGCGCAATGCCAGGCGGTCCTCGAAATCGGCCCGGGTCGGGGCGCGCTCACCGATCGGATCCTCAAAAGAAATCAGGCATCGTCGCAGCCGCTTCCGATTCTCGTGAGCGAAAGGGATCCCGTGCTCGCCCGTCAATGGGCGGATCGATCCCAAAGCGACTCCCTGCTGACCTGCTACCCGGGCGACTTTTTGGATCTCAAGGAATCCGAACTCCCGCCGCTGCGGCCGCTCGCAGTCATTTCTAACCTGCCCTATTCTTCGGCCACTGCGATTCTCCTCCAGCTGCATGAATGGCGGAACTCCATCCCGGTGATGCTGCTCATGTTCCAACGCGAAGTGGGTCAGCGCCTGCGGGCTCAGCCGAGCTCAAAAAGCTGGGGCAGCCTCTCGCTCTGGATTCAAAACCATTGGGACGTGAGTCTTTTTGAGAGCGTTTCGCCTCGAAGCTTCAGTCCCCCGCCAAAGGTGGAATCTGAAGTCGTCCTGCTCCGAAGACGCCCCGCTCCTAGGATCCAAGCGCCGCAGAACGCCGCGGCCCCTAAGCTCTGGGAGTCCCTGCTCAAAACGAGCTTTCTCCATCGACGCAAAATGCTGCGCTCCAGCCTGCGGGGGCATCCGATCTTCTCAAAGGCGTGGGAAGAAGCGGGGCTCGACGGAACATTGCGGGCCGAAAGCTTGGACTGGCCGCAGTGGCAAGCTTTCTTCGATGCGGCTTCTCGACTTAAAAACCTTTCGCCGGATCCGCATTCATGAGCATTAAGCGCGGCGCGGGCTCTCTTACCCTGAGAGTCGCTCTCTTGGCATTTTTGATATTTGGAATTTCGGCGCCTGCCCTCGCGAGCGTGGGCGATTCCTTTAGTTTTGGATCCCGAAGCGCCGCGCTTGCGGGGGCCTCGGTCAGCGGAGGATTCGACACCTTCGCCGCTTACGCCAATCCAGCAGGGCTTGCGCTGCCTCTGTTTCAATCAGAGCCTGAGCGCCGCCTGAGCTTCAGCTGGGGCGTAGTCGCCATGGAGCCTCAATTCACCCCGATCCGCCAAGTCACGCTTTTGAACGACACGGTTGCGGATACCTCAAAAACCGGGGACGTGGATTTGAATTACCGCACGACGATGGGGCAAGTGCTCGGCGCGTCCTACCGCCTCTTCCCCGGTTTTTTGGACCTCACCTTCGGCCTGACGATGTTCCTCCCCTTCAATCACTCCGCCTTTATCGATACCGGCGAGACTTCCATTCCCGAATACCCGCTCTACCGCGCGCGCACTCAGCGCCCTCAATATGAGTTCGCCTTCGGGGCGAATTTGGGGCGGGGATTTCGCGCTGGCTTTGGAATGCATTTAGCCTATGGCCTCATCGCCAAAGGGGACGTCTTTCTGCAGACCAACTCGGGCAAACCCTCGAGCATGCGCACTTCCTCAGTGCAAAAGCCAAAAATCGCGCCTTTTTTCGGGCTCCTCTATCAACCTCCGGATGAAGTAGACCCCTCGTGGTCGGCGGGTTTGGTCGTACGCCTCCCCGTGTCCTTTAATCATGATCTCGAGCTCAAATCCGGCGTGCGTTTGTTTGAGACCCCCAAGGTCGCCTTTGATTTCAGTTTCAACGCGCAGTCCGCCCTGTTTTACGACCCCACCTCCATTGAGCTCGGCGGCACTTGGCGCCACAGCCCGCGCGGAAGGCTCTACCTCCAGGGGGATTACCAGCTCTGGAGCCACTACCGCGCGCCCGCGATGCGCATCACGAGCACCAACGTGGCGGATTGCCAAAACACCACGCCCTGCACCCCGGGGATCATCCTCTCCTCAGGAGGCCCGGCGGATCAGCCCTACCGCGACATTTTCATCCCGCGAGTGGGCGAAGAGATTCAGCTCTCCCCCGCCACCCAGCTGCGATTTGGCTATGCCTTTCGCCCGGGCATCGTCCGGCCTCCCGCGACCGGCTCCGGCAACCTGGTTGACCCCTCCAAGCACATGCTGAGCGCGGGACTCGGGTTTTTGTTCCGCAGATTCCTCTCCGTGGAAGTGCCTTGCCGACTTGACTTCCACTTGGCTTTTCATAAGCTCATTGCCCAAGACGTCTCAAAGTCGCCTTCCACTGAGATCGGAGCGCCCGGCTATACGGCGGGAGGCTCGATCTGGGGGGGCGGCAGCTCCCTCAGCGTGGCGTTTTAACCGAGTGACCGAAGACGATAAGCGAGACCCTTCATGAAGAAATTCAAGATTCAACCTCTACCGCGGCTGGGAGCCCTGCTGAAAAGCTCCTTCATGAGCGGACTGCTCGTCGTGATCCCCATGGGAGTGATCACGTGGCTCGCGCTCGCGGTTTTGCGCAAAATCTGGCGGCTCCATGAGATTTTGCCGGAAGACTGGCGGCCGGAGAACATCCTGACCGACATTCGATTCGCGCACCTCCTGAATTTGTTCATCACCATCGGCATCGCGCTCTTGCTCGCCTTCGCGATTTCGCTCGTGGGCTGGATTTCGAAGCAGGTGATGGGCAGGAAGCTCCTGGAATGGGTGGGCGAATTCATCCAGCGCATTCCCGTGCTCCGGACGATTTATTCCGCGCTCGACCAGCTGCTCAGGACCCTGACGGCGGAGGGCGGAAAGCAATTCAGCCGGGTCGTCTACGTCGAATACCCCCGAGCGGGCTGCTGGACCTTGGCTTTCGTCACCGGCTCCAGCGAACCCTGGGAAAAAGACCAGACCTACCTCAGCCTGTACGTCCCCACGACACCCAACCCCACCTCGGGATTTTATCTGCTGGTCGCCGAGTCCGAAGTGCGCGAATCCCACTTGAGCGTCGAAGAAGCGTTCAAAACCATTCTCTCCCTCGGAATGGTCAATCCCCATGAGTGACTCCAAGAGCGCCGGGGAGAAGCTCATCGCTTCGAATCCCAAGGCGCACAGCAATTACCTGATTCAAGAAGTGGTTGAGGCGGGGATCATGCTCCGAGGCACCGAGGTGAAGAGCCTGCGCAATCACACGCCCAATATCAAAGAATCCTTCGTCATGGTCGACCGCTCGAGCCGTAAGCTCGAAGCCTGGCTCTACAACGCCCACATCGGCCCCTACTCGCACGGCAACATCTGGAACCACGAATCCCTTCGAAAACGCAAGCTCCTGCTCCACCGCAACCAAATCGAGCAGATTTTCGTGGCGATCACGCAAAAAGGGCTCAATGCGATCCCGCTGCGCCTTTACTTCAAAAAAGGGATCGCCAAAGTGGAAATTGGATTGGGCCGTGGTAAAAAGAAGCAAGACAAGCGGCAATCGCTCAAGGAGCGCGACGACCAGCGGGAAATGGACCGGGCGCGCAAGTCGCATTCAACGCGCGGGAACTGAAGCTATGCCATTCATCCTGGAACCCACCCTGAATCGGATCTTCCTCAAGCGAGTCCGGAGCACGCCCGATCTCGTGGGATTTCAATTCAAGAGGGACGGGCGCTGGAGGACGTTGAGCTTCAAAAAAATCCATGAACAATGCCGCGCGCTCTCGCTCGGCCTCATTGAGCTGGGCGTCAAACCTTCGCACTCGGTGGCGATCCTCTGCTCGACGCGCCCCGAGTGGTCGATCGCGGACATCGCCATTCAAGGCGCGCGCGCCGTCGGGGTCCCGATTTACCCCTCGAACACGGCCGAAGACGCCGCCTACATCCTCAACCACAGCGAGACCCGGATTTTGATCGCGGAAAACGCGGCCCAACTCGAAAAAATCAACTCTGTCCGCTCCAAGGGCGGGCTGCCCCTCTTGAATCACGTCATCGTCATCGACGCCGAAGGGATGACGCTCGATGAGCGTGAAACCCTCTCGTGGCGCCACGTGGCGGAGCTCGGTGAAAAAGCGGTCGCATCGCAGCCCGTGCTTTTTGAGGAGAACCTCGAGGCCGCGCAGCCTCAGGATACCTTCACCCTCTGTTACACCTCAGGCACGACAGGCACGCCCAAAGGGGTGATGCTCTCGCAGGACAATCTCGTGAGCGTGCTTGAGGATTGCGTCCGGCGGTTTTCCAACCACGTCGGCTCCGAGAAAGAGACCGTTCTCTCGTTTCTCCCCTTCTCCCACATCTTGGGGCGCGCCGAGTCCTTGGCCACCTACTGCTTCGGTTGGAAGCAGGCGTTCGCCGAGGATACGGACCGATTGCTCGCGAATTTTTCGGAGGTCAAACCCACTTTGATCTTCGCGGTGCCGCGGGTTTTCGAGAAAGCCTACGCGCGGATCCAAGCCATGATCGCGCAGCAAAAGCCCTTGAAGCGCAAGCTGGCCCTGAAAACGATCGCGTTCGGCCACCGCCTCCTGGATCGCGCCCAGGCCGGGAAAAAAAATCCTTGGATCCTGGAAGCGACCTCGCAACTCGCTCAAGGAGCGGCTTTTCGGGCGATCCGAAAGCGCTTTGGCGGGAAGCTCAAATACGCAATCTGCGGCGGAGCCCCCCTCTCGCGCGAGATCGGCGAGTTTTTCAAGATCGTGGGGATCGACGTGCTTGAGGGCTACGGCCTCACCGAGACCTCGGCCCCGGTCGCGCTGAACACGCCGGATGAGTTCCGGTTCGGCAGCGTGGGTAAGCCCCTGCCCGAGGTCCGGGTCAAGATCGCCGAAGACGGCGAAGTGCTCATCAAGTCGCGCAAAGTTTTCCACGGTTACTATAAGCAGCCTGAGGAGACGCGCGCCGCTTTTGAGGGCGAATGGTTCCACACGGGCGACATCGGATTCCTCGACGCTCAGCAATTTTTACATATTACTGATAGAAAAAAAGACCTCATCGTCACGAGTGGTGGCAAGAACATCGCCCCCCAGAAGATTGAGGCGCTCGCGAAACTCCACCCCTTGATCAGCCAGATGGTCGTGATCGGAGATCGCCGGCCGTACCTCACCGCGCTCGTCTCGCTCGACGCGAAGCTCGTCACCGAGTACGCCGAGAAGCACCAGATCCTCCACAGCGCGTACGCGGAGCTCATCAAGACGCCAAAAATTCTCTACCTCGTCCAAGCGGTGATCGACCAGATCAACGCGCAGCTCGCGAGCTTCGAGACGATCAAAAAATTCCTCATTATTCCCGAGGAATTCACCATCGAATCGGGCGAGCTCACCCCCTCTTTAAAGATCAAACGAAAAGCGATCAGCAAGCACCACCAAAGCGAGATCGAGCGCCTTTACGCTTCAGCGTAACTATCCTTGATCATTGGCGCATTCATGCCCCTTTTAATAAACTTTTATACTTGATTAAAAAGCGCTTCTTCGCTACGCCCTTCAGCCAAGAGGAGATCTTCATATGGTTCGAAAAGGGTGGCTAACGGTTTCTTGCGGAGTGATCCTCCTTGTCGGATTTGCGGCTAAGAGCGGCGAGGCGCGCGAATGGGAAGTGTGCAGAGTGAAGTCGAGCGAGGGCAAAGATGCCGTCATCAGAGGGAAAATCCTCATTGCATCGAATAACACCTATAATTTTTGCAAAGGGGCGGAATGCAATGGCGAGGACAAGGACTTTCCGAGCATTCACGACCAATCCATCATGAAAATTCAGGCGCAAGAAGTCGAAAAACTGGAATCAACGGGATTTGCGTTCCCTGAACATAAGTTGCTTCTCAAAGGAAATCCGACTCCTATTTTTTTATCGGGATACCTGTGCCAAGTGAATATCCGTGTTTCCGGCGATAAAATTCGTGCACCCTCTTACGGTACTCACGACAGAAGCGCGGCCTTTTTAAGGGCAATCCTGTTTATCAATCAGTAAAAGACCGCGAAAATCCCCAAGAAATTCATTCTCTTTTTAAACTGAAATAAAATACTATTAGCAAATCCCATTTTAGTGGAGCTTACCCACTCTCGCTGATTTGCAAATACTTGATTTTTATTAATAATCTTTAAATCGAATACTAAACTTTTCTGCTTGATTAAAAAGCATCTCTTCGCTACGTACCTTCATCCAAGAGGAGATCTTTCATATGATTCGAAAAGGATGGTTGGCGGTTTCTTGCTTGGCGCTCTTAGTTGGACCGTTTGCGAATGCGGCTTTTGAAGGCGAAGTTTGTATAATCAAGGAAAACAAAGATAAAACCTCAAAAATTGCGGGAGCGGTTTTTGTCGACGCGCAAAATGCGTTCATGCTTTGCATCGGCTCTGAGTGTAAAGACAAAACGAAAGCGCTGAGCATTTGGGATCAGTCCGTTAAAAAATTTCATAATGGCTCTTATTCACTCAGCTCAGAAAGCACCTTTCATAGCGAATATTCTCTTAATAAGCCTAATAGTAACGAGAAAATTTTTATGTCAGGGGAGCTATGCTCCATTATTGATCGAACAGCACATACCAGCATGAAAGCTCCTGTAACTGAGCTATGGAGCGCCTTCGTAGGAGCGGTTCTTTACATTAAAGATAAAACCTCCAGCACTGCTTCTAAGTAAGAATCTACAGGGCATCTCACAAAAACAGGAGATGCCCTGTATAAAAACTTCTTCTGCTCAATCATGAGTGAAAAAATCACTCTCAATTTTATTTTTTTTCACGTTTTAATTAACGTTCTTTTTAGTTTCCTCAATCTCCCTGCACCCGCCGCTGAACCCGCGCCCCACTGCCACGTCACCACTTATCCCGACTCCGCCGAAGCGCAGGCCCAACCGCTGGGCACGATCAGTTGGGACGGACAAGAAAATCTCGCGGTGCGAGTGCACCCCTCAAGACGCCAGCCGCGCCAGTATTGGATCGCGCTCAATGACCCGCTCATTTCTGATTTATACGCCTCCTGGAAAAGAGACCCCAAGGATGAAGCCGTCATGCCACTTGACACGGGAAAAGACGCTTATAAGCTCTCCTTCCGAAGGCGCGTGCAGCCCAACCCCCACTATCTCGCCCGCTTAAGCGGACCAGCGTGCACCGAAATTTTCAATTCCCTCTATCGAATGCAAAAAGACGATCCGGCTCGATTGAAATGGGAGGCTTTTCTCAGCGGCGTGATCTATCTGATGAGGGAAAATAAAATTCGGTTTTCACCTGAATTTGAGGTATTCAGCGAATAATTGATCAGGGGGAGGAATTCATGAAAGTCCGTATCTTTGCCTGGTTTTTAACGGCTTTTTTGATAGGTGGAATTTCTTGGGCTGACGAAGGAATCCACCTCGCATGCGACATCGATGAGCTTTCTGCTCCTTATACTCCCAATAAAAAATATTTTGGCTCCCTCTACTGGAGCGCGGATGAACGGATGTTCGTTCAGGCGGGCCAGGGCCTCATTTCCACTGAAATCCCAGAGATCAAAGGAAAGTACGCGCGCTATCGGGCCAGCACCTCATTCGTCGCGGAGATGCCCTACGATTTCGGCGATAAAAATTCCTACAAACTGGGAGTTCGCCAACGAGGCACCGTAAAAACGAACTACTTGCTGAAATTGGACGGCCCAGGGTGCACGGAGGTCTTCGATCGCTACTACCTCTCCCATAAGAGGCTGGATGAGACAGGCGACCAGGCCCGAGTCAAATGGGACGCCTTCATGGATGGCATTCTTTACTTGGTTGAATCCAAGGGAGAATTGAAGCTTCAATGACTCGGAGGCGTTCTGTATCGATCCTGGCGTTGGTTTTAGCCATTTCGCTGCCTCATCCCGGTAAAGCGCAAGAAACCCAGATCTGCCATGTCCAAGCCATCCAAAAGGACCGGATCAGCGACGAGGATCACGCGGGTTATTATGGGTTCTTGAGCTGGAACGAGTTTCATTCCCCCCTGCTGACAACTCGAGGCCATAGGACCCAAAACCTCGACGCTCAAGACTTCTTCGGCAAATACGCTCGTTTCATCGGCAATCGGAACTCGACCCTGGAACTCTCCATCGAATCCCGCGACCCGCCCCTCCCCGTCCCAAACAGCTATCTCATCACCGTCAAGGACCTGAGCACGAAGAATCAACGGGTCGCGCTCAAGCTCCATGGCACCGGCTGCCTGCAAATCTACTCCGCCTATCTCAAACGGAATCACTCGCAGGATTCGCGCGCGCAATGGCACCCCCTCGCATCCGGGCTGCTGCATTTCATCGAGCTTTACAATCCCCAATGACGAAAAGCCCCTTCTTTTTACCGCTCATCCTCCTGGGTCTTCTCTTCGATCCTTCGGCGCAGGCCCATAAAATCACTTTCGAAAAATCCGCCTGCTATTTCTTCAGGCACAAAAACGGGCTCCGCCCTCAGAGCGCCGCTGAGCACAATATCAACTCGACGCTCAACAAGGAGGTCCTCCTCGAAGTCCTCAAGGCACTCTGGGATTATCGGTATCCGCCTCCGGATTCGCATGAAAATCATCTGGAGAACTTCATTGGGTTCATCATCAAGAATCTCCCCCATCCCACGCACAAGCTGGAATGGATCGACGTCGCGTGGGCGGTGGGAACCGATGAGACGCTCCGTCTGGATCACTTACCGATCAAAGGCCGGTACCAGAGGCTTAAAAGCGAGTTCCCCTACAAGGCGAACATGCCCGCCGACTTCGGGGACCACACTTACAAGCTCGGGTTTCAAAAGGGCGATGACGTTCGGGGGATCCCTTATCCCCTGCTGCTCTACGGGAAAGGCTGCTCCTATTTCCAAGAGCGCTATGTGGAGTCTTATTCAGCACCCAAAAAAAATCTCAGGACGGAGTGGGATGCCTTCGTGGATGGCGCGCTCTACCTCCTGGAAGAAGCGCGGATTTCATTCTGAAATTCTTGACCCAGCGCCGCAATTCGGCTACTAAGGAAGGCTTATGGCACGAGTCACCGTAGAAGATTGTTTGAGCCGCGTCGAAAACATGTACGAGCTGGTCCATGTGGCCACCCGACGGGCTCGGCAGATTTACAAGGGCAGCAATACCCTCGTGAAGAGCAAAAATCGCGTCATCGTGACGGCTTTGCGGGAAATCGCCGCAGGCACCCTCAAAATCCAGGGCGGATCCTCGATCGCCGCGGGTGAAACTCCCTCAACTTATAAAATTCCTCATTGATTCTTAAATACGGCCCTTGAGACTTTCTTTTTTCCGGTGACCAGAACGGGCCGTTTTTGAGTCATCGGCTTGGCACGGCTTGCTTTTTCCAAAGCCAATTCAAACACTTCATCGACGTGGCTCACGAAATGCAGAGTGAGCCCTTTGAGCGCGTACTCAGGAACGTCAAAAAGATCCTTCTCGTTGAGCTTGGGCAAGATCACGGTCTGAATCCCCGCGCGCTTTGCGGCGAGCAGTTTCTCCTTAATGCCGCCCACCGGCAGCACCTTGCCGACCAATGAGACTTCACCGGTCATCGCAAGGCGATGTTTGAGCTTGCGCCCTGAGATCAGCGAGTAAAGCGCCGTGGCCATCGTAACCCCCGCTGACGGGCCGTCTTTAGGAACCGCCCCCGCCGGGATGTGGAGATGGAAATCCCGCCCCTTGAAGTATCTACGCCCCAATCCCAGTTCGAGATCGACCTTCTTCTTGATGTAGCTCCACGCGATGAAGGCGCTTTCGTTCATCACTTCGCCCATCTGCCCCGTGAGCTTCAGCGTCCCGGCGCCAGGAAAGTCAGTCGCTTCGATGAAGAGGATTTCGCCCCCCATCGCCGTCCAGGCCAGCCCGACCACGACGCCCGGCACTCCGATGCGCTCAGCGAGCTCATTGTAAAAACGCTTCGGCCCGAGCCACTGCGTGAGCTCCTCGGCGCGGATCCAAATCGGCCCTTGCGCCGTTTGCTTCTGGGAGCGACGCGCCTTTTCCGGAGTGAGCGCTTGCTTTTGCTCGCGGCCCACGATCTGCCGTGCGGCTTTGCGGGCGATGCGGTTCACGAGTTTCTGCAAAGACCGCAGCCCCGGCTCGCGCGCGTAATCGAGGAGCATGGCTTTCAGGGCCGCTCTTTCGAACTTGAGCTGAGAAGGCTTGAGCCCCGCGGATTCCAATTCCTTGGGAATGACGTAATCCACGGCGATCTTCTCTTTTTCCTCAAGGGTGTAGCCCGGCAGCTCGATCACTTCCATGCGATCCAGCAGGGGGCCAGGGATCGTCGTGGTCGTATTCGCGGTCGTGACGAAAAGCACCTTCGAAAGGTCGAAAGGCACGTCAATGTAATGATCTAAAAAAGCGGTGTTCTGCTCGGGGTCCAAAACTTCGAGGAGCGCGCTCGCGGGATCGCCCTGGTAGCTCTGCCCCAGCTTGTCGATCTCATCGAGCATGAGGACTGCGTTCTTGGTTCCCGCGCGCTTCAGGCCTTGGATCACCTTGCCGGGCATCGCGCCGATGTAAGTTCTCCGATGGCCTTTGATCTCCGCCTCATCGCGCATCCCTCCAAGCGAGAACCGGTAAAAACTACGGCCCAGAGTCTTGGCGACGGATCGGCCGATCGAGGTCTTGCCGACGCCGGGAGGCCCGACCAGGCAGATGATCGAACCCTTGGGGTCCTGCTTGAGTTTTCGGACGGCGAGAAATTCCAGGATGCGATCTTTGACTTTTTGGAGCCCATCATGCTCTTCATCCAGCACGGTTTGGGCGTGGTCGAGATCCAAGTTATCCTGAGTCTCCTTGCTCCAGGGGAGCGAGCAAAGCATATCGAGGTAATTGCGGGAGACGTTGTATTCCGGGGAATTCTCGGAAAGCATCTCGAATTTTTCGAGCTCCTCAAGCGCGATTTTCTTGGCCTCCTCGGGCATGCTCGCCGCTTCGATCCGCTCGCTGAAAGTGCGGGTCGATTTATCGCGGCCATCCTCTTCCGAGCCCAGCTCCCGCTTGATCGTCTTGAGCTGCTCCTTGAGGAAAAATTCCCGCTGAAGCTTGTTGATCTTGGTGTTGACTTCGTCGTTGATCTTGCGCTGCAAGTCGGCGACGTCCTGCTCTCTCCTCAAATGCAGCAGGAGCTTCTCGAAACGGGAACGAACGGGGAGGGTTTCGAGGAAATCCTGGGCATCCGACTTGGAGAGGCTCAACGCGAACGCGACGAGATCCGCCACCGTACCGGGGCCGGGGGCGTTGATCATCGCCAAGCGCATCTCATCGGTGAAAAAAGGATTCACCTCGGCGAGCTTTTTCACGTGGCTAATCACGGAGCGGGTGAGCGCATCCACCTCCAGGGTTTTTTCGACGATGTCCTCCAGGTACTCCGTCTCCACCACGATGTAAGGCTGATCCGAGATGACGCGCTTGCTGCGAAAGCGCTTCATCCCGTGCAGGAGGAGGTTCACGGAACCGTCCGGCATCTTGAGGCGCTTGATCACTTTCGCGACGACTCCCACATCGTAAAGATTCTGGGGCTTGGTTTCCTCTTGAACCTCCCCTTCGCGCGCCAAAAGCAGGCCGATGAATCGCTGCCGATTGATGGTCTCCTCGACCATTGCGACCAGCTTGGGTTGAGTGACGAGAACGGGTGCCAAAAGGGTGGGGAAAATAATGGGGGAATTCACCGGCAAAATGAATAAATTGGGAGGCAAAACTTGATCGGGGAGAATCAACCCGGTTTTCGAAGCCTCCGGGCTGGCTACGGCTTCTGAAGCGGAAACAGGGGTTTCGGCGGGGGTTTTTTCTGAAGGAACCATGGTGAAATACCTCAGCCCTAAAAATGGGGATGGTTCCCCTTTTGGCAAGCTCAGGCCTCGTTGATTCTCAGATTTTTCAATTTATTTCAATGAGTTATGGGGCAGCCGAGAGAAGCGCCAAGCTGATCTTATCCAAAATCTCATTCGGCCGTGAGGTATCTACTTCATCGAACGACTCATAGCCGAGAGAGGCCCCTTCCTGATCCAGCCGCTCAATCTCCTCATCGACCTTAACGTTCACCCGAGTGCCCCCTAAAGTGCGCTCGGCAATGAGATGGCACTTGAATCGAGTTTGAAGGTACTGCTTTCGGGGAGAATCATTGATGCGGTATTCGATGTATTTGTCGCGGGACTGGCCGTAGACCCAATCCGTCTCGATCTCCCGTTTCTTGAGCTTCTTCATTTCCGTGAAGCTCACTTCCTCGGGATCCCGCTCCTTGATCTTGTATTCCCGAAAAGCGGTCTCGATCGCCTTCCAAGTCGCTGGGAACTCATGCTCAAAAGTGCGCTCGTCCTTCAGTTTCGCATAGGCCTGCTTTTTGACTTCGGGCGAACTGGAGCACCCAAAAAACATGGGAAGCGCCATTCCCACCGCCACCACGAGCACCTGAACGCTCAAGCCACCCCGATTCACGCGAACCATGCGATTGCCTTTCTCATTTTGAGCCTGTTTTAACATCCAAAATCACCCGGACTGGGTTTGAAAGTTCCGACACTTTAACCGCATAACCGGCCTTCAAATCAAACGCCAGCGTCCAGGATTTTTCCTCGAGGACGGGAAAGAAATGCACCTTCTTGAAAGCGCTCTGCTTGGTCACCAAGGCACTGGAAGTTTTTTTCACGTCGAAATCAAGTCGGGGCTTGCCTTTGAACGTCATGACAATCCGGCGCTGCTCAGCGCTCACTGAAACCTGGAAAAAAGGGGGGCGCTGCACGGTGAGGCTCTTGCCTTGGTGAGCGACGTTTTTAAGCACGAAAACGACCCGCTCCGTCCGGTCTTTACCCGTGAACGGGACGCCCCATCGGACGAGCTCAAGAGTGAATTCACCGACCGCAGAATCGCCGCCAGTGACGAGGCCTTCGCGGATGAATGCATCCTTGTTGTTCTTCCCGCGATCTTGAAGGTCAGCGATTCGAACCTTCTCGGGACGGATCTCGGCTTGCAGCGATGGCCCATCCGCGATGAAGGCAAAGCCCATGAAAATCACGGGAACCCAAGGAAACGAGGGACTTTTTCTGAGATGCATTCATCCTGAGATTAGCCGGCTCTCGCTCTTCGCGCAAGCACTTGGATCCAGGCGAGCGAAGCCAGCATCAGAGCCCAGGGCAAGAACCAACCCACGATTCGCCCCGCGATCACCGAAGAGGACGGGGAACCGCCCCCGTTTCTTGAATCAGGCGTATTCTCCTCGGATTGCACGATCCCGCAAAACCCTCCCCCGCCGCTTTCTTGGGAAGAACCCACGGAATGACGAGGGGGATTGCCTGGCGGGCTGAAGTATTCCTGGAAACTCTCCGTCATGCGGCAGCGGGCGTTATCTGGGATCACCCGGCTCAACGCCGGCTCAGGCTCATCCACTGACCCCGTCACGAGCAGGAAGGGAACATAATCCAGCGCCACCTGTCCCGCTGGGTAATAAGGCGCGCTGAGAAAAGACCCGCTCAAGCGGAGGATGTAGTCCCCCGTCGGCAGAGCGTGGGCGACGAGACGGGCGTCGTAATTCACGTAACCCGAATCCCCCTGATACACGCGATCGGTGACTTCGGCGGCGACGGGGGTTCCCGAAGCATCCGTGAGGCTCAGCTGAAACCTCGCCGGGGAGTACAAACTATAGCTCAAGGTGTGCAGCTCCACTTCGCCTTTAAGGCCCTTCAGCAGATAGCTGCGGCTATTGGATGAGGAGAGGCGATCCACGATCGCAAACCCGCTTTGGCCCTCGAGGGCCTCAAATGCGACTGGCACCGCGCCTGGGCTGATGGAATCAACGCTACTGGAGACCACAGCCCCGGGAACGCTCCCGCAGCGCGCCTGCAGCGCGGGAGCTTGGGCCGTTCCTCCCGAAGCGGGCACTTCGATGTTTTTGGCGCGAAATCCCGTGGAATCCATGAGCACGCTTCTTCCAAAAGATTGGCCGCCGGGGCAAATTTTTGAATTCATGTCATTGAAGTAGCTCGGCAGCGACCCCGCCCCGGCGTAGAAAGGTTCCACGAGCAGGATGTAATTGCCCTGCTCCAAGCCCGTGAGCGAGTAATAGCCCCCGCGATCCGTCAGAGCCGTGGCCATGACCGTGGCGCGACGCCTCGACACGGCAACCACATGAGCTCCGAACAAAGGCTGCCCCTGGTCGCCAATGACTTGGCCCGCGATGTTTCCGCGCTGCTCGAGATCATTGCCCGGATAAAGCGCGCGGACTCCCGAGGTCTCATCGCATCCTAGATGAGCTTGCTCAGGGGATTCCATGAACAGCATCGTAGACTGGAGATTGCCGCTATGGGAGAGGCCGAACGCGTGCCCGAGCTCATGAGTGATGACGTTCTCAATGAAAACCCGGGGACGAACGCTGCTCGGAATCCGTCCCGAGCCATACCCGGAAGTATCTTGCTCCTGGGTCGTGAAAGAGAAGTTCCGGTCATTGAGGATGATGTCAGTTTCTTGAATTCCGCCCGTGTTGATGTTGTACCAAACTTGAGTGACGCCCAGGATGCGCTCACTCAAGGAACTTGAGCCACCCCTGAGATTGGACGCGAAATAAATGCTCGAAAGGCCGTTGAAGTTGGAATTGGGCTCAAACACGCCCGCATCGGTTCCCTGCCAATAATCAAAACGAAGCGCCCCGAAGGAGATCTGCTGCCAGCGCTGAAGCCCGCGCGTCACCGCCCGATAGAAATCCGAGGCAGGAATTCCTGAGGCATTTGAGGCGTTGCCCGCCAACTCGAGCCGATCTCCGCCCTGCCAGCGGATCACTCCCCCTGCGGGCGTATAGGTCGGCGTATAGGCGAGAGCATTCCCTGCTCCCCACACCCATACGCCGAACGCAACGACCATTCCCCCAAGGGAAAATCTTTTCCCTACCCTTTGCCTCATCCGTGAGACTCCTTGGGCGAGCGATTAAAAACTGGCTTGAATCAACGTCTTTTTGAAATCAGACGAGTCACCGCGAAGATCAATCCGATGATCCCCACGATGATTAAAACCACTGTCCCCGCTCCGATACCGTTCCCTCTGGCTTGAGGGTGGGGTTCGGAGGTTCGCCCCTCTCCTAGTGTAGACTGCAAGGGGGGTGCCGTGGAAGTTTTGCCCTCCAAAACGTTCCCTGACTCCCCCTGAACAGGGGCTGAAGTCGTGAAATCGTTCTGATTTTTTTGATCCTTTATGAGCTGACGCAAGGCGGCCAAGCTCCACGAGCTCGACGCATAAGAGTCAGAATGCACCCCATTTTTTTCAAGGGACGGCTCAAGATGCTCCACCCCGGCTTGAGTTTCAAGCCCAGGGCCCGAAAGCATGATCTCTCCCCGTGCATCGCGAATCAGCTGGAATTTGCCCATCATGAGGCTCTGCACGTCAAAGCTTTGATCCGAGTTGGGCTCACCCAGAAACAAAATGGTGTCTTCGCCTTCCTTGAAGCGCGCTGCCCCCGGCACGATCAGTCCGACTCCGTCCTTCTCGCCCCCCGGCTGGCGAACTTTCAATGGCTGCTTTTCTTTTCGCTCCGTGAGCAGGGTGGTGGTGGCTTTGAGGATCTCTTGAACATCGAGCTCCGCATAAGTGAAGAGCGAGCGGCCCGCAGGGCCATTCTCTGCCCATTGCGTGGAGAGGGATCGAACCGTGCCCCGAACGATGTTGGGGGCTTGAGAAACCGAGCGAGGAAAGGCCTGGGGATAGAAGGAGGTCGCCAAGCTTTGCGGGATCAGGTCAAACGGCATCTCTGATCCATGCTAATGCAAGCTTGAACTGGCACCAAGAGAATGCTAATCAGCTCCCTGGGCCGATCATTCATGGCGGCCGTGCCAACTCTTCAGAGTGGATCGCTAGCTCAGTTGGTAGAGCAGCTGACTCTTAATCAGCGGGTCGGTGGTTCGATCCCACCGCGATCCACCATTTTGCAAGCTTTTCGAACCTCGGGCCAAAAAAAACTTAGAAAGCGGTTTTGAAGGGGATCTGGCAATTACCAGATCCCCTTTTTCATTTTCAGTGCATTGGAGCGGGCTTACGACAGTTTCAGAACCGATTCCCTGGCCACCCAGCTCTCGCCGGAAGTACCCTTCGCCCATATAAAATGCAATCTCGTAGCCGTCCCTGGTCACATCAACTCGATGCACCACTTTGCTGATGATCACGGCCTGAAGTTCTGGCGCTTTGTCGGCTTTCGCGAGCATGCCTCGTAACCCACTCGTGAAGGCTTGAAGCGACTCTAGACTGACAGGCTCGTCGATTGGCGGCGCCTCTATGGCCGCAAGAGTCCGCGCGGCCTCCAGCTCTTGTTTCATTTTCTGGAGTCGCTCGAGCTGCAAATAGAGAACTTTCGGGTCAATCTCCGCTGGGAGCTTGGCGATTCGTTCGGCCAGGACTTCGACTTGATTTCCAACCGCCTTGCATTTGCCTTCGAGTCGCTTGAGCTCCTGGGCCCGATCATTTGCAGGTTGCGCCTTCTCAGCCTGCTCGAGCAAGGGTTTTACAAATTCCTCACTCGTTAGGAACCGCTTCACGTCCGACCAAACCTCAGGCTCGATTCGTTTCGCCAAGATTCGGTGCGGTTCACACTTCAGCAGCTTCCGATTGAGAGCTGACTGCTGCTTAGTCGCCCAGGAGTGTTCATAATAGGCGATTTTACCCGCCCTACCGTGTGCGGATTTTCCAGCCATCCGATCACCACAAGATTTGCAGAAGCTGACACCTGATAATGTGTAGGGATAACGAAGATTCAAATGGGACCTCTTTCGATAGCGGTTCTTGGAGAGGAGCTTCTGGACTCGCTCAAACATTTCGATGGGAATGATGGCTTGCCAGGCTGCCTGGGTCTCTTCGGTCACGGCTCCAGCCCCGCGTTTGGCCCGATAAACGTGGATTCCCGCATAGGCTTTGTTGGTCAGAATTTGATGGACCGATTCGACTTTGAAGATTCGTCCTCGGGGCACTCCGCTTCCCCGAACATGCCTGGGGTACTCGATCCTCTGGTCGTTCAACCATTTGGCCGTCTGCGCAAGCGTTTCCTTCTGCAGAAAAATCGTGAAGATCAGCTTCACGACCTCCGCTTCTTCAGGGACAATCGCAAGGCTCCCACGCTTTTCTTCGTCGATCCGATACCCGAGTGGGACCGGGCCGCCGTTGTAGAGTCCGCGCTTGGCTCGCGCGAAAAACGAGTGAGCAATCCGCTCGGCGGTTTGTCGGCGCTCGAATTCCGCAATCGAAGCCATGATGTTCAGCACCATGCCGCCCGTCGCTGATGATGTGTCGAAGTTCTCACGCAGGCTTAAAAACTCGCAGCCGTGCGTCTTTAGAAATTCTTGAAGCACTGCAAAGTCCTTCATGGATCGCGTCAGTCGAGAGATCTCAGTCACTAGGATCAGATTGATTTCTCGAGCTTCAATGGCTCGCATCAGCTTTTGGAAACCGGGTCGGTCCATGTTCTTGGCTGAGAAGCCAGGATCGGAATAGACCCCGGTGATTCCCCCAAATGGGGCAACCAGGTTCTTGAGTTTCACGAACTCGCGTAAACGCTGCTCTTGGTTTTTGATCGAGCCTTCTGGTTTTTCAGCCTGCTCTTCGGTTGAGACGCGAACGTAAACACCGCAGCGATAAAGCGCTGAAGTCTTTTCAGACATGATCGGTTCTCCTTTCGGGACAAGGCCCGGGAAGGGAGCTGGGATTTGCGTCGATCACGAAAATCGGTCGGGGGATGGATCGAAGAGGACTATGCAGGCTGAGCTGGCCGTGAGAGCTTATCAAAAGCTCCCAGAGTTCGACAAGCCGATCGTTCATTTCAGCTTTCGAGATGGAGCAATAGGACCGAGTGGTCTTTTCGCAAGACCATTTGAACTTCTTCACTGGCGACAACTCCCCTCACTTGGACTGATTTCTCAGTACAAATGACTGACTTGGACCAGTTCGGTCTCGGCGGCTTGCGTCGTATGGGGCAATGAGGCTTGGGGTAGGATCGTATTCGTAGTCGCGGGTCCTTGAATTATGACTGTGGGACCCGTTGACGGCTCCGATGGTGCGACCGTCGTCCCCGAAACAGGCTCAGGCATTGGAGTTGGCGGCTTGAGTAGTTGTTCAATCTTCTGCTCAGCGAGCTTGAGCTTCCATTCCACATCGGAGAGCCGCTCGTCCATCGGTTCAAGGGTGTGTTCGGTGAACTCTCTCACGATCTCATTCATCCGATCGCAGGCCCTAGCGACGATGTCGGTTGCGCGACGGACAAGCTGCACGTATTTCCAAGTGCACCAAATCGCTCCAACAATCACGCCGCCCATTCCGGCAATCAGCACTGTGATCTTAAAAATCTCCCAGGTCATCGTGAAGAACGAGCCCATCATTGCAGACCATGCATCGAACGTGATGGCTAATTGATGAAACAGTTCCTTAAGCGCCTTGATGGCCAAGGCTCCGAGCACGATGACAACGAGGAGACCACCGAGTACGGGAACGAAGTTCGAGTTATCGTTATCATTCATGGTTCAAAACCTCCAAAGGAAGGCCAGAATGAAAAGACACATAATCCCCTGGACCCGAAGGGTGTTGAGAGTCTTGTACTGAAACGGCTAGTGGGTAAGTGCCTAACTTCTGGGGACTTTTGAACCGGGAGAAATAGAGCTGTCGCATATCTCTTTGTGGTATTTTTGGCGGCTGTTTTCCGATGCTTTGCAATAGATTTGCATGGAGTTTGCGAAGGGAAATCCCTTTCAACTTTCCCCGGAATGTCTCGGCCTCGTAGACTCGAGCCTTAAAGTCATCGAGTGTGACGAACGCTACTTTCGATAAGAACCGATCCCGATCCTCTTGGAAGGGTCCTCCTTCTCCGAGCGAACGAACGATTCGGTCTGCGACCCACGGGCTTTTGACGAGCCAGACAATAAGATGCGCCCCGACACCCTGGGTGTAGTAATTGAGCGTGTGCCTGTAACGCTCGTCTGCCTTGAGGTTGAGATCGACCTCGTAGCCGACAAGGGCCTCACGTCCGCCGTTTCGAAAGAAGGTCATGCCATCGGGAACGTGTTCTTCGAATTTTCGAAAGGAGCGAGGGAAGTTCGATGGCGAGAAGCTCGCTAGCATTTGTTCCGTGAAGAACTCGCGTTCGGGATCGCGCGAAAGCCAACACTCTCCCATCTGAAGGCAAGTCGCTAGGTAATCATGAGAGGGCGCATGCGGACGGTAGCGGTATTGGACGATATCGTCTCGGTCCATGAGGACCACCTCAAATCCCAGATCCGTCAATGCCCAAAGCTCCTGCTCGATGAACTTCCCGCGTGGGAGGGTCTGAATATAGTGCTCAAATTTGAGCTGCCTGAGCGCCTTATAAACCCACCAATCGGATTTTTCTCGAAATGCGAACTCCTTGAGGACTGGCGTGGACGCGACCTTCCACGTCCATAGGAAATCAAGGACGGACAGATCCCGAGCCGAAAGCTTGCGATCGGATCTCCGGTAAAAGCGCCTTCGTCGGATTAAACGGTTTGTTTCTTTCATCATGGAAAATGACCTCAGAGTCACAGATGCTGCGATAGAAGCCGCTGTGACAGGCATGCACCCCGGTTAACGGAGATAGAGTCTTGGCATCGAGTGTGGCCGCATGAGAAGATAGATAGGAACTCTTCGGAAGATGTTCGTTTTTCGAGGATCAAGCCTCGGAATGGAATCTCAAAAAATGCGCGAGCTCACGTATCTGCTCGGAGGCTTAGAAAATGATTTCCAAATGCTTTCAATAGAGTCGAGATAACGATCTCAAGCAGACGCAACTACGTCTACCCGTAGAGCTTACCTATCAAGTTTTATGCCGACGACTGCTTCGAATAGGATTTCAGCATTCATCTCGTTAGGATGATTGGGAAAAAAAGAAAAATTTGGACCAAAAGGTCGTCATTGAAGAGAGGCACAAAGATGCGGATTTTCGAAAACTGGACACTAAAAATTCGATTTATCGAAACTTCTCCGACTTAGAAAGTCTACTTTGGCAAGCTTAGAGCAAGCGACTTATTGAGCTCTGGAGCTCGATCGGAATCACAAAGGGATGCCGCTCCTGGGTTGAAAATCTAATAAGAGTCAGTCGTCCAATCGTCCAAGTCCTGTAACTTTCTTTCTTGGTACGGGTTGAAGGGACATCAGCTCCCTCAGCGCATCGAATACTACTTTGAACTGCCGATCGTACCTGCTTTCGAGCTGATTGATCTTGCGAACAAGATCCTGGTGGTTTTCAGCCAGGTTTCGCAAACGCACGAAAGCTTCTACTACGGCGATATTGACTTGAATCGCCCGGTCACCGTTTAAGACACTTGATAACATGACTACGCCATATTCCGTGAAGACCAGGGGCGTCTTTCTGCGACCGCCATGAGCAGCGGTTTTTGATGTACCAAATTGGCACATCAAGTTTTCATATTCAGGCCAAGTAAGCTGAAACATGAAGCTCTCTGGAAATCTGTTTAAATTGCGACGGACGGCCCGATTGAGGGTACGAGTATCAGTGCCGTAAAGATGTGCAAGATCACTATCGAGCATGACTCGGTGCCCACGGATGATATGGATATGGTTGCTGATTTCCCTTGGAGTCAATTTGTTGCTCAAACAAGCACTTTATTCAAGACTGAGACCTTAATTTGGTGAAGTTAATGGATAGGAGAGCTCGGTTTACATGCGCAATGGCCAAGTTTCAGATCAAGGAGTTGATAGTCGGCGTGTTTGATGAAATAATTTTTTTCTATGAGAAAGTTCTCGCGAGAATACGAATGGCTAGACCGCTTTCTAGCTTTTACGGTCCTTTTCGCAATGGTCGGTTTTTTTCAAGTCATTGCTTATTTTTCCTTCAGGATGCCTGTTGGCTTCTTGATCAGAATTCCTTTCTGGTTGGCAGGAATTTCTTTTGGTTCAGGCTTTCTTTTGAGGGCTTACAACGTCATCCGTTCAAGAAGCTAATGGCAGATTTCCTATTCCAGGAAAGAATCACAAGGACTTTCAATACTTACCTGCTTTAGTATGACTTCTACCATGATTAGGTCATACACAAAGACGAGCATTCGATTAAGCCGCTCCAAGAAAAAGGGTCTGTGCCACTGGGCGTCCGCAAGCACGCGATGGGCTAATTTATATAATTGATTTTTCATATTAAATTGATATTAATTAAATATGAAATTCGAGTTTGACCCTGCCAAAAATCAAGCCAATGAAAAGAAGCATGGAATCGACTTTGTGGCGGGCCAGGCGATTTGGTCAGACCCGAATCTAATCAGAGACGTACCGGAGGCCGTTAAGCAGAGCGAGCCCTATTGGAAAGCGGTAGGAGAAGCACTCGGTCGGATCTGGAGCGTGATTTATTGCTATCGAGGCGAAGCAATCCGGATCGTCTCAATCCGTCCCGCACGTGATGACGAAAGGGCTGAATATGAAATCCTCAAAGGATAAAGAGACAGCATTAGAGAAGCAGGCCAGATTTGAAGCCGGTGAAGATCATGAGGGGGAATTTGACCTCAACCAAGGGACAAAGACCCTGACGCTGGATTTGCCTGTCTGGGCGATCAAGGCGCTCGACCGCGAAGCCACACGTCGCGGAGTCGCTCGTCAGGCGTTGATTAAAATGTGGCTGACTGACCGCCTCGATTCGCTCAATGCCGAAAAAAAAGTTGGATAGTCCAAGGACTTGCTCGGGACTCCTCGGGCTCTTGGGATTTAATCTCCTATCGAGTCGCGGCTTTATGCGTCCTACTCGCACTTTTGAGCGCTCCCGTATTGTCCGACAGGAGCATCCGATTGAGCCGCCCCAAAGAAACTAGTCCATGGGCATTCGCCGCGCTCGTCATCATTGCTCGAGTGGCATCGATAAGCCCACCAGTCAGCGCGAACACAATTCCGATCGAAATCGCCTTCCGAATCAAATCCGCAACAAATCCCATGGGATCTCCTATTGATGGGTAAGCTCCCTCAGCCGAAGCTTCAGTGTGCTCGCCCCGACCCCAAAATGGGTCGCCATCTCTTTTATAGTCAGCTTGTGGAGCTGCCTCAGTTTTGCCAGCTCAGCCAGGTCCACGTAACCCTTCACCCAGGCCGCTTTCCGCGTGATCGACGCTGTCAGCTCCTGTTGTTCGAGTAGATTAGGCCGACCTCCACCAAATTTTTTGCGTGACGCAAAAAATTTCCGAGCGAGGCGTGCAGGCTCAATGCCTGCTTCCGTGAGCGTGATGCGAACGGTAAAGACGAGCCGGAACACCACCAGTAAAAATCTCCCAAGTTAGCGAGCATCGGATTTACGCTCAAGTGAACACTTGGTCTTCGCGCATTCGCTTAATATAAAAAATTCCGAATGAAGAGCCGAAACTCCCATCACTTCAAGGTACGATCCAAAATGCAAACCAGAGTAGGGCCTGGGTGATCCCAAGCCTGAATTTTGACTGAAAGAATCAAGGCGTCCTTCAATTTCTTAATCGATACGACCCGTTCCATCTCTAAGGGGCGATAGATCTTGGGATCACGCGATGGATCCCGATAGAGCGGCTTGTAAGTCAATTCGGCTAAAGTCGAGTCGGCGTTGAAAAGAATTTTATTGCCAAACCCTTCGTCGATGAAGGACCCGTCATCATCCTGGATCTGCTTGCGGCTTTGAGTCGCTTTGCGCACAGTTTTTTGGAACTCTTTTGGATTTTCATTCTTTGCTGTCTGATAGAAATCGCGCACGCTAGTATTGAAAAGAACGCTTTGCTTCTCGCTATCCTGCGCGAAATAGCTCAAATAAGCCGCTAGCGCTGTATTTTTAGAGGATTTGGGCTGCATATTTTCAGTGGAATAACAAACCCCGAGGTTAAACCGGATAAAGTCCTTTCGAGTCATCCTCTGACCTTGAGATCGGTCAAAGAGCTGTTTCAGATTACTGAAACACTCTGAAGTGGATGCGCCGCTGGGGCAGACTTCTTGCTGAAGGGAGGATCGCCCCTGGCTTTGAGCGAAAGCGGCTCCCGCCAAGAAAAAACAAAAACCACTGATCAAGCGCCTATTTGCTTTACGCATCGTGAATCCTCCGAAGGCGTGGATACCCAAAAGAGGAACTTCTGTAAATCTATAATTAATATTTAACAAAATGACGAGTTACTTCACGCTGAAGGAATAACTCTGAGTCGTGAAGCATCCCGAAGGATAGAGCGCTTTGATCACGAACCAATAATCCCCGGTGATGTTCGTTAAACCGGTCAACGCGCCCGTCGTGCTGTTGAGCGTGAACCCGGACGGCAAGTTGCCCTGGTAGACGCTGAAGACGGGATTCAGATAAAAGGCGTTGTTCTCCGGCCCGAGAACCCTCAAGGTCTCACTGTAGCGGACCCAAATTTTGGCGTCCGGCAACGTCTTGCTCGAAATCTCCAGAGGCAGGCACCCTACGACCGGAGCATAAGATTTCAACAAGCGGCAATTCCCCAAAATCGGGTCGCGATTCGTGTGAACATCGAGCATGAACTGCCAGCCAGGAGATGGTGCGGCGATAGCGGGAACTCCGCTCAGGGCGCCTGTTTTATAATCCAAAGTGAGCCCCAGCGGCACGCTTCCGGACATCACCCAATATTCGTAGGCTTCGTTTCGGTTGACTTGAAAGTTCAAGGAAACCGGCACACCCACAGTGAGTTCCGGCAAAACATCGGGAGTAACGGCCGTAGCGCAGGCTTCAAGGGCCGGAGGCGCAGGAGGCTGCGAAGGAGAGGGACTCGGCCGGGGCTGCGAAGGAATGGGAGTCGGAGGGCTAGGCTCAGGACTGGGTGAGGGCTCGGGTTGCGGTTCAGGAGTAGGATCATGTGAAGGTTCGGGTTGCGGTAGCGGGTCAGGTTCTGATGCCGGCGGAACGTTTTTCACTGGAGGCGGGGCATAGACCGAGGAAACTGAGCTGAGCGTTTTCGCGTTCGCCGTAAACTCATGCGAATCCGCGCACCCCTGGACGAAGAAAAGGACCCCCATTGCAGTAAAGGACCAGAAAAAAGGCGCGGCTTTGAACGACCCCATGAGCGAATCCCCCGTCTTCAATCACTGCAAAAGGGGGACCGGCTTGATCTCTTGAATTATTCTTTAAAATTCAAACTGTGTCCGAAAGGACGGGGCGCCAATGAATGGACAGTATCAAAACCATGAACAGCGGCATTCGCGCGAAAAATGAACGATTCCCGCCAAAAATAACTCAGGCACCGCCCCACCCCTGAATTCAGAGTGAATCGCGATGCCTGAGTGAAAACAAAAACACTGAAAATCAGCGTTCAGTAGCGGTTTCGACCCCCACCGCCGCCAAAACCGCCGCCACCACCGCGTCCTTCACGAGGGGCCATTGGCTTCGCTTCATTCACTGTCATGGGGCGTCCTTCGCAATCTGCGCCATTAAATTTTTTGATCGCCTCAGCTGCTTCCGCATCCGAGGACATTTCAACAAATCCAAATCCTTTGCTACGACCTGAGTCGCGATCCATGATGAT
Source organism: uncultured Bacteriovoracaceae bacterium (assembly GCA_964563795.1). Classification (GTDB taxonomy): domain Bacteria; phylum Bdellovibrionota; class UBA1018; order UBA1018; family UBA1018; genus CAZLYB01. Next base: position 3,021 of record CAZLYB010000026.1, on the reverse strand, counting down.
CTTCGCTGATTCAACCGTCCCGCATTGCGAGAAAGTATCCGTCAACAATTGATCCGTTGCCGAAAAAGGCAAATTACCTACGTACAATTTCTTACCCATTCAACCTCCATTGAACATTGAAGTTCCGAGACTATCAAAGATCTCGGCTAAAATAAACTCGGATCAGAGATTCTTTTTTTGCACCGGGTTAAAACCCCCGAACCCTGCGCCTAGAGAGGGATTCTCTGGGAATCTCGCTTTTTCCTCCCTTTTCCTCCTCATCCCCGGATTTGTCCCGATCATCAAAAGAGTCCAAGATCTTCAAACCCTGAATGACCCAATTTGCCGCCTCCTGGGGGAGGCTCTTCAAATCGATCTCCTCCAGCTTTGCCTTGAAAAATGATTCACTCCACTGCTCGAAATCGCGGATCATCGCGAGCTTGCTCAACTGCCCCCAGGTCACCGACTCGCCCCTCTCTTTTCGCAAGAGGCGGCCCGCCTGAACTCTCAGGTCATAGGAGTAGAGAAAACTAGGAAGCCCCACCTGAATTTTTTTCTCTTTCGTTTTTTTTGCGGATGAGGGGTCAAAAAGGAAATGAAGCGGAGGTTCCTCAGGGTCGGCCGACTCAAGATATTGCTTCATTCGACTCAAAAGGAAGCGATCATAATCTTGAGTGAGGGGGTGCTCCAACAAAGAACCCTTCGCCAAAGTATCGGGATCGCCGTTAAAAATGGCGAGATCCCGCGCGTGAAGCTCATGCTCCAATCGCCTGAAATGGCTCAAGGCCAGCGCCCTCATCGCCTCCATCTCGTCCTGTGAAAATTCGTAGGCGATCCCCCAGGCGGTTTTCCCTTTGGAGTGCTTGCTCAGCAATTCGTCAAAGCGCTCCTTTGATTTTTTGATGAAATCCCCGGGGATCATCGCGAGAACTTGGTTCAATCCCCCAAAGCGGTCGACTTCGCCCCGCAAAAAATCTAGCTCCTCGTTTCTCACTTCTTCGTGAGAAGCCGCATTCACTTGGGCGTATTTTTTTTGGACGGAAATCACTCCACCCTGATCAGTGAGGGTTCTCAGGAAGAGCTCTCTTCCCCATAGAAGCTCTTCCGCCAAATCCTTCGGCCTTGCGAGCCTTGTTTTATCGATGCGAACCGTTTCTTCGCCATGAGCGGGCGCTTTTGACTCCAAAAAAGCGTGAAAAAGGAGATCCGGGACTTTTTTCAATCCCTCCTGAAAGCTCCACTGCGCAAACTCAGCCGGTGACCGGCCTGAGTCAAAGGGAGTGCAATCGGAGTATCGATCCCAGATGACATCGGAGTCGGTACAAAAGGCGGGAATCTCCTCATCTTTGAATCTCTTCCCTAAGTAGAGATTTTCGATGGCCTTACGGTCATATTCCAATGCCTGACGGGTGTTTCGAATCCAAGCCCCCAGCATGAAATGGCCCTCAAGCGTCAGATAATCCATGACCGTGCTCGCCACCGCCTGCTCAGGAGAAATTTTTGCCGTGGCGATCAACCGATCCACCACCGCTCTCTGCTCGCTCAAGGGAACCTGGCTCGCGGTACTGCCCGCAAAATTATGCCTAAGCCCCAAAATATGCCCCATCTCATGGGCCACGATTGAGCGTAGGTAGTCTTGTGAAATCAGGGAAAGCTTTTCTTCCGTTGCGCTCTCAGTCAACACATCCCCCAAAGGGGATGCGCCCGTGCTTAAAACATTCAAAGAACACAGACGCGCCGAGGAAATGCCTTGGAGTGAAATCAGTTTTTCACTGCTCTTTGAAGCGGCGTGCGAGCGCATGAGCCCCATCCCTTCCGCTCTGCCAAAAAAAGAGAAGCCGCTCGGAAGGTAGATGCGGGCCCAAAGCACCTCCCCGCTTCGAGGATCCATCTGAGCGTCAGCGTAAGCGAATTCCGCTTGATCCCAATTCACCCATTGGATCCCATTTTGCTCGGGGCTCAACATCGCTTCATCGCCCGAGGCTTCAACCGCCTGAATGACTTCGCGACCAAACGCGCGATTCCAATAAAGCAATCCCTCCCGAATGGCTTGTCGATAAGGGAGTGGGGTATTGGCGGAAATCACCATGACGAGGGGTTTTTTAAGAGGGATCTTCGCCGCGCGGATGACCGTCGCTCCCTGAAGCGTCAATTGAGGAGAGACCTCAAAATAGCCGAACCGATCGCCTGAATGCGTTTGGGAAGGTTGGAACTCAGGATCGGGATGATAGGGGCTCAAAGTATAATGAACGCGAACGGGTTCCTCGCGCGTATAATAACGGCGGGGCATCACAAGCTGCGCGGTCTGATCGATCACGAGCTGATTGTCCGGGGTCATGCGCGCGCTCTCGAGATAACTGATGCGGGAGGGGACCGCCTCGAAATTCTCCTTGGGGCTATAATCGCTCCCATCGAGATCCTGCGTATACCAATCGTTCAAGATAAAAACTTGGGACATCCCCGCATTGAAATCAAAAGTGATCCAGCCTACTTCTTCACTCAAAATCGGGAACTCAGCGAGCAAAAAATCTTGAGGGAAATCCCTGCTGACGGTGTGCCCGGAGGGCGCCTGCTGCATGTAGAGCCGCGACCCCTTTTTCTTGAAGATCACGATCCGGCTCTTCAGGGAGTCACCCATCGCGATCACGGTCTGCTCAGTCAGGGTGGTTTGAAGCAGGAATTCTTTTTCGAGGGATTGAGCCGAAATCAAAACCTGATCGCTGTTTTTGCCCACCTTAAAGGAATCGGAAGCTTTGGTGGGCGCCGCGCTCTGGGGGCTCGGATCAATTCCCGCGCGCTGCGGATTCGATGATTCAGACCCTTTTCCGCACGAAGCTAATCCAACGATTGAAAAAAACAAAGCCAGGGGCAGGCTTCGAGATGAAGCACGGCCCCTCATGATTTGATTTTGCATTCCCCCGCATCTCCCCCGGTTCACACACTACGGATTGCTCCTCCGATTGATTGAGAGGAGAATCTTCTGCTTAGAGCCTATCCCAAAAGTCCTGAAGCTCTGAAGGCGATGAATGCACAGACGAGGTG
>CAZLYB010000025.1:0-33714 GCA_964563795.1 uncultured Bacteriovoracaceae bacterium | reverse complement strand
CTTCCTAATTCAATAGATAATCCTGCAACATTATAAGCTCCAAGTAGCAATGCCAACAAACCTACGACAAAAAAACCAAGGGCTGCACGTAACATAGTCATTCTCCTTGTTGAGTTGTATGACTAGGGAACTTTGCAATCACCATACCAATATTCCCAGTCTAAAAAAATCATCCTATGAGTGTTTTTGGGTACTTTTACCCCAAAAAAGCACAAAAATTCCTTTTATGGGCGAGCTTGATGGGTCCAACGCAATTCAAAGGCAGAGCGTCTCAGCCATTCTTCCGCTGGAAAAAGGCGAAATTCTGAGTCTTGATCAGAAATTTTCACTCCGGCGGTTAAGAATCCCCAGTCCAATCGAAAGAGAGCCAATTTTTCTTCTGAATTTGAAAAAAGACTTCCTTTGCCCTTTAATGAACCTGCAGAGAACTGGACGGGGTTAAGCTCTAAATCTTGATTCGATATTTGGAAGTTGCTCGAGATTTTGACCGGGCTCAATTCCAAAAACTTCAGCTTCCAAGGCGGGAGCTTTCCCTGATCCCGGTAGATTCGCAGAAAAGGCTTCGTATCTTTGCATTGAAAAACCATCTTCCCCGACGTGAGGAAGGCGTTTCGAAACGAAAAATCAGTGTCTTTAAGTTCCCCGCGAGCCCACCACTGCGACTGCGGCTCCACGTCATGCGCTGGCTTTCGGTCAGTTTCTTTACTCGGCCCTTTTTCGCTTAAAAAAGCCCAATTCAGCTTTTTGACCCGCCCCGCATTTTCTTTCAAATCGTAAGGGCCTAAATACGCGCTCAGGACGAAACTCCCCTGAAAAAGCTCTGAGCCCACTTGAAACCGAAGGTGAGGCGATGAAACATGGATCCGCCCCTCTTCCTCGTCAGGCCTTCTCCCTAAATCTGACTCGTGAGCCGATACGTGCGCCGCCACCTCGGCGTTTTGATCCAACGTGAAGCTCGCGGCTTGCTTTGGGAACCAAGCGCCGTTCTCCCACTTGCGCCCCTCTTGGATTCGAGCTCCTTGCAGATCAATGCGAAAACGCCGGTTCGTGAAGACTCCTTTCAGTCCAAGATCACTTGAAGCCACTTGAGCGCTCACAAGCTTCCCCTGAACCCAAACTTTTTTGGAATCTCGATCCAAAAGCTCATATCGCTCTAGCCGTGCGACGACTTCCGCTTGAGGGCGATCACCGTGAGAATGGGTCTTAAAACGTCCTTCCAACTCGCCATATTCGCTTCGAATGGCCACTCTTCCCAAATCCACACCGATCCTCGGGGATTTGAGTATAAACCGGCTCGAATGCTGAAAAATTCCTTTCTTCACTTCCAAGAAGGCATGGAGCTCGCCCCCCGCTCGACGCACCTGAACCGATGGATTTCTCAGGATAAACCGATTCAAAACATCATCCAACTCACTCACGTTTGCGCTGAGCTCCAGGCTTGCATCCAAAACATCAAAGACTTCAGACCCCTTCACATGAGGAATGCTAAAAGGAGCGAAAAAAACTTTGAATTTCCCGAAAGTTTTTTCGGTCGACTGAAAGGGCAGGCCTTTCCCCGGCAGATATGCGATATCGCCGCCCTCCAGGGTCAGTAAAGCAGGACCAATCTGTGCTTCAATTCCCGGCCACAAAAAAAGCCGCCCTGTGATGGTGGCAGGACCTCGATAAATCCAATCCTCCACTTGCAAGCGCGCAATTCGTTGATGCTCGATGGAATCAAATGTGAGACGCCAACGCTCTTTCAGCATTCGCTCCAAAGATTCTTGCTGGGAGAAAAACGGTGATGCCCTTTTTTCATCCTCGGTTTTAACGTGAATCTTAAAATCCAGCTCTTGGCTGACGAATTGAGTGAAGTGGAGTTTTTTTTCAAGAAGCTCCCTCAATCTCAAATGAACCGTCACCTTGGGAAGATTGACCTTCCACTGAACATTGGGGTCTTCCCCGGAAACCCGAACTTCTCGCAAATGAACGATACCCGGCCATACGGACCATCCGGATTGAAGCGTGAGGATCAACTCCCGGGGATCGAGCCGCACCACGCTCTGAAAAACAGGGGTACTCAGCAAGAGCCACACTCCTGCGACATAAAGAACCTCTAAAAAAATCCCAAAACCCATCGCTCCGAGCGCTATCCGCTTGATCCATTTCATTCACTGACCCTCAAACGGAGATACAGCAGCAACTTCTATACCCAAATTTACCCAGATTAATTTGCGTTCAAAACTTATAAACGGGGCAATTTTGTCGAAAAAAAGGGATTTTCTCCCCGAATTCATTCTTACTGAGCTCGATCGCCTTCGATTAAGGTCATGATTTTTCAAGCATTCACTTCTTTGGAATAGCCCTTGCTCTGAATGCCCTCATCTAGGAGGATTTTATATGCAAACCCATCTTCAATTGGATCTCAATGCGATCGAACATAATTTGAAGAACCTAAAACAAAACGCGCTCCACCTGACTCAAGCTCATGCTCGGGAAATCACTGACCGAACGGTGGGCCTCGTGTCGACGGTAACGGGGCGAATCAACAAGACCTTGATTCACCTCAACGGTTGGGCTCAAAAGCGCCTCGAGCATTTTCGCGAGGAAGAAGAAAAGCAAAAAGAGCTCGAACAGCAGATCAGTCGAATGGAAGATGAGGGCAACATCCCCCCCACGGCTGAAGAGCTCCAGATGCTGCGACCCGGGGCGATTCACAGCATTTGCTCGATTAAAGTGGGCTCCGCTTAAGTTAAAGCTACCCTTACGTCTTAAAAAAGCCGTATTTCGAGTCGAGGAGAAGCTTGATTCGAAGTGCGGCTTTTTTATGAAGTAAAATCCCCAAGAAGCGCGAGTAGACAGCGGAAATCCATTATGATAGGTCAATCCCAGTCGTGCCGTGTGATTTTTTAATTTTGTTTAATAAAACTCAAGTGGGAGCCTGCAAATCATGTTGAAGCCTATTTTTTCATTCGCGAAAAACCATCAAAAAACGAGCTTTATCGCTCTTCTGGGAACCCTCTCTCTGGGAACGAGCTTAAATGCCGATGCGTGCCTGATTTTTCAACCGCCTAACGATAATGGCTCGCGCGCAACCAGCAAAGGGCAGCTCCAGTATGTTGCTTACGGCAATGATTGCCAATACCTGGGAAAGAGCGAAGTATTTAATAATACTGACAAACAAGACGCAAAAAAAGCGCTGAGCCAAGCGCAAGCGCATTGCAGTGATGACGCTCAAATTATTAAAGCGCATGAATTCCAAGACCGCTGCGTCTCTCATCAGAAGGGTGGCGGCGGCGGCACTGGAAACAGACGCGGATCAGGGATGGGTCCTAAGTAATTTTTGGCTGGGGGACTAGGATTCGAACCTAGATAGGCAGAGTCAGAGTCTGCAGTCCTACCATTAGACGATCCCCCAAACAGGGCAAAATTTGAAACTGCGAAATTCTATAGCTGAACCCTTTTCAGCTGTCTAGAGCCAGGCAAAAAAAGAGCTCAGCTCTTCACCAGTGGGCCACTTTTTCAAGGCGTGTTTCGACCCACTTCCAGGGCAATACCGCCATGAGATCAAAGAGACTGGGGCTGACGAGCTTGCCCGTCAAAGCAAGCCGCATCGGCTGCACGAGGTCCCCGATCTTCACCCCGCTTTGATCGCTCACCTGCCTCAAAAACTGCTCCACTTCGCTGACGCTGACGGAATGCTGCTCGAGACTCGGCTGCCTTTGCCACTCTTCCCCGAGAGTTCCATTCGCAGGGTTCGCGGCCACTCGTTTCTTAAGCCCTTCCACCACGGCATGGACCGCGCTTTGAAGAACTGGCTTTAAGGACGCCTCTTTGTTCCATTTGAGGCCTGAAGTATCCGCAGGCTGGAGCTCCTCGGTGAGCAGGCCCACCAGTTGATCAGCGAACTCCTGAAGCAATTTCACTTTGGGCTGAACCAGCCCCACGAGCTTAAGACCCGTTTGAGTCTTCAAGCGGCGCAAAGCTTCGGGCGCGAAGTAATCGCCATAATCCTCTTGAATGATGTCCGCCAGGCGTTCCGGTTGCGCCGTTCTCAGGTGCACTCCATTGAGCCAAAGCAATTTCTCAGAATTGAAAACCGCGGAACTTTTTTGGACATGCTCGAGAGAAAAAAGCTCTTGAAGCTGGGTCGGGGTGAACACTTCATCATCGCCATGGCTCCAGCCCAAACGCACGAGGAAATTCAACATCGCCTCAGGCAGGTATCCCTCGCCCCGGTAAACATTCGCTGAGACTGCCCCATGTCGCTTGGAGAGCTTTTTCTTATCCGGCCCCAAAATCATCGCCAGATGGGCGAACCGGGGCTCAGCCAAGCCGAGCGCACGGTAGAGATGAATCTGCTTGGGCGTGTTGTTGATGTGATCATCCCCCCGAATCACATGAGTCACCCGGGAAAAAGCGTCATCGACGACGACCGACAGATTGTAGGTCGGCGCCCCATTCGAACGAATCAGCACGAAATCATCGAGATCGGCATTTTCAAATCGGATGGGCCCCCGGATCAAATCGTCGAATTCCACCGCTCCTTGATGAGGGAGTTTCGCGCGAACGACGAAAAACGGGCCGGCGCCCTGAATAGCAAGCCCTTTTTCACGGCAGCTGCCGTCATATTGGGGTTTTTTGCCTTGAGCGATCGCTTTTTCCCGCATCGCCTCGACCTGCGCTTCAGTACAGGTGCAAACATAGGCCAATCCCTTTTTTACCAACGATTCAGCCTCTTGTTTATAGACCTCTAAACGATGGCTTTGATGGAGCGGCTCTTCATCCCAATTCAAGCCCAGCCATTTGAGGGAGGCCAAAATATCGTCAGTGTACTGCTTTTCAGAGCGCTCGAGGTCGGTGTCTTCGATCCGAAGCAGGAATTTTCCCCGATGCCTGCGGGCATAAAGCCAGTTGAAGAGCGCCGTGCGCACTCCTCCGATATGCAAAAAACCAGTTGGGGAAGGGGCGAATCGGACTCGAATTGTTTCCATGAAAGGGAAGTTTTAACGAAAGGCTTTCGAGCGCGCAAGGGCGTTAGTGAATGCGGTCGGCAGAAAGCTCCATGCGATGAGACTCGAGATAAGACTCCAGGGCGCGAAGCGCGCGCGGCTCCTGCCGGGATAAAAAAGCATGCTTTTCATGATCTGTCGCGACCGAAGCGAGCGTGCGCTGGCGTGGGGCGGGTCCCATCCCAGAAGCATGGCATTCCGCGCAGTTTTGGACGAATAGCTTCTCCCCTCGAATCGCCGAAGGATCGGTTCTTCGGGCTAAAAAAAGCGGCGCATATCGGATGAGGGTGCTCGTCAAATCCACTGACTCCACTTCCTCAAAAAAGCGGTCTTCCTTGCTCTTCCCTTGTTTCGCCAACTGCGAAAGGGCTTCCGAGGGGATCCAAACCGAAAACTTCTCTCCCGTAATACCAAGCCGTACTGGGTATTGAATGATCCATGCCCGGGGTATCGTCCACTCCCGCCCTTTGATGTTCTTAAAAATTAAAAGATCGATTTGAGCGCGCTGGGCAACGCTTAACGAGGCCATGGATTGATCGAGAAAGTCCGAAAGTAAAACCCCTCGATAAGAAGCCCCCTTCTCCTTGAAGGTGGACCATTTAAGTTTTAAAAACTGTTTCGCCTCCCAAGAGAGCAGGGATTGGGCTTCTTTGGAAGTCCTCAACCTCACTTCAAGACCTTGTCCACCAAAAACAACGTTTTTAGGCGTAAAGATCAACAGAATCAAGGGGATCAAAAGGCGTTGCTTCAAGGACAGTCCCTTCCTTATTTCATTGGAACAGCACCCCTGAATCGTGTCAAGAGAACTTGGCAGGGGCTAGGGATTATGCTAGGTTCGCCCAAGTATTCGAGGTCACACACAAAAGTGGGCCATTCAGCCCGCTTTTTTTTTGCCCGAAGCACGAGAAAATGGACGCCATTCAGGAACATTCACAGGCTTCACCGTCAAAAAACCAGCTTGAGGATCAACTCATCCACGAGCTCATGCCGAAGTGCGCCCCGCTCGGGTTTGAAATCATTCAACTCGAAATTACGAATCACCCTCCGCGCGTGATTCGCCTTTTTATTGACCATATTCCTCAATCCTCTCTCTCTTCCCCCGCTTTAATCGGCATTGAGGATTGCGCCACGGTTTCAAGAGCGGTTGAGCCTTTCCTTGAATCAGCGCTGGATTCCCTGGGGATCTTTCAGGGCGGCACTTACGAGCTCGAGGTTTCTTCGCCAGGCCTTGATCGTCCCCTTCGATTCCTAAAAGATTTTGCCCGATTCATCGGTAGAGAGACGCTCATTCGCATTGATCGCCCTCTGTCCGCCGAAGAAATGGGTCACCCCGAGTATTACTCAAAAAACTCCAAACAAAAAAAGTTTCAAGGCCGGCTTCATTCCGTTCAAGGACAAACGATCCTGCTTTCCGTCCCCTTCGGTAAGGCGTCGGCAACTGCTTTGATACAAATTCCGTTCGCGACCATCATGAAAGCGAACCTCGAGATCGATGAAGGAGAATTTCGATGAATGCAACTGAACTCAGGAGAGTGATCGAGTCCGTAGGGAAAGACCGGGGCATCAAAAAAGAAGTGATCATCAGCGCCCTGGAACAAGCGGTGCTCATGGCAGCTCAAAAAAAATATGGACCCAATGCGGTCTTGGAAGCCCATTACAATAATGAAAGCGGCGAGATCGACCTCTTTTTGTTTAAAAAAGTGGTGGATAGCGAGCCCGAGATGCTGGAAGAAGCTGAGGAGATCGATCTGAGCGAAGCCCGAAAGCTCGATTCCGAAGCCGTCATCGGCGATGAGCTCGGCGTCAAGATCGATGCCCCTGAATTTGGCCGCATCGACGCGCAGACCGCGAAGCAGGTGATTTTTCAGCGCGTCCGCGACGCTGAACGCGAAATCATCTTCAACGAATACATCCACCGCAAGGGTGAAGTGATCACCGGGATCGCCAGACGCATCGAGCGAGGCAATATGGTGATTGACCTCGGAAAGACTGATGCTCTTCTCCCCCGAAGCGAAATCATCCCAGGCGAGCAATTCAAGCCGGGCGACCGCGTCCAAGCTTATCTTTCCGACGTGGTTTTGACGACCCGCGGACCACAGCTTTATCTCACGCGCACTTCGCCGAAGTACCTCATGAAACTTTTTGAGACTGAAGTGCCTGAGATTCGAGAAGGAATCGTGGAGATCAAAGGCTGCGCCCGAGAACCCGGCGCCCGCTCCAAAATCGCCGTCATCTCAAAGGACCGCGATGTGGATCCAGTCGGCGCATGCGTGGGGATGAAGGGAATCCGTGTCCAAAATGTGATCCAAGAATTGAAAGGCGAAAAAATCGACATCATCCCATGGTCCGACAATTCCGTGATTTTCGTGCAATCGGCGCTGGCGCCCGCTGAAATTTCATCAGTGCGCATGGATGAACGCAATCGCACGATGGAAATCATGGTGGAAGACACCCAGCTCTCCCTCGCCATCGGGCGCAAGGGGCAGAACGTCAGGCTCGCCGCGCAACTGACGGGCTGGAGATTGGATATTATTTCAAAATCCAAGCTTCAAAAAAGAACATCCGAAGCCATCTTCAACCTCCAGCACATCGAGGGCGTCAATGAAACTCTGGCTCATTCGATTTATCAAGCGGGGTTCATCAATGTCCGGCAAGTGGCTGAAGCCTCAATTGAAGCGCTTCAAAAAATCCCGGGTTATGACACGAGCGAAACAGCGGGCCGCCTGAAAGAAAAAGCGGCTCTTGTGGTTGAAAAAGCGGGTGACATCCTCGCGGTTACCGAATCCTCGGGAGACGACAGCAAAGGAACGTTCTCCGCGCAGCCCAATCTTCCGAAGGACGCCAAGGCTCTCGCTGAAGAGCGACTGAAAGAGATGATGAAGCAAGTGGGAACGAACCCTTCCGAACTCATTGATACGACAAATTTAACGCCGGATGACAGCCGGAAGGATCAGGAGAGCTGATTGATGTCTGCACAGCAAGAAATGGTTAAAGTCTACGAGTTGGCGAAAGAACTGGGAATCGATTCGATCTCCCTGCTCGACAAACTCAAGGACCTCAACATTCGCGTAAAAAACCACATGAGCGAACTTGCTGAAGAAGAAGCGCAAATCGCGCGGACTTCTCTCAAAAAGCCCCTGCCCGCCGGAATTCGGGAAAAGAAGCCGGTGAAGGCGCGCACTCGCAAAAAAACCGAGGCCCCCAGCGTAACTCCCCCGGAAACTGAAGAAGCTCCGAAATCCAAGTCCGCTTCTCCCATCATTCGCCGTCGAACGAAAGGAGACGGGGCAACGACTGAAACGGTTTCATCTGCTTCAGTTTCATCTGCTCCTGAAACTGAAGCACTGCTTTCAGTTTCAGCGCATGAGGAACTCGCGTCGACTGAGATGACCGAAGAAACTCTGGCCTCGGAATCCCATGAATCCATCGAGAGCGCGACCCCTGAAGTAAAAGCGGAGTCGCCAAGTGCGCCTGAGCCTTCCGCCACTTCTACCAACGAAGTCATCTCGAGCAAGCCAGTAGCTCCGAGGAGAAGCGTCCTCAAAATCGTCGAAGCGACTCCTCCTCCACAGCGTCCTTTGATCAAGCCTGTGCCGACTCCCGTCAGTTCGGTCGGCAATCGCGTGGCTCCTGTCAAGGGGACCGCAACTCAGGATAAAGACGGATTTCGCATCATCAAGATGACGAAAGAAAACCTCAATCAGATGGTTGAGGAAGAAGCCGCTAAAAAACGAGGCGGCGCGGGCCGCGAACATGAAATGGCCCCTGAAGACGTCCGTTTTGCGGATTACCGCAAAAAAGAGATGGTCTTCCTTCCCAAAAAGAAAAGAATTCCCATCGGCAAAGAAATCAAAAAAACCCAGATCACTCAGTCCAAGGCGCAAAAACGCATTATCGAAGTCCCCGGAACGATCTCAGTGCAAGACCTTGCGAATCAGCTGAGCGTCAAAGCGCATGAAGTCGTTCGCAAACTGGTTTCCATGGGGCAAATGGTTACGATCAATCACACCCTGGATTTTGACACCGCTGCTTTGGTGGCTTCAGAATATCAGCACGAAGTCAGGAACGTCGCTTTCAATGAGTCGGCATTGATCGGTTCGTCCGAAGATGCTGCCGAAACTCAGGTTCCACGCCCTCCGATCGTCACCATCATGGGCCATGTTGACCATGGTAAAACCACGCTCTTGGATTCCATTCGTGAAGCAAACGTGGCCCAAGGCGAAGCGGGTGGGATCACTCAGCATATCGGCGCCTATACCGTGCAAAAAAACGGCAAGTTCATTACCTTCATCGATACTCCGGGTCATGAGGCGTTCACCGTCATGCGCGCTCGAGGGGCGAACGTCACGGATATCGTCGTTCTCGTCGTTTCAGCGGATGATGGCGTCATGCCGCAAACCCGCGAAGCGATCAGCCATGCCCAAGCGGCTCGAGTGCCGATCATCGTGGCGGTCAATAAAATTGATAAACCCGGGGCGAATCCGGAAAAGATCAAGCAGTCGCTCTCCGAACTCAATCTCTTGGCGGAAGATTGGGGCGGTCAGACGCAATTCATCCCCGTTTCCGCGCTCAAGAAAACCAACTTGGACCAGCTGCTTGAGGCGATCTTGCTTCAGGCTGAAATCTTGGAATTGAAAGCCAATCCCGCGGCCTTAGCGAGCGGCGTCGTGCTTGAAGCCAAGCTTGCCAAAGGCCGCGGGCCCGTAGCAAGCGTCTTAGTGCGGCGCGGGACAATCAAAAGCGGCGATTCCATCGTCGCTGGAGCTTGGACCGGGAAAGTGCGCGCGCTTTATGATGACCACGCGCAACTTGTCCGCACTGCGAGCCCGGGCTATGCCGTGGAAGTCCTGGGTCTGGAAGGGCTTCCCCAGGCGGGAGAAGCTTTCCATTGCTTGGACTCGGAAGCCGATGCACGAAAAATCTCGGACTTCAGGGCCGAAGAGATTCGCAAGCAGGCGGCCGCTCAAAAAGCGCTCACTGCCAAAGTGAGCCTCGAAGACCTCTTCACCAAAATTCAGGCAGGCCAAATCAAAGAACTGGGTGTGATCTTGAAGACGGATGTCTATGGATCGCTTGAGGCCATTCAGGAAAGCTTGCTCAAGCTTTCGACGGATCAAGTGAAAGTGAAGATGATTCATGCCGCCCCGGGAGGAATCACCGAAAACGATATCCAGTTGGCGAAAGCATCGAGCGCGCTGATCATTGGCTTCAACGTTCGGCCGGAGACGAAGGCCCGCCAGCTCGCTGAAGCTGAAGGGATCGAGATTAAAGCCTACAAAGTGATTTATGAACTCATTGATGATGTTCGAAACGCGATGACTGGCCTCCTTGAGAAGAAGAAGGTGGAAAAATTCCTCGGGCGCGCTGAAGTTCGGCAAGTATTCACCATTCCGAAGTCAGGGACCATCGCCGGCAGTTTCGTGGTGGATGGCAAGGTGCCTCGTGGCGCGAACCTCAGGCTCTTGAGGGACAGCCGAGTCATTTTCGAAGGGAAGATGTCCTCTCTCCGACGATTCAAGGACGACGTCAAAGAAGTGGCTACCGGCTACGAGTGCGGGATCGGCATTGAGAATTACAACGACATTAAGCCGGGTGATCTCATTGAAGCTTACACGGTGGAACTGGTAGCGCCCACTTCGCTGAATGGCTGAATTCACCTGACGGAGTTTTAAACCATGCATTCCACGCGACGCGCACGTCTTCAATCCATGATCCGAGAGGAGATCGCCACCGCTCTCGCCCGCGACATCAAAGATCCCCGAGTTGACGCCATCACCCTGACTTCCGTCGAGGTGACCGCGGACGGAAGTCACGCCACGATTTTTTTCTCCCGCTTTGGGGCGACTCCTGAGCAAATCCGCGATTCCCTCGCGGGGCTCGCCTCGGCAAGCGGCTTCCTCAGAAAAAAACTGGGCCCCGTCTTGAAGCTCCGCCACATTCCCACCCTTTCATTCAAGGAAGATCGGGGTTTTGAGAATGTGTTTCGGGTGAATGAGCTCTTAAGAGAGATCAAAGGGCAGTCAGAATGAGCTTTCTCGAGGAAGCCGGCGCGCTTCTGATTCACAAGCCCAAAGGCATCAGCTCTTATGGCGTCATTGACCTGCTCAAAAAGGAACTCCTGGAGACGGGCCTTGCAACTAAAAAAACTCTCCCAAAAATCGGCCATGGAGGGACTTTAGATCCTTTCGCAACGGGACTGCTGGTCGTCTGTTGGGGGAAAGCCGTCAAGCTTGCTCAGTACTTCTTGGGTGCGGACAAATCCTATGACGGGACCATGCTCTTCGGTGAAACGACTCCCTCGGGTGACCCCACCACCCCGGTGAGCGAGCGGAGCGAAACCATCCCGGAAACGATCGAGCTCCTCAGGCATTGGGCCGCGCTCCTCTGCAAGCAAACCTATCTTCAGACCCCTCCGATGTTTTCCGCGAAGAAAGTTTCTGGCAAACCGCTTTATGAGCTCGCACGCGCTGGGATTGAAATCGAAAGGAAGCCCAAAAACTGCGTATTGCGTTCTTTTGAAATCACCCGATATGAAAGTCCTCGCGCGGACTTCCAGCTCCAGTGCAGTTCCGGCACTTATGTTCGCTCCCTGGTCCAGGACTTCGCGAAGCTGATGGGCAGCGTCGCCGTGGTGCAGGAGCTTTCGAGGACCGCATCAGGGCCTTTTCATCTGGAACAGGCCGCCTCCGTGGAATTGATCCAGGAAACGATCCGCTCCGCTTCATCCTTTCAGTCCCTTCCCTGCTGGATTCCGTTTGACCGGCTCCTTTGCGATATTCATCGGGTCAATCTCTCAGAATCAGAGGCGGATGACCTTCAAAAGGGCCGACAAGCAATTCTCACGCAACTCCTTCATCACCTCCGGGGTGAAGATCGAGCGGCGCTTTACTTGAAGGAACGCCTCGTGGCGGTCGCTCGACTGGAGCCTGTATCGACTTCCTCATCGATCAACGGCTGGAAGCTCGAAAAGGTTTTTTAAGGCTTTTGAAGCTGAATGGTGGCGGACTGCTGAGAAGCGGTCCCTCCCCTTCCCTTCAGCGCTTTGCCCATCCAGCTCAGCGAAAAATCCTGGTTCGACAAATCATCCAAAAGTTGTTCAAGCTGCCATTGACTGAAATCTTCCACGGATTGATCTTTGATTCGCAAGATCTTCATGCCCGAACGAATCCCAAGCTTTTGAAGCGCACGGCTCAAAGGAGTATCGCCGGAGATCGACTTCACGCGAAGCACTCGCTCCTGATCCTCGAGCTGATATCGCAGGTCAACTCCCGTGCGATTCCGAAACGTTGAACGTGAAAGGCCGATACGATTCAATCCAATCCAACCATGACCAAGATCAATGATCCAATTTCCCCTGCCGAGAAGGGCCATCCCCACCTGAGCTCGGGATGATGAAGGAGGGTTTTTGACGGAAAACGTGGGCGCCAAGCGGCTCGCCACATCCACGGGACCACAACTCATCTGTAAAGGAGGGGAAAACGAAGACCGGGAAGAGAGCATCAACTCCTGGGGCTGAATGCTCTTCCACTGCACCCACTGAGGCGCCGCGGAACTAGAATTCTTCGAAATTTTACAGCTACTCAGGAGTTCCCCCGTGGATTGGGAGAGAATGGGAATGATCGCCGTTTTCGTCTCATCGACCTGGTAAGCGTAGCGAGGCCAAAGAATCACTTCAACGGGGGGCCCGGGGCGCAGCTCAACCACGAAAAGCCGCAGGAAATCATGCCCCAGCATCCCATCGCAGCAGGAATGAGATGATTCAGGAGAACCAAACAGAGGGGGCTCCTGAATGAGAAATTCCCGCAGCGGCAAATCCTGTCCGCTGAGCTCCACCTGATCGGTGCTCGCCAGGTGCGCAATGGAGTTGGGAGCCGTTTTTTGCAAAAGCGTCATTTTTCTCCAGCTCGAAGGCAGGCTGACCCAGGCGGGATCGATCCCCTGCTTCTCCAGCCAATAAGGGGACCAGCTGCTTTGCGCCGAAGCGCTGTTGATCAAAAACTGTCCATTCAGCGCGAGAGTTCCAATCCTCACCGTAAGCCTCACTGAATAAAGTCCGTTCCACAAACGCGCAGGGGCGCGAGCCAACGGTAGGAGCGCTGCCGGACTGGGTGAAACTGGAGGGGCGATCACTTCGGGCCTCAAAGGCGAGGCGATGGGAAGCAAAGTGTGTTTTTTCCCGCCGCGACAAAGATTTTGCTCATGAGCCTGCTGAGAATAAAACGCCCACTCTTGTTTTCTCGCAAGCGCTGGAGCGGACTTGCGCCAAGCCAGCTCCAACTCCGCGAGCCAGAGCTGAAATGCTCGGCGCCCCAGCGTCAGCGCCTCCTCAGATCTTTCTGACTCAATCTGGTCAAAGACTTGCCTGAGGCGTGGGCGCGCTTTGCGCGCCAACTCGCTCCACAGCTTGGCGGATAAATCAGCGGCCTTGCGAACCCCTTCGGGAGTTGAAAATACGGCATTCCCCTTTAAAAACTGTTCTTCGACGTTGGGGGATTGCGATGTACACGGAAATCTGCTCATCGGTTGGTAAAACGAACTTTCATCCCGAATGTAGGAACGCGAGAGGATTCCGACTCCCTGGATTTGAATTTTGAACTTCCCTTGCGCTCCTGGAACGGCTTCAAGCCCGAGAAGCTCAACCTCGCGGTTGAGCACCCAATTTTGATACCTAGGATTCAACTCTCCGGGATCCAAGGTCCAAATTTTTTCGGTCGTCAAAGGCTCCAGTGAAGGCTCGTAAAGATCATTCCAAACCCATTCCCGAGCTGCAAAAGCCGGTGAAGCCCCTCCCATCGCGAAAAAACTGATGAAAAAACAAAACAGAGTTTTCACAGCTGATACTTCCTCAGCCTCAATTTTTCGGCCAATTCCGCCTTGATCCGAATTCGATAGAAGGTCCCGCGATCCATGTGTTTCGCGGAAACAATGCTCGAAAAAACATGGATCTGAGAGTCCAATTTGCCTTCATGATATGGGATGAGCACTTCCCAGAGTTCCATGCGGGTTTGGAAGTGCTTTAAAATATTTTCCCGCAGCTTGAGCACTTCATCCCTCTGAACCGCTGAGATAATCAAAGCCCCTGGAGCCAACACCTTCAGGCGATTTTTAGAGAATCGATCCGAGACCAAGTCCGATTTATTCAGAACCATCATCTTGGGTTTTTCGGAGAGCCCCAGCTCCTCAAGCACCTCCTGGGTGACTTTGACCTGATCTTGAGCCTGGGGAGAGCTGGCGTCCACTACGTGGATCAACAGATCCGCCTCATGAAGCTCTTCAAGAGTCGAACGGAAGGAAGCGATCAACGCGGGGGGCAAGCGGGAAATAAATCCCACCGTGTCAATCATGACGATGGGGGGCTGGCAGTTTGGATCAAGGGAGCGAACGCTCGCGTCGAGTGTCGCGAAAAGCCGATCTTCAGCGCGAATCGAGCTTTGAGTCAAGGCGTTCAGCAAAGTGGATTTTCCGGCATTGGTGTAACCCACGAGAGCCGCCTTCAACACCTCTTTGCGGCCCGCTCGCTGAAGCAGCCGCTCTTTGCTGATTTCCTTCAATCGCCCCTTGAGCAGGGCGATTCTTTTCTTGACCAGCCTGCGGTCCACTTCAATTTGCTTTTCGCCCATCCCGCGGCTTCCGGGCGAGCCCCCCCTCTGCCGCTCAAAGTGGGTCCAGAAATGCGCGAGCCTCGGCAAAAGGTATTGGAGCCTCGCCAGCTCGACCTGGGTTTTTGCTTCACGCGTGCGGGCGTGCTTGGAAAAAATCTCGATGATCACGCCGGGCCGATCTAAAATCGGCAACTTCAATTTTTTCTCCAAATTGCGGAGCTGGTTGGGCGAAAGCGCAACATCCAAGGCAATCGCCTCAGCCTGGAGCTCAGCTGCTTGAGATCGAATCTCCTCGATCTTACCCTCGCCGATGTAAGTGGCAGGGCTGATCCGCTTGGAGTGGGCGAGGATTGGCCCAAGAGCCTCCATTCCCAGCGTATCCAAAAGGCGCCCCAGCTCTTCCATCGAATCCAGCTCAAACCCCACGCAAAGCGCGCGGTGCTTGCCGGAGGGCAATAAACTTTCTTTGACCTCGAGCATTTGATTTCAAAACTTCCTTATTTCCGGCTCCAAAGCTATAACGAGAGCTGCGGATATGCAAAACGCAATCATCAACACCGATGGCCAAATCAGCCCCGCCCAAAAAGCCAAAGTTTCGGTCTGGGACCGTTCCTATTTATATGGAGATAGCCTCTACGAAGTCGCGAGAACCTATCAAGGATCGCTTTTTAAGTTGAATGAGCATTTGGAGCGATTGATCCGATCCGCCGAACTCTGCAAAATGGATGTTCCCGCCTTCAAAGAGCGCCTTCCCTCCCTCAAAGAGCAAATGCTCAGGACCTTGGAGGCCTATAAGGCCTCCATCCCTCCTTCAGGGACGCCTTCAGAGGCCTATCTACGAGTGATCGTCAGCCGGGGACGCGGACGCATCGGATTTGGCAATGAATGCATTGAAGCCCCTTTTTCTTACTGCATCATCGCTCAAAAGCTGGAAGAACCCAGCCTGGCTCAGATCCAGGAGGGGCTTAAGCTTTTCATCGCAGATCGCATTCGCAATCATCCCCGTGCGCTGGACCCGGCCATGAAATCCGGAAACTACCTCAATAGCGTTCTTGCTTTCTTGGAGGCTCGAGAGGCGGGCTTTGATGACGCATTGATGCTCAATCATCAAGGACACCTCACTGAAGGAACCACCTTCAATATTTTTTATATCCGCCGGGGGATCGTGGTCACTCCCCCCCTCGACATCGGCATCCTCGATGGGATCACCCGACGCATCACCTTGGAGCTTTGCCGCCACCTCGGCCTGGAGACGAGAGAAGTGCGATTCCCTGAAGAACGCCTTTTGGAATCCGACGAAGCTTTCATCACGAGCACGATCAAGGAAGTTTTGCCGATCACCCAGGTTGGCTCAACCCGCATCGGCGCAGGAACTCCCGGCCCCTTCACCCTGCGACTGAGAAAAGAATTTCGCCGGTTCGCGCTCCATGAAACTTGATACGCTCCGAAGTGTCGCGCTTGAAGCCGCCGAAAAGGCGGGAAAAAAGCTCATGAAGTACTTCGGGAAGCCTTTGGATGTGCGCGAAAAAGAAGGGGATGCAGGGCTAGTCACCTCCGCGGACCTGGATGCGGAACAGGTGGCGATTAAAACTTTAAAAGCAAAAACCCCTCATTTTGATTTTCTCACCGAAGAGAGCGCCCCCGAGATCAGGCCTTCCTCCGCTGAAGGGCGCTGGATCATCGACCCTTTGGATGGGACCACCAACTTCGTTCATCGATTCCCCATGTTCTGCGTTTCCATCGCGGCTGAATGGCGAGGGGAACTGGTAGTGGGAGTCATCCACCATCCCGTTCTGAAGGAAACTTACCTTGCCGTTCGCGGTCAAGGAGCGTGGCTTAATGGAAAAGCCATTCACGTCTCCCGCAGTCGCTCCCTGCATACGGCTCTCCTCAGCACCGGATTTTCCTACCACAAGAACGAGTGGCTCCAAGCAGAGATGAAAGCCTTTGAAACCCTCAGCCGGCAAGCGCGAGCCATACGGAGGCCGGGCAGCGCAGCTCTGGATCTCGCTTATACGGCGCGTGGAGTTTTTGACGGTTTTTGGGAGCGGGGCCTCTCGCCTTGGGATATCGCGGCAGGGTCTCTGCTCATACAGGAAGCCGGCGGAAAAGTAACGGATTTCAAAGGGATTCCGCATACTTTCCAGACCCCTGAAATCCTGGCTACCAACACCCTTTTGCACCGACTCTTATTGCAAGAGCTTCAGTCCTCGCTCAGCAAGTCTCTTTGACTCCCTACCGACTCTCGGTATAAAATTGTTTGAGACCAATGGCCAAAGGAAGGGCCATCTTTGCATGAGTGAATCGGTAGGATCCTGGGTTTATCTTTTTTCTCTTTTTACTCGAGAAGCGCTGCTTTTCGAAGCGCTCGCGATTTTTGCCCTTCTCATCCTCTATAGCGCTTTTTGGATCGTGCAAAAACGGCGGTTGGGATCAGTTAAAAACGTCATCCCCGCGGGACTCGTAAAAACTTATTTAAATTCGCTGATTCAAGAGGCGGAAGTCCTCCGAGCCCAGCTTTTTGGGCTTCTCTCAGCTTCTGCCGCGGCAAATGGAGGAGCTTCCCCGGCGTTAGGGAGCGGGACCCCGTCCGCTGAAGCCCTTGCCATGCTCCAAGCCGCGGCCAATTCAGCGGGAACGGCAGCCTCTCCTTCCATTCGGCAACTGGAAACGAAAATGGCAGAGCAGTCGCAAGCGATGAATGCGCTCATTGCCGAAAAAAACAAGCTTGAGAAAGAGCTGACCGAGGCGAAAAATAACGCAGCGAAGACTCCTGCCGGAGCAGCTCCTGTTTCCGGAGCGGTGGCTGATCCCGCGGAGCTGCAAAAATTCCAAGATAAAATCAACCTCCTGGAAAGCCGGCTCGCGGAATACAGCGTCATTGAAGACGATCTCGCCAACCTCAAACGCCTTCAGCAAGAAAACGCCCAGCTCAAAGCCTCTCTGGCTTCGACCGGGGGGACCCCCGTTCCACAGCCGGCTGCCACTCCAGCGCCAGCCGTAGCGCCTGCGCTGACCGCGGAACCTGCCGCTCTCCCGACAGCTCAGCCTGCTGAAGCTTTGACTGTGGAGACCGTCGCCGCTTCAACCGAAGCTCCAGCCGAAACCTCTCCCGCGGCACCCTCGGAAACCACCGAGAAAACTCAGCCCTCAGCGGCGCCGGCGCAAGCCACCGCGGCACCGGACTTTGAAAAAGTAGTGGATCAAGTGGAGCAAGAATTAAAGCTTCCGGAAGCGACTCCTGTAGCGGCGGCTCCACCGACCGCTTCTTCAACTGAAACTCCCCCACCCGCTGCGGAGAAAACGGATGCTGATCTCATCGCTGAATTCGAAAAAATGCTTAATAGTTAGTCTTTTCTCTTTCGGCGCAGCGACGCTCAGCGCGGCTGCGGTGACTTCCCCTCCCAGCTCCCACGCTCTCCAAAAAGAGATCCATTCTTTCCCCAAGGGCTCGCTTTCAAACATCCTGAGCCATTGGGAGAAAAATTACGGGACAGCAGTCGTTCCAGAACTGCTGCGATTTTCTTCCGACTCCCGATTCGAAGACACCGATCGCTACGTTGCGCTCATGGGCGCCGCTAAACTCGGGGGTTACCCGATCGCGCCGAAGCTCAGCGCCCACTTGAAAGACGCTTCGTGGATGATTCGCTGCGGGGCGCTCCGCGTGCTTTCCGCGCTTGAGCAAAAACCTGAATCAGCGCAGGCGGTCCTGCCCCTGCTTCGGGATCGAGCGCTAGTAGTGCGATTGGAAGCGGTGGAAGCGGTAAAAAAGCTCCAACCCCCGGGAAGCGTCGCCGCCTTGCTTCAGGCGATCAAAGACCCCCTGAATTACCGCGGAGGGAAAGCGCAATGGATCCCGCAAAAGGCCCTTGAAGCATTGGTTCTTTTGAAAGCTCACGGGGTTTCGGCCCAACTGAGCCCGCTTCTGGATCACCATCAGGATCCGCGTCTCCAGGAATCCGCGTTGAATTCCATTGAAGCCTTGGAGAATAAAAAGCTCAAACCAGGGCAATCATTATTCGCTCGGATTCAAGCCTGGAAAATGCAGCTCCAATCCCGAAAATAAAAAGGCCGACCCCTCATTCAGTGAGCGATCGGCCTTCCATCAAGTCTCTTTTAAAGAAGCTCTATTTTTTCTTCGCTTCCTCGAGCTCTTCTTCAATCACTTCCTGAAACGCTTCCATCGGAAGAGCGCCGGCGATCAACTGGCCGTTGACGAAGAAGGTGGGCGTGGAACGAACGCCGATCTTCTCCCCGTAGGAAAGATCTTGCTGGACGAATTCAGCGAATTTCTTCGCTTCAACGCATTCCTTGAACTTCTTCTCATCCGCTCCGACTTGCTTCGCGTATTTCGCCAAGCTCTCGGCATCGAGCTTATCTTGGTTCTTGAAAAGAAGGTCATGGTACTTCCAGAAGGAATCCGCCTTCTGATCATTGATGCACATGGAGGCCTCTGAAGCGGGGCGCGCGTCCTTATGCATCGGCAAAGGGTAATGGCGGAAAACGAGACGAACTTTGTTGCCGTACTTCTTTTTCAGCTCATGGACGGTATCAGCCGCGCGCGAGCAGAATGGGCATTGGAAATCCGAGAACTCGACGATCGTGACCGCCGCATCCGCTTTGCCGAAAGCAGGGCCCGTGCCCGCTTCAACAGGAACACGAAGCTTGGGCTTTTTCTTCGCGAGTTTCACTGTCTTGAACCCGGGGGCGACATCCGCTTGAATCAACTCCTGCCTTTTGGTCGCCAGAAGAAAGCTCTCGATGCGGCCCTTCAAGTCAGGCGTAATCTGATCTTCCGGGATCTTGCGTTCTTTCACGAACTTCTTGAAATCAGCGTCAGAGACCTTCATCTTGCCCTTGAGGATATTTTCTTCGACGTAACGATCCACGGGCTTACCGGCTTTTTTGGCCTTCTCGCTCAGGAGCCGGTCGGTCACCATCTTATCCAACTTTTCGACGAGCATTTCATACCGACGTTTTTCGAGCTCAAAGAATTCGGCTTTGTCCTCGCCGATCAACATTTCCTCCGTCAGCTCTTGATCCCCGATTTTGGCGAAAACCCCGGGCTTGGAGGATTCTTCAATCATGTATTTTTGCTTGGCTCTCGCGGACTGATCCGTGCAAGCGGACACGAAAATAAATGAAATCGCGGTGAGCGATAGTAGAGCGAACAAAATCGAAAATCGGCTTCTCATGAAGGGCCTCCGGTTAGTTTTTTGAAAATTTATTCTAATGGTTGATCACAGCGTATGCAACGTAAAACTCTCCGACGCGAGCGCAGACGGCCTCGAATCAGGAGGACTCCGAGAGCGACTTGAACCGCGCACCAGAGCCAGAGCCACGCGCGATTGGATTGGATCCGCTCAAACGCCCATAAAAAAGCGACAAAACTCAACGCAAAAGCGACTTGGCTCGCGACCGGATAAGGTTGCGCTTGTCGCAGGGTAAGTGGTCCTGAACACCGGGGACAGTTTTGATCAGAAGATCCGGACCAAGTCATGCAACCTCACCAATCCCACGAGTCTGCCGGAATCCTGGGTCACTGGCAACACGCTGATCTGGCTGGGACGATTTTCCATCACTTGCAAAGCTTCGTGAGCGAGCAGATCCGGGGAAATCACGACGGGATTCTTCGTCATGACTTCTTCGGCCTTGAAACCGAAAAACTGATCGCGGTGACGAAGGGCACGGCGCAAATCCCCATCCGTAATCACTCCGAGAAGCCGCGCCGAATCTTCCGAGCGATTTTCAATCACGAGCACCGCGCCGAGCTTTTTCCGAGTTGATTCCTCGATCACCTGCTCCATGGACGCGCTTGCTTCAACGAGACCCAAATCCCGCCACCCGCGCATGATATCCGCGACCTTGAGATTCAAACGACTGCCGAGCGAACCGCCGGGATGATTGCGCGCGAAATCCTCGGGCTTGAACCCCCTGGCCTTCATCAAAGAAACCGCGAGCGCGTCCCCGAGCGCGAGCGCGAGCGTCGTGCTGGACGTGGGAGCGAGATTATGGGGGCAAGCTTCCTGATCCACCTTGCCGTCAATCCAAGCATCGCAAAGCTCCGCTAAACGAGATTCGGGATTCCCTCCCAATCCCACCGAAGCGATTTTCAGCTTTTTGGTCTGCTCGATCATGCGGACGAGCTCCTCGGTATTGCCCGTGTAACTCAAAGCGAGAAGCGCATCTTGCGAAGGCTGCAAAAGCCCCAGATCTCCATGCAACGCATCGGTGGGGTGAAGGAACACCGCCATGCTCCCGGTGCTGCAAAGGGTCGCCGCAATTTTTTGCCCGATCTTTCCTGATTTTCCCACTCCCGTGACCACGATCTTGCCGCCCCCATCCAAGCGCGCTTTCAGGAGATCAAAAGCTTCCACGAGTCCTTTGCCTTTTTTGGCGGAAAGTTCCGTTTGTCGCAATCGTTTCACGCATTCGAGCAAAGCCTGGCCTTCCATTTCCAAGGCATGAGTGAATTCGGGAAGAAGCTGGAATGAAGGATCATGATTCCGCTGTTTTGAGTCCATGGGATCGATGAAGTAGGTATTGCTTAGATCGGCTTGAAGCGCCACAATAATCAGTGAATGGCGCTCATAAAAAAGATGGAATGGGCCTGGATTCTCGTGGCATTGTTCACGCTCCCTTCCTGCATGTCCGCTTATCGCAAAAGCCTCGGAGGAGACCCCGATCAATCCTTCAATCGCGTTTTTTTGACTGATTTCCCCACAGCCTGGCAGGCCGCCCTAGATTCGCTCAAAAACAGCCGCCTCGATATCTCCAATCGTGAAGGCGGGTTCATCCAAACAAAATGGGTCGACAACACCGCGGAGAAAAATTTTAAGGACTCCTTTGGTTTGGCGGACGCTTACATCAAGGCCCAATATCGGTTCCGGGTGACGGTTTCCAAGAATACAACCTATCAGGGGAAACCCACGACTCAGGTCACCGTTCAAAAAGAACAGCTCATTCAAAGAGACGTTCTCGAGGGATGGCGCCCCATTGAAACCGATTCAATCGATGAAAACACGCTCCTTTACCGAATCAGCCGACTCATCTCCATCCGAATCAAACTTCTTCGAATGGAAGAGCAAAAAACCAAGAAGGCGCTTGAAAATCCAGGCTTTTGAGGTGAGGGTGTTTAAATCATTATGGCTCATCCCTCCGCCTCTCATAAAGTAAAAATCGTTTGCACGCTGGGTCCCTCTTCCCAAAGCCCTGAAGTCATCGCGCGGCTCATCGCCGCGGGAATGGATGTGGCGCGACTCAATTTCAGTCATGGATCCCATGAGTTCCATCGCAATCTCATTCAAACGATTCGAGCCGCTTCCCACGCCGCGAAAAAACCCGTCGCAATCCTTCAAGATCTGCAGGGCCCCAAACTTCGCGTCGGTAAGCTCCCCCCGGCGGGAATTCAACTTCAATCCGATGAGACGGTCCTGCTGCATCCTGAAGGCAGCGCTCCCAGTTCAAACCTCCAGGCTTCCCGCACTCTTGCGATCTCGGATGAGATTGCGAGAGCAGTCGCGCTTGACACCCGCGCAGGGGATCGCATCCTCTTTGATGACGGAAAAATTCAATCGCGCGTCCTGAAAACCAAGGCCCCCGAGATTCTGATCCAAATCGAGCGCGGCGGGAAGCTCACGAGCCATAAGGGCATGAACCTCCCCGACACCCCACTCTCGATTGCTTGCCTCACGGAAAAGGACCTCGAGGATCTGAAGTTCGGCTTATCTCAGGAAGTCGATGCCGTGGCGCTTTCATTCGTGCGAACGGCTCAAGACGTGGATGACCTGCGCCGGGAAATCAAGAAGCATTCGCGCACGGTTCCGCTTTTGATTTCAAAAATCGAGCGGAGGGAGGCGATTGAGAACCAGGATTCCATCATCGAGACCTCGGACGGGCTTTTGATCGCCCGCGGGGACATGGCCGTTGAGATCGGGGCCGAGCGCGTTCCCTGCGTCCAAAAGCAGCTGATCGCGACTTGCAATGAGCTCGGCGTGCCAGTCATCACCGCCACTCAGATGCTTGAATCCATGATTTCATCGCCCACTCCCACCCGCGCCGAAGCGAGCGACGTCGCCAATGCGGTGTTCGACGGGACTGACGCCGTGATGCTTTCGGGCGAGACGGCCTCCGGGGAATTTCCGGTCGAGGCGGTCCAAACCATGGCGCGCATCGCGCTTGAAAGCGAACGCTCCACGGCGCGCTACTCGCGAGCGCGGGAAGCCCAGCCTTTGGCTGGATCGGTAGTGGATGCCATTGAAAGCAGCGCCTCCCGGATCGCCAGTCAAATCGACGCCGCAATCATCGCGTGCCTCACTCACTCCGGAATGGCGGCCCGGACCTTGGCTAAGCACCGGCCCAAGACCCCCATCGTCGCGATCATGGATGATGAGCGGACGCTTCGACGACTCGCCTTCACTTGGGGAGTTCGCGGCGCTTTGATCGAAGAGCTGGTCCCCACGGATGACGTCTCCACGATGGTTGAGGATATTTTATTGAATCATGGATGGGCGGAGCGCGATGATCTCATCGTCATTACCGCCGGCATCCCCACGCTTCGGCGAGGAACCACCAATATGATCAAAGTGCATCGCATCGGCGCACCGGGCGATCGACTCCCCAAAAAAGAGGGCGCCTTGCCCAAGACGCCCTAAGCTGATATTCCGCAGTAGTTTTATGCTCACTCCATTAATGCGGCAATATTGGGATCTCAAAGCGCAAGCGCAGGACTCTCTCCTGCTTTTCCGGATGGGGGATTTTTATGAGCTTTTCGGGGAAGATGCGGTCGAAGCCTCCCGCATCCTGGGCATCACCCTCACGACCCGGGATCGCAACAAGGAAGATGCTCTGCCCATGGCGGGAGTGCCCCACCACAGCGTGGGTTCTTATTTAAAAAAACTCCTCGAAGCCGGCAAAAAAATCGCGATCTGCGAGCAGCTGGAAGACCCCGCGAACGTGCAAGGCAAAGCGATCGTTCAGCGAGGAATCGTGCGCTTTTTAACCCCTGGGATCCAGTTTGACCTGGAGCAAACCGAGGCTCATTATTTGGGAGCGCTCGCCTGGGACGCGAAAAAACCGAACCAAGCCGTTTTGGCGTGCATGGACGCATCCACGGGGGAACTTCTCACGAGTGAGCCTCTCGGCTGGGAGGAGCTCGCCGGGGAAATCGCCGTGCTTCCCGTGAGGCAGCTGATCTTTTTGGATCACCCGAGCCTCGCCCAAGATGAAGGGTGGCAATCCTTCCAAAGCTCTTTTTCTTCGCGCCTTCTCGTGGAGGCCCTTGCCCCGAACACCCTTTCCCGGGAGGAAGCTCAGGAGTGCCTGCGCGTTCAGTACGGGATCTCAGATCTCAACGCGTTTTTCACCGATGAATACTCCCTTTTCGCCTCCGCTCTCGCGATTCATTACTTGTTGAAGACCCAGAAAAAAAAGCGTTTGGATCATTTGAAACCCCCTGCTTTGCTTCGCCCTCCGCAGACTCTGAGCCTCGGCCCAAAAACACCGTTGCACCTGGATCTTTTGCCGACCCAAGAAGGATCCCCCAACCTCTTTCAATTCATCAATCGTTCGGCGACGGCGATGGGAGCCCGGCTCATCAAACATTGGATGATGTCTCCCTTGAGCACCCTTGAACCTCTTCATGAGCGCCAAACCGCCATTCGCGAATGGGCTGACGAGAGGGCGAGCGCCTCCTTAGCCGTCTCCCAGACGCTTCAGCCCATTTACGACCTGGAACGCCTCATGGGCCGTTTTAACGCTGGTTTGGGCAATCCACGCGACGCCCTCTGCCTGGGCCAATCGCTGGGCCAAATTCCGGCTCTTTTAGAAAAAACCTCCGCCCTCAAGGCCTCCCTCAATCAAGGGCTCCATATTCAGTTGGAGCTGCTCTGGCGGCATTCGCTCCAAACTTTTGCTCAGGAATTGCTCTCCCAATTCAGGGAAGATGCTCCGCTCTCCGCCCGTGAAGGGGGTATTTTTAAGCCTGGTGTTGATCCTGAGCTCGATCGCCTGCTTACGCTGAGCCAAAAGGGAGAGCGTTGGATCGTCGAGTTGGAGAAGCGGGAGCGGGATTCCACGGGAATCTCCTCGCTCAAAGTGAAGTACAACCGCGTGTTCGGCTATTTCATTGAGGTCACGCAGACTCATTTGAAGAACGTCCCTCCCCACTATCTTCGCAAGCAAACGACGGCGGGAGGGGAGCGATTCTTCACCGAGGAGCTCAAAAAATTTGAAGAAGAGATCTTGAATTCAGAATATCGCCTGAAAACCCTGGAGCAGTCGCTTTTTGAAGCCTGGTCCGAAAAAATTCGCTCACAAGGCGAAGCCCTGTCGCGGGCGGCGGTATTGCTGGCTCAGATTGACGCGCTCAGCGCCCTTGCCCAGCTGAGCTTAAAGCGCGGGTGGAATTTTCCAACCATCGATTCTTCCTTGGATCTGGAAATCCGTGAAGGGCGCCATGCTCTTCTGGAGAGCATTCAAGGGGATCGGTTCGTTCCCAACGATCTTTCATTGGGATCTCAAAATCGCTGCCTTCTGGTGACGGGGCCCAATATGGGCGGAAAATCCACGCTCATGCGGCAAGCGGCGTTGATCATCATTCTCGGTCAAATGGGCGCTCCTGTGCCCGCCCGACAAGCCCGATGGGGCGTCGTCACCCGCCTCTACACGCGCGTCGGGGCGCAGGATGCGATTACCCAGGGACAAAGCACCTTCATGGTTGAAATGAGCGAACTCGCCCACCTGCTCTCCCGAGCAGATTCAAGATCCTTTTTGATTCTCGATGAAATTGGGCGGGGAACCAGCACCTACGACGGGATGAGCGTCGCATGGGCCACCCTGGAATGGATCTGTTCGCAGATCCAGTGCCGGACGCTCTTTGCCACTCATTACCACGAACTCACGAAACTCGAAGAAACGATCCCTTTGCTCGGAAATGCCCATTTAGGAGTGGAAACAGAGGCTCACGGAAAGGGGCTGAGGTTTCTTTATCGACTGGAGAGCGGTCCCGCCTTGGAGAGCTTCGGGATTCAGGTGGCCGAACTCGCAGGCATTCCCAAACCCGTCATCGCCCGCGCTTGGGAAGTACTGGAGCAGCTCGAACGCTCCTCTGACGCGCCCTCATTTTTATCCAAGCCTTCTTTAGCGGCGCTCCCACGGGAACGCCTGGCTCGGAGGCGAGCTGAATCCAGCGACAGGAAGCCACCTCCTTCTCACGAGCAACCCAGCCTGTTTGAGGCATTTCCCAGACCCGAATGAGGCGTCGGACCCGATGCCGGGTCACGGTGTAATTGACCTCCACTTGCCCGAGGTATTTCAGTTTCTTTCTTTCCTTGAGCGGCATCGGAATTTTTGCGGGGAGATCCCAAAGCCCCTTTCGCCAAGGACCGCTTTCGCTCGAAGCAAGCAGCACTTGGCCCGAAGCATCGAGCAGCCCGTGCAACCGCTCTTCGAGATAAATCCAAGGCTTGCCTGCTTTTTTGAGCGGGTAAGCCTCGACTTTTCCGAGATCTTGAGCGCGACACAAACCTTGCCAAGGGCAGAGGAGGCATTGAGGGGACTTCGGAGCGCAAACCAAGGCTCCAAGCTCCATCAAAGCTTGGTTAAAGTCCCGAGGCGCAATTCCCAAGCCGTAAGCTTGCTTGACCATCCATTCTGAAAGACGCCAAAGGCGCTTCTTGTACGCGCCCTCCCCCCGAGAAGCGCCCATCGCTTGGAATCGCGCCAACACGCGCTCCACATTCCCATCCAAAATCGGCTCCGGCTGATTGCCAGCGATTGAAGCGATGGCTCCCGCAGTATAGGGACCGATTCCAGGAAGGGTTTGCCACTGATCCCGAGACTGAGGGAAACCGCCTTGCTGAACGATTTGGTTCGCGGCTGCATGAAGATTCCGCGCGCGGGAGTAGTATCCCAACCCGGACCAGGCGACGAGGACGCTCTCGAGGGGGGCTTTCGCCAAATCATTGACGGTTGGGAACTTACAGATGAACGATTCGAAGTAAGGGAGCACCGTTTTCACCTGGGTCTGCTGAAGCATGATCTCGGAAACCCAGACGAAATAGGGATCAGGGCGATCCCTCCAGGGAAGCGCGCGTTTTTGACGCTGATACCATTGAATCAATCGTTCAAACAGCGCCTGGCGCTTGATCACTCTTTGGTCCTCCCATAAAATCAAAGAGGGGATCAAGAGGTTTTTCGTGAAGCGCTTTATTCTATTTTCGTTATTTCTATCTCAACCCGCCTGGGCCGCGTTTCGGGTGGTCTTAGACCCCGGCCATGGGGGAACTGACCATGGAGCCGTGTTCCAAAGCGGCTCCTCGCGAGTCGCTGAGAAAGAGATCACCCTGATCTTGGCCAAGCAAGTGGCCCGCCTTCTTCGGGAAGAAAAAGACCTCGAAGTCGCTTTAACGCGCCAAGACGACCGGGAAGTCCCCCTTCCCCTGCGATCTCAAATCGCCAACGAGAATCAAGCGGACCTCTTCATTTCCATTCATATGAATTCGACGCAGCCTGAAACCATGGGCCGAACCGAAGGGGTGGAAACCTACATCCTCAATACCGCGACCGATGCGAGCTCGCGAAGGCTCGCTCAAATCGAAAAAAACTCGGACGTGGACCTGATCCTCAAGGATTTGCGCCTCGACGCGAACCTGCCCCGAAGCAAAAAGCTCGCCTGCGCCCTCCAGCAAAACCTGGTCCGAGTGACCGCCTCCAAGGCCCCGCAGCTCATCCAACACCGGGATCGAGGCGTGAAGCAGGCCCTTTTTTACGTCCTGTTGGGGACGAACATGCCGAGCGTCCTGCTTGAATTGGGATTCATCAATAGCGCGCGCGACCGCTCCATGCTGCTCGCCCCCCGCACCCAGGAGCTCATGAGCCGGGCGATCTCGACCGCGATCCAGGAGTATCGGCAGAGCTTCAAGAATCCTTTGATCCTCGCCTCTCATCTGAACAAGTGTAAAATTAATTGACACTCATTCCATCAACTCGAGCTCGAATCCATTATTTTTATATTTTTTAAATTTAAAAAAAGTCAATCATACCCGCGCCTTGCGATTTATCGAAAGCGCTTGTCCAAATCGACACACCTGGCACCCGTCTTGCTCCTGCTCTCCTTGTGAGTGAAACGCGATTAAAGCGCGGAGGAAGAATTTTATGAGACATGCGAAGTGGATTCGCGGTGCGATGGCGGTTTTAGCGGTAGCGCTCGTCAGCAGCTGCGGCAAGAACAATAACGACGGCAGCAACGTGGGCGGCATCAATTCCGGCATCTACGGCGGGGATATCACCGCGACGGGCGGCTGCATCTCGCTGGGCGCATACGGTAACCAAAACATCACCATCCCCATCAATTTCCAAGCGACTGACCTGTACCTGGACAACGTTCAAGTCCTCGCAGGCTATGGGTACGGACGAGTCGATTTAGGCGGACCTGGGGCGGGTTCCCCAGCGAACATCGAAAAGACGAGCCGATTCGCCAACCTTTACATGAATATTTACAGCGGGAACGCCAACAACACCCGAGTTTCCTTAAATTCATATGGAACTCTCATTCTTCAACCTTTGGCGGTCCAAGAAATCATTTTCCGCTCCGGCGGCAACAGCTTCAACTTCAATCAACCGGGATACAACTACGTCAACCAAACCCTGTGCTTCAGCGGGATCCCCTTGATGAACCTCAGCCGCTCCAACGGCTATGCCAGCGGCGGGCTCATGTACCTCCAGTTGAGCAATGGTTTGAACTATCCCGTTCAGTTTTGATCTTTCGAGCGCATCGGGCGGAATGAGAACGCCCCTTAGTTGCAGCAGAGCGGATGTGGAAAAAGTAGAAGTGGAGTGAAGAGCTCGAAACCCCTTGGGCCAGGAGGAAATGATTTTCTCCTGGCCCTCTGTCTTTTCAGTGCGGACTCCCCTAAACTGAGACTGAGTGAATTCACCTTCCCTTCCTCAAAACGCGATCGAAAATTTTTTGGAAAGCTTGAAGCTCGACCGCGGCGTCGCGCTCAAAACCCTCGACGCCTACCGACAGGACCTCAAAGCCTTCAGCCTTTGGCTTTCTCAAAATTCCCCCAGCTCTGAGGGCTGGGAATTCACGGTTTCCCGTTATTTTCAAACGCTCACCCAGCGCGGCTTTGAACCGAGCAGCTTGGCCCGCAAACAAAGCACGCTCCGGCAATTTTTCGCGTTCTTGGGAATCGAACTGGAGAGCCTTCCTTCGATCCATCTCCCCAAGCGGCTCCCCAAGAGCTTGAATTCAGATGAAATCGAAAAGCTTCTCGCTGCGGCTCAGTCCGGGCTTCCTTATCAGGGAAAAGCAGCGGCGGCTCTTCAATCGAGGGACTCAGCCCTGCTTCTGATGCTTTACGCGACGGGGATGAGGGTTTCTGAACTCTGTGGCCTGAAGCTTTCCTCGATCGAATGGCAAAACAGTTACGCGCGGGTCTTGGGCAAAGGAGGCAAAGAGCGACTTTGCCCCTTTGCCGAAGTGGCCGGAGCTGCTTTGCGATCCTATGTCGAGGTCTCCCGCCCCTCTCTGGCGCCACGCGATGAGGCTCTCTTCCTGAGCGCGCGCGGGGAAGGGCTGAGCCGTCAAAGCGTTTGGAAGGTGCTTAAAAATTTAGCGGCAGCCGCGGGGATTCAAACCAATCTCACCCCGCACCGATTGAGGCACGCCTTCGCCACCCATCTGTACGAATCCGGCATGAATTTGCGCTCACTGCAGATGCTGCTGGGTCACTCCGATCTCTCCACCACGCAAATCTACTCCCATGTCAGTCCGGAGCACCTTCAGGCCGTGCACAAAAAATTTCACCCTCGAGGAGGAGGATGATAGGATCAGTGGCTCCATATGGATTCTTTGGCAGAACGCATTCAGATCCTTTCCATTCAATTCGTCCCTTTCATGATGGCCGTGGTTTTTCATGAATACGCCCACGGCCTGATCGCCAAGCGATGGGGCGACACTTCGGCCCAAGCCGCCGGGCGCCTCACTCTCAACCCCATCGCCCATATCGATCCGATCGGCACCCTGCTCTTTCCGATTTTCAACATGCTCAGCGGGATCAACCTGCTTTTCGGATGGGCGAAACCCGTGCCCATCGATCCCTCTCAGTTTCGCAAATACCGCTCCGGGCTTTTCTGGGTGTCCATCGCCGGTCCCGCCATGAACATCCTGCTCGCTTTTTTTTCGGCCCTTTTGTTCTGCGGAATCCGAAAATGGATGTCCCCGGAGTTCTATCTCTACGAGCCGCTGCTGGCGATGACGTTCGTCTCGGTTTCGCTCAACTACGCGTTGGCCCTCTTCAATCTCATCCCCCTCCCTCCCTTGGATGGTGGGCGGGTGATCACCGCGCTGCTGCCCACGCAAGCTTCGATCCAATTCAGCTCGATCGAACCCTATAGTTTTTGGATCCTCATGGCGCTTTTGCTCACCGGGGCCCTTTCAATCCTGGCTGGGCCGATTCAATTTTTCACTCAATTCACGTTGGGCGTCATGAGCTGGGCATTCCTCTGATGAGCGCCCCTTCCCTCCCCAAAAAAACCATGCTCTCCGCGGTCCAGCCCTCGAACCGCCTCACACTGGGAAACTACCTCGGGGCCCTCAAAAACTGGGTGCGGCACCAGGAGGATTTTGACTGCCTTTTTTTCGTGGTCGATCTCCACTCCCTGACTTCGCGGCCCGAGCCGCAGCAGCTCCGGGAACAGACTTACGCGGCGGTCGCCACTTATCTCGCCGCGGGGATCGACCCCGCGCGAGTCACGCTGTTCGTCCAATCCCACGTCCCCGCGCACGCGGAGCTCTGCTGGATCCTCAACTGCTTCTCGTCCATGGGGGAGTTGGGGCGCATGACCCAATTCAAGGACAAAAGCGCGAAACAAGGCCAGAGCATCCCTGCCGCGCTTTTTAATTATCCCGTGCTCATGGCGGCCGATATCCTCCTCTATCAAACTCACCTCGTTCCGGTGGGAGAAGACCAAAAGCAGCACATTGAGCTCACGCGGGACTTGGCCGAGCGGATCAATCATGCCTACAAACTCCCTTTATTCACGCTTCCCGCGCCCCTGATCGCCTCCGTCGGCGCGCGGATCATGAGCCTCCAAAACCCACTTTCAAAAATGTCGAAATCCGACCCGGATCCCCAAGGGCCCGTCTTTTTGACCGATGATGATGCGACGATCGTCCGTAAATTCAAGCGCGCCGTCACCGACTCCGGCTCTGAGATCACCGACTCCGAAGAGCAGCCGGGAATCCGAAACCTCCTTCAAATCCAGGCCACGCTCACCGGAAAAAGCATTCCTGAGCTCGTCGCCTCCTATGCCGGCAAGCAATACGGGCACCTCAAAGTGGACACCGCCGATCTCGCCGTTGAGGCCATCCGCCCCCTGCGCGAAGAGACGGAAAAACGCCTGAAAGACCGCGGAGAGCTGGATCGCCTTCTCGCCCAAGGAGCCCGCCAAGCGCGTCCGCGCGCTGAAAAAACGCTTAAAGCCGTTTATCAAGCCCTGGGATTTACCTTCTCCTAGAACTCCGTTATGATCAGCCCGTGACCCACCGAACCGCACTCACCGTTCATCTCGAGCATTTTGAAGGCCCCTTGGACCTGCTGCTTTACTTGATTCAAAGCCAAGAACTCAGCATCTCCAAAATTTCGATCAGCCAGATCACCGATCAGTATTTATTCACCATGCGCTGGGTTCATGAGCTGGACTTTGATTTGGCGAGCGAATTTTTGGTGATGGCCGCCACGCTGGTTCACTGGAAAAGCAAAGCGCTGCTTCCTTCCCTGCCAGGCGAGGAAAGTGCGGAAGAAACCGCCGACTCAGTGCCCACTCCGGATGAATTGGTTCGACGCCTTCAAGAGCATCAACGATTTCAAGAAGCCGCTGAAAAACTGGGGGCGCTCCCTTTTTTGAACCAAGATGTCTTTTCGCGGGCCAACGCGAAACCTCCCATCGACAAGATTTGGAAAAGCATGAACCTCACGGATCTGGTCCTTTCCTATCAAAATGCATGGGTGCGTTCGCGCCACCGCGTGAAAATCCTCAAGAAAGAAACGGTCTCCATCGCCGATAAAATCACGGAATTCCAAAAACGGCTTTCCGTGGGCAGGGCGGTTCCGCTTTCGGCTTTTTTCGGGGAGGACGGGATGCCTACGCGCGGCAACATCGTGGTGACGTTCCTTTCCGCGTTGGAACTCGCCCGGCTGAAAAAAATGAAAGTTCTGCAGGAAGGCTGCTATACCCCTATTTACATTGAGCTGATTGAAGGCCTGGAGAATATGGACAGCCAGGCGATCGCAGGAGCTTTGGCATTATGAATGAAGCCGTGACCTCGGACCCCCAAGAGATCGATTTTTTGGCCTCCCAAATCGAGGCGCTTTTGCTGATCACCGATCGACCCCTTTCCGCTCAAGCGCTCCATCGCATGCTCTGCCCCGCAGCGGCCCCCCTCAGCGCTGAGGAATCCGCTTCAGCTGAAGCTGAGTTGGTTCCATCCGAAGAATCCCCCGCTCTTCTCCTCGAAGCGGTTCAACAGGCGATTGAATCGCTTCAATCGCGCTATCAGAGCCCCCATCACGGCATTGAGCTCGCCGAGATCGCGGGCGGTTATCAGCTCAGGACTAAACTCATCCACGGGCCTCTGCTCAAAAAACTCTCCAAAGTCCAAGTGCAGCGCCTCTCTTCGGGGGCGCTCGAGACCCTGGCGATCATCGCCTACCGGCAGCCACTCCTCAAAGAGGACATCGACCAAGTACGGGGCGTGGATTCCGCTTATTTCTTGCGCACGCTTTTGGAGAGGAAGTTGATCGAAATCTCAGGAAGATCGGAGCTCCCGGGCCGTCCCCTCCTTTATTGTACGACACCGCGGTTTCTCGAGGTCTTTGGGCTCAATGATCTGGGTGCGCTGCCTTCGTTGCGCGAGATTGAAGAGATGGCGCCCGCTTCTGAAGTCGGCCCTAAAGATTTCGAGGATACGCCGGAGGCCCTGCGAATGCGCGAAGCGCTCGGGCATTCGGCTCAAGATTCGAATGCCGTCAGTTACGACCCCGCCGAAGATGAGGCAATTCTACAAGAACTCCGCTCGCGCATTCAATCGATTCCTCTGACCACTCCCTATCTGATGTCCCTCAAGGCGGCTGAAGAGGCGGCGGCGCTGGCAGAACAAAACCCCGAGGCAAACTCCCCATCCGAGACTTTGCCTTTCATGGACCCCGAGAAAACAGAAAATGGCATCCGAGAAAATCCAGAAAATCCTCTCTAAAGTCGGAATCTCATCCCGTCGCAAAGCGGAGACCCTGATCCGCGAAGGGCTGGTCACCGTCAATGGACGGCTCGCCCAGATCGGGGATCGCGCGGAATGGGGCAAAGACGCCATCAAGGTCAAAGGCAAGCTCCTCACGCGCCAAGAGCCCTTGGTGTACTTGGCCTTTTACAAGCCCAAGGGCGTGATTTGCGCACTTGCCGATCCCGAGGGGCGCCCCACGCTCATGGATTACCTTCATAAAGGCGCAGCGCGCGTCTATCCCATCGGGAGGCTCGACTTCAATAGCGAGGGGCTTCTTCTGCTGACAAATGATGGGGATCTCGCGGAGCAAATCACGAAGAGCCCCAAAGTCCTGAAAACTTACCTCGTGAAGATCAAAGGACACGCCACCCCGGAGCAGATTGAGCTTTTGCAGCGGCCAGCGCGTTTTGAAAGCCGGATCGTCACCCCTCATGCCGTGACGATCGAGGAGAAGCTCAAGAGCAAAACGGTCGTGAAAATCTCTTTTTTGGGGAGCGGAGTTGCTCCCGTTCAGGAGTTTTTCAAGCGAAAAGGATTTCTTGTCGAAAAAGTGCTCCGGCATTCCCTGGGCCATCTTTCCATTCATGGAATTCAACCGGGAAAGCTCAAGCCGCTGAAGAAATCCCAGCTGGAAGCGCTGCTTTCACCGACTAATGCTTCATTGCTGGAAAAGCCCAAAATCAGGCCGAGGCCCGAGAGCGCGAAAAGCCGCGCTCAGATTCGCCCCAAACGAACCTCGTTTTCCGATTGACTTCACGCGCCCCGAAGCATAGTCATGTGAAACCTCTTTTATGTCGCGGGGTGGAGCAGCCTGGTAGCTCGTTGGGCTCATAAC
>CAZLYB010000024.1:0-33860 GCA_964563795.1 uncultured Bacteriovoracaceae bacterium | reverse complement strand
TTCTCGACGTCCTCGCCGACGTACCCCGCCTCAGTCAAAGTCGTGGCGTCCGCCATCGCGAAAGGCACGTTCAACACCTTGGCCAAAGTCTGCGCGAGCAGCGTCTTGCCCGATCCCGTCGGGCCGATGAGCATGATGTTGCTTTTTTGAAGCTCAACCATGTCCTTGGCGTCTTTGCCCTTGCGGTCCGTTTGGTGCTGGATGCGCTTGTAATGGTTGTAGACCGCGACCGAAAGGACGCGTTTCGCGCGCTCCTGGCCGATCACGTATTGATCGAGGATGGATTTGATCTCAGCGGGCTTGGGAATGGAAGGGGACGCTTTCGCGGCGGGATCCTTCTGGCCTTCCTCGGCGATGATGTCATTGCAAAGCTCGATGCACTCGTCGCAGATGTAGACTGTGGGTCCCGCGATCAGCTTTTTGACTTCGCGCTGATTCTTCCCGCAAAAGGAACAGCAGAGATTCCCGAAACCGTCGCCGTACCGTTTCCCATCCATATCTCAGCTCCTTCGAAAAGCGTATTAAACTGGGCCGCGTTTATCAACCAGCTTATCGATCAATCCATATTCTACCGCTTCTTTTGCGGAGAGATAGTTGTCGCGATCAGTATCTTTTTTCACTTGCTCAGGCGATTTTCCGGAGTGAATTGATATGATATCGTTCAAGCGATCTTTTAGATAAAGGATTTCACGAGCTTGAATCTCAATATCCGAAGCTTGGCCTCGAGCCCCGCCCAAAGGCTGGTGAATCATGATGCGGCTATGAGGAAGGCTGAATCGCTTGCCCTTCGCCCCCGCGGTCAAAAGCAATGCTCCCATGCTCGCCGCCATGCCGATGCAATAGGTGGAAACATCGCATTTAATGAATTGCATCACGTCATAAATACCGAGCCCCGCGTACACGGAGCCACCCGGAGAATTGATATAAAGATGGATATCCTTATCGGGATCAGAGGACTCCAAGAAGAACATCTGCGCCACGAGGAGATTGGCGACCGTGTCATTCACTTCGGTCCCGAGAAAAATGATGCGGTCCAAAAGGAGGCGGGAATAAATATCGTATTGGCGCTCACCTCGCGCGGTCTGCTCAATGACGATCGGGTTGGGAATGTAATTCATCTGGGGCGGGCTAGTCTGAAAACCAACGAGTTCCGGTTGAATCAACGACGATGGGATCTTTCTCACGAGGTGCCTCCTATTGGCTTTCAGTATACCCCCACGCCGGAGAGATTGCGCAGATTAAAATCTTTTTTTTACGGTGAAGAACGCGGGTGAAAAAGAATTAAACAGCTGTCAACTCGCTGCCCTCGGAACCGCGAGGGGCGGCGCTGGCCGGAAGGCCTTCATTGCATCAGCTGCGCTGAAGCGCTCTCTTCTTCCTCGATCAAGTGCTCCAAATATTCGAGCATGATGGCGCGCAATTCGTCCAAGCTCTGAGGAGCGCTGGAGTGACCGCCGGTCGCATCCAACATGGTTTGAATTTCTTCGTAAACCCAATCTTCAGGCAAGCCCGTGAGCTCCACCGCGGCTTTAACTTCATCCGGCCCCTCGACAAGGTCCTTCATGGAATCGTGATTGGAGACGTCCATATCCCCTCCTACCAAGCTCAAGTATAGAAAGGGTTTTTATAAAACAGCAAGTTTTTTTTACGCGCTTGGCCGAGACCCCCAAAGAACCGCGAGTGCAATGAGGCTTCCTCCGAGGATTTGCGAGATCGACAGGGCCTCTCCCAAGAAAAGCATCCCCCAGAGCACTCCAAAAAGCGGTTGCAAAAAAACCGTGAGCGCCATGGTGCTCACGGGCACGACTTCCAAAACCCTCATCCAATAGAAGTACGGAATCGCGGTGCCGATGGGCCCCATCCAGAGAATTCCAAAAATCGCCTTCCATCCCCACTCTTGGGCCTGAGCCGGGGGTGCAACGTCGAGCCCCAGCGCGAGCGCCAAAGCTAAAAACAGAGTGCCAATCGCAAGCACAGCGCCGAACACCCGTACCGCTCCCAGTCGCAGCATGAGAGCCTTGCCCAAAACGGAGTAGGAGGCCTCCCCCGTCAGCGAGAAAAAAATCAGCGCATTTCCAAGCGCAGCCAGAACAACGCCCCTGGAGGGCGCCGCGGAGCCTTCCGTTGCACCCAAATCCCCGAGCCGACTCACGAGCAAAAACCCCATCAAAGCGAGCGCGAGCGCCGCTTTTTGATTCGACCGCAGGCGTTCCCGCAAAAAGAGGACCGCGAACGCGACGGTCATCAACGGTTCAAAGGCCACGATCAAAGCGTTTGAGGAGGCATTCGAAAGATGCAGCCCATTGAGCTGCGCCAAAGGCGAAAAGCAGAAGGTGAGGAACCCCAGCAGAATGAGCAAAGCTGAATCTCTGCGCGAAGGTCCCACGAGCGACTTGAGCGCGGCCCAAGTCTCTGAGCGAGCCTGAGGGAATGCGGCGACGAAAACGAGGAGCGCGGTGGAATACCTCCAAAAGGCCACGGTTCCGGGGCTCATCGATCCCAAGGCGAATTTTCCCATGACGGGGTTGAGCGACCAGA
Source organism: uncultured Bacteriovoracaceae bacterium (assembly GCA_964563795.1). Lineage (GTDB taxonomy): Bacteria > Bdellovibrionota > UBA1018 > UBA1018 > UBA1018 > CAZLYB01. Next base: position 31,322 of record CAZLYB010000024.1, on the reverse strand, counting down.
TCAGATTGCAGAAGAACAGCCCCCCAAGCGCTTGGGCGGGAGTGGATTGGAGCGCACGCATGATGTTGATTAAGCTCTACCGCGAAACGCCGTTCTTTGCGATAGTAGGCCCATGGTTAAAACTCCGAGTGATTCGACCGTCATCATGACCCAGATGGTTCTGCCTTCCGACACGAACGCGCTGGGGACCATCTTTGGCGGAACGATCGTGAGCTGGATCGACATCGCCGCCGCCATCGCGGCGGGAAAGCACGCGCGCAAGCCCGTCGTCACCGCTTCGATCGACGCGCTTCACTTCATCGCTCCGGTGAAGCTGGGCTTCATCGTGCACATCCGAGCCCAAGTCAATTATGCGGGAAAAACTTCAATGGAGGTCGGTGCCCGCGTTGACGCCGAAGACCCCAAGACCGGGCAGCTTTCGCACACCGCCACCGCCTACACCACCTTCGTCGCCTTGGATGAAAAAGGAAAACCCGCCAAAGTCCCCGCCCTGAAACCCGAAACGCCGGATGAAAAACGCCGATTCGCCGAGGCGCTCAAACGCCGCGAAGCACGCATCCGGCTCGCGCAAGACCTCAAGAAGGCGCGTTGAAGCCAAGCGCCGCGGATCGCGTTTAATCCGGCAATTCCCCCACGTCCGAATCCTCCGTGGGAAGCCAGTAGCGCTCATACTCCTCAATGAAAGCGAGCTTCGTGCGATCTTGAATGCGATCCACGTAGAGCACTCCCTCCAAATGATCCAGTTCATGCTGAACCACCGTGGCCACGAACCCCTCGGCTTCAAGCTTCTGCGATTTTCCGCGCTCATCGAGGTACGTCACTTCGATCTTGCGGGGTCGATAGACTAAGCCTCGAAGCCCCGGAACCGAAAGACACCCCTCCCAAAATCCCTGCTCTTTGGCATCCAGCACCCGAATCTTGGGATTGATGAAAACCGTGAAGCCTAGGTCCTCCGCTCCTCCGTATTTCGGGTAGCGAGGACTTGAATCAGGCACCTCGATGATGGCGAGCTTCAACGCCTCATGCACTTGAGGCGCAGCGAGCCCAATTCCTCCGATGTCGAGCATCGTTTCGCGCATGTCCTGGATGAGTTTTTGAATCGGCTCGGAACGGATTTCGGAAGCCGTGAGTTCACGCGTTTTTTTGCGCAAGACGGGGTTGCCCATGCGGGCGATTTTGAGGAGTGCCATCCCTCAACTTTACCTCAAGCTCCACGCCTTGACACGGGGTTCTCACGGGCATACCGTCCCCACATGGAAGAACTTCGCCTCAACACCGAAGGGGTTCTCACCGTCGATGGCGTTGAGCTCACTCACGAGCGCACGCGCGCCATGATTTTAAGCCACATCGTGCAAACCCAAGCAGGATTCGTCCTCCAGCTGGGGCGTGAATCGCGGCCGATCCTTGTTGAAGATACCGCTTGGTTCGTGACCCAGGTGCATGGGAATGAGGACCAAGGCTTTGAACTTGAACTGAGCGACGGGACGCGGGAGAGGCTCGATCCATCGACCCTTCAGTTTCGCCCCGCGCGGCTCACTTGCCGCGTCCATGGCGGAAAGAGCGAAGCGAAGTTCCTGCGTGCTCCTTACACGGAATTGCTTTGGAAAATTGAAGAATGTGGAAATGAATTTTGCCTGCCCATCGAAGGGCGGTTGATCCCGATCAGCCGTGTCCACCCATGAGAAAAGGCTGACTGAGGAATTTCAAGTCCCGCTCAGCGCTGCTTTTCTCGAAGAACCGCTCCGCCTCGGCCCAAAGCTCCTCGCCTTCGGCGATCGTGAACACGCGGCTCCTGAATTCATGACAGCCCGGAAACCCCGCCGAGTACCAGGCGAGAAATTTACGCGCCTGAAGGGTCGCCATTCGCGGGGCATAGTGCTCCTCCAAAAGAGCTCGGTGCGTGCGTAAAAGCGCCAGGTACTCTGGTAACGCAGGCAGGGGCAAAGCCTCCCCCCTCCAAAGCGCTGCGGATTGTCGAAACAAAAAAGGATTTCGAAGCGCGCCGCGCCCGATCAAAACCGCGTCCACGCCGTAAGTCTTCACGCGCTCCACGGCGACTTCCGCCGTTTGAATATCGCCATTGCCTACGATGGGGAGCCTGCTCTTCGCTTTCACGTCGCCGATCAAATCCCAATCCGCAAGCCCGCTATAGCCCTGAGCGCGCGTTCGACCGTGAATCGCGACCCAGGTAACGCCGGCTTCTTCAGCCACGCGCACCACTTCGTGGGCATTTCTGGAATCTGCGTCCCAGCCTGTGCGGATCTTGATCGTCACGGGGATTTTCACGGACTTCACGAGCGCGTCGAGTGTCTTGCCCAGGGAAATCGGGTCGCGGCACATCGCGGAGCCCGCGCCTTTTTTCACGATCTTGGGAACCGGGCATCCTAGGTTCAAATCCACGAAATCCGCGCCCAGGCGCTCGACGAATTGGGCTGCCTTGCAGAGCAATTGCGTGTCCTCCCCAAAAATCTGGAGCCCAACGACCCGCTCTTCCTCATGGAACTTCAAAAGCTCGTGCGTCTTTTGACTCGCATATTCGAGCCCGTTGGCGGAGACAAGCTCTGAAATCACCATTGAGCTTTCCATCCGCCGCATGAGACGGCGATAGGCGGAGTGCGTGATTCCCGCCATGGGAGCCAAGATAAAGGGATGCTCAAGCGCGAATGGTCCCAAGCGGCAGGGTTGGCTTGGAGATGGCTTGGCGGAATTCAACTGCGACATGAGCGAATTCAGCTCACGCTTGAAGCGCTTGCGCCCGCAGGGATTGGATTTCGTCGCGCTCTTTGGGGGCTTCGGCGGTCAGCACTTCGTGCCCATTTGCCGTGATGAGCACGTCATCCTCGATGCGGATGCCGATCCGCTGAAAAGCGGCCGGAGCCTGCCGATCGCTGGGCTGCACGTAAAATCCGGGTTCGACCGTGAACACCATTCCAGGCTCCAAGATCCGGGATTCCCCATTCACTTGGTACAGACCCGCATCATGGACATCCATGCCGAGCCAATGCCCGGTGTTGTGAGGATAAAAACGACGATGCTTGTTTTCCTTGAGGATCGAAGCGGGATCGCCTTGCAATAGCCCCAGCGAAAGCATGCCGTCCACGAGGACTTCACAAGCCTTGTGGTGCGGATCCAAAAATTTCGCGCCTGGCCGTGCCGCCGCAAGCGCGGCCTTCTGGGACTTCAGCACAAGATCGTAAACCTGCGCCTGCTCTTTCGTGAATTCTGCGCTGATCGGGAACGTGCGCGTGATATCCGAAGTGTAGTAGTCGTACTCGCCGCCCGCATCGATCAAAAGCAGATCACCCGCCTGGAGCACCTCATTATTGGCGCGATAATGCAGGCACGTGGCGTTCATCCCGCCCGCGACGATGCTCCCATAACCGAGCCTCTTGCAGCCGCCTTGACGGAAGCCGTAGTCCACCATGGCCTCGACTTCAAACTCATTCATGCCCGGACGCACCGTCTGCATCGCCTTTTTGTGCGTGAGCGCGGTCACCTGACAGGCCTTGCGGAGCGCCTCAACTTCATCCGGAGTTTTCCTGAGCCTCATCTCGCCGAAAAATTCGGTGGGATCCATCAGAGGCAGCAGCCCCTTGCCGCTCCGGCCTGCGCTTTGACGAAGCGATTCGATGGCGCTCAGAATGAGGCGATCCATGGAAGCGCTTTGCCCGAGCCGAAAATAAAGCGCGTTCATTCCCTTGAGGAGTTCAGGGAGCTTTAAAGACAGCTCAGAGAGCGGGTAGGCTTCATCCGCGCCAAAGACGGATCGAGCTCCCTCGGTCCCGTAGCGCTCCCCTTCCCACATTTCCTTCTCGGGATTTTTTTCCCGCACGAAAAGAATGAGCTTCGAAGCGCCCGCTTTTGAGCCGGCGGGCTGGATCACGCAAAACGCTTCAGGCTCATCATAGCCGGTGAAGTAATAAAAACTGCTGTCCTGTCGGAAAGCATGCGAGACATCGTTGTTGCGAATGACCTCTTCGGCGGCCGGAATCAGGAAGGCCGCTCCGGGATGAGCCTGCATCAAGGCTTCGCGGCGTCTCTTAAAATGGCTGGGAATGGATTTCAAAAGCATAATAAGTCTCTCCTACCACGGTTTCATCCCGGCTGCCCACCCTAAGCCTTCAGCACTCCCCGGCGGATCTGATCCCGCTCGATGGCCTCAAAAAGCGCCTTGAAATTCCCTTCCCCAAAGCCGCGATTGCCCTTGCGCTGGATGAATTCAAAAAAGAAGGGCCCAACGACCTCTTCGGTGAAGATCTGAAGCAGATAGCCGGTTTCATCCCCATCCAGCAGAATCCCGAGCGCCTCGAGCTCCTTGAGATCCTCCGTCACCCCGGAAACGCGAGTGGGCACCATTTCATAATAGGTCGAGGGCACCGTGAGAAACTTGAAGCCCTGAGCGCGCAGCACGCGCAAAGTCTGGCTCAGATCGGCGCAAAAAAGAGCGAGGTGCTGAACCCCCGCACCCTTCATTCGCGTGACGAATTCCTCCACCTGGCTCTCCGGCTCAGTCGCCTCATTGACCGGGACTTTGATCTTACCGTCCTGGGACTCGATCACCTGGGAGCGAAGTCCGGTCCGGCCCGTGCGAATGTGAAAATGCCTCGTCGTCACAAAATCGAAGGTCTTTTGGTACCAGTCGACCCAAGGCTGCATCTGCCCCATGGTCACGTTGTTGGTGAGATGATCGATGACCCGAAGCCCGATCGGGGATGGACTCTCCAGTCGGCTGACCGTAAGTCCCGCGTCCAAGAGGGCGGGCTTTTGCGCCTGCGCAGGGCCTTGACGCTCCATGAAGGCGTAGCGCAAGTCCCCGGGCGTCCAGATCTCCGCGCGCATCAGCTGCCCTTCTTCTGAGCGGGCGGTGCGTGGCTCGGCTGCGGGGCGAGCGCCCCGGCGCGTTGTCTCCTCAAAGAATTGGCGGGCACTCTCCACTTCGACCCCGAGCGTGCAAATCCCCTCGCCATGTTTTTTCAGAAAACTCATCGCCTCGCCTGAAGCATGCGTGGAGTCGGGTTGGGTCAGAAGGATTCGGATCCAGCCTTGGGCGTAAGCGGCGGTGCGCGTTCCCTGCTCAAGGTCGCGGCGCTCGCCGATCTTTTCAAACCCCATCCGCTCGTAGACGCGCGCGTGCGGCGTGATCTCCTGCACCGCGAATTCGACGTGGTCAAATCCTTGATTTTTAAACCTCATCATCGAAAACACCCTCCGCTCAAAGAAGCCGTCGCTTCATCACGCGCCTCTCAGGATCAGTTCAAAGTCACGGGTCGATTGGCAGTCGATGAGGCCTCGACTGCACCGTTGTTGGCTCCGGTCTGAACGCTCTCATTCGCTGCATTCAAAAAGCGGGACTGCTTTTCGTAATCCACGTAGGTGTAGCCATAGAGAACTTCCTCGTAGAAGTTCTGCAAATCAACGCCTTCTTTGGGCTTGATCACGCCCTCGCGGACCTTAGCGTCGATCTGCTCTTTGACTTTCTTCTCGAGATCCGTAGCGCTGTACTGGATCCATGAGAGCACGCCTGAGATCGTATTGCCCTTGATCACTTCTTCGACGTAGTAGCCGCCCGGCTCGGTCTCATCGAGGAAGACGTGCACCTCATTCACCCGGCCGAAGAGATTGTGCAAATCGCCCATGATGTCCTGATAAGCGCCCATGAGGAAGAAGCCCAGGTAATAGGGCTCCGCAGGCTTCAGCTGATGCAAAGGCAAGGTATCTTTGATGTCCCTCAGATCAATGAACTTGCAGACCTTGCCGTCCGAATCGCAGGTAATGTCAGCGAGCGTTCCCGAATGCGAAGGCTCTTCATCCAAGCGATGCACCGGCATGATGGGAAAGAGATGCTGGATTGCCCAATGATCCGGCATCGACTGAAACAGAGAGAAATTGCAGAGGTATTGATCGGCCAGGTGCTTGCTCAGGGCTTCAACTTCATCGGGCACGTACTTGAGTCCGGCCGAGTTTTTATGGATCACTTTGCAGATCTGCCAAAAGAGGTACTCGACCTTGGCCTTGTCTTCGAGCGAGAGAAAGCCCAGCTTGAACATGCTGAGCGCCTCTTCTTTGCGCTGGAGCGCGTCGTGAAAATGCTCGGCTAGATTCTTGGTGGAGAGATTTTGGGAGATGTAGCGCATTTCCCTGACGACATCGTCCTCATCCGGCGTCTCTTCCAAGGCCATGGGAGTCGCGCCCACTTCGATGCTGCCAAAGACGTTGACCACCAAGACGGAGTGGTGAGCCACCAGGGCCCGTCCGCTCTCGGAAACAATGTTCGGCTCGGGAACCTCTTCAGCCATGCAGATCTCTTGAATCGAGTACACGACGTCGCTGACGTACTCTTGCATGCTGTAGTTGATGGAACTTTCGAAGCTCGTGCGTGATCCGTCGTAATCGACGCCCAGGCCGCCTCCCACATCGAGAAACTCGAGATTGAGCCCCATTTTTCGGAGCTTGGCGTAGATTCGCGTCCCCTCTTTGACCGCGTCCTTGATGGTCTTGATGTTGGTGACTTGCGAGCCGATGTGGAAATGGAGCAGCTTGAAGCTGTCTTGAAGCCCTTCTTGACGGAGCGTGCGAACCGCTTGGAGAAGCTCAGGCGTCGTGAGGCCGAATTTCGCGAACTCCCCGCCGCTCGATTCCCACTTGCCGCTGCCCTTGGAGTAGAGCTTGCAGCGGATGCCGATCTGCGGAATCACGTTGAGCTCCCGGGCGACCGCGATCACCTGGTAAAGCTCCGAGAGCTTCTCGATCACGATGATGACGTTCTTGCCGAGCTTGCTGCCCATCAGGGCCGTTTTGATGAAGGCGTAATCTTTGTAACCATTGCAAATCAACAGGGATTGGGGCGAGGTATTCATCGCGATGACCGCGGTCAGTTCCGCCTTTGAGCCTGCTTCCAGGCCGAAGTCATAAGGGCGGCCCGCGTCGATGATCTCCTCAACGACCTCGCGCATCTGATTGACTTTGATGGGGTAGACTCCCTGGTATTTGCCCTGGTAGCCAAACTCAGCGATCGATTTGCGAAAGGCTTCGTTCAGAGCGACCACGCGATGACGGATGATGTCCTGAAAGCGGATGAGCACCGGCATGCCCAAGCCCTGGCTCTTGATCTCATTCACCACGCTCATGAGATCCACGCCGGGGCCTTCGCCCCGTTTGGGGTGAACAGTGAGATTGCCCGCCGGGTTAATGCTGAAGTACTGCCCGCCCCAGTTCTCGATATTGTACAGCTTCAAGGAATCCGAAACGCCCCAAGTCTTCATTCTCGCCTTGCTCTCCTCGCGATGGTTTGGCCTCCCATTATCACCCGCGAGGAAACGCAGTAAAGGATATTCCGCGGCCTGATTTATTCATTAATATCTGTATAATCTGAGCGCGGGTCGCACTCCCCGAGGTACGCGTGCTTGAGCGCCCTCCGATTGGGCACGGCTTTGAAAAAAGACCTCAACCCCTTCACGTTCTTTGAGATGATGCCGGACATCTCTTCAGGGTCCGGGGCATGACGAGTCCCCAATTCAAAGAGCAGCGACCAAATTCCGTATTTCCAAAAAATGAAGTCCTCAGCCGTCCCATTCACCGGGTAAACCGCGCGATTTCCATTGCCGATCGAGTAGCCGCTCCACTGAGTCGCGGCCCTCGCGAGCCTTTCAAACGCCTCCTCTTCTTCGGTGGCGGCCTGACTTCCCCGGGTCAACCAGGGATAGGCGACGATCGGCCGGTAAGAATGAAGAGTGGCGAAACTGAGGATCTTCTGGTGGCTTTGCAGAAATTTCAGCAAAGCCGAAGTCGAGCCCAGGAGGGGCTGATGATCGGTGTGGCAAGGCCCTGGGTAATCCCGGTTGGGGTTGACGTAGTCTTTTTTGATCTCGGAAAAATCAAATCTCCGATTTTCCTCAAACCCCCGAAGGCTCATGACAGGAATGATGTAGATTTTTTCCCCGGCGAGCGGCTCCTGCGCCAAAGAGGAGGCGAGTTCCATGGCGACGCTTACGCCAGTGACTTCATTGCCGTGAAATCCAGCGACCACGAGGTGCTCACGAGCCCCTGAACCCAACGCAATCCCGGGGATGGACTGCCACATCTTCGGGGCTGTCAGCTCGAAACGCTTGGCTTGCTTCGGAAAAAGCTCGGTGAGCTCGCTCAATCGCCTTTGAACCGGGTCAAGCCGTGACTGCTCGCCCGCGATCGCAATATGATTCGACGTCAGAAAAATCGCGAAAAAGAATGAAACGAGCTGTTTCAAGTCATCCCCTCTTAAAAAAAGCTGTGCAGAACGATAAGCCGGGTTCTGTCTTCGCGAGCCGGCTCTCAAAGAGCCGAAAACGCGGAGGCGATCATTCCTCTAGGACCCCTGTTGCCATGGGCCTCAAGCGACCTTACCCGGAGACGGATTCCAGCGGATCCAGAGTCTCCCTATTGGGTCTTGCTCCTGGCAGGGTTTGCCATGCCGTCTTTGTCGCCAAAAACGCGGTGAGCTCTTACCTCACCATTTCACCCTGACCCATGGGCCGAAGCCCAGGGGCGGTTTGTTTTCTGTTGCACTTTCCGTCACCCTTTCCTCGCGAAAAGGGCGCCTGGCCGTTAGCCAGTGCCGCGCTGGATGGAGCCCGGACTTTCCTCCCGCCCTGGATCGAGACCCAGGACCGGCGATCGCCTGTTCTGCACAGCTATTCGGGAGCTTTTGTAGCAGAGGATAGGTCGTTTGTGGACCTCTAAGTAAGCCAGCGAATTTGGGCATTTACCAGGCCCATTTCGGTTAATGAGATCAGAAAATTAGTAAATAAATCAAACAATACAGGTACTTAAAGCCTAATTGACGCATAAGGCCATTATCTAATATAATAATTAAACATAGTTTAAATTTACTTGAGCTCATTGTCGGACGTTTGCACGCGAGGCTCGAAATGCTTTTAAAACGATTTTTAATTCCTAGCACCTTCTTCTCATCCCTTGCACTGGGGATCTCTCTCAGCGCTTGCAATCTCGTCATTCGCGGAGGGGCGCCTCAGGCTCAATCCGGAATTTCCCCCACCCTCTCTCCCGCTTCCAAGTTGATGAGCCCAAGCGCGCAAGTCACCTTTACCGCAACAGGAGGGGTAGCTCCTTATGCCTACTCCATCCAAAGCGGGACTGGATCCATTCATGCCTCAACGGGCCTGTTCACCGCCCCATCCACCGCTGAGATCAACACGGTAAAAGTCACCGGCTCCGACGGCGGCACCGCTACCGCGACAGTCTTCGTATTGGATCCGCAAAAATTGGTCGGAACGGGAACGAACGGCCGAGTGGCGGGCGACGTGTTCGGCAGCGATGACTGGGGCTCCGCCATCGCCATCGACCAAGACACTCTCGTCATTGGCGCCTGGCTTCAGGATACGGATGAGAACGGGGCCAACGCCGCAAACGACGCTGGGGCAGCCTATGTGTTTACCCGCTCAGGCGCGAGCTGGTCGTTTCAGCAGAAACTCGTGGGATCGGGCGTCAACGGAAGAGTCGCCGATGATGAGTTCGGAGTCAGCGTGGGAATATCGGGCGATACGGTCATCGTGGGCGCGCTATTTCAAGGCTACGACGAGAACGGTGGCAACTTCCTCAATGATGCGGGCGCCGCCTATATCTTTACGCGCGCGGGGACGACCTGGTCGCTTCAACAAAAAATCGTCGGATCGGGCGTCAACGGCAGAGTGGCGCAGGATCAATTCGGGGAAAACGTGGCGATCCACAACGATACGGTTGTAGTAGCGGCCGTCGGACAGGATTACGATGAGACCGGGGCGAATGCTTTGGCGAGCGCGGGCGCGGCTTACGTTTTCACGCGCTCAGGCACGACTTGGTCCCTTCAGCAGAAACTCGTGGGATCAGGCGTCAACGGAAGGATCATTTCAGATGTTTTTGGCAGCTCGATCTCAGTTTATGGCGACACCATCGCCGTCGGATCCATCAATCAAGATTATGATGAAAGCGGCGCGAACCTCGTGGGGAATGCCGGCGCGGCTTATGTTTTCACGCGCTCAGGCACGACTTGGTCCCTTCAGCAAAAAATCGTAGGATCGGGCGTCAACGGAAGGGGCGCGGGCGACAACTTCGGGAACTCCGTTTCACTTTCCGGCGATACTCTAGTCGTGGGCGCTCCCAATCAAGGATATGACGAGGCGGGGGGCAACTTCTTGGCGCAAGCCGGCGCCGCCTATGTTTACTCGCGATCCGCCTCGACTTGGTCCCTTCAGCAAAAGATCGTGGGCGCTGGCACCAATGGCAGGATTGCGGACGACCGATTTGGATGGCGCGTCTCTCTCTCGGGAGAACTCGTGGCGATAGGCGCCTATAAGCAAGATTATGACGCCAGCGGCGTCAGCACGGTCGCCGATCCCGGCGCCGCCTATGTTTACTCGCGATCCGCCTCGACTTGGTCGCTGCTGAAAAAAGTCATCGGCACCGGAGTCAACGGAAGCAACGCCGGGGACTATTTCGGATACAATTTAGCGCTGTCATCCGACGGATTTTTAGCCGTGGGGGCCCCCTACCACGATTATGACGAAAATGGGGCTAACGCGCTCAATAGCGCGGGCGCCGCTTGGGTTTTTTACTGATGATTTAATCCACTTCCTCTGAAGAGTCTGCACTCCCACGCCCCGATTTATCTGCTCCCCGCTTCGCTTCCCTCAATCACGGTCTCCTGCTGCTTTGGCACGAATAGGATGCGGTGACAGCTCGGACATTGATGCAGCGTGAGCGCCTTTTGCACTTCATTGTAAAGCTGGGGAGGAACGACCATATTGCAGCCCTTGCACCGTCCCGAAGCCGCGGGAACGATCCCAAGGCCCCCGCGTGCGACTCGGACGCGGTCATATTGGGAGAGCGTTCTTTTATCCACTGGATCTGAATATTTTTTCTTGTCCGCGCTGATGCGGTCGATATCCTGGTTCAAGACTTTGGTCTTCTCGGCCACCGTCGCCGCTTCCGCATCCCGCTTCTGCTGGATCTCGCTTTGCTGGGCAGACAAGGCATCCACTTCCTTGGTGACCGCATCCAAATCCGCGTTGAATTTTTCCATCTGCTGGTCGAGCGTGGCGTTGAGCTTCTTGAGCTGCTCGATCTCCTTGTTGACGGCCTGGAACTCCTGCGAATTCTGGATTCCCTCGAGCCGGGACTCGGACCGGGTGAGGCGCTCCCGATTCAATTCGAGCGCGGCCTTGGTCTGGCGATGGGTTTTTTCCTGCTCGGCGTGAGCGGCTTTCTTGACGGTCAGTGACGCTTGAATTTTTGCGAGCGCTTCATCCGAAGCTTTCAGCGCGACCGGCAGCGCATCCCGTTCTTTTTTCAGTCGATCGACTTGAAGGTCCAATTCTTGAAGTTGTTCCAATAGTTTCAGTTGCTCTACCAATGGGGGCACGATCTGCGTCACTGTTTCCTCCTCAATGCAAAATCTTTTGTATCGGCTCATCCCAAAGCTGCGCGGAAATTCCTTTCCGTGACAACCATTGGACGACCGTCTTCGAAAAAAAAGCCTCACTCTGCCGATGCCCGAGCTCCAGGACTGCCATCCCTTTTTTCCGGCAATCGAGCGCAGCATGATAGCCTGCTTCCCCCAAAATCAACAGATCTACTTTCATTCTTAACGCAGATTCCATCATTGCTGCTCCTTTGCCCGCGACAAAGGCGATCTTTTGTATGGCAGAGGGCACCGGCTGGGTCAACCCATAGCCTTCAATCTGGAATAGCGTCTTAACACTGCGAGCAATTTCTGAAAAGGGCTGGGGCTTTGGAAACACCCCCCAAAAACCATAGCCGTGACCCGATGCCCAAGGGGCTCCCATCTTGGTGGGCGAGTGAATCTGAAAAAACTCGAAAGCGACTTCCTCATATGGATGCGCTTGAAGCAAGGCTTGCGTCACCCGTTCACGCAGCGACTGAGGGACCACCGTTTCAAGCCGAATTTCAGGAGTTTTTTCAAGCACGCCGGGATTGCCCAAATGAGGCTGAGTCCCTTCGAGCCCACGAAAAGTCCCCTGCCCTAACACCTGGAAACTACAGGAATCATATCGCCCGATCCATCCTGCTCCGGCCTCATTCAATGCTTGGCGCACGGAATCTGCATGAGTCTCAGGCACATACGTGACCAGCTTCAGAGGCATCGAAGAGTCCGGGCTCAGATCCAAAAGCCTCCCCTGAGGTTGAACTCCGAGCCCTTCCGCAACCGGCAGAAGGGCTTCAAGGACGCAACGGTCAAAATTGGTGTGACAGCAGAAAACCGCGATTTTTTCTGAATAGGCCTCCAACAGGGGGTGCGAGCCGGTGAGCCGGCTCAGCCCTCGGTTTTTGGGAAAAAGTGCGGGATGGTGCGCGATGATCAATCGGTAGCCGAGCTTCTTGCACTGCTGGATCGCTTCGCGGGTGAGATCGATGGTGACGAGCGCTCCCGAGGTTTCCCACTCCTCGTCGCCGGCCAAGAGGCCCACGTTGTCCCAGGATTCAGCGGTGCTGGTCGGCGCCCATTCTTCGAACGCTCGAAGAATCACGCCGATTTTCGTCACGGGCGAATCACTCCGCAGGCGATGCGATCGCCGGAATTGCCGGAGGGATTGGACTTGAGATCATCGGCGCCCGCGTGGATCACCAACGCTGTCCCGCCTTCGCGCAAGAGCGAACCCGGCCCGGTCCGAAGCGTCACTCGAGGCAGATTCCATTCAGCGAGACCAGATCCATCGCTGCCGATCTCCAGATTCGGGAGATCGCCCGCATGAGGGCCTTTGGGATTTTTTGAGCCGTGTTCACGCGGGAGCGGGCTGAAGTGGGCTCCAGCTGATTTGAAATCCGGTCCCTCGCAAACTCCTTTTTCATGGAAGTGAACACCGTGTGTCCCGGGCTTGAGCTTGCCCACTCGAAGCGAAAGATGAACCGCCTTTGAGTCCGATTCTTTCAGAGTAGCCTTGCCGAGCTCATTGCCCAGAGCATCCTTGAGCGAAATTTCGATGATTTTTGATGGAGCCTGCGCCGCCTGTCCGAGCGGAGCAGCCGAAACGGCCGTGCCCAACACCATCCCGAGGATCAAAATGAGCGCTTTCATGGGTTTCTTTGTACGTCGGGCACCAAAAGCGCGTCAAGCCCGCGTTTTTGATAAATGATGATTTGCTTTTATCAAAATAAAGTTTAATAAATCGCTTTTAGAATGAGGATTACGTTTATGAAAAATTTAATGCCGCTTTTTTTGATGAGCATGATTTTGGCGCTGAACCCCGCCTTTGCCGCGAAAGCTGAGGACGAGAGCGAATTTTATGAGGATCATCTCATCTCGGTTTCCATCCCGGAGAGCCTTTCACCGTGGCAATGCCATGAAAGTGAGGCGGATGGGCCTTATAAGTGCGAATTGAACGTTTGCAAAGTCGTGACTCAGACCCGGCATATCCGAAGCGCGCGCCGATGCACTTACGAAGGAACCAGTGAAGCACTCGGGACCACTTTTAAGAATTATAAATGCAAATTTCTTTCAGAACTCGAGGAAACGGCATGCTGATCGCGTTAGCGTGTCAATGCCCGGTTTGAGAAGAAGCTCGACCCAAACTTCGATTATTCTCAATGCCTATTCCGTAATTCTCTGAAAGGATCTCGGCTGGAGTCGGCGTTCTATTTGAAAAATAGGTTTTACTGCATGCCTTAGGATTTAATCTTGATTCATTTTGAATCATGAAGCGAATTAGATCTTCACGAGTGCCTATGAATATAGGCCGCATTTTGCGTTTTTCCGAATCAGGGATCAAGAGGTTCTGGAGGTAACTGGGATCAATGATGATTTCATGATCCTTACCAAGTCGATCATCAACAAGAAAATCATGACTTCCCGTGCTCACTCGACGGGTGGGGACGCCCATCTTCTCATGAAGAAGTCTTTGGAGATTCTCAGAAACTGGTATGCAACCCCCCGTTAAACAATATTGCCCGCCCTCATCTTGCCCGTTGCGAAACTCCTTGAGCTTGAAAGCAAAGATCAACTTTTTATAAAGTTCTGATCGAGCTGCGACGACTCGCTCCGGATGAGCAGCTTTCGGATCAGCGGACTTTATGGAGTGAACAAGGCAATAAATTGCCTTGCCAACTAAGCTTTGCTCCGCCCATGAAGTGCCATGGACGACAAAAGCCAGATGTATGATGATTAAACTGCGAAGAAAGTTAGCCACTGATCTACTTCATCGGGCTAATTTTTTGAATTTTCAAATTTACTGCTCATCTGTTCATTTTCGATTGAAATCGTCAGCTCACTGACAGCACCTTTAACCGCTAATCCCCCCTATTTCCCCCTTTCTATTGCCTATGAGCATTTTTTGCCTATTGAGGATGGGATGAAAAGCCGAGGGGGTTCTTACCAGCAGAAGTCCAGGGATGGACGCCCCGCTCGGCTTTTCATCCCATTCTCATAAAAAGAATTCAAGTTCCCTCTCTACTCTCCCGAACTGTGTCTTGGATGAAGCAGTCCACAACCGTAGGCCTAGGATGGCCGACACCTTCATGGAGGAAGGGGTATGGGACTAAGAATCAATACCAATGTACCGTCTTTGGTGGCCCAAAGAAACCTGCGCACAACGCGCGGCTCGCTGGACCGCACCCTTGAGCGCCTGAGCTCCGGCTCCCGCATCAATCACGCGGGCGACGATGCCGCGGGGCTCGCCATCTCCGAAAGCCTCCGGGCCAATATCCGGGGATTAGGCCAAGCCGAACGAAACGCGCAAGACGGAGTCTCCCTCGTCCAAATCGCCGAAGGGGCGATGGCCGAAGTCTCCAACATCCTGATCCGAATGCGCGAGCTGGGCGTACAAGCCGCCTCGGACACGGTCGGGCAGGAAGAACGAAAATTTCTCGACGTAGAGTTCCAGCAGCTCATGAGCGAAATCGACCGCATCGCGGCGAGCACCGAATACAACCGGGTTCCCCTGCTCAATGGGACCTCGACCACTTTTGAAGTCCAGGTCGGAACGCGCAACAACCCGCTGGTCGACCGCATTCAGCTCTTTGACCCCCACGCAGCCGACGTCAATGTCGTTTCGCTGGGGCTGAACTTATCCGCAGTCGGCGATAAATCGAGCGCTCAAAACACGCTGAGCTCGATCGACCGCGCCCTTCAATCCGTCACGTCGATCCGTGCGGAGTTCGGGGCGATGCAGAACCGCCTGCAGTCCATCATCAACAACATCATGATCAGCCGCGAGAACCTCTCCGCCGCCAACAGCCGCATCCGCGATGCGGATCTGGCGGAAGAAGCGACCGAGCTCACCAAGAACAACATCTTAATGCAGTCGGGCGTCGCCGTCCTCGGGCAGGCCAACAGTTCCATCAAAAGCGCGCTCGGACTTCTCGGGCAGGGGGCGTCCTGATGCATTGACGAATTTTCAACTTTGCACTTTTTCCGACTTCGAGCCACAGGCGCATTGCCTGAGCTTGTTTCCTGGGACAGGGGCCGTCCGCAACGGGGTTTGATCCTCTCTTGCGGGCGGCGCTTGTGGAAATTTCCGGGAGGGCCGCTTCGAGGTCAGAGCAAAGAAATCGCACGGCAATGGTTGCCAGGCGGTGATCACTGCGGGGGTCCCTGTTCCCATGGGGGCGTCCGCTTAACAAAAGCCAGGAGGCTCAACACCATTAAGGAAAATGGTGGGCTGTCAGGAGGGTAGCTTATGTTGAAGGGAGGCTAAGATGGGATTAAGAATAGCGACCAACGTCACGGCGCTCAATGCGCAGCGACGGATGGTCAATACGCGAATGAACTTGGATAAGACGCTGGAAAAACTCGCCAGCGGCAGCCGCATCAATAATGCGGGTGACGATGCGGCGGGTCTGGCGATCTCCGAAAACCTGCGAGCCCAAATCAGGGGCTTCAGGCAAGCCAAGCGAAATGCTCAAGACGGGATTTCGCTGGTGCAAGTCTCTGAAGGCGGACTCAACGAAGTATCCAACATCTTGATTCGTCTGAGAGAGCTTGCGATCCAAGCGGCGTCCGACACGATCGGGAACACTGAGCGTGGTTTCATCGACCGAGAGTATCAATCTCTCAAAGAGGAAATCGATCGGATCTCGAACGTAACGGAATTTAACGGAACCCCGCTTTTGAATGGAAAAGCAGGGATCTTTGAAATCCAAGTCGGGACGCACAACAACCCAGTATTAGACCGTGTGGTCTATAATGGTGAATCAGCGAATGCATCGCTGGAAGCCTTGCAACTCGGGGATCAAACGGTGGTCAGCAAGCTCGGCGCTCAAGTCAGCTTGTCAGCCGTCGACCAAGCCCTGATCAAGGTCAACAGCATCCGTGCTGATCTCGGTGCTTTGCAGAATCGCCTGCAATCCACCTCGAACAACTTGGCGATCAGCGACGAGAACATGTCAGCGGCGAACAGCCGAGTGCGCGATGCAGACATGGCTTCGGAAGTCTCTGAAATGACGAAGGACAATATCTTGATGCAAGCGGGCATCGCGGTCCTGGGTCAAGCCAACAACACGAACGCTGCGGCGCTCAAACTGCTCGGATAACCCCGAGCTTGGACATTTAAAGATCAAGGCCTTGCTCGTGGAGCAGGGCCTTGATCTGGTCCAAAAGCTGTTTCTGCTGGGTTCGCGAACGGCGGCCGTCGCGACTCATCCGGATGAATTCCGCGAAATAAAACCGCGCGACCTGCGCGGGATTAACCCTCTCCCCTTGAAACGACCAGTAAACGTCCCGAAAGGGGCCAATCACCGCGATCAACTCCTGCGGCGAAGCGCTCGAAGGAGTGGGAGCGCCTGGCTCGTTTGACTGAACTTGGCCATCGATCGAAAGCGTCCCCCGCATGTGCTGGGCGAACGCGATCTGGATCAATCCATGCGCGACGTGAGAAACCACGAGCTTGATCTGGTTGCGGTAGATCATGAAATCAGCCGCGGTTTGCGCGACGCTGTAAACCTTGGCTTCGGGGAATTTATTCCCCCCTTCCGCGTAAGAATTGAAAAGCCGGGCGTATTCCTGAAAGTGCCCCCGGAGTTCCGATAGAAAATCGATCGTGCTCTCTTCCACGAGCTGTTGCGGCTCAAAGTTTTTTCCGAGCTGAAGGAGCTTTTCAGCGTCGGGATGGACCTCGGCTTTCGCCAGATCATGGATCCAACCCTGCTGCGATGGAAGAACGTCTTTGAATCGAGCCATAAACTCCTAAAAAAAAGCCCTGAGGGCGGCGATGTCAATTGGAGCCCAGGCACTCATGATAAGTGGGCGCCATATAGCGGCTTTAGGCTTCCTAATCGAGTTAGGCATGCTCACCACCGCTAGAGACAGCTCCCTGGGAAATTGACTGTAGGGTCCAATTTATAATTCGCCACCCCCAAGGGCTTTCTCCATTATACCAGCCGTTTACTTTACACACCAACCGGAAAATGACACACTAGCAAAAGCATGCCCGGAAAAAAATTGCTGGTCGCCGATGACAGCTTGACGATACAAAAAGTGATCCGCCTTGCGCTCTCCAATGAAGGCTATGATATTCAAGCCGTTTCGGACGGCAATGAAGCCCTCCAGCAAATCGCCGTTTTCAGGCCCGATGTCGTTTTAATTGACATCTCGCTCCCGGGAAAATCCGCGTTTGAAATCAAAAAAAATTTCAACGAGCAGCCGGAACCCAAGAAGACCCGGTTCATCCTCATGTCGAGCGCTTTTGAGAAGGTGGATGAGACTCAAGCCGGCGAGCTGGGATTTCAGGGGCGCCTCACCAAACCGTTTGACCCGGCTCATCTCAGATCCATTTTGGCGCAGGCGCTTTCAGCCGTCATCAGCTCTGAAGAAACGGAGAGGGTCGTACTCTCGGAATCCTACCCCTCTGCCGCAGCCAGCGAAATCCAGGACCTGACTCCTCCCCCGCTGAACTCCTCCTTGAGCTTCAATTCAGATCCTTCGCTGCCGGATGATTTAGCGTGGAGCGTGACGGAGCCGACTTTAAAGCCCCATCCCGGGCTCTTGGATGACGGCGATGTTCATTTCCCCTTGAACGAATTCACTTCTTCGAACATCCCCACGCCGCCCGTTTCTCGGGAGAAATCCAAGCGCACGGCAGCGGCGGCTCAAGAGGCGGCCGCAACCCCGAGCCCTCGGGCCGAATCCCCGCTCGTAAAGCGCAAAACGGAGGCCCCGGCTGGCGCCAACAGCGCTGTGCAAAACATTGATGCCCTGGTGAAAGAGCAGGTGGAATCCGCTCTTTTAAAAATGGCTCAGACGATGCTGCCTGAGATCGCCGAGCGCGTGATCAAGCAGGAAATCCATCGACTGCTCGCGGAGCAGGAAAACGGGGACCCCTAACTCCCGCTGAAGTCAGCTCAAATGCACCTCTTCGGCATAAAGCGCCCTCAGAACTTGCGTAGCGCGCTCCCTCACCCAAAGCGCGCCATCCTCACCCAACCCATGAACCTGGCCTTCACCGCTGCCCCAACGCAAAGAGGCGCCGGGCTTCAGCCAGGCGACCGCCTTATAAGCGCAACGGAGCGGCTCACTGCCCTGCCCTCGGAGCTGCTCAAAAATCCGAAGAAGTGCTGCGCAACACTCTGACTGCACTTCCTCAAGGGAATAGGCCTTCAGTCCTAATGCCGTGGCCTGCGCCGCCCATTCCTCGGGCGTCTCCCTCAAATTCAACCCTAGACCCGCCACCACGTAAGGGCGCGCTCCCATCAGCGAAGCCTCGCATAAAATTCCGCCGCATTTTTTTCCATCCAAAAGCAGATCATTGGGCCACTTGATTGCGAGCTGAAGGCTGGGCTCAAGTGCCGCGACGGCTTGCGTGAGCGCCACTGCAACCGCAAGCGGGATCCAGCCCCAGAGCGCCGGTGGCACGGGAGCCTCGGACACCACTTCTTGCAGCCTCACCACCATCGAGAGCGAGAGATTCCCCTCCGGCGCGCTCCAAACACGGCCCTGGCGCCCGCGGCCTTGCGTTTGCCTGCGCGCAGCGACCCAAGTCCCGTGAGGATGACCCTCTTCGGCGAGCCGGCGCGCGACGTCGTTCGTCGAGCCACATTCCTCGAGGATTCGGTTCGCCAGGCTCAACGCGCGCTCACTGGGTCCATGAGCAGGGAGAGGTCGACTGAGGCCACCGAATGCGTGAGCGCCCCGCTTGAAATGACGTCCACGCCATCGATGCAGTAGCCCGCGATGTTTTCGAGAGTGATCCCGCCTGAAACTTCCACGATCGGCGGAGGGGAATTCTTTTTCAGCTGCGCGATCGCCTGCTTCACCTGCTCGGGCTTGAAGTTATCGAGCAGCACCGCATCGGCCCGCGCCTCAATGGCCTGGGCGAGCTCATGGAGATCCCGAACTTCGACTTCGATCTTGAGCCCATGAGGGGCAAGCGCGCGCACCTGCCGGATTGCCGGAGCGATTCCACCGGCCACTTGGATGTGGTTTTCTTTGATGAGAACTCCGGAAGAAAGATTGGGGCGATGGCTATGACCCCCGCCCGCTTGGACAGAGTGGATCGAGAGCAAGCGATAATGAGGAAGAATTTTTCGGGTGGAACAGATGCGGGGACGAGCTTGGCCAGCGGACTTCACCGCCTGCACAAGCTGATGCGTGCGGGTCGCGACACCGCAAGCATAGGAGGCGAGATTCAAGCTCACCCGCTCGAGACCTAAAACGAGCCGCGATGGGCCCGACCATTTCATGAGCACATCACCCGGCTTGAAAGACTCCCCATCTTTGAGAAGGCCTTGGATCTTGAGCTCCGGGGCAAGCTTCATGAGGTCAGCGGCCAAACTCTCGGCCGCCCAGACGCCCGAGCTCTTGGCGATCACCTTTGCGGTTGAGGTCGCCCCGGACGAGCAAGCGGATTGCGTGGTCCAATCCAGTTTCCAATCATCATCCACCAACCCTTGATTCAGCAGATCGATGAAAATCCCGTCTCGAAGCATTGCTTGTGTTCCTCCAAAGCTCTGGAGTAATACTTTTGCCTCATGATGACAAGAAATCCAACGAACCGATCTTCCCAGGACCTCCGCCCCATCACCCTCGAAACCCAGGTCAACCGCTACGCCGAAGGCTCGGCCATCATCCGTTGCGGCGAGACCCACGTGCTCTGCACCGCTTCGATCGAGGACTCCGTCCCCAAATGGCTCACCGGAAAGGGACAGGGTTGGATCACGGCGGAATACGCCATGCTCCCCCGCGCCACCCACACCCGCACCAAACGCGACCGCGAAAAAGTCTCGGGGCGCACGCAGGAGATCCAGCGCCTCATCGGGCGCGCGCTCCGCGCCTGCGTGGATCTCAGCGCCATCGGCGAGCGCACCCTCATGATCGATTGCGATGTGCTTCAGGCGGACGGGGGAACCCGCACCGCTTCAATCACCGGAAGCTGCGTGGCGCTTGCGATCGCCATCGATAGCTTGGTCAAAAAAAATCTCATTTCCAAAAAAGCCTGGCTCGGCACCGTCTGCGCCTTGAGCCTCGGCATGATGCGCGAGGAGATTCTCGTGGACCTTGATTACAACGAGGACTCGAGTTGCGACGTGGACATGAACTTCGTGATCACGCAATCAGGGCAGTTAGTCGAAGTGCAAGGCACCGCCGAGAAAAAGCCGTTCTCAGGCCAGGCGCTCGCCCAGATGCTGGAATCCGCTTTGCGCGCGGGTGAGAAGCTCACGGAACTGCAGCAGCGGAAGTTCAAGGAACTCGGGCTTTCGCTTTCGTAAAGGTTACCCGATCCTTCTTAAAGAAGGACTCTACGAGTTTGAAGCTTCAGGTGAGATTACGGTTGAGCCCCGCCCCGGTTATCCCGTGGTGTTGCATGCCGCGGTACTAAAGAACGCGCAACCCGATGGAGAGAAGGGATCTTTGGGATTTCATGTAGATCGGGGCAAAACTCATGATGGATGGTCCTGCCACTTCAAGGAATAATAAAAAAACCATTTTACTCAAGTTTTAAGGACCTCACTCCGATAGATAAAAGTACGGCAAATTCAGGGGGTGTGTCATGTCTGAGGCTCAAGGAAAACCAAATCCATCCAAAAAACCGGGACCAGCGAAACCGCAAGAGAATCAAGCGCATGGTGGGGCAGCGCATGCCGCTCCCGTGCACTGCCTTTCATCCGGCTGCAAAGCTGGCATTCAGAAGTTCGGCTTCTGTGATCAGCATTACGATCATTTCAAATTCGGTTTGATCAAAAAAACCGGCGAACCCGTCTCGGATTACGAGAAAAAGTTGGAGCACTACAAAGCTTACGTCGCGCGTAGTGTTCAAAAAGTTGCGTAACTAGCCTTACGCAAAAGCGCTGTACCCACCACCTCTGATGGGAGTCCCAGGGTTTTCCAATCTTCGGGGCTCCCATTTCTTTTTCATTTCCTGAGTTTCACCAGCAATTTTGCGCAAGTTTTGATGAGCTCTCTTCGATGGGCGCCTTCACGGATTTGCCCTTGCACCTCGGAACCCATGAGGTCGAACATTCGATCGTAAAGAGCGGGATCGATTTCAGGATGATCCAAAAGCTCGCTCATCACTGGCCAAGAATTGAGGAGCGATCCTTGATCACTCGCTGCTTGATCCAATAAAATCCTGAGCTTTTCCTGGTTTTGAACGAAAAAAAAGACTTCAAAAAGAAGCGAGATTTTGGAGCGCGCATTGCCCTTGCCTGCAAGGGTTTCCCAAAAACTCAAAAATGCCCCATTTTGCCTCAATGCTTGATAGTAAATCGGCAAATAGGTTTCGAGCTTTACCTTCATTTTTTCCGCTTTGGAATGGTTCTTAGTCTCTTTTTTTGAATACAACTCATCGATCAATTGAATGAGCTCATCAAAAATCAAGATCAGGGGCTGAACCCATTTTTCTACATCGATTTTTTGAGTGCGGATCATTTCCGCAGTGAGGTCAATCGCCGCCAAAAGCCTGGGAGCTTTTCTTTCCCTAGATCTGCTTTTCGTTAGAAATGAATTCAGAAAAGCTTCCATTAAGGAATCCGGAACTTCCTGAAAAACGAGCAGATCGCGGTGAGAGGGCGCATGGTGAAAAAAACCTTTCTCGAAGTGGATGTCTTCTACTTCAACCTTCATCCGATCCTTCCAACACTGAAGCTGATCCTCATCCAGGGGTTTCCAACTCGCCAAAAGCGCTAAACTGTACATTCTCAAGTGAGCGAAAGGGTCCTTGGACTTTGCGCCTGGAGCAGGTCTTTTATGAGCGAAAATCGCCGTTAAAAGCGCATCGACCTCCGCTTCAACCGAGGTAAAGCTTTGGTTTCCTAGAATCGATGGAGGTTCCCGCTCAAGGCCCTGAATCTGGCTAATGAGACCTTCTAACAGCGCACGAAGCTCTTGAACTTCCCTCCCGGTGATCCGCACGCCGGATAGCTCCCCTTGGATGATCAAAAATTTTCCGCTGATGAGCGGCAACTGCGCGTGAATAAGAGCGGCGGCTTTAGAGCTCTCCCGCGCCTGCGCAGCTCCCAAGAAGCATTCGGCTAAGAGCAATCCTAGGCAAAAAAAGCTTTTTTTCATTTGAGCGCCTTGAGGCAATTTACGGAACTTTTTAGCGCCGGGCTTGGCAAACTGGAAGCTTTCGTCCCCATCCATTTCTCGAGTTCATGTTGTTTTGCCGTGAGTTGGGACTCGTTCGAAAACGCCTGGATCAAAACAGGCAGGAGACCGAGCAGCGCGTTCGCCTGTTGAGCCGCGATCGTGAAATTCAATGGGCGACTTGCTGCCAAAACTCGCCTCTGAATCCCGGCAATCGATTGATCCACCATCCCCAAGACGGGATCAGCCAACACCGGCAAAACGTCGGGCCTGACATTTCCCCGCTCCATGCATTGACGGATCACCGTAAGGACTCCCAAAAACCGCGTGACGCTGCTGCTTGAGACAGCACTTTGCTGTCTTCGAGTCTCCACGACTTCAAACCAGGCGCCGAGTTGCGCCGCAAGTCCCTTGGGAAGTTCTGCAAGAACAGGGAGAAAAGAGTAACTGGGTGGGAGAATCAACTCATTTTTATTAAGGCGAATTCCGCCGATTTTCTGAGTCATCCGGCTCTTTAAAAAATCAATCGATTCCTCATCCAATTCCATCCAAGAACCGTGCAAGAAAATCACGGCTTCTCTGAGGTCCTCTAAAATACAATTAAAACCCCCTGAGCGGCGGTTCAGGGTGAACTTTTGAAGCATTTGCTGAAAGAGGATGTTTAGCTGCGCTTCCTTTGGACTCAACCCTTCTTCTTCAAACGCTACGATCGGCTCAGATCCAAGCGAAACCTCCTGCTTCACCAATTCCAACGCCTCAAGAAGGAGCCCCTTCAAAGGACTGATGGAATGTTCCGAATCGCGAAAAGCCTCACTGAGGCGCGAGTAATACTGATCATAGATTAAAAGAGCCACCTTTGAAGGAGCGCGAGCGGAAGCGGGAGGAGAAATTAGGAGAACTGCGCAAAATGCGCCTATCAAGCGAACCATAAAATTGCGGTGGACGCGAATTCCTACGAAAGATTTACTTCATTCTGAGCGCATTCAAACAATTAATAGCGTTTTTTGCCGCTATGTCTTCTCCTACATATTGAACGCTAGTCTGCCTGTTTAGGTGCTCGTTGATCAAACGAATGATCAGCGTGCGGTGAACTGGATTTTCAATTTGAGCCCTTTGCTCAGCGAGAATTTTTAAAATATGAATATTTTCATCGACCTGATCCGCATCCTGGGAAATCTCATTCAGCCATGCCTCTAACTCCCGGGTAGAAACTAAGAAAACCTGCGCTTCCCGCAAGTGAGGCGTATCCAAGTCCCTCAATAAAGTCTTCAACTCATCGAAAGCTTTTTTGAGCTCTTCTTCATCTGGAAAAATCAGAATCAGCTCCGGAAGAATCTCGATCATCTTTCCGGTATGAGAACGAACGCGAGCCTCATTGCCCTGACTTGCGAAAGCATTCCAGGCATGGATTTGCCTAATAATCTTATCCACGAGCACTTTAACGGCGCTATTCCACTTCGGAATGGATTTTTTCGGGACATTGTCCCTCTTCAGGCACTCTGACATCACCCAGAGGATCCCCAAACGGCGCGCCGGCGCATTTTGACCTATGGTAGGCGGAACCGCCAATTCAGCCACCTTATCCGCGAGCTCTTCTGGCAATTTTTGGAAAAGAAGCAAGTACTTAAATGATCGAACAAAAAGGCTGCCATGAGTAAATTTGATGTTAATCGAAGCATCAGCAAGGACCTGTCCTATAAAATCAATCTGCTCTTTATGGAGATCGATCCAACTTCCCTGTAAGAAGAGCGCATTGCTCGCTACTCTTTTCGCAGTTAAGTAGTTTAATTTGCCTTCCCGATAGAGCCGAATGAATGTTTCACCCACTTGATCCAATAGCTTGCCCAACGGCACTTGTTCATTTTGCGTCGCTTCAGTTTCACTGTTATTCAGCGCGACGTCTTCCAGAGCTTTCTCAAGTAGAGTCTCCAAGGCGTCATAATTAACTGGGAGTATATTGCCATTATTAAAAAGATCGCTGATCGGCCTGTAGTAATGAGAATAAATATACAGCGCCCTTTTTGAGTCCACTTTCGCTTCAGCGGCAAAAGGGACAAGCACAGCCAATAAAACCAATGAGCGAAAAAAAAGGATCATCTTGATTCCCGAAAAATATTAAATGATTAAAAGATACTAAAGCAGAGACCTACCAAAGGCGCCGGGAAATGTAAACTCAGCCTACAAATCCAGCACGATCGGCAGCACGACGGGCTTCTTGCCCAGGTTCGCGTTGAAAAAGCGCCGTAATTCCACGCGGATGGCCTCTTGGAGGTCGAACTGGGCGTAGCGGGGGCCGGGCTCCCCCGACTCGTACTCCGCCACGACCTGCTTCACGAGGTTGCGCGCCTCCTCGACGAGCCAGCCCTCCTGGGACTCATGAACGAGCCCCTTGGAGAGGATCTCAGGTCCCGAGATGATCCGGCGGGTCTCGGCGTTCCGCACCAGGAGCGAGAACACCACGCCCTTCTCGCCCATCTGGCGGCGGTCCTTGAGGACGAGCTTCGAGATGTCGTTGCCGTCGCGCCCCTCGACGAGCACGCGGGACTCCTCGAAGTGCTCGACCACTTTGCAGGAGTCCGGGGTGAGCTCCACCACGTCGCCGTTGATCGCGACCTTGACGTTGCTTTCGGGGATCCCCGTTTCCTGAGCGAGCTTCGCGTGGTGCACGAGATGGCGGTACTCGCCGTGAAGGGGGATGAAAAACTTGGGCCGCACCGCTTGCAGCATCTTCTTGAGCTCGGGCTTGGTGGCGTGCCCCGAGGTATGAATCTCATGGACGGATTCGTAGAGCACTTCGGCTCCCTGCTTGAAAAGCTGGTTGATCATGCGCCCGATCGCCTTCTCGTTGCCCGGGATGAACTTGGAGCTCATGATGACGAGATCGCCTTTTTGGATCTTCACCTGTGAATGCTCGCCCTGGGAGATGCGAATCAACGCCGAACGGTGCTCGCCCTGGCTCCCCGTCGAAACCACGATGACCTGATTGCGCGGGAAATCCCGGATCTGATCCAGATTGATCAGGACGGAGGCCGCTTCTTTTAAATAACCGAGCTCGCCCGCGAGCCGCACATTTTGCTCCATCGTGCGTCCCGAGAGCGCCACTCGCTTGCCGAGGCGGTGAGCCAGCTGCACCACCTGCCCGATGCGCGCGACGTTCGAAGCAAAAAGCGAGACGATGGTCAACCCCTCGGCCGCCGCGAAAAGCCGCTCAAACGTCTGATAAATCGCGCTCTCGCTGACGCTGTGCTCGTGGCGCTCGACGTTGGTCGAATCCGACATGAGGAGCAGCACGCCCTCGTCGCCCGCCTGATTGAAAACGCCCAGGTCCAGCGTGCTCCCATAAAAAGGAGTGGGATCGATCTTGAAATCCCCGGTATGAATGACCTTGCCGAAAGGCGTATCGATGATCAGGGCCGCCGAATCGACGATGCTGTGATTCACCGAGACGGTTTTGACCTTGAAATGCTCGAAGGCCAGAGTGTCGCCCATTTTGAAAGTGCGGACCTCGGCTCGATCCGTTAGGCCATGCTCCTTCAGCCGCTCTTTGATGAGCATGGAAGCGAAGGGCGAGGCGTAGATCGGCGCATCGATCCCCGTCTTGAGCGCGAAGGGCAGGGCGCCGATGTGGTCTTCATGGCCATGGGTGACGACAAACCCCTTGACGCGGTCCCGGCGCTCCCGCAAATAGGTGAAATCAGGAATCACGAACTCGACCCCGAAATGATCCAGATCCGAGAACAAAAGCCCGCAATCGAGCACCAGAATTTCAGACCCGTACTCGAGGATCATGCAATTCATGCCGATCTCACCGAGACCCCCCAGGGGAATGATTCGAAGCTTGGGTTCACTCATGATAGGAAAGCACTCTAAATGGCAAAACGGATCCTTTGCAACTCCCTTCCGCAAGCTGAAAAACCGATCACTCTTTCGGACGATGAAGCCAACCATCTTCTGCATGTGCTTCGAATGCGCGAAGGCGAGAAGGTGGAAGCTTTGGACGGCCGCGGAGGCTTGGTCTTAGCGCGCTTGCATCTCGAAGGAGGCAAGGCTCGCCTGAGCTTCGAAGCGGATCTCGCTTCAGCGAAGTCGCCTACGGGCTCGTTCCCCCCCCTCATTTTGGAGATGAGCGTCCTGAAGGCTCAATCCATGAGCTGGGTCATCGAGAAAGCGACCGAGCTTGGCGTAACGACCTTCATTCCCGTCCTGGCTGAGCGCACGGTGGTGCAAACTCAGCACAAAGAAGCGGCGATTTTTCAGGATCGCTGGCAGCGCATCGCGGATCAGTCGCTCAAACAATGCGGGCGCACCGTGCGCATGGAAGTTCAGCCCCCCTGCCGCTTAAGCGATCTTTTTTCCAAAAACGACGCCTCGCCTCGCCTGCGCTTTTGGCTCGATGAGAACACCCGGGATGAGAAAGCCTGCCTTCCGAACCTCCTTCAAGAAGCCGAAGGGAAAAATCCCGCGGCCGCGCTCCACTTGCTCATCGGCCCTGAAGGGGGCTGGTCCCCCAGCGAGCAAAAATTCCTGGCCTCCCAAGACCCCCAATTGGCGAGGAACACGGGACTTGGGCCTCTCACCCTGCGAGCCGAGACGGCCGCGGTGGTTGCCTGCGGCCATTTGATGCTTCACTTCGCCGCGCGAGGACGGCTATAATCGCCTTATGCAAAAAGAACCGACGATCGAGTTCAAACCCATTACCGACGGCCTAGGATTCCACCCCTTTTCGGATGGCCTGCCTTACGCGCCGCTGGCTCCCTCGGCCAAGCGCCCCGCCCAGAAGCTGAACTCAGGCACGGGAGCCACGGTGGCTGGCCCCTCGCTGTATGTTCCTCCCCCCAAAACACAGGTCGCTCCCCCGATTCGCGTCCCCGTCGCCAGCGCGCCTCGACTTCCGATTCGCGAGCCTCGTCCCGCGCCGACGATTTCAAAAGTTTCACCCGCCTTTTTGGAAAAAAAACCCGAGCTTCTGGAGCTTCAACCCGGGTTCCTCTACTTGATCCGCCGTCTCTTCGCTTACGGGATGGATACGATCGTCAATCTCACGCTTTGCGTGATCGCGCTCAGCGCGGTGCTGTGGAAAGAGCAACTCAATCCTGATTCCCTGATGAACTTGAACATGGCCCTTTTGGTAGGCGTTTTTCTGGTGCTTTTCAACTGGGCGCTCATCACGGCTCAGGAAGTGCTCTTCTCGACGAGCATTGGGAAACGAGTCTTCGGCCTTCAGCTTTCAGGCGATCTTTCGGCCCGTTTTCTCCGGGCTTTTTTTTTCCTGCCGAGCGTGGGTTTTGCGGGGCTTGGAATTTTATGGGCGGTGGTCGACCCGCGGCGGCGCTGCTGGCACGATCTCATGGTGGGCCTGCAGCCCACTGAAATCCCCTCGCGCTGAATCGATCCCCTCATGAGCGCGATCCGGGATCCTCGCCGCAAAATCCTTTCCCCCGCCCGACTGAAGCGGGCTTTGAGCTCCAAAAAGCAAAGCCGCGTCGTTTTCACCAATGGGTGCTTTGACCTTCTCCATCGTGGGCACGTGGAGTACCTCGCCCAAGCCCGTCAACTGGGAAGTTGCCTCATCGTGGCGCTCAATTCGGACGCTTCGGTGAAGCGCCTCAAAGGGCCAGAGCGGCCTTTAAACCCACTGAGCGATCGGCTCAGAGTGATGGCTGCTTTGGAGTGCGTGGATTTTGTGACGTGGTTTGGGACATCGACCCCGCTTCAGCTGATCCGGAGCTTAAGGCCCCAGATCCTGGTCAAAGGGGGGGATTGGGATCTCTTGAAGATCGTAGGAGCGAGCGACGTGCTTTCTTGGGGCGGCCAAGTAAAAGCCCTGCCCTACCTCAAAGGGCGAAGTACAACGCGCCTGGTCTCAAAGGCTCGATCGACGAAGCGCCCGGTCAAAAAAAGCGACTGAAGTCAGCGCCAACCCAAAAATGACGCATACAAAAAATGCGGGTGCCGCTGAAACCCCGGCGTACCGAATCACTTTGAAGGAGGGCAAAAAGAGGCACCAAATGAAGATCCAGCTGAAAAGACCCCAGACCAAGCCAATCCCCAAAAGCGCTTGCAGCAGATTCGTCTGGGTAAAATGGGCGTAGAGCACCCCGAGAACCGCGCCAATCATCTCCACCACCGCAATCCCCACCACTAACGACCTCAGATTCATCCCAAACTCAGTGGCCGAAGGGCCCAGCAGAATGGTCGCAAAAAGCTTGATGGGAAACCAGAGCTCATACCCAAAAACACCCGCCATTAGGATTGCCGCGATCAATGCGAGCGCCGCGGCAAAAAGACCCGCCATCGCCCCCGCCAGCCATCGAAAAACGTCTTTTCTGAGCCACAGCTCCACCAGATTCATTTCCATATCTGTTTTTTATAACACCTCCCTTGAAAAACGACATCGAGAAAAGCCACAATCAAAGAGATGCCATTTCTCTTTAGCGACCTGACTAGCCAAGAATTGCAGTCGATGGATCCGGAAACCACGGTGTTCTTATTTCCGGTGGGACCGCTTGAGAACCACGGCCCTCATTTGCCACTCGGGTTGGACCTTCGGGAAGCGGAGCGTCTGAGCTGGAAACTCGGCGAGCGAATTGAAGCGCAAAAAGCGCCTTGGACCGGAGTGATCATGCCGGTCGCTCCCCTCGGCGTGCAAGCCGACACGCGAAAACTCGCTTGGACCGTGCGCCCCTACGTGCTTCGAGATTGGCTCGTCGATGCGTGCAAGGGGTTGTCACGCGCGGGGTTTAGGCACTTCGTCTGCTTAAGCGGGCACCTCGGGCCCAAGCAGCTGACCGCCATCGAGGAGGCCGGGAAAATGGTGATGCGTTCAAAGCGCTGGAGCTTCTCCAAGAAAAAGCCCTATCTGGTCTCAGCGTCTTCCGCCTTAGTGAGCTTCAAGGACGCTAAAAAATCCCTGTTTCGCCCCAATCCTCCGGAGCATGGCGGGGAACGCGACACCTCGATCGCGCTCGCGATTGACGCTCAATCCGTCAGAGCCGCTTACGCGCACCTCCCTGAAATCACGCGACGCCAAGGGGCAAAAGAAGGACTGCCTCCCGGCTATTGGGGGAATCCCGCCGCGGCCAAGCCGGAACAAGGCGAGGGGCTGATGGAAAGCGCTTTGGATGAAATTTTTCCGAAGCTCTCGGCCATTTGGGAGGGCTCGAACCCTCGCCTCTTTTTTAGGTCCTGGTATTCGCTTCTGCCCCCGAACCAAAGCTTCTTCAAAGCGTGGATCTTAGCGGCCTTGTTTTTAGCGATTTTTTTGGGCTGGGTTTACCTCAGCACTCAGTTTTGAAGGGCATTCGCTGGAAATCCGCGGCACGGCCGCTCGGCCATTGACTTCGGGCCGGCTCTCCCCTATCTCTGGGGTTCGCTCTTTCAGGGCGGGGTGTAGCGCAGCCTGGCTAGCGCGCTTCGTTCGGGACGAAGAGGTCGTGGGTTCGAATCCCGCCACCCCGACCAAAAATTTGCAGGAGCAAATTTTACGGTTCTCCGGTTCTCCTCATTTCGTGGTGGGTAGCGTCTTTTTCCCAATCAAGCACAAGCACTTAAGAGTCTGAGCCGATAGTTACGGAAGGATCTATACCCGAAGGCGCACCTCTGTACCAGTTTTGCGATGTTGTTGTACCCTTCGGTCCGTCCGTTAGTGAGGCCAGTGAGGAAGTAATTGAGGATTTCTTCTTTCCATTTCATGAGTGTTCTCCTGAGTGTTTTGATTTCTGGCAACAACGAGTAGCCCATTTCATCGAGCATTGATTTGAAAGCAGTGTACGCGCGGTAGTAACCGCGCGTACGATAGAAGCGGTGAAGGCGCTCTTTCCATGCGTAGAGTTCTTGGAGGTCTGGATATTGCCCCAGATAATCCCACAGCGTACGTCTCTCCCAGTGATCGAGTTTGTGGGCACTCATCGTGAGTAGCCGTCGAGCTTTTGCATCGGCGCGAGTGCCCGTGATTTCGTAGCGCTTACGGATTAAAGCTGGGGTGATGAGCCGCAAAACATGGAACTTATCGGCAATGATCTTGGCGTTGGGGAAGAGATGCCGAGCGAAGTTTTTAAAGGGATCGCACAAGTCCAAGATTACGTTTTTGACGTTCTCTCAGCCTTCGATGTGACTGAGCTGACCCGTCAGATCTGCGGTCGCTTTGCCTTGAGCGAGCTCATAAACACGCTTATTGGGATAATCGACGAGCAGGGTAGCGAACTCCGTACGGCCACGCATGCGTCTGAAGCTGTGCTCGTCAATGCCGATGGTCGAAGGCCAAGGATATTGGCGCATGCGCAATTTTTCATCTAGGCGATTATAGAGGGTTTTAAACACATATCCAGCACTTGCTCGGTAGGTTTTTTGAACAAGCTTTAGGTTTACGAAGTTCTCACAAGCCCAGAGCACGGAGCGCTT
The DNA here is from genome assembly GCA_964563795.1 of uncultured Bacteriovoracaceae bacterium. Taxonomy (GTDB): domain Bacteria; phylum Bdellovibrionota; class UBA1018; order UBA1018; family UBA1018; genus CAZLYB01. The sequence continues at coordinate 421 of CAZLYB010000024.1, read as the reverse complement.
ATAGCGCTCCGTCGTACGCGATCCTTTCTTGATTCCAGGGATGTATTCCGTAAAGGGTTTTGCGCAAGGCTTGCACCAGAAGCGTCGTTTCTCGATCTTGAGAAAGACGATCTGATCGCGCACGGGCGCGTCTTTGACGGTACACAACCGACGATCATAGACAGAGGAGCTGATCGTTGGGCAACGCGAACAAGCCGCATCAGGGCGTTTACTTTTGACCCAGTACTGAACCCAAGTGCGGGAAGGAGAAACGGAGCGCACAAATTCCAGTTCCGGGAGCAGGAGTTGATGAGATAGGCTTTCGGTGGGCATAGCGGTACTTTCCTTTCGGTTCAAAGTTGATGGCTTTAGACACCTCAAGTCTGACCGAAAAAGTCCTGCTATGCCTTTTTGATTTTCAGCGACTCTTACCCACTATGAA
>CAZLYB010000023.1:25548-34047 GCA_964563795.1 uncultured Bacteriovoracaceae bacterium | reverse complement strand
CGCTAATTGAGAGCAGGATCAAGGACATGGATGGAATCGCGTGTTTCATGAGAATCTCCTTTTTTGAATTTAGAATTCAATGAGTGTTGCTCACGAAAGATTGCAATCGTCAGGCCAGAGTTCCCCTCTGAAGATTTCTAGGGAAAATTGCTAAAACAAATTTTCAGGCAGAAAAATTGCCCCAGAAAGAGTAAAAACTCCCATTCTCCCGCCTAATCCGCCCTTTTTAACTCCGATTGTAAAAGATGAAGCTGATCCAGCAGGTGGAGGATAATCGGCACCGCTTCATCATTGACCCCAAAAACTTCTTGAAGCTCGTGAATCAAACGCGCCCGAGCGATATCCTCGTGATCGAATCCTGAGTCCTGAGATTCGGCAGGACAGATCCATTGCAGGGAAACGAATCGCGCAAGGACCTCCATCGAGATCCCGCAACATTGCGCCGCTTGAACGAGGGTCAAGTGACGCTCAGTATGCCTCATCGCTCAGCCCTCGCTTCATAGGAATATTTGCCCTTCCATCCCCGAATCTCCGACTGAAGCTCCGGATTTATTTTTTTGGGAAGGACGATTTTTAAGATCACGATCTGATCTCCCCGGCTCGCCCCGGAAGTAGCGACCCCTTTGCCCCTTACTCTGAGCTTGCTCCCCGTGCTTACCCCGGGCGGCACTTGTACGCGCACGGCGCCCTCCATGGTGGGGACTTCGATTTCCCCCCCCAAGATCGCCTCAATGAAGCTGATCGGCACCTCAATCTCAATGTCATTCCCCACGCGGCGGAACCCCTCCAGCGCCTTCACGGAGACCTCAATGTAAATATCCTGAGGATTTTCACCGCTTCCTTTGAGTCTCAGCTTGGTGCCCGTTTCAACGCCTGGTGGGATTTTCACCTGAAGCTTCTTACCATCCGGAAAAGTAATTTCTCGGTTGGCTCCCAAAACCGAATCCTTGAACTCGACCTCGAGATGGTAAAGAACGGGGGCTGAGCGATGGCTCCGCTCCCGGCCCGCTGAGCGGAACAAGTTCTCAAAGAGAGAATCCGCATCCATGTCCTGACCGAAGGAATAGGAGTATCTGCCGCCCCCCTGCTGAGTATCGGAGTAACTCCGGTAATTTTGGCGCTGCTGAGAAAACTCTTCGCTTTGCAATTCGCCCCGGTCAAATTTCGCGCGCTCCGCTTCGGTTCCAATTCGCTCATAAGCCGAGTTGATTTCTTTGAAACGGCCTTCCGCAGCTTTGTTCCCAGGGTTCAAATCCGGGTGGTACTTTTTGGCGAGCGCCCGATAGGCGTTCTTGATCTCATCCTGAGTGGCGGTTTTTGAAAGCCCGAGGATCTGATAGGGATCTTTCATAGATCCCTGATTTACCATAGTGCGAACTTTATTTCAGCCGATAGGCGTCCAAAGGAAGCCCGTATTTCGATAAATCCAACTCAACATCGGCGTATTGATCGCCCAAGCTGATGAATTGCCCCATCGCATAGGGCACGCTAAAAAAAGCATGCTCGCAAACCGCGTGAGGCGCGGCCTGCGCCAGCTCTAGAAAAACAAAATACTCCGAGCGGCGAGCGGCCGTCTCCACCCTCTGCTCGGTGAGCTTCATCAAAGCGTTGACTTGTTCGACCGAAGGCTGTTCTTTAAAAGCGTCGGGCTCTTCTTTCAAAAGATAGTTAATGGCCATGTCGACCGTCAGTTTTTTCTTAAGCGCGTCTTGGGAAACGAGGAGCTGATTTTCTTGGTTGAGGATCAGCTGGAACGCCCATTCTCTCCTCAGTTCCCGCGCGTACTCCAACACCGCCCTCCATGCGCTCATCGTAGTGCTGAGGATCAGCTGGCGCTTGTAAAAAGGGGGGGGATAGATGACTTTTCTATCCTTCGGGGTTTTCCCCTCTTCGACTGAAATCCCGCGCATCGCGGCTTCTTCTTTCAATGCCGAATTTTCATCAAAAAAATCAGAGGTGTCGGCGACTACGCGCTTCATCAGATGGTATTCCACGTCGTAGAATTTGATCTCGATCGAAGGCAGGATCTTTCTCGAGCTATGCCGCGAGTTGAACTCCAAAAGCGCCTTCCCCTCGACCGTGTTTCGCAGGACTTCTTCCATCGCCTTCAAATAGCCCTGAGCATTGGACTTTCTGGAAGCGGGGGTACCAAAACCAGTCAAAAGCTTCCATAGCGCGTCCCCGAGCGGAGTTGAAATGTCCATGTCCAAAAAGGGGTGTTGCTGATTGAGCAGATCGCTCAAAGCGGTGAGAGCCCCTTCCTTGTTCAGGATATAGGGCCAATAGTCCCACTGATAGCGAGTCAGCTGAAAAATCTCCAAGGATCCCAAAGCCGTGTTCGTCCGTTCCTGCACCAGCGGCACTGACTCGAAACGTTTTTGATAAAACCGGAGTGAATCCTTGAACGCCGCGATTTGTTCACTGATCTTCTGGGATTTTTTGATGGGGCGAACTGCGCCGCAAAGCTGCTGTACGGAAGTCGCCGCGAACGATAGATTTTTCGGGGCAAAACCGGCGCACGACAACACGGCGATGATCAGGAAGGAACCCCGGAAACGCATCCCATTTTATTACATTTTTTTTATGTAGATATCAACTTATTCCTGAGGATCCTCGTCGGGGAAAAGGGCTTTAAATTCCCTTGGACTATTGCCTTTAAATATGCGAAATCAACGTGTCCGGACCGATGACCACTGGGTTTTTATCAGTGGGGGTGTAGCTCACCTGGTAGAGCGCCAGCTTTGCAAGCTGGATGTAGCAGGTTCAAGTCCTGTCACCTCCACCATTTTTCCACTCATCCTTCAAAAAGCTTAAGTTAAATCGAGCAATGTTTCGTACTGCCGAAGCAGCGACTGAGCCGTTTTCCCCAAGGAATACCGATTTGCATAGAGCGCCGCCGCCCGCGACCAGGCTTTCTTTTCCTCGTCTTTGAGCTCAAAAAGAAGGTGCTTCATCTGCTGCGCCAAATCATTTTCATCCGCGGAGCGGAAAAATCGTAGACTCTGGGGAACCCGCTCAGCGATCTCTCGATTCAAAGGCAGGTCTGAAGCCAGGATCAGAGCCCCTCTTGCCAAACCCTGAGCCAGTGACCCCGAGCCTGAAGTCGCTCGAAAGGGGGCGACGATGAAATCCGCGGCTTCATAATAGGCCTGAATCTGCTCATCAGGCACGAACCCCGTGATTTTCACCCGGTCCTGAAGCCGATGTTCCTGAATCAGCTGGACGCAACTTTGATAATAAGCCTCATCTTGGCGCCTTCGCACGCCTCCGGCCAAAACTGCTTTTACCGAAGGAGGCAAATGGCGGAGCGCTTTCAAGAGGAGATCCTGCCCCTTGTCCACAGAAAAAAAGCCGAAGACTAAAACCGTTCTCTCCGCTTGCGCCGCTTCTTTCGACTTTAAATCGATCTGTTCGGCTTGAGGAACGTAATGCGGCAACACCGCTATTTTGGAATGAGCCCCCTCTTGAAGCACTTTTTGTTGGAGGGAGGAATGAACCCAGACTAGGGCGAGGGGCCCCCAAGTCGAGCGATTCCAAAGCTTCTGCAGCGAAGGCAATAGAAGCTGATTAGCGGCCCACCTCAGCGGCTTTTGAACCCCCGTGCCGTCATAGGGGTACCGATACTCGGGCCCAATCACCGTATGCGCGGTCGCCATCCATTGAACCGAGGGAAAAGCCCGTTTCATCCTGGAGATCCAACGAGGAAACCGGTATTTGCCGGGGCTTTTTCCGCCAAAAAGCCCGTATTCATGCTGAATATGAACAAACTCCGATGGATTTCCGCTCAGGTGCTCTTCAAAGGCCTCAAAATCCTGACCCTCCTTCAAAAACCAAGGTTCATTGAGTGCAAAGGGAGCAGTTGAATTGAAATTTCGGCTCACTGAATCCCATAAGGTTTTTGAATAGGAATGGATCCCGCCCCCTGGGGCTTCCGGAACCATCCAAACGATCCGCGGTTTTTTTTGGGCGGGATTCAATTCGGAGCTCACCACACGGAAGTCGTGTAACTCTCCGCGATAATCTTAGGTTGATGGGCCTCTTCGGCCACATACAAGATTTTCGTCCCTCGGGAACGATGCCCGGGCTGGCCGTTCTTCATCGTGGAGTGATAATTCTGCGTGAATGTCACCATGGAGTACTTGGGGTGCCGGTAGTAGCGAACTGTTTCAGCCTCAATGCGGATCTCCGAATAACGTTTGTTGAGCTCCTGCTTGTAGGCCTTCCAGGCAGGCTTGCTCTTGCCATCGGATGAGAAGTCAGTGTGGTACAGGGAGATGTAATTCTCGATATCCTTCGTTTTCCAGCTCTTAATCCAGGAGTCGAAGAATTTCTCTAACCTCTGATCCTGCTCAGGCTTCAAATCCGACTCCTTGAGTTCAGGAAAAATGAGAATGGGAGTCAATCCGATGCGGATGTAATTTTGAATTTCCTGGATTTCCTCGTTTCGAACCACCACGCACCCCAGGCTATCGTAATCATTCTTCAGGCGATCCGGCTCATTCGTCGCGTGCAACATGATGTTCGAGCCCGTATTCGACGCCAGTCGATCGAAAGGATTGGGAAAATTCATGTGGAACGCCAAATTCCCGAATTTCGGCTTGAGTTGCGGGGGAACCAGGCGGTTCGTGAAGGTGTAGATTCCCTCCGGCGTCTTGAGATCCCCTTCATCAACCTTGTCGCCCTGAACCTTGCCCAGAGTCGCGTGATAAACTTTCACGACTTCAAAGCCTCCGTTCGGGAGCGAAGTCGTCACGCGCAGGGTGTTCGTCTTCTTATCCACGAAAATCGCCGTCGTTTTCTCCGCGTTTGGCGCTGCCTGGGAAATTCCACCCAGGGCGGTCACCACCCCAAAAATCGCCGCGACCCTGCGAGCCTTCATACGAAACTGCCAAACCCGCGCCAAAGCCTCGAAAACGATCCGTCGATTCATCTTGGAATTCCCCACTTTCCGATCCACGAACAGAATGGGGAATTCTTGAATTGAGAATTTTTTCAAGAATGCGCGGTACTTCAGCTCGATTTGAAATGAATACCCATCCGATTTCAACGAGGCGAGGTCAATCGCCTCGAGGACACGCCTCCTCCAACCATTGAAACCGCCCGTAAAATCGCGAATCGGCGCACCGAGAATCAAACGGGAGTAGAGACTTCCCCCGCGGCTCAAAAGCTTTCGCCCCAAACCCCAATTGCGAGTTCCCCCGCCCGCGACATACCGAGAGCCAATGACGACATCTTTGGACTCTAGTTCCTTCAGCATCGTCGGCAAATACGCCGGGTCATGCGAGAAATCCGCATCCATCTCGATCAAGACATCGTAACCGCGTTCAAGCCCCCATCGGAATCCATGGACGTAGGCGGTGCCCAGCCCTAATTTTCGGGCGCGATGGGCGACGTGAATCCGTTGATCCTTTTGAGAGAGCGCCTCGACACAAGCTCCTGTCCCGTCTGGAGAGCCATCATCGACGACCAGGATATCCACGCTCTGAGGGCAAGTGCTCAAAACTCGCTGGATCAAAACAGGGATATTTTCAATTTCATTATAGGTGGGAATGACTACCAGTGCCCGCACTTCGTCCGCCTCTCCTTGCGAAACGATCAAAATGGAATGTCATCTTCCGTGAATGATCCCTCAGAAGCGGGCGCCGCTGCCATGAAAGGAGCCGCTGTTTCGGAAGAAGGACGTGAGGCTTCGGGATGAGCCTGAGCAGCCCCTGAGTTTCCCCCCAAAAATTGAATGGTTTGGGCATGGATCTCGGTCGTGTACTTGGTCTGCCCCTCTTTATCCTGCCACTGCCGGGTTTGAAGGCGGCCTTCAATGTAGACTTGACGTCCTTTAGTCAGGTACTGAGCGCAGAGTTCAGCTTGTTTTGCCCAAGCTACCACGCGATGCCATTCGGTGCGTTCTTGCTTTTGGCCTGTTTTATCGACCCAATTTTCATTGGTTGCCAAATTGAGATGGGCTACCGCTGTTCCTGCGGGGGTATAGCGAACTTCCGGATTTTGACCTAAGCGGCCAATGATAATTACCTTATTGACGGACATTCCCCAGGATTAGCGTTCTCCCGGGAGAGATGTCAAGGCTGCTTTTTTCCCGGTGGAGGGGTGGGAATGATTTCGAATTTTCTGCTGCGCGAGCTTGGGCTCTTGAAGGAAAAGATAGGGGTCAAATCCGCATTGAGGGCACTCCAAGTGCATTCTCACCCGGATTCGCACCCAGCTTTCATAAGCGATCCAAATCGGGAGGAATGCGAATAAGCCCTTCCAGGCAAACCAACTCCACGTCAAAAGCGTGAAAATCCCCGCACCCAGCGCCGATTGAAGAACCATGCGGCGGGTAATTTTAGGGCTGAAAGGGAGAGTTCGGCTGGTCTTGCAAACGGGGCAATAAAAACGCCAGGCCTGGCTCTGCTTTGGCTTCCAATGAGACTTCAACATTCTTCTTTATAGGATACGCGGGCTTGACAGCGAGGTCACTCGGCAATTATGACCGAGTCAAGGGGTGGGGGCATTTCCTTGTGATAAAAAAAACCGGTCTTCTTCTTTGGCTAGGAATATCAACCGCATTCTCAGCGGAATCCGTAGAAAACCTTTATTGGTTGAATGAGGTCAGACCCTGCGTGACGGGGTTGTTCCACCGCCCGCCCTACCTTGAGGCGGACTGGAAGCCGATCTCGGGCAAACATTATTTTTTATCGATTGAGAAGGATTCTCCGCAGAGCAGCGTTTCCCCCCCCTTGGTGATTCGTTCGCTCGGTGACGCGACTCTCGCTGTTTTCATTGGAAACAAGGTTTATTCCAGCTCTCCCCTGCCGCCTCTGATCCTGGCTTTTGAAAACCGACTGTACCCCAACGGGTTTCCCACTTCTTCTGACTATGACCTCCCCGCCCAGCAAAGAGACGGGGCTTGGACCATTTACCTCTCCATCCCGGGTCTCACGATGAACGCAGCCGCTGGACCCTGGTTAAAAGTCAGTTATCAAATCAGTTCAGATCGAACTTCGGAGAATGCCCCGACGGGCGTTTCCACGCGAATCCATATCGACAGCGAGGGAATTACCTCGGAACCGCCGTCTTCTTATGAAAAAAACATCTCCCTCGCTCTCAAGGAAGTGAGCGATCCCGCCCTGATTGAGCGTTACAAATTGGAAACACTGAAGATTTTAAGGGCTCAATTCAATTTCTTCGAGCCCAACTATTCCAGGAGAAGCCTCCGCCACCAAAACACGCGCAACTACGAGGTCTGCCCCAATCCCAAGCTCTTTATCTCAGCCATTGATCAATGCCTGTATTTCGCCGCATGCCAGGGACATTCGAGTTTCGCTGAATCGCTTCGAAATCAACTCGTTTTTTTTAAACAAGCTCAAACGGACCATCCGTGCCCGGAAGGCGTGGCTTATCAATCCAAGCTTTCCTCCACTCTCATTGACGCGAGGGGCACTCCCCCCAAAAATGTAAAGCCCTGGGGACCTCACATCCGAGCAGTTTCGACGGACGCTCCTGCTTCCAACTCACTCGCTAAAAAGAAGAAAAAGCCGGCCCCTGCCACTGGCAATTCCTCAGGGGCTGAAAGACCAGCGTCCTCGACCAGCAGCTCGACTGCCCCCAAGCCTTAAAAGGAAGGCTTCATCTTAGTCGCTAAATGGGGGGCTCCTGAGTATGCTAGGCTCATGATTGCGAAAAAAATCAGCGAACCCGTGATCCATTTCCCGAGAGCCTGGCCCTGGTTCGTGGATGAATTCCTCCCGCATTGGGTGAAAAAAAATTACAGCCCCCGAGAAAACTGGAAGCAGCAACCTTTTTCAAAAAAAGACGTCGAGTTTTTTTCTCGAGGGATCGAGGAACTCTCCACACTCTTCACTGATTCCCGCCCCGAACATGTGCCTCCTTATTTTAGGCATGAGAAATTCCGCTCCTCCTATTTACTTTATTTTCTGCCCCTTCAGGCCGCGAAATGGATCGCTGTTTTCCAGAAGCATCCTCACGCCTGGGAAAAAATGGCTCTGCGCCTTCGTTCCGGCGAGCCACTTCGCATCGTGGATCTTGGCGCGGGGCCAGGCACGGCCTCCCTCAGCCTCCTTCTTTGGCTCATGGATCAAAAGTCCCGGCTTTTTGAGGGCGAAATCCCTCCCCTCGAACTCCACTGGTGGGACACCAACGCGGCCATCTTGAAGGATGGAAAGGAAATCCTCGAATCTCTGTGCGACCAGTTCTCCGCCTTGCGCGGCAAAGTGAGCCTGAGAACGACGGTAGCTCCCTGGTGGGAGGCGGTCGATCAGATTCATGAGCCTGTTCAATTCACGCTCATGAGCAACGTCCTCAACGAATCCAAAGCGGTGCGGGATACGCAAGCCTTGGAGCGCCTTTTGGAGCTCAACGATTGCTCAGGCCTGCTCATCATTGAACCCGCCTTCAAAAAAGCGGCTCAACTCCTCTCGGCAATTCGAGACGCCTTGATTGAAAAATTCCATACTGACGGAACTTCCTCAAACTCAAAGGCCG
>CAZLYB010000023.1:0-25538 GCA_964563795.1 uncultured Bacteriovoracaceae bacterium | reverse complement strand
TTTGGGGACCCTGCCTCCATAACGGAGATTGCCCTTTGCGCGAAGGCCGGGATTGGTGCCACTTTTCAATGCCCGTGGATATCCCGGGAGTTTGGTTCAAGGAATTTTCAAAGAAATTGGGATCTGAGCGACAATGGGTGAAATTCTCCTATCTTTGGTTCTCCGCCCTGAATTTGCCCGTGCCCCGAGAACTTCGAACGTTGCGCAGGGTGATCAGCGACCCGCTTGATGATGCAAAGGCCAAACGAAAAACCATTCTTCTTTGCGAACCCCACGAACCCCTGCGCGTCTTGAGCCCCAAGCACCCCTCTCTTTTACGGGGAGATCTCGTGGAAATTAGGGACGAAGAAAGGGATCCGGCTGGCTCCCTTGCGGGAGCCAGCGGTTCTAGGCAGGCCTTGAAGAAGGGTGGACTCTGATTGATCTTTTTTGATTGACCTGTCCCTTCAATCCATTCACGTACTGCTCTGCTGGAATGCGACAGGTTCTGCTGGGTTAATTTGCAGCGTCTATGCCAAAAAAACGAAAAGATGGTCCTTTGCTCAAGAAGCTGATTCCATGAGGAAAATCAATTCCTTAAACTAAATATAGTTAATGTAACAATGTAATCCTGCGTCTATCTAGGCGCATCCTGCGTCCAGGGTCACTGTGGTTTCTTGACCAAAACGGCCCAGAATCCGTCCGCGAAGAGAGGAGCTAAATGAGGAGCAAGCCACCAAGACTTCGTTTTCAAGCCTTCCCATGCTTCGTCTTCAAAGTGCTGTTCGCCCTCCTCCCTAAAAACCGAACAAACGCTGTAAGCTAAAAATCCCCCCGGCCTCACTTTTCTCCAAGCCGCATCGATCAGCTTTTTTTGGATCTGCCGCAACTCCCCTAATTCCGCCTCGGTTCGGATCCATCGAATTTCGGGATGCCTGCGAATGATACCGCTGCCGGAGCAAGGCGCATCCACCCAAACTAAGTCATAGAGTGGCAGCGACTCCACTTCACCGTACTCCACCACTTCAATAGGCATTTTACATCTCTCGATCGAGGCCCGAAGCAACTGCAAACGCGACGCCTTGAAGTCCGTGGCGGTCACTTGAAGTCCCAGTCCAGCCAAGGCGAGGGACTTTCCGCCAGGGGCCGCGCAAAGATCCAGCGCTCGAATACGATGAGAATTCTGCTGCCGCAATTCAGGCTGAATTAAGCCATGAACTTCTGAAATCAAAAATTGGCTCGAAAGGTCTTGCACGATAAAGCACGGGGTATCTGATGCGAGCATCCTCCCGAGTTCCTTGGTATCTAGAAGTTCACTCGCTCCCGAAACCTCCGTTGATTCTGAAAGCGCTGGGGATTTAAACCCCTCCTTCAAGTCGCCGAGTTGCCTGAGCCAGAGGCGTGGGCGCTCAAGGCTCGCCTGCGAAAAGCTCTTAGCCCAAGTCACTCCCTGCTGCTGAACCAGTTTTTTCCAGAACCACAAGGGAAGACTGGCCCAACTCGCTTGCGCGTCTTCATGTCCCTCCGGAAAGTTCAGCGCCTTCCACTGGGGCAGGGTTTCCGTCAGTTTCCTTAAAACCGCGTTCGCAAAGGCAGCAGGACGCTCCCCTTCACGAGCACGGATCCAAGAAACGGTCTCTGACACCACCCGTGCCGGAATTACCTTTTCCTGCGCCATAAGCTGATAAGCACTAAGCAGGAGGATTTTTCGAAGCCTGCCACTGGGCCGCTTTTTCAAAGCCAGGCTATCCAGGGCTTGCTCCAGCCGCCCCTTCCATCGCAAAGTGCCCGCGGTCAAATCCAGCAAAGCGGCGCGACGCTGTTGAGCGTCCTTTGAGTTTAAATCTGAAAACTCATGCTCCAATGTCTGTAAGGCTTGGTCTAAAGGCGTTTGATGAGAGAGGACTTGGATCAAAACCCGCACGGCTTGATCCCGAAGCGAATCTAGCGCGCCCCGTTCCAAAGCCAATAAATCCCGGGACTTCGCGGAGGCGAAATAGAAGTACCCGTTAATCTTGAAGTGAGAAAACCGAAAATCCGCTCTAACCCGCTTTCTGATGAATCCCCATCTTCCCCGCGTGAAGTTTCATCCGCGAGCATCTCGAGCCAGCGACGCTTCGATTTTTGCGGGTAAACGACATTGGGCTTGCCCTTGAGCTGCGCGGCCTGAGCCGCAGCTTGAATCGCATCCTGAAGCGTCCCTAATTCATCCACCAGGCGAACCGTCTTCGCCTGGCTTCCGGAAAAAATCCGCCCATCAGCAAGCGGGGCCAGCTGGGTCGTCGTCAAATGCCTGCCCGTCATGACCGCCTGCTTGAACTGAGAGAGCACATCGTCCACCATGGACTGCAGAAGCGCGCGCTCATCCGCGGACATTTCCCGGTACTCGGCCCCAGCATCTTTATATTTTCCGGTCTTAATCGAATAGCGCTGCACTCGAGCCCAGTCATAGAGCCCCTTCAAGTTCGCGAACTCCATGATCACGCCAATGGAGCCGGTGATCGTCCCTGGATTGGCGAAAATCTTGCGAGCTGCGCAGGCGATATAATAGGCGCCACTTGCCGCAACCGAGGACATCGAGGCGAAAACTGGCTTCTTTTTCGCGAGACTTCGGATTGCCTCGTAAATTTCCTGGGAAGGCGCCACCGCCCCGCCGGGTGAGTTCAAGCGGATGACTACGGCCTTCACTTCTTGACTCTCTTCGAACTGGTCAATTTGTTTGAGGGCTTTCTTTGAATCCAGGATGACCCCACTGATTTCCAGAACACCCACAACTCCTCCGCTGAAAAAAGAACTGGGAGGCAAAGCACTCCCTTGAAGCGGGGTTTGTCTTAAAAAAAGGAAACCAGAAATAATGAGGAAAACCGCGAACAAGCCCGCCGATAAGGCGAGAACCATTCCAAGAGGGCCGAAAAAGCGCTTGCGCTCTCCCACTCTGAAATTATTCTTCCTTACCCGGTTTATTCAGGGCTTGTTTGAGCTTATCGCCCAGCACGTCTCCCATGGAAGTTTTCTTGGAGCGCTCACCTACGTATGTTTCGTAGTTCGCGCGTTCCTCAGACCTTCCCAGCTGCTTGATGGAAAGACTGATGCGCCTTTCCTTCGGCTCAATGGAGAGAATTTCCGTGCGAACCGTATCGCCAACTTTGAGGATATCGCCCGGCTTTTCAATCCGGTGATCCGCGATCTCGCTCACGTAGATCAAGCCTTCGACGCCCTCTTCGATCTCAACAAAAGCTCCGAAATCAGCGAGCTTGGTGACGACGCCGTCAATCGCTTGCCCTTGGCGGTAGCGGGATTTGATATTTTCCCAAGGATCGCGTTCCAACTGCTTGATCCCCAATGAGAATTTCTCATTGGATTTGTCAATGCCCAGAACGACTGCGCGAATCTTATCGCCCTTCTTGAATTTCTCGGAAGGATGCGCGAATTTCTTCGTCCAAGTCACATCGCTGACATGCACCAAACCATCGATGCCCATCCCGATATCCACAAAAACGCCGAAATCGGTCACCGACTTCACTTCGCCTTCAACGATGGCGCCCACAGGGAACTTGATCTCCAGCTCATCCCAAGGATTCTGCTGAAGTTGTTTGAGGCCCAAGCTGATGCGTTTCGCCTTGCTGTCCACTTCCAAAACTTGGCACTCGACTTCGTCGCCGACGTTGAGAAGTTTTGAAGGATGTTTCACGCGCTCGGTCCAAGACATCTCCGAAACATGGATCAAACCTTCAATGCCGTCTTCGAGTTCAACAAAGGCTCCGTAATCTTTGAGGCTGACGATCTTGCCTTTTACCTTTACGCCAATAGGGAAACGATATTCAGCGTCATCCCAAGGATTCGGCGAAACCTGTTTCAATCCGAGCGAAACGCGTTCTTTTTCGCGGTCGTACTTCAAAACTTTGACTTTAACTTCGTCTCCCACCGCGAAAAGCTCGCTGGGGTGTTTAATTCGGCCCCAGGACATGTCCGTGATATGGAGCAAACCATCCATGCCACCCAAATCGATGAATGCGCCGTACTCCGTGATGTTCTTCACGGTACCGGTCGCAATCATGCCTTCTTGGATGTTCGCAAGCGTCTCAGCGCGCTGCAACTCCCTCTCATGGGAGATCACGGCCCGGCGTGACAACACGATATTGCCGCGTTTCTTATTGAATTTGATGATCTTAAATTTAAGCTTCTTGCCTAAGAACTTGTCTAAGCTCTTGATAGGTTTCGTGTCAATTTGGCTGCCGGGCAAGAACGCTTTCACGCCGATATCGACGGAAAGACCGCCCTTCACTTTGGCGATCACCGTTCCTTCAACCAACTGATCCTTCTCGCAGGCCTGAGAAATCTCATCCCAAGCGCGGATGATTTCCGCTTTATCGCGCGAGAGCAGCATGAAGCCGTTTTCAAGTTCCATGCGCTCCAGGTAAACAGGGATCACATCCCCGACTTGAACGTGCGCAACTCCTTGCGCATCTTTGAATTCATGAAGCGGGACGATTCCTTCGCATTTGAAACCGATATCCACGGTGACTGAATCCGTACCGATGGAAATCACGGTCCCGTCGACGACTTCACCCTCTTTGATTTCGTTCTGTTGCTGGGAAGCTTCGAAAAGCTCCGCGAAATTTTCTTTTGATTTCTTATCTAAGCCGTTCGAAGCACTTTTTGCTTCGATTTGATCGCCTTCATCTACTGCCGACTCAGTGGACGAACCTGAGAGGAACTCATTCATCCAGTCCTGATTTTTAAGAGATTTTTGTTTAGCGGGATTTCCCGATCCAGTCGATTGTTTGCCAACCATATTCACTTCTGTCGTGCCTTTCTCGAACTTCAGATTGAAAATCCAAGGGGAGCCTCATGCCGCAAGGCAGCATTTATAGAAGAAGCTCTACCTTATGAAGTGATTTTCAAACTAGGGGTCATGTATAGAAGAACTAAGCGCTTTTTGTCAAAGGGAATTCAACGCCAAAAAGTGGGGCGGATTTCGCTTCTTCTTAAAGCGCGATCATAAAGACCGAGCGTTTTTTGCAGCCGGATTCGCCGATCGTAGTGCTTCATGACATGAAGGCGCGCTCGTTTTCCCATTTCAAAGCGAAGTTCGGGGCGATCTAAAAGGTAGCGAAGCTGAGTTTGGAGATCAAACGCATCGTGAGGGCGAATGGTCAGGCCAAACTCCTCATGACCCACGATTTCTTCAGCACTGCCGCTATTTGAAATGACAATTGGGCATTCCATCGCCATTGCTTCAATCGCAACAAGCCCAAAAGCCTCCTGGCGAGAAGGCATCACAAAAATATCAAAAGCCTGCATAATCTCAGGAATGTTCTCTTGATAACCCGCAAATAAAATATGGTCTTCCATATGAAATTGTCTGACAATTTCAGTCAGCTCTTGAAGATAGTCGCTGGTGCTCCCGAGCGTCTCTTCTCCGACGATGATGAATTTGAGTTTTTCGGAAGAGTGAAGCTTTTTCATTAAACCCGCTGCCGCTCGAATAAACGTGGATTGTCCCTTGTCAGGATCAATTCGCCCCACCATTCCAATCACAGTCGTGGAGGGATCCGCCCCCCAAACCGATCGTTTAGCAACCGCGTTTACTTTATCGGGGTCAAAGCGCTCATAGTCGAGACCCAGATTGACGACTTTGACCTTTTTCTCTCGAATCGCATGCGTTTGAATCACATTGGTTCGCAAAGTCTGGCTCATCACGATCAATGCATCCAAACGCGCATAGATCAACCGATGAAACAAATCGCGCTTGGAGTGGTCGTTCATGATGTGGCGCGTGGCCAATAAAGCCACCTCGGGGAATGGCTTCAGCCAAGGCACAATTGCTCCGAGCAAAGTTGGTTGATGAGTATGAATCAAATTCACGCCATCTCGAATCAGTTTTCTCAGGACTTTCCTCAGCTTGAAGTCGAGCGTATTCCGAGGACGGAAAGTGAGCGGAATCAGCTCAAGCGAAGAGCGCGAAGAGAGATGCCGGTGAATCGGACTGTCTTGGAGGCACAGCACCTGGATCTTCAAACCCTGCGCTTCCATCTCCATCGCGTCATGAGCCGCGACTTGCTCCAGCCCCCCCCAGGAATGCGAAAGGCAAATCACGAGCGCGTTCAGTTTCTCGCGCAAATGGCCTACTGAGATTTCAAGGTTTCCCGAGAGCACCGCTCACCTCTTCCCAAACTTGCTCCGGACTTTGCCCGGTTAAGCATTGACGATAAAGCCCTGGCGGCTGAGAGCAGCGATTTTTTTCGCACGGCCAGCAGCCCACGGGATTCACTGAAAGCGTTACGCGCCCAGGGCCGATCGGGCATGTCCGGCGCGCATCTCCCGCACCCCAAATGACTTGAACGCTGCAACCACTCAAAGCGGCCAGGTGGGCAAGTCCAGAATCATTTCCCACGAAGAAACGTGCGCCCCTAAATAGCCTCCAGTAGTCAGCTGGACTTCCTTGAGCCGTAAAATCGAGAATTTTTCCGGGCGCGGCGTCTAGTAGAGTTCGAGCCCAGGCAGCCTCCGCCTGACCACCGACGATCAGCGCGCGCAAGCCGGTCTGCTGGATGATGATTTGGGCGAGCTCGATGAAAGAGCGCAAATCCCAACGGCGAGAATCGGCGACCGCCCCAGGCGCCAAGACCCAATAAGGAAACTCAGGAGGACTCAGCGGACGCGCCGTGGGCCAAGACCGTTCGGCGGGAAACAAAGGCCGCTGCTGGGGAATAGCGTTCTCTTCTCCCTCCTCTTCAAAATGGGAGGGGCTTCCCCAAAATGCCTTTCCTTTCAAATGAGTCGACCACTCCCCCAAGAGAGCGATGTACTCATCTGCGCGATGCATAACCTCCTCAGAGGGCCTTCTGAGAGCGCTCGTCAAGAGGAAGGATCGCGCATCGGCGCGATATCCCACACGGTATCTTACACCCGCACGATAGAGAAACCATGCCGCCGAGAACGAAGGAGGCAAAGCGAATCCTAAGTCCCATTTTTTCTTCGCCAGCCGGTTCGCCGCTGATTCGAGCGCGACTGCTTTTGGCCAAAATCCCGGAGCGGTCGGTTGAGGAATGAGCTCGACTTGATCGACAAGATCTCGAAACTGCAAACTCTCGTTCCAAGCAGGGCAGACTGCTGCGATGAACGCATCGGGAAAGAGCTCCCGAAGCGCATGAAAAAAAGGATAGGCAAGCACTTGATCCCCAATCCAATTGGGTGACCTCACGAGGATTGCAGAAGGCTTTCGAGGTCCAGATTTCATGAAGAATCAGAGGGAGCCGCCGCCGGAGACGGCGTGTTTTCATTGCTTTCGACGGGCGGCGGAGTCCCTGGTTCAATTTTTTTCAAAGTCCCAAAGACGGATCCGATCTTCACGCGCGCCTCGACCCTGACCACGAAGCGACGGTCGTCATCCGTGAGCCAAATGAAGCTATCGCCCCGCTTTTGCAAGATCCCTTGAAACTTCGTTTCTGGTTTGATCACGATGGTCTTCACTTTTCCCATCGGGCTATCGATCACTTCACGCCTCACTACCGTGACCTGAGCCTCCCAACTCTTGCCTTCCGACACCACGGGGAAGGTGATCACCGCCCCATCGGGCAAAGGGAGGGTCCTCACATAGAAAAGCGAAGAAACGCTGTCTTGAGAAAAAGGGGCGATCGCGTTGAACTCCTTGTTTTCCGTGTATCCCCTTTGTTTATGATCCCAGCGATTCCAATAAAAAGTCTGCGCTTTCTCGGAATCATAGAGCTCCAAAGCATCCCGATTTTGCTTGGACTCATCCAGCACGAGATGGAACCGATGAGAAAAAAGCCCTTCATAATCTAGGAAACTCTCCACGGTGTCATTGATCTTGTAAAAAAGACTGAACACCTTGGAACTGATCGCGTGGCCGAAAATATGGTAAACCTTCCTTCGTCCCACGTACTTGAAGGGAAGGATTTCGAAATTGAACTCCCCGGCAAGAAGGCCTAGATACGTGATGTCAAACCAGTGCTTTTCCCCGATCCAAATTGGATTTTTTTTTGGCCTTCGATCTGGGTAGGAAAAAACCACTGGAGCGGATTTAAGCGATTTTTTTTTGGATGCTTTGTCCTTGGTTTTTTTGGGCTCAACCTTGAGCTCGACGGGAACCGACGCTTCTTCATTGGATGAAGGCGAAAGAGCGGCTTCATCTTTCACTTCGAATTTCTCTTTGAGCTCTTTTGAAAGCTCCTTGGGAAGCTCATGATTGGTTTCCACTTTGCGAGAAAGCCCCCCCGCGCAAGAACTGCCGAGAAGCCCGGCGAGACAAAAAAAACCGCCTAAAATCACCTTAGAATGCATTGAAATGAGTTTATGGGAATTCAGCTGCGCCGTCGACCTTTTTCCCACTCACCGGGAGCGAGAGGAGAAAGGTCTCCCTTGAACCGGCGATGGGACCATAGCCATTGATCCGGGTGCGCCCGAACCTGCTCTTCAATCACTTGGGCATACTGCGCAGTGTTCCGGGCAAGCTCCAGAAAGGACCCTTCTATCTCGGGAGATGAATCCCAATTCAAAGGTCCAAAAATTTTTACTTTCCATCTTTCCCGCTCTCTCCAATTCATGACGGGCAGGACAATGGATCCCGTTCGCCGCACAATCGCCGCAAGCGCAGTGGAAGTTCCTGCGGGAACGCCAAAAAATGGGACTCTCACGCCGATCGGCGGCCCCGCATATTGATCCAATACGATTCCCACGGTTTTCGCCTCTTTCAGGTGGCTTAAAATTTTTCGCAAGGTCTGAGGCTCATAAGTCGCTTCAACTCCATAGGAACGACGTGAGCGCTCCAGAAGCTCATGCAACCACCGAGGCTTGATTTTCTTGGTGACCAATAAAATGGGAATTTGATGTAGAACCGCGCCGGCTGCCGCCATGACCTCCCAATTCCCCACATGGCTCGAGAGAAAAATGATCCCTCGCCCTTGCTCCCTCGCTTTTTGATAATGCTCAATCCCCTCAAAGTCCGCTCTAGATTCGATGAGCCGGCGCATCGGGCCAAAAACGAAAAACAATTCCAGGAAGAGCCGCCCCAAATGAGTGTACGCCCCCCGCTCAAACCCTTCGCGATCAAAGGCCGCTCCAGCATGGGGGCCTTCGCGATCAATCGATCGTGCAGCGATCTCCAGATTCTCCCGGATGACCTCCCGGCGCATCCCGAAAAAACGGAGGGCCCGCCCGAGCGCGATCCCGGCGGATCGCTGAGCCCACTGAGGCGCGAGAAAAAAGCACCACGCCAAAGCTTGAACCAGATACTGAAACGGCTTCATCCTGGCCCATCCCAGAGAGTTTTCACCCAAAAATCCCGGCCTTTTTCGAAAAAAATCTCGGACTCCAGAACAAGAGCTTCTTTGGAGAGATGAGGAGCCAATTCCTGCCACTTCACCCAATCCTTGCCGGTAATGGCAAGCTGAGATCCCTCGCTTTCAGAGCGTCTGAGCCATTGCTCAATGGAATCACGCGAAAAAAAAGCATGGTCCGTCAAACGGACCTGACCATGGACGGAGTAACCTGCCGCTTTCGCCGCCAAAAAAAACTCGTCGGGATCCGCGATGCCGCTCACCAGTTGAATGGGCTTTTGTCCATCCGGAGCTTGGGGCAAGCGAAATCGAATCCGAACAGCGGGTTCAAATCGGCCTAAAAAAGGGACCTCTTCTCCTTTGGTCCAAACCAAAAGATCAGCAAGGGCCGCGCTGCACGAAAACTCGCGAAACACGACTTCATCGGCTGATTTTGAGGTCACTGCAACAATCTCAAGATCTCGGGCTATCTTGAGATGCTGAAAACCATCATCCAAAACAACCACATCAATCCCAGGTGCAAGCGCGCGCACTTTTTGAAAAACTGAAAATCGATCAGCTCCCACTCCGATCCAGGCCTCCGGCACCTTCTGACTCAACAGCACCGCCTCATCCCCAAATTCACGCGTCGAAGGTTTCTTGGGGCTCAAAAAAGCATGAGGAGGAATCACGCCGCCGCTCTTCTCGGCCGATCCCCGGTAACCGCGCAGCAATATGCAAGGACCCTTTCCCTGCTCGAGAGCCTCACGCGCGAGGAGCGCCACCAAAGGGGTTTTCCCTGCTCCTCCGACCTGCAAATTCCCCACGCTGATTACTTTTGCGGGAAGCCTCCTGCTTTTTCTCAATCCGAATCGGTAGGCCGCGCGATTAACCCACGAAGCAGTGCTCCAAGCGAAAGAAGCAACCTGGATCAGGACGCGCCTGATCAAAGACCGAGGGAATCCTGCGCCCCTCTGCCTAGAGACCGCCCAGATCGCCCGCGCCGCCGTGCGACTGGGGCTTTCCCCCGATCCAATGACCTTTTCACGCACGAGCTGAAGCGCATTTCTCGCTTCATTCAATCGTCCTCCTTCGGTCAAAAGAGCAAGGAGATGCGTTTTAAGGCTCTCGGGCTGCACATTGTAAGTAATCACTTCATCGAAGCGAAAAGGTCTTCGGGCTTGGGGTCCCCTGGGGTCAGCGATCAAATTGGAAAGACCGATCGGACCTGAATAGCGGATGAGATAGTTGAAGATCAGGGCGCTCACCCAATTCGCCTGATAAACGATGCAATGCGGGCACGACAACAAGGCGGCCTCAAGCGTCGATGTCCCTGATTTGATCAAACCCGCGTCGGATGCCGCCAAAAAAAGATGCGCTGAACCCGCACTGATCCGCACGTCAAGATCGGGATCCTCTTTGAAGGAGGCCATGGAATAACCGGGGAGTGTTCCCCACGCAAGCGGCAGCAGCGTCACGAGTTTTTCCTGGGGTTTCAATGCCGCCTTCGCCTTGAGCTCTCTTGCGACCAGCCGAGCTGTTTGAATGAAAAGCGAGCCGTGCCGCTTCAATTCGGCGGAACGACTCCCAGGCATCAGAGTGACCACGGTGGCTTGAGGCGAAATCCCGAGCTGCGCGCGGGCTTGCTCTTTTGTGAGACTCAAAGGCATCTCATCGATCAGAGGGTTGCCCACGTACTGAGCGGTCACCCCGGACTTCTTATAGAAGTCCTCCTCAAAAGGCAGAATCGTCAAAACCAACCGACACCACCTGCGGAGCTGGTGAATCCTACTTTTTCTCCAAGCCCAAAGCTTAGGAGGGATGTAATAAACCACCGGGATCCCCAGCCGATGCAAAGATCGGGCGACTAGAAAATGAAATCCTGGGTAATCCATCAAGACGGCGACATCAGGGCGCTGAGTGCGTGCGAATTTCAGAATCTTGAAATAGGCGGAAAAGATAGCGGGAATCCTCGAGAAGATTTCGAGGAACCCCATCGAAGACAAACGCTCGGCCTCCATCAGCGGGACGAAACCCGTTTTTCTCATACGGGGGCCGCCAATCCCCCCGCAGCTAAAACTTTCCCCGGTAGGCGCTGATTCTTTTAGCGCGTGGAGCAACTGCGCCCCATGGGCATCAGACGATGCCTCAGCTGCCGAGATCAGCAATTTCACTAACGAACGACTCCCACTTCGCTTCCACGGATGAAGGCCACGAATTTTTGAATTTCCGGGACTTCGCCGTATTGGGACTCAATCTCCAGCAGGCATTGCTCTTTCTGAATGTCGGGCCGCCCCCAAAGCTTGATCGTCTCATTGATTTTTTGGATCGTCTCCGCGGCGAACCCTCTCCGCCTCAAACCGACGATATTGGCCCCTTTGATGACGCTGGGCCTGGACCCCATGGTGATCGTGTAAGGGGGAACGTCACGCTCCAGCCCCGACTGACCGCAAATATAAGCGTGCGCTCCGATTCGGGCGAACTGCGAAACGCCGCACATCCCCGCAAGCGTCACGTAATCCTCAAGAATGACGTGCCCCGCCAGCCCGCCGTAGTTCGCGATCACGCAATGATTCCCCACTCGGCAGTCATGCCCCAAATGAGAATAGGCCATGATCAAATTCCCATCCCCTACTTCGGTGACCCCTCCTCCCTGAACGGTGCCCAAATTCAAGGTGACTCCTTCTCGGATGACATTCTGATTTCCAATGACGAGTCGGGTTTTTTCGCCGCGGTATTTTAAATCTTGAGGGACTCCACCTAGCACTGTGAACGGAAAAATACGATTTCTCTCGCCGATTTCAGTTCCTTCCTCCACGCAGACGTGACTCATCAACTCAGTGCCCGAGCGGATGATCGTCCCAGGACCCACGATGCAGTAAGGTCCGATACGGACATCGGCTGCTATTTCAGCGTTGGGACTGATGATCGCAGTGGGATGAATGGTTGGCATAGGGCTCTCCTTCAAAAAAAATTAAAAAAAACCAAACTTTATTTGCTTCTCTCAAGCAGCATTTTATTCATCAAAGCTTGAATCCTGAAGTGATCCCGGTGGGTCCTCTGCGGAATCCCCACCGCTTTGCTGAGGGGAGGCATATCCTTGGTGACGCTCGTGTACGCGCCAACGACCGCCCCGTCCCCCACGCTCACTTGATTGTCGACCCCCGCCATGCCAGCGATCATGACATACTTCCCGACTTTTGCGCTTCCCGCTAGACCGCTATGGCCGCACATGATTGAGGATTCTCCCACCTGTGCGTTATGGGCGATTTGAACGAGATTATCAATCTTGGCGCCTTGATCAATCCGTGTTTCACCTAATGTCGCTCGATCGACGCATACATTCGCCCCAATCTCAACATCGTCCCCAATGATCACTTTTCCTAGATGATGAATCTTACGGTGGATGACCCTGCCATCAGCCATCTTTTCCTGCGCATAGCCAAAACCATCCGCTCCGATCACGCTCCCCGCGTGGATCCTCACTCGTTTTCCCACTTTCACGCCGTCATAGAGTACGACCTGGGGAAAAATCACGCACCCACTCCCGAGCTCGCAATCCGCACCAATATGCACCCCTGGGAAGAGAACGCAATCTGCGCCGATGAGGGTGCGTGCTCCCACTGTGCAAAAAGGGCCGATCGAGGCGCCCTCGCCTACCTTCGCCTCAGGATGGATGACTGCGGAAGGGTGAATGCCTGCGCTCCGCTGCTCCTGAGGGGCTACCGCAAAATGCTCCAACACTTGGGCCATGGCCAAGTAGGGATGAGCGCAAGCGATCACCACCGATTGATTCCAGAAAGGGAGCTTTGCCGCTCTCAGGGGCTCGACGAACGCCTCCCCGGTGAGCAGCACGCCTGGGTGCGCCGAAAGCAGCTCCGATTGATAGCTCTTTGAAAAAAAAAAGCTGATGCACTCCCGGGTGGCTCCGGGAAGCGCCGCGGGCCTTTCTACGCGGACCTCGCGCTGCAAAGCGGGCTGGAGCCAATCCTTTTCATTCGCGACGCGAGCTCCCGTCCAAGAACAGATTTCCTGGACGGAAAATGAAAAAGCCGGGGAAGCGCTCATTTTGCGGATTTATTGAAAGTCGAAATCACTTCAGCCGTTAAGTCGTCTTTTTCCCGCGAGTAAAGCACCGTATTCTCGTTCTTCTCGAGGACGAGGCTGTAATTCCCCTTCTTCGCGAGATCAGCGATGATGGAGCGAAGCTTGGTGATGAGCGGCTGAGTGAGCTCCTGCTCTTTTTGCTGAATCTCTGCCTGAGACCGCCCCGTCTGCTCCTGGAGCTTCATGATCCTCTCCTGAATCTCGCCCTGCTTCTTCGCGCGCGCCTCATCGCTCATCACGAGGGATTGCTTCTTGAATTCCTCCCCCATTTTTTTGATCGCCGCTTCTTCGGCTTGAAGAGTCCCTTTCTTCGCGTTGAATTCTTTCTCCAGCTGGGTCTTCGCTTTTTTTCCGGCGTCGATCGTCTGCAGCGACTTCTGCATGTCCACCACGCCGATTTTGGACTCTTCAGCCATGGCGGGGCGCAAGGAAAGCAATAAGGCTGAAAGTGCGAAACAGGTAAATTTCATGGGAATCTTCTCCTTAAAAAAATTAAATTGATCGCGAATAAACAACCACATCTCCAATTGAAATTCAAACGACGAGCTTAAAAAGGCGGCCCGATAAAAAAGTTGAACACGGTATTGCTCTCATCTGGTTTTCTCGCGAGCGGGAATCCCCATTCAAAACGCAGGGGGCCAATCGGTGAGAACCAACGCAACCCCAGCCCAACGTCCGTGCGGATCACCAATTCATTCAAACCAGGCACGCTTTCCCACGAATTCCCTGCATCAAAGAAAGTGACAAACTTGATGCCCGCCTCCCGAATGAGGGGAAATTCAAGCTCGAAAAGGGAGAAGGCCTGAAACGTCCCTCCCAACGGCTCGAGGGCGGTGAAACCCTGATTGTCGATCAGGATGCGGCGGGTGGGACCCAAGAGGAACAAATCGTAGCCCTTCATGTTATTGGGACCGCCCAGGTAAAATTTCTCGGAAGGCGGCACAGGGCGGCCCGCAAGCGGCATGATTCGCCCCGTCTCAGTGCTATTCTTGAAAACGAGGTCCCCCACGACCTTTGTATAGAACCTGTTATTCAGCGACCATTTAACGAATTTCTTGTCGCCCGACAGCCCAGCAAACTCGGTGGCGGCGCGCTGATAATTCCCGCTCGTGGTTTCGAACCGGTTGTTCCTCAAATCACGAACGGCACTGAACTCGACGCTGGAAAGCACTCCCCGGTCCGCCTCCACGGAAGCGTTGTCCACGCCCGCCGCAATCTCCGAGATATGCAGGGACTCATTCTTGTAAGTGATGAATCCGTAAATATATTCCGCGAGAGGATGCCCTAGTCGAATGTCAAATCCCAGCTTGCGCGTGAGGTACTTGTTGGGAATCGGCAGCGTGATCGAATAGAGGTCAAATCCCGCGGACCACCGGGTATCAAACGCATATGGATCGGTGAAGCCTAGGTTGAAGCTCTTGGATTGCTGGTTGGCGGAGTACTGAGCGGTCAAACTGATGGTTTGGCCTTTTCCAAAAAGATTAATCTCCGAAATCTGGGTGGTGAAGAAGAACTTTTGGATGCTCCCGTAGCCCGCGCCCAAGGTGATCGTGCCCGTAGAGCGCTCTTTCACCGTGATTTCGATGTTCACGATATCAAGCCGCCCTTTGGGGGTTTGCGAGTTGAAAATGACTTCACCCGGTGCGAAATAACCCAGTCGCTCGACATTCTCACGGGACTGCCTCAAACGGCTGCCGCTATAAAGCTCACCCTCATGGATCTTGAGCTCCCTACGGATCACTTTGTCATGCGTTTTGGTATTGCCGACCACGGTGATCTCGCCGAAGTAAGCGAGGCTCCCCTTTTCGAAGTCGTATTCGATATCTACCGTCTTGGGCCCGTCGTGCATGGTCATCTTGGGGACAACGTTGACGAATGCGTAGCCGAGGTCCTGATATTTTTCCGTCAACTTCAAAATATCGGCGTTTCTCGCCGAGATGCTGAAAGTATCCTCCGTATTAAGGGTCAGCTCCTGAGCCAGCTCATCCTTGGTGAAGAGGAGATCCCCTCCGAAGTCAGTAGTTCCCATCGTGTACTGCTCGCCCTCATCGACGTAGATCGAGAGATACAGCCACTTCTTGTCATCGCTGACCGTAACCACGGGATTCTCGTACCGGAACTTGACGTAACCATGATCCAAGTACCAGTAGGTCAACCGCTGAAGGTCTTGCTTGAAAGAGGTATCCTTGAAGTTCCCTGATCCGCTGACGAAGGAAAAAAATCCTCCCTCGCGCGTTTCCTGAAAAACGGACTTCAACTGGCGGTCCGAAAAAACCCGATTATTGAGGAAAGTGATCTTCTTGATTTGCACTTTCTCATAATCATTGATCTTGTACGTCAATTCTACTTCGCCCGGCTTGCCTGGCTTGACCTCATAACTGACTTTGGCGAGGTAAAATCCTTTTTCCTCATAATGCTTTTGGATCAGAGCGACGTCCGCTTTGACCTGATTCAAATCCAGGATCGCCCACTGCTTCACCTTGATGACATCTTTGAGATCCGAGGTCGTCACCCGCTCATTGCCTTCAAACTCGAGCTTCGAAACCGCGGCACGTTCTTTAAGCGCAAAAGCGAGCTTAATTGATTGCGGCGCGGAGCCTTGATCCGCGAGGACTTCGATATCATCGAAGTAGCCCATTCCAAAAATGGCCTGGACGTCTCTTTTTATGAATTCGGATTGCAAGGGATTTTTGATTTTGCTGGATAGCTTTCCCAAAACCGCGTCTTTTTCAATGCGCTTTAATCCTTGAACTTCAATGGATTCGACGGTTTTTCCCCAAAAAGGATCGAGGTTCTGAGCAGCGGTCGCTGAAATACAGAACACAGCTTGAAAAAGAAGGGCTAAACCGCTCAGATATCGATTCACAAACCTATCTGTAGGGGGGGACGCACTCGACTGTCAATTCGATTCCGCCAAAAGCCCATCTTTCATGGTCAAGACTCGGTTCATCTGACTGGTGAGGAATGAATCATGCGTCACGAGCAGAATCGAAATCCCGGTCACTTCATTTAGTCGGATCAGGAGACTCATCATGTGATCACGATTGGCGGAATCCAAATTGCCCGTCAACTCATCCGCGAGCAAAAGCTTTGGCTTCAAAATGACCGCCCGAGCGACCGCAACGCGCTGCTGCTCTCCCCCTGAAAGTTCGCTGGGGCGATGCTCCAATCGATGCCCCAATCCCACGAATTGAAGCAATTCCGTGGCTTGAGCCCGCGCCGTGGCGCGCTGCTGGCCGGAAATCAGGGATGGCATCATGACGTTCTCCACCGCACTGAATTCCGGGAGGAGATAATGGAATTGAAAAACGAAACCCAAGGCTCGATTCCTGAAGCGACAAAGAGCTTTTTCTGAATAGCGGAACAAGTCTTGCTGTTCAGGCCCGAAAAAAACTTTCCCCGCAGAAGGGCTTTCCAAAGTCCCGAGGATATGAAGCAAAGTGCTCTTCCCCGCCCCCGAAGCCCCGGTAATCGCCACTCGCTCTCCTGGGGCGATCTCCAAATCAATTCCCCGAATGACCGGGATCTGCTGTTTGCCCTTCAGAAAAGATTTTTTGATCCCAACGGCCTTCAAAATGGGGGGATGAGCGGCGACCAGATTACTCATGACGCAAACCTTCCAACAAGGGCTTACGCGCCACGTGCAATGAAGGATAAACCGAGGCTAAAAGAGCGATGAGAATCGAAAAAATAGCGATCATCCCGATTTCTTGCCATCGAATCACCACTGGCAAAAAACCGATGTAGTAAATATCTTCCGGAAGCCGAATCCATCGGGTGCGATGAATGAGGCCCGCCAAAGCGAAACCCAAACCGATGCCCAGCGCCGTTCCGACGATCCCCATCCACCCCCCGATCGCGCTGAAAAGCCGATAGACTTGCCTCGAACGCAGACCCATCACCCTGAGGATCGTCATCTCACGCGTTTTGTCGTGGATCATGAGCATCAAAGTACTCACTACATTCAAAGAAGCAACCAGTACGATCGCGGCCAAAATCACGGCGATGACCGCCTTCTCCAGCTGAATTGCGTAGAAGAGATTTTTATTGAGTTGCGCCCAGTCCTTGGAGCGGAATGGATACCCGAAATGCTCCCCCAACCTCTTTGAAGCCGCTTCACTGCTCGCACCGGGCGCCAATTTGAGCTTGAATGAGGTCACGCGCCCCGGAAGCCCCAGGAAAGCCTGGAGATCGCCCAGGCGCGCGAAAATAAATTTTGAATCGTACTCATGCATGCCCATGCGAACTAAGCCAGACACGCGGGCTTTAAAAACCTTGGGGGCATCCTGAGCATCCGCCTCATTGGAAGTGGACGCGCCAAAGGGAATGATCAGCCGGATCTCATCGCCTAACCGGGCGCCGATTCTTTCAGCGATCGCGACTCCCAAGGCCACCTCGGCAGGCTGCGCCGGCAGCTGTCCTTGAATCACTCTTTTTGGCAGTTCCGTGACCTGAGAGACCGTCGCTGGGTCAAACCCCTCCAGCACCGCCCCCGCCACCGAATGAGGCCCTGAGGCCATGAGCTCCATGATGAAAGAAGCCGTAGCGGATCGGGTCTCAGGCACCACCCTTTGAATTTTTGACAGGATCGCAGATGCGTCGCGAATGGGTTCGCCTCTCGAATAAAAAATGACATCCCCGTTCATGCTGGTAATGACGCGAGCGAGCTCTCCTTCGAACCCATTAATGACGCTCGTCACCACCACGAGCGCCATCACCCCCAAAGCCACACCCAACATGGAGATCCAACTGGTTAGAGAAAGAAAGCTTTCCGAGGAGCGGGAAGAAGAGAGGAATCGCTTCGCGAGGGCTAGGATCAGGGAAGATGGCGTCGATGAGGGCCGACCACGACTCATTCGCTCAAATGTCTCATCAATGGGAATAAAATTACATCCCGAATGCTGGGCGAATCCGTAAAAAGCATCACGAGGCGGTCAATTCCAATGCCCTCACCCGCGGTGGGCGGCATTCCATGCTCAAGCGCGACGACGTAATCTTGATCCACGTCGCAAGCCTCAGGATTCCCAGCAGCTTTCATGCTCGCCTGAGCCTCAAAACGTTCCTTTTGATCAATGGGGTCATTCAGCTCCGAAAAGGCATTCGCCATCTCCCGCCCATAAATATAGAGCTCAAACCGATCCACGAGAAACGGATCTTTCTCATTCTGGCGCGAGAGCGGGGATACATCGAGAGGATAATGAGTGATAAACGTCGGTTGGATCAGCTGGGCTTCCACTTCATGATCAAAGATCGCGATCATGAGCCCACCCACTGAATCCTTGGGATTCATCGCGATCCCTTTTTGAGCGCCATAGGCGAGAAGCGACTCACGATCCCTGAGGCGAGAACGGTCTTTAAAGCCCGAATGGCGCAAAATCGCCTCTTCGACGCTCAAGCGAGCCCAAGGGCGCTTCATCTCGATGCGCGTTCCCTGATACATGAGGTGGTCCGCACCCGCAATTTTTCCACAGAGCTTTTCGAATAGTTCTTCGGTCAGCTCGATGAGATCCTCAAACGTCGCGTAAGCCTGGTAGAACTCGAGCATCGTGAATTCCGGGTTATGCTTGATCGAAATTCCCTCATTGCGAAAATTCCGGTTGATCTCGAAGACTCGGTCAAACCCTCCGACGACCAATCTTTTCAAGTAAAGTTCGGGAGCGATGCGCAGATAAAGCTGCATGTCCAGTGCGTTATGGTGCGTTCTAAAAGGCCTCGCCGTCGCACCTCCCGCGATCGGATGCATCATCGGGGTTTCCACTTCCATGAACTCACGGGCGGTGAAGAACTTCCGGATTTCATCCACGATCAAGGAGCGTTTCTTGAACGTCTCACGCGTCTGTGCGCTCATGATGAGATCCAAGTAACGCTGACGGTACTTGATCTCCACGTCGGAGATCCCATGAAATTTTTCTGGCATGGGGCGGAGCGACTTGGAGAGCAACGTGAGTAGGGAAACATCCACCGAAAGCTCACCCGTTTTCGTTTTGAAGAGTTTTCCCTCGGAATAAACGAGATCTCCAAGATCAAGATCCCCGTATTTTTTATAGTTTTCTTCCCCGAGGCGATTTTTCTGGATGTACAGCTGGATGATCCCGCTTCGATCCTGCAGTCGGATGAAAGCGGCTTTGCCAAAATCCCGGATCGCCATGATCCGCCCGGCGACGGAAACTGCGATCTCCTGGGCTTCGAGTTCCTCGCGAGTCTTGGCATCATAACCTTCATGCAAGGACGCCGCTAAATGCGAAGGCGCGAACCCATTCTTGTAAGGATTCTCGCCCTCAGCTCGCAAGCGCTCCAGCTTTTTAAGCCGAACCTCGACTTGCTCGGAAAGCGACGGCAGGGAGTCCTGCGTGCTCATGAATGCGAGCTGCTTTCCAGGAAGCGCTCGGCATCGATCGCCGCCATGCATCCCGTTCCCGCTGCCGTGACCGCTTGACGGTAAATGGAATCCGAAACATCCCCCGACGCAAAAACCCCGGGAATCGGGGTCCGCGTCGTCCCGGGCTCAACGACTAGGTATCCAGCCGCATCGGCCGCAAGCTTGCCGATGAAGGGCGCCGTATTCGGGCGGTGGCCAATCGCCACGAATACCCCGTGCACGGCGAGCTCAGAGGTTTGATTCGTCTTGACGTCCCGGAGACGAATTCCTTGGACCGCGTTTTCGCCCAGGATTTCCTCGACTTCAGCGTTCCAAATAAATTGAATTTTTGGGTTTTTCAGCGCTTTTTCCTGCATGATCTTGCTCGCCCGAAGCTGATCCCGGCGATGGATCACGGTGACTTTTTTCGCAAAACGCGTGAGGAAAGTCGCCTCCTCCATCGCAGTATCGCCTCCCCCGATCACCGCTACTTCCTGATTCCTGAAGAAAAAACCGTCGCATGTGGCGCACGCCGAGACGCCTTTTCCTAAAAGGCGCTTTTCGCTGGGAAGGCCCAGCCACTGGGCGGCTGCCCCTGTTGCAATAATGACTGTCTTCGAGAGGATTTCCTTGCCCTCCGAAGTGATGAGCAAAAAGGGCGAACGGGAAAAATCAACGCGTTCGATCCGCCCCGTTTCAAAACGGGTTCCAAAACGCTCCGCTTGCTTGCGAAAAGCGGTCATCAACTCGGGACCCAGGATGGCTTCAGCGAACCCCGGATAATTTTCAACCTCACTGGTGATGGTGAGCTGCCCTCCGGGCTGCTCACCTTCAATACACAGAGGTTGAAGATTCGCCCGCGCCGCATAAATCGCGGCGGTCAGGCCCGCCGGGCCCGCTCCAATGATGGTTACAGATTCAACGTGAGGGGAAGAAGGGGACATGTCCCTAGAGCCTTCCCGTCAAGAATCAACGCTGCCGTTTGAGGCATGGCGGGATCCCGCTTCGGAATTCGCCAAGGAATCAATACGAATCCACTCCGCATTGGCATTGTCATCAGGAAGTTTTTTTACCGATTTTTCGAAGTCTTCGTGCGAGAGCATCCCCCGACTGAGATGTCTTTCAACAACGCGTGTGTCAAATTTTTTGGATTCCAGAGCTTCATGAAGTAGTGTCATAAGGCATTGTAACTAAATGAGAAATATTAAATTGTCAATGCCAAGTTCTCGGATCCTTTGAGTCCGGCTCCTCAAGGTTCGGGGGATTTTTATTTTGCGGGTTGTTCACGACGAGTTTCAACGCGCTGTTGGAATGCTTTTTTCTCCGGTGCTGCTCTTGTTTTCTCATCTCGCTTAATCGGCGATTCACTCGAATCGCCGCAGGAACCCACAGGTAGAGAAATCCAGCGAGCATCCCGCTCAAATGCGCGGCGCTCGCAAGGCCGTTTCGCCCCGAAAACACCGAGGTCATGAATTCTATCCCTGCCAACACCCAGATGAAGTGCTTGGCTTTCATAGGGAAGAGCATCATGAAGAGCAAGACTCTCTCCCCAAACAACAAGCCATAGGCGGTGAGAAGGCCGTAGATCGCTCCGGATGCGCCTACCATGGGGGTGTGGATGCCCTGCTCCCCCCAAAGAAAGGTTTGCAGGGAAATATAAAGCGCCCCCGCCAGGGTGGAGCAAAAAAAGTAAAACCGCAAAAACTTGCGCGTTCCCCAAGCCTGCTCCAACTCACCGGCGATGAATGCAAGCATGAGCAAATTCAAGAAGAGATGGGTCACATCCCCATGCAGAAAAGCGTAGGTGAAAATTTGCCAAAAATAATGATCGATCACGAAGCTTGAAGGCACTAACCCTAAAAGCAGGAGAAGATGCCCTCCAAAAAACTGATCCCAAGTCTGCTGAATGAGGAACATCGCCAGATTCGCGATCAAGAGGACTTTAGTCGCTTTGCCCAGTCGAAACATCATCGATGCGTCTCCTCCATGGGTTCCATGAGTTCAATCAAAAGACCCCCGGCGGATGCGGGATGAATGAAGTTAATCCTCATCTGATGCGCACCAGCGCGAGGTTGATCATAGATCAATCGATATCCCCGGGCGCGGAGCCGTTTGCAAAGATCATCGAGAGTGCCCGCTTCCGCTTCAAAAGAAAGATGATGAATTCCAGGGCCATGTTTGCTCAAAAACTTGGCGATCACTCCCTGAGGATCTATGGGTTCCAATAACTCCAACGTACTTGTCGTTTGAGGGAGCGGAATGAAATGCGCCTGAATTCCTTGATCGGGGACTGATTCAACGGAACGAATGGGCAATCCCAGTTCCTCAAAAAGATTTTTCATGACGCTGAGTGGGTCGACCGCGATTCCGATGTGATTCAATCGAAGGGTTTTACGCGTCATCATGGGGGGAGTATCAAAAAAGGACGAGGACCACTACCAGCCTTTGCTGTACCCGAAACCGCCTCCTCAGCGAATCTCAGAAGACGGTAGCGGCCCTCAGTCAAGTTGTCTAAGCCTAGAGTACCCACCAAAGTCCCTCTAACTTAGACATGTATCTCTTCGGCGCGTGTCCTCTGAACTTGAGTTTTTTTGGTCGCATTTCGGGATAGAAAAGCCACACTCAAGAATATTTTTGACGCTCAGCATATAATGCAAAGCGACAATTATATTCCAAAACCATATCCGCCGCCGACTCCACCGTAAATACTTCCTCCCAGCTGTGCCTGCTGAGAAGTTTGATACAACATCCCTAACCTGCCGTAAGCGGATGAAATATCTTGTTGAGCCCGCATGATATCTTCAGCGCTTTGCATGTAGTGCTGCATTTGAAAATATTGCGCTTGTTGAGCCGCTTGGAGCGAGGCCATGTATTGCGCATTTCCTCCAGCACCGAGGTAAGGATTAATCCCACCTAACCCTCCGATGCTCCCGATGCCTCCAATCCCCCCTATACCCCCGAGACCGCCAAGGCCCCCCAAAGTCCCGAGACCGCCAAATCCGCCAAGGCCGCCGATACCGCCGAGCCCACCTAATCCTCCAAGCCCACCGAGGCCGCCTAAGCCTCCGCCCAAACTGATGTATCCGCCGAGCCCACCGAGGCCGCCGATTCCACCGAGACCGCCATATCCTCCGAGACCGCCCATTCCAATCCCAACCGGGAGACCGATCCCGCCGCCGATGACGCCTGGAATTCCAGGATACCCGGGGAATCCGCCGTAGACTCCGCCGAGGCCGCCTAATCCACCAAGACCTCCAAGACCACCCAGCCCGCCAAGGCCGCCTAAGCCCCCAATGCCGCCGATGCCCCCGTAGATTCCGCCCAGACCACCGATCCCGCCTAATCCACCTGCGAGAATTCCTCCTCCGAGGACTCCTCCACCGATTCCACCGAGGCCGCCCAATCCTGGATATCCCAACCCGATACCGCCCAGGCCGCCGAGGCCGCCTAAGCCCCCAATGCCGCCGATGCCCCCGTAGATTCCGCCCAGGCCAATGCCGCCGATGCCACCACCACCCAGCCCGCCGATGCCTCCAAGCCCTAATCCACCCAAGCCTCCAAAAAGGCCCGCAAGCGCACTATTTCCGCCGCCGTACATTCCGGCTCCCGGCGCGGGACAAGGGATCCCCATCGCCACGCAGCTTTGAAGAAAGTTATTATAGTTTTTGGAATAAGCGTTCAGGCCGCGATTGTAGAGAATACCGTTGGTGATCCCGAGCGCCAGCGGCGTGGCCGCTGAAATTCCTAAAATCAATTTCTCGCCCCAGGATAAATTTCCAGAACCGATCCCGCCGCCGCCGCCTCCATAGATGACGCCGGCTCCCCCGCCTCCGTTGAAAATCCCTCCTATGATCCCGCCGCCGCCGATAATCAAGCCGCTGCCACTCCCGCCCACCAAGATTTTAGCGGCGCGCTTGGAAGCGGAACACGTCGGGCACTGACCTACGGCATCCTCAAGGTTGGATTTTTCATCTGAGATCTTTTCAACCGCCTTCTTGTACGCGGCATTTGCCTGCTCCACTTTGCTCTCTACTTCTTTTGCTCGGACTCGCGCGAACACATACCAGCATTTTCCCACGGCTTCAGGGCAACTCGAAACCGGCTCAATAGTGCTGACGTCTTTATCTACAGCATTTGTATAGAGGAGGATGCAAGCGGACTCGCCTCCATTATCTTTCTTATACTTGAGGTAATCCGCAATGCAGTCATTGCTTCGATTGAGATCGCCGGACTTGCAGTTTGCATTGATCGCCTTGAATTTTTCGGCTTCTTCGCTGAGCTTGCTTTTTTCACCGGAAGCAGGGGGCATGAAGGACGAATAATTGCAGGGTCCCTGTCCCGGCAAGCAGGCTTTGTGGCAATCCTTATCCAATCCTTCGCCTGCGAAAAGCGTTAGAATCTGGTCTTTGGTCATGGAGTTAACGTTTTTGAGCTGCTCCTCTTGATCCTCATACTTCTCGATGCTTTTTCTCGCATTTTCAGCCGCGGTTTTAGCTCTTTGAACGTTTTTGATGCTTTGCTCGATTTCCCAGTTGCTGATGCTTTCATCGATTTTCTCCTCCTTGCTCTTGGCGAAAACCACCGAAGGAAGGGCCAGCGTCCCGATCAATGCGAGCGCGATCGCGCGTTTTGAGAAATCCTGGATTTTTTGGTTTGAAATTTTCATGCGAACGCCTTCTCCTTGCATTCATCGCTCATCCGCATCCCTCATGGATGCGGTAAAAACCGGCTCGGGCTGACCTGCAGAATAGGGGCAAAATCGAATGGGAGCCCTCTCACACACTTCTAGTGTAAGAAAATTCACGCAGAGATACAAGCCCGATGCGCTCTGAGTCAGGCAGGAATTGTTAAATTTTGATGAATGAGAAGAAGTTTCGGCGAATCAGGAAGCTCTTGCGCGGCGCGCCGTTTCACGACGTCTTTTCGCTGCAGCTTTCTTCTTTGCCTGACGCTTTCGATTTTTCATCTTTTGTGTCTTACGCTTACGTCCTCTAGCCATGAGATGGTTCTGGCTTGAAATCGTCCAGAGATCAAGTGCTTTTGCGGTGACAAAGATTGCTGCTCCCCCTCCATTCTGATAGCTTGGTAACTGATGTGATCCAATAAAAGCCGAGGGAGTTGATTCCAAATGCGCGAAAATCAATCTCAGACCCAGGAATTCAAAGCAGGCACGCCGGTGATGTATGGCCTCCATGGCAAATGTCAGGTCGTGGGGATTGAAGAAAGGCGCATCGGAAGCGAGACGCTGCACTTCTACAAATTGGAACCCATCCGCTCCAGCAACTCGCGCTCAGCGAGGAAGGATCCCGCGATTTGGGTCCCGGTCCAGGCGGCCCAACAGCAAGGATTGCGAGAGCCGTTGCACAAGGACGATGTAGACTCTGTTCTAAAGGCCCTGCAAAGCCGCGAATATTATTTCCCCATCCAACTGCCATGGATTCAAGCGTCCGCTCAGATCGATGCCGTGATTCGTCAAGAAGGGGCGATTGGCCTGACCAAAGCAGTGAGCTATCTTCATGTCCTTCGCAAGCGCCATGTTGTCGCTCCCAGCGAAGTTGAAAAGCTCTATGAAGCCACTCTCAAACTACTTCTCAGGGAACTCGCCGACGCAACCGGGCAAACTCCGAAAGAATGGGAACCCAAAGTCCTCAAGCTTTTGAACGTAAAACTCGCCGCCGATCACTAATTAAACACGCGCTTATTTTTAAATAAAAAGCCCCCTGGTCATTAAGTCCAGGGGGCTTTTTATTTTATATGTAAAAAAACGGGGGGCATCGAGCGATTTTAGCGCCGAGCTGCCTCGGTACTAGCTT
>CAZLYB010000022.1:0-35440 GCA_964563795.1 uncultured Bacteriovoracaceae bacterium | reverse complement strand
GTCCCCGGCCCACCCGATCCCCTGAAGCGCTCAAAGCGACGGCAGGGATGAAAATCAGATGAAGCTGGCAAGGCTCGATCGCAGGCTGATGAGAAGCCGGCTCCATCACTCCGAAGCGCTGATCCTGCTTCCAATGATGCGGGAGTTTTTGAGAGGCGGGGGCGAACTCCAAGGATTTCCCGCCCCTCTCTTGGATCCTCGGGTAATAAAGCAGGGCGCCCTGCCGTTCGAGATCCTCAGCCAAACCAGAAAGATCCGCCTCTCTGGGCAATGCTCGATAGAGGCCTATTTTTTTGAGGGAGAAATCACCGCCCTCCCGCTCTTTCAACCAGAGCGAAACTTGGGCGCAAAGAGCCTGGTTTTTCTCGCTGAGCTCAGCTGAACTGAGCGACTGCAGTGCTTTTTGAATCTGCTGGCGTATCGGTTTCGGATTCATGGATCACTGAAAACTGGTCCAAGATGGAGAGGAGCTGAGAGGATTTTTGCTGTGTTTTAGCGAGGTAATCCTGAGTCCGGTGCTTGGCATGAATGTACTCCTCCGCCAGGTCGAGAAAGGCCAGCAAGAGCACCGAGTGGGGCGCGACTGAGGACTTGAGGCGAGATTCGCAGGCGCTGATGCGTTGCTGAACCAATTCCGAAATTTCTTTGAGGATGACAGGATCAGTTTCACCGGTACGAACCGTGAAGGGCTGTCCCATCACGCGAACTTCAAGCGTCTGAGGTGAGGTCAAATTCATGCGCTCAGTTTAACACTGAAGCGCCTTGAGAGCGAGGCGTTTCAAACGCTAAGCCGCTTCCCCACTGCCGCCACCAGGAGCTCCGGGTCGAGCGAGCTTTCGCTTGTCGAGCCCATACTTTTCGACCTTCATGATGAGCCCGGCCCTGGAAATGCCGAGTTCTTTGGCGAGACGGCTTTTGTTCCAATTGGTGCGTCGGAGGCCTTCGCGAATCATCGTCTTTTCAAGCTCTTCGAGCGCATCCTTCAACTTTCCCGCCACCCTTACCCCCTGGACCTTGGCGTTCTCGCCGAAATCCCGGATTCTCTGGGAGAGCAAATCCGCCGCAATCCTGGGCTCTTCGCCGGAGAGGACGATCACTCTTTCAATCTCATTCTCTAATTCACGAATATTTCCCGGCCAGGGGTAATCAAAAATTTTCTCGATCGCCCGCTTCGCAAGCGCCTTCAACGTCAGGCCCTTTTCTTTGCACCCTCGGCTGAGAAAATGCTCGATGAGCAGGGGGATGTCCTCCTTGCGGTCACGCAGGGGCGGCACAACGAGGTTGATGACGTTGATGCGATAATAAAGATCTTCCCGGAAAGTCCCCAATTCCACCATTTCCTTGAGGTCCTTGTTCGTCGCGGCTACGACCCGGACGTCCACTTTACGCTGCTCAGTCCCGCCGACAGGCGTGAGCGTCCCTTCCTGGAGGACGCGCAGGAGCTTCACTTGCATCGTCGGGGACATGTCGCCGATCTCGTCGAGGAACAAAGTCCCGCGATCCGCGACTTCGAAAAGCCCTTTTTTATCCTTGATCGCCCCGGTGAACGAACCCTTCACATGGCCAAAAAGCTCGCTATCCAAGAGGTTCTCGTTGAATGCGGAGCAGTTTACAGTGACGAAGTTCGCGTCTTTTCGCGGAGAGTTGTAGTGGATCGCGCGGGCGATCAGCTCTTTCCCGGTGCCATTCTCTCCCTGGACCAAGACGGTCGACTCGGAATTCTTGATCTTATCGAGCATCGCATACAGATCCTGCATCGGTTTCGACTTTCCGATCATCGAGTCGTAGCTATAGCGATGCCCCAACTGGCTGTTGAGCGCGTTGATGCGCTCCTCGCGCTTGGTGATCTCCCCGTGAAACGTCATGATTTCCTGGGCGACGAGATCGACGAGCTCATGAAAATATTTTTTTTCAGCCTCGCTCAAAGGCGTGAGCTTCTCAAGTTCCGAGATGAGCGGGGATTGCGAGATCCCCAGTTTCTCGAGCTCGGCTTGCGCTTGTTTTTTAGAAGCCTCATCCCATGCGTTCTCAAAGCCGCAGCAGGCGAAGACTGAACCCAAAAACTCCCCGTCCAAACTGATCCGGGAGACCAAGATAGTCTCAATACCGAGCGGTCCCGGAATCACCCAATGGTTTTGGCTGCCCTGGAAAATCTTCTCATTGGTATCAGAGAAAATTTTGAACAAATGCTTCCGAGTCGATTCTTGAGCGCAGAAAAAGCGTGAGACCGGGTTGTAAAACTCCCGGGGATGATCGTGGGTTTCATAGTTTCGGATTTGACCCCGTTCATCCACGAAAAAAATATCCGCGTGAAACCACTGGGCCAAAATCCCCTCGAGCTTGCGAATCACGTGAATATGCTTGAGCTCATCCCAATTGATCATAAGTCCTGCCCTCTTATCCCTCTTCTTTCTGCTTATCGGCTGATGAACGTCAAAAATTTAGCCATTTTTAAATACACAACTCCTTGTCTTTTCAGGTGAATCAATCTAGTAGTCATCTTTTGGACATTTTTTCATGGTCACCTCTTGTCATTTTTTTGATCACGCCTCAACGACGCCGAGCAGCGATGAAATTCGGCAGGCGTTGCTGCGCTTTGAGAAAGAGGACTTTGGCAACCCCTCCTCAGCCCATATTTTAGGACGCTCCACTCAACAAGCGGTTCATGAGGCCAAGGTTTTTTTCGCGGATGCTTTTAAGCTCCCTTCCCCGGATCAGGTGATTTTCACCGGAAGCGGAACGGAGGCGAATAACCTGGCGATCCAAGGAGTGGCGCTTCAGCGATTCACGCAGCAGTTTAAAAAAAATGCGGTTTCAAAAGGGCAGCGCATCTGTTTTTCATCGACTGAGCACGCTGCTGTCGCCAATACGGCCCGATCGCTCCAGGACTTCGGGTTTGAAGCGCATCCCCTCCCCGTCCAAACGAACGGGCAGTTGATCGAGGAAGAATTTGAGCGAGGGATTCGGGAGTCCGGAGTTTTAGTGAGCATTCATCAAGTCAACTCGATCACCGGGGCCTTGCTGCCCGTGGAGCGACTCGCTCGAACCGCAAAGCGAATCCGCCCCGAAGTGTATTTTCATACGGATGCCATTCAGGGATTCGGGAAAACCACCCAGGTTTTTGAAGCTGGGGGAATTGACCTGGTCTCCATCTCAGCGCATAAGATCGGCGGCCCCAAGGGCATCGGGGCCCTTTTGATCCTGAATCCCGGCCTCTTAAAGTCGGGGCTCCGCCCCCTCATCTGGGGAGGGAACCAACAGTCAGGGCTACGTTCCGGCACTCAGAGCCCGGGGCTCATTTCGGCCTTCCACCTCGCCGCGAAACTCCGCCTGAAACGGCTCTCCCAAAGCCTGCCCCGCATCCACGCCCTTCGCCAAGCCTTGAAAAACTCACTCACCGAGCGAAAGCTCCTCCCTGAACTGCTACATTGGAACTCGCCTGAAGAGAGCGTTCCTCACATCATTAGTTTAAGCGCGCTGGGAGTGGACCCCAGCCATTTAAGCCGGATGCTCGAGGATCAAGGGTTGGTCATCTCAACCCGTTCCGCCTGCAGCTCGAAAAAACTTGAACCTGAGCCCGTTCTCCAAGCCATGGGCTTTTCGATGGATCACGCTCAATCGGCATTCCGCATCAGCCTCGCCGAAGATCAAACGCTTGATGAAATCGAGAAGCTGGTCGTGGGCCTCGAGCAATCATTAAAAAGACTGCACGCCCTTCGGCCTTCCTTCCGGCGAAGAAGTTAATCCGATGGGAACCGCTTCTTATTTAGTACGCTTCCATGAAATCGCGCTTAAGGGGAAGAACCGCTCTTTCTTCGAGAGAAAGCTCGCGGAGAACATCAAAAAACAGCTCTCACGATCGCTTCCCCCGAACTACCCTTTTCGCGTGTTCAGGAAGGTTTCCCGCGTCCTCGTGGAAACCCCTCAAGACCACCCCATTTTTTCCCAAGTGCTCTCTCGAGTCGCCGGGGTGTCCAGCGCAAGTCGAGTGCAACGCGTGGAAACCCAGGTTGAGAAAATTCGATCGGCCGCATTGGCCCTCGTCAATGAGGCCCTCGCGGAGCGGCCTTCCATTCAAACTTTTCGAGTCCTGACTCGTCGAAGCGACAAAGTGCTTTGCTCTTCCTCCATGGAAATGGACCGCTCCTTGGGAGGGCTGATTTCAGGAAAATGGCCCTCCCTCAAAGTGCGTCTCAAGCAGCCGGATCTCTGCCTCAATGTGGAAATTAGGGCTGCCGAGAGTTTCCTTTGGATTCAGAAAAAAACAGGCATGGGGGGCATGCCCGTCGGAATCAATGGGCATCTTCTGGGATTGCTTTCCGGGGGAATTGATTCCCCGGTCGCGATTCAATGGATGATCAAACGCGGGGCGAGACTTTCTTACCTTCATTTTTACGGTGCCCCGTTCGTAGGCGAGGAGACGTTGGCGAAAGTGAGTGAGCTGGCTCGGTTGCTCAATCACTTTCAACCCGACGCTCAGCCGCTCTGGGTCATCCCCTTCGGAAAAATCCAGGAAGAAGTGGCGCTTAAAATCAGCCCCAAACTTCGGACACTCGTCTATCGGCGCCTCATGAATCGAATCGCAAGCGCCTGGGCCGCGAGCATCGGCGCTCAAGCGCTGATCACCGGGGAAAGCCTCGGACAGGTCGCCAGCCAAACCCTTGAGAACCTCGTGCTGACCGAGAAAAGCTCAAGCCTACCCATCTTCCGGCCTCTCATCGGAATGGATAAAGACAAGATCATTCAACAAGCGCAGGATCTGGGGAGTTACGAGATTTCGATCCGGCCAGCGCTCGATTGCTGCACCTTGTTTTCGGATCGTTTTCCCTCGACACGGATCCATCCTGACTTATATGCGCACCTTGAATCTCAGCTCCCCATGAAGGAGTGGGTTGAAGCGGGGATCCAGGGAATTTTTCGTTTAACCGTGGAAAAAACTAACGAAGAGACGACTGAATTTTCTGAAAAATTTCCCCATCTTTTTGCCAGGACTGAGGTCCCACCCATTTCGCCAGGATCTCCCCCGCGGGAGAAATGAGATAGGTCTCCGGGAATTGATAAGAACCGAATAGGTCCGAGACTTTCGATCCCTCATCTAAGAGGCTCACCACCGCAGGGGTATCTGAGGGCAGTATTTTTTCGGCATCAGCCCACGACTGATCTTCGCTAATCGCTACCCATGCGACTTGCCCTAAATCCCATTGGGAGGCGGCTCGAGCAAAGTGTGCGATTTCCGCTAAACAAGGAGGGCACCAACTTGCCCAAAAATGCACAAGGGTGACTTTCCCTCTCCACGAAGCCAGCTCATAAAGCCGCTCAGAGCGGTCTTTTAACCCAAAAGCGGGTGCCAACCGCTGCCCCTGCGAGGCTGCAGGGGCCGGGCTTTGATGAGGGAAAAGGTGGCTCAGCGCATAATACACCCCCCCCAAGGCGCATAAACCCGCCAAAATTCCAACAAAAGCCCTTTTCTTCACTTTCTTTGCCTTGAATTTCATGGACATGCGGATAACCCCTTTTACACCAGGCCAACTGCGTTTTATAATACAAACATGGGCCATGCCTTAGTGCTCAACGCCTCGTTCGAACCACTGCACATCGTCACCTGGCAACGCGCACTGCAACTGCTTTTTCAGGGAAAAGTGGAAGTCATCGAGGAGTCGGACCGGGAAGTGCACACGGTTCGGCTGACGATCAAAGTCCCCGCGGTCCTTCGCCTGCTCACGTATGTCCCACTCTCCAAGAAGAAGCAGATCGTGCGATTTTCCCGCGCGAACATCTTCCTTCGCGATCAGCACACCTGCCAGTATTGCGGGAATCGATTCAACAAAAATTACCTCACCTTGGATCACGTCGTCCCGGTGGTTCAGAATGGAAAGAAGGCCTGGGAAAACATCGTCACCGCCTGCAAGCCCTGCAATCAGCGCAAGGGGGGGCGAACCCCATCCCAGGCCGGGATGCAGCTCATTCGAAAGCCGCGACAACCCAGCTGGCTGCCCGCCGCCACCATTCAGCTGGGATTTCAAACCACGCCTGAGCGTTGGAAACTTTACTTGAAATTTGGCCCACCCGAATGAGCGGTGCTGATCACGAAAAACTCAAGCATTACACCCGACGGTACGGGGATTTGCTTTTTGACCTCTGCAACTCCCTGCTCTGGGCTCGAGGACCCGCCCAACTCGCGTTTCAAAACTCGATTCGGATCCTCGCGCATACTGCGCCCAGGCACTCCTATCATGACCATGAAAGGGCGTGGGCGATCAAAGAGGCGTACTCGCAGATTCGCGCTTCTTACGAAAGGCGCTCCAAGAAATCCCCTCCCATTGCCTCGACCGCATGGGATCAAGACCTCCTTCTTGAAGCAAAGCTCCAGCGGCTCTCCAAATACCTTCAGAGACTGCCTTTGGAGGATCAATGCCTCCTCCTCCTGAAGGAAAAGCATCAGCTTCCTTTCGAGGAAATCGCGCTGATCCTGGATCTCACGCCCGATGCGTTGAAGTTCAAGAGGCAGCAGGCGCTCAAGACCCTTGAGGAATGGATTTGGAATTCCCCATGAATTGCTTCGAATGGCAAAATCAGAGCTCGGATTACTTGGATGGCGCACTCTCCCCATTCCGAAAAAAAGAGGCCGATACCCACATGAAATCCTGCTTGAAATGCTCCAAGCGATTGGAGCGCTATCAAGCGCTGATCCACTCCTTGTCTTCTCAGCCTTCTTCCCCCCGCGAAGCGGGAGGGCACCTCGTGCCCCTGGATCTCCTACGCCGGGAACGCCCGGAATGGAAAAAAATTCCTTGGTACATCCGGATTCCGATTGAAGGTTCTTTTCTCGCATTTCTCATTTTGGCCGTGGTCACGTGGGGACCTCCTGCAAAGCGCTTTCTCGACCGCAAACTGAATCCCGATCTTGACCTTTACACCAACCCCCTCCAGGAGTTTGAATCCCCCCTCGACCGGCAGCGCGTGGCAGATTCATCGGCCGCGAAAGAATCAAGCCCCGAGGAAGAAGGGCATCACGACGAATTCATGAATGAGGAGGAAGGAGCCG
Source organism: uncultured Bacteriovoracaceae bacterium (assembly GCA_964563795.1). GTDB lineage: Bacteria > Bdellovibrionota > UBA1018 > UBA1018 > UBA1018 > CAZLYB01. The sequence goes on along the minus strand of CAZLYB010000022.1, from coordinate 28,395 downwards.
AGACTCCGGCTCCCGTCGGCGGCGCCAAAGGAACCCACCTGATCTGGCGGTTCAATCTCAAAACGGGCAATCCCCAGGATTACCAGCCTCGAGTGGAACACATTCTCAAAACGCTGAAAGTCGCGGCCAAAAACGAGGAGCTTCATGGCAAAAAATTTCCCGGCGGCATTCAGTTCAATTTAGTTCTCCCAGCGAATCTCGTCCCGGAGCTCAAAAAAAAATTGGAGGAGCTCTCAGCGCTGGTCCCCAAAAATACGGAAGAAGCCCCTGCTGCGACCTCGCCGGATTCCAATGCGCGAATTTTCACCTGGTATCAGAGCCAATCCAAGGTTTCGACCGCCTCAGTTCCCTCGGGCAAAACGCGGGTGCTCGTCTGGCTGCCTGAATGATCAAGGAGAAGAAGAGGGTTTCAGCGCGGAATTGCGTCTGAGGCTTGCGGGGACCCGGGCGGGCTTTTGAGGTCCACTCACTTTTTTGGAGGAAGATTGTATCCCAAGCGGCTGAGCGATTGATTCATCGGTCAACGCCGGGCTGTACTCCGTTTGATTCTGCCCCTCAGCCACGGGGATCTGATCGGGAATCTCGGCCTTTTTCCCCGGGAATGAGCGAACGGACAGAATGCCTTCTTTCAGGAGTTTTTCTGTCAAAGCATCCCGAAAAATATCGTCAACTTGTTGAACCCGTGCCGCATCCTCGGAAGAGGCAGCCGAGCTCGCCGCGGGGCCCGCGGACTGAAAGAGCTGAGGAGGGCGCTTCTTGAAGGACTCTGGGACCGTCTTGGACAATTGCTGGGTTGAATTGGAGACCAAACCGAGCTGAACCTGGCGCTCATACTCAGCTAATGCCCGCTGATAAGCGGCTTCATCAATTTTTCCAGTTGGCCGGGTGATCGTTCCCCCCGTTTCATTGATGATGGTCTCAAAAATAGAAAAATCGGATTTGCTGGGCCTAAAATATTCGCGCGACTTGGTCGCTTTTTCGGTCTCAAGATTTGCCGCTTGCTCGAGCGCCGCCTGCTCCCAATCGTAGATTGCCTCAAAGTCCTGCTTCGTGAGCGGTTTGTTCACCCGCGAAAAGCGCTGTTTCTTCGCCCCGGCCTGTCCGTCTCTCGAGTATTTAGGGAGGGTTTTGCCCGCGGCTCCCACGGAGGCCGCGCCCAGGGAAGCTCCCTCGCGGGACTTCAGGGATTCCGAGTTGCTCGTGTTCTCATGGATCGCCAACCGGCTTTTTCTCAGGATGGGATCATGCATGGTGTGCCATTGATCCGCGCACTGAAGGAGATCTGACTCCCCAATCAACCCACAATAAGAGCCCAGGTGACTTCTCAACGTATTTTTTAAACTGCTTTTGTCTTTGGCGTTGCTGAGAGCCAAGGCATCCGCCGCATCATCGATATCTTTGCTTTTCTTCAGCATCAAAAGAATGGACTGGGACTGATATGAGGTGGCGCGATTGTAGGCGCAAGAGGGGCCGCAATCCTCATCGTCCTGACGCGCCTTAAGCGCCGCCTCTGAGAGGGTAGGCTTCGATCCTCGAGCGCCTGGAGCAGCCCAAGCGAGGGAATACCCCACCATCGCCAACCCTCCGATTACTTTTATGATCGAACGATGGAATGCCATGGAACCTCAATTTGACGCATCGGCATATTCATGCGTTTCCATGACTAAAAGAGCAAAAAACAGGCCGAGTTGCCGCCTCGCTGAAGAAAAACAAGCCATTGAAATCGCTGCAAAATAAAAAAACCCAAGAAGCTAAAAGCTCCTTGGGTGAATAAAAGTTCCGCAGTGCCTAAAAGTTAGCCGCTGCTTCCTCCGCTTTTGCTCGAACCCCCGCCTGCCATGGTTTTACGGGCAGAACCGCTTGAAACTCGCGGCGCTTTTACGGAGGAGGCGTTCTTCGAGGATTTTTTTGAGAAGATCTTCTTGAAGCGGCCCAGCGGATCTTTCGCGCTCGGGGCTTCGGAAGCCGCGGATGTCTTTTCGCTCTCTGAAGCAGATTGAGCCGAATCCTTCTTCTTTTTGGTGCGATCAATCGCTGGATGATCCACGAGCTCGAGAACCGCCATTTCAGCGGCATCTCCCCAACGGCGCTTTGCCATCTTGAGAACGCGCGTGTAACCCCCAGGGCGTTTCTCATAACGAGAAGCCAGCTCGCTGAAAAGCTTCTGCACGACTTCCGCATCCCGGGTTCGGGAGAATGCCAAGCGCTTGGCGTGCAGCGTTCCCTTCTTTCCCAAGGTGATCAATCGATCCACGACACGGCGGGCTTCCTTCGCCTTCTGCACGGTCGTCACGATCTGCTCTTTTTGAATCAGCGCGTTCGCCAAATTCCTGAACAACGCAATCCGGTGAGAGGTATTGCGTCCTAGCTTTCGCCCGTCTACTTTATGTCTCATAAATCAATCTTCCAAATCGTCTTCCGCTTCGACTCCCAGCTCTTCCGCCTTCTTGCGGTCGCTGAGGATTCGGTTTTCATCCACATCAGAATCGGCGGGTTTGATGGGCTGCGAAGGAGGGACGAATCCATCCAACTTCATTCCCAAGCTCAATCCCATTTCGCCCAAAATATCCTTGATCTCGTTCAAGGATTTTCTCCCGAAATTCTTCGTTTTCAACATCTCAGCTTCCGTCTTCTGGACCAACTCATAGATGTACTTGATGTTGGCGTTCTGAAGGCAATTCGCTGAACGGACGGAAAGCTCCAATTCCTCAACCGAGCGGTAAAGATTGGAGTTGAACTGCGAATTTTTCTCTTCAACACGGCTGATTGAAGGTTCCGGCTCTTCCTCAAAATTCAGGAAAACGGAAAGCTGATCCTTCAGGATCTTGGACCCCAAAGAAACTGCGTCCTCCGGCGGCACGGATCCATCCGTCCAAACTTCGAAGGTCAGCTTGTCAAAGTCCGTTCTTTGACCCACGCGGCTCTGAGTCACCGTGTAGTTGACGCGCCGAATAGGCGAGAAAAAACTGTCCACGGGAATCCAGCCGATCGGCATGTCGTCCGACTTATTGTTTTCAGCGGGACGATAACCTCGGCCTCGAGCCACTTGAATTTCAATTCGAAGCTTCCCGCCTTTTCCGAGGGTGGCGATGGTCTGCTCAGGGTTGAGAACTTTGATTTGCTCCGAAGCGATGATGTCGGAAGCCTTCACTTCGCAAGGTCCGGTCTTCTCGATGAGAACCGTCGCTTGCTCGCCATGAAGCAGGAAACGCACTTCTTTCAAGTTCAAGATCATCTCGGAAACATCTTCCTTGACGTCCGGAATCGACGTAAACTCATGCACGACGCCGTCAATTTTCACGGCAGTGATCGCAGCGCCCTGAAGCGAAGATAAAAGAACGCGTCTGAGGGAATTTCCGAGAGTGAGGCCGAATCCTCGCTCAAGAGGTTTTGCGATGAACTTCCCGTAATAAACCGAGAGATTCTCCTTATCGACGTCCAGTGCCTTCGGCTTGATCAAATCGCGCCAATTTTTTTCCAACATGAGCTGAATTCTCCTTAATCAGGTAATAAACGTTGCTTGAAATTACTTGGAGTAAAGTTCGATCACCATTCGTTCTTCCATCGGCGCCGTGACATCGTCGCGGGATGGGAGATCGCGCACCGTGCTTTTCTGGGAAGTCGCGTCCAATTCCAGCCACTGCGGAATTTCCCTGCGCTTAACCGCTTCCAAAGCGCCAAGAACACGAACTGAATCCTTGCTCTTCTGGATAATTTCGATCTGGTCGCCCTTTTGAACGAGATAGGAAGGAATGTTAACTTTCTTCCCGTTGACCAAAAGATGCCCATGGCCCACCAGTTGTCGCGCCTCTGATCTTGAGTTCGCGAACCCTGAGCGGTAGGTCACGTTGTCCAAACGGCGCTCGAGCATTGAGATCAAATTTGCGCCGGTGATGCCTTTGCTTCTTTCAGCTTTCTTGAAAACGTTATGGAACTGTTGCTCCAACAAGCCGTACATCCGCTTAATCTTTTGTTTAGCGCGAAGCTGCAATCCGTATTCAGAGAACTTGATTCGGCCTTGACCGTGCTGTCCTGGCGGATAACCACGCCGCTCAAAAGAGCACTTATCGGTGTAACAACGGTCCCCTTTTAAAAATAGCTTTTGATTTTCACGCCGGCAAAGACGGCAAACTGGACCACATGAACGTGCCATGATTTAAACTCTCCTACGCTTGGGGGGACGGCATCCATTATGAGGAATCGGGGTGACATCCTCGATGTAACTCACTCGAAGTCCTGCTGAAGCGATGGCTCGAAGTGCCGATTCGCGGCCTGCTCCAGGACCACTCACAAAAACTTGAACGGTGCGCATTCCGCCTTCAAAAGCCCTGCGACCCGCGTCTTCCGCCGCAACTTGCGCTGCGAACGGGGTATTTTTCCTGGAACCACGGAAACCTTTGCCTCCGGCGCTGGACCAGCAAACGGCGTTCCCCATGGTATCGGTGATCGTAATCACGGTGTTATTAAACGTAGCAAGCACGTGCACATTTCCAGCAGATGCTACTTTCTTCGCTTTTTTTACTTTTTTAGTCGCATCTCCTGCAGCGCTTGGAGAGGCTGCCTGGGATGTCTCTTTTGATTCGCTCATAAGATTTATCCTGTTTCCTTACAATCCATTACTTCATGGTCTTAACGGACTTTTTACCAGCAATGGCCACTGCTGGACCTTTGCGAGTACGCGCGTTCGAATGAGTTCGTTGACCGCGAACGGGCAGACTTTTGCGGTGACGCGTTCCACGATAGCATCCCAGATCCACGAGACGCTTGATGTTCATGCTGACTTCGCGCCGCAGATCTCCTTCAACTCGGTGAGACTGGTCAATGATGTCGCGTACTCGAGAAACCTCAGCCTCTGTCAGTTCATCGGCTTTTTGATTGGGATCGATTTTGGCCAGTTCCAAAATCTTCAAAGCATTGGGGCGACCAATGCCATAGATATAGGTCAATGCGATCGCCATCCTTTTTCCACGAGGTAAATCTACGCCTGAAATACGAGCCACGGAACGTCCTTTCGTTTACTGATTAGCCTTGTCGTTGCTTATGCCTAGGATTTTCACAAATCACTCGAACGATATTCTTCCTGCGAATGACTTTGCATTTGTCACAAATTTTTTTCACCGAAGCGCGTACTTTCATAACTTCAACCTCTCGCTGCTGACATCAAAGTCAGAATCTCTGGGCCATCTTTTGTGATGGCCACGGTGTGCTCAAAATGCGCGGAAAGGGATCGATCCAGAGTAACGACGGTCCACCCATCCTCCAGAATCCGCACTCCACTTTGACCCGCGTTCACCATCGGTTCGATGGCAATCACCATCCCTGACTGGAGGGCCAAACCCTTCCCTTTGGTCCCGTAGTTCGGCACTGGCGGGTCCTCATGGAGAGCTCTTCCTATCCCATGGCCAACGAACTCCCTTACCACGCTGTAACCGCGACCTTCAACATATTTCTGAACCGCGTGCCCAATATCGTAGACCCGATTCCCCGCGAAACACTGGCTAATCCCCTCAAAAAGGCTCTTCTGAGTCGCTTCAATCAAGGCTTTTGCCTCGTCTGAAATCTCACCTACCCCGACCGTCCTCGCTGAATCAGCGTACCAGCCTTGATAAGAAACCCCGAAATCCAGGCCTATAATGTCACCATCTTTTAAAATCCGCTTAGAGGAGGGAATCCCATGAACGACTTCATCATTGATCGATACGCAGAGGGTGCCCGGAAAGCCGTGATATCCCTTAAATGCGGGAATCACCCCCAACTCCTCGCATCGGCGCTCGCAATATTGGTCCAAGGCGGCCGTCGAAACCCCGGCTTTAACGCGGCCACTGACTTCCTCGAGGATTTGGCCGACGGCTTGCCCGGCCTTCCTCATTAAATCCAGTTCGCGTTCAGACTTCAGGGAGATCATAGCGCTTCCGTTTTTCAACTACTGATAGATAACGCTTGGAGCAGGGCTTTTTCCACGGATTCCATGCTTTCCTGGGCATTGATCGTCTTCAGCTTCTTCTGCTTCGTGTAAAATTGAATGAGCGGCATGGTATCTTGATGATACGAGATCAATCGTCGCTTGACGATTTCCGGCTGATCATCGGCTCTTTGAATCAAGGCCCCGCCGCATTGATCGCAGGTCTGGTCTTTTTTAGGCTTTGTGTATTGGGAATGATAGACGGCCCCGCACTTCGAACAAATCAATCGTCCCGAGAGCCTGCTCAGCAAGGGCTCATCGGGGATTTGAAACGCGACCACTCTACCCACCTCTCGGGATTGCGAGCTCAGCATCCGATCCAGCGCGTCCGCTTGGGCGACGGTCCGGGGAAATCCATCCAAGATGAAGCCGTTCTTGCAGTCTTCCAGTCGAATTCTCTCCCGAATCAACCCCACCACGAGCGCATCGGGGACTAACTCTCCCCGATCCATGAAGGATTTCGCTTCAATGCCAAGCGAGGTCTGGTTCGCGATCGCCTGCCTCAACATATCTCCCGTGGAGAGCTGCGGCCATTGTTTCAGGCGCGAAAGCTTCTTGGCTTGCGTCCCTTTTCCAGAGCCTGGCGGGCCTAAAAAAATAACGATCATGAATAAGCCGCTCGGCCTTTCAACCGCGTATGCTTCATGAAACCTTCATAGTTCCGGGATAACAAAAAGGTTTCAATCTGCGCCACCGTATCCAAAGCGACTCCAACGAGAATCAAGACACTGGTTCCCCCGAAATAAAAAGGGACCTTCATGGTTTGAGTCAAAAAAGTGGGAAGAATGCAAATTGTGGAAATATAAACTGCTCCGCCCAATGTGATTCTGGAAAGGACATAGTCGATGTACTGGGCAGTCGGTTGCCCTGGGCGAATTCCTGGGATGAATCCGCCGTATTTTTTGAGATTTTCTGAAATATCATCCGTCTTAAAAGTCACTGCCGCGTAGAAATAGCAGAAAAACACGATCAAACCGACGAACAAAATGTCGTAGACAAGGCCGCCCGGCTGAAGAAGCTGAGTAAATCCCTGGATCCAAGGAAAAGGAAAAAACGTGGCCAAGGTCGCGGGGAACATGATGAGCGAAGAAGCAAAAATAGGGGGAATCACACCTGACGTGTTTACCTTCAAAGGCAGGTGAGTATTCTGACCGCCATAGACCTTCCTCCCCACAATTCTCTTCGCGTACTGCACCGGAATGCGCCGAGCTCCGCGCTCAATAAAAATAATGACGAAGAAAGTAGCGACGATGACCGCTAAAACCATCAGGATTTTGAAAAAATTCAACTCCCCGGAACGATAAAGGCTAAAAGTGCTCCCGATTCCTTGAGGGATGCGGGCTGCGATCCCCGCGTAAATCAGCAATGAAATTCCATTCCCAATTCCGCGCTCGGTGATCTGTTCGCCCATCCACATCAGAAAAATGGTTCCCGTAGCCAGGGTCAACGTGGTCATCACCCGAAAAGCGAGCCCGGGATGCATGACGACCGCGGGGTTATTATAGTGCTCGAGACCCGTGGCAATCCCGTAACCCTGCACGATGCATAAAATCACCGTCCCATAACGCGTATATTGGGTGATTTTTTTGCGGCCCTGCTCCCCTTCTTTCTGGAGATCATGGAGATAAGGCCATACGACGGTCAAAAGCTGGAAAATAATCGAGCTGCTGATATAGGGCATCACTCCGAGCGCGAAAATGCTGAATCGCTCCAGGGCCCCCCCGCTAAAGAGGTTGAACCAACCAAAGATCGTGCCCTTCATGCTCTCGAATACCTGTTGCAGATTGGCGCTATCAATCCCAGGCGTGGGAATGTGAACCCCAATTCGATACACAGCGAGCATGAGAAGAGTGAAGATCACTCGTTTGCGGAGTTCAGGAATCTTGATCAACCCATCTGCACCCGACATGAAACCCCTCTTTCCTGCTACGAGCTAAAAAATGATCCCGATGAAGATGATCCGCCTCGACTAATTAGAACGGCTTGCTGCCTTTTCAGAGCGACGAACCTTTTTTTGCGGTCCTGGAATGGGAACGAGCTCCACTTTCCCGCCCGCCTGAGTGATTTTTTCCTGAGCCGCAGGGCTGACATGATGGGCCCTGATGCTCAGTGCATGCTTCAATGTCCCAGTGCCGAGGATTTTCAGGCGATCATGACGCCCTTTAATCCAATTTGCACTCACTAAAGTTTCAAGTGAAACCTCGGAGAAAACCTTTGGATCGAGGCGGTTCAAATCATCAATATTCAAAATAGCGATCTGACGGCGGCCAAAGTTCTTGAATCCACGCTTGGGAGCCCTTCGGTAAAGAGGCATTTGCCCCCCCTCGAACCCGATCCGAACTCTGCCGCCGGAACGGGCCAGCTGCCCCTTATCCCCTTTACCAGCGGTAGGACCATGGCCGGATCCGGCTCCACGACCCAGTCGCTTTCTTTTTTTCACGGAGCCTTTTTGAGCGTAAATCGTATTCAATCTCAACATAACTTTTTCCTTTGAAAATCAGCTTTCAGCCTCAATTTGAAGCATGTGAATGACTCGCTTGATCATGCCTCGAACCGAGGGGGTATTCTCCAAGGTTCGGGTCTGTTCCCTCTTGCGAAAACCCAATCCCTTCAATGTCGCCCGCTGAATGGGGTTGCAACCAATCGGGCTTTTCATCAATCGAATCGTGATCGTTTTCTTTTTCAAGGCTGGCATGATTTCTGATCCTTTATCTCAATGGCTTAGTGAGCAGTCATTTCCGCTACGGCCTTGCCACGGGCGCGAGCAATTTCACTCATACTTCTCAAGTCCTTCAGCCCCTCTAATGTGGCGCGGACGACGTTATGAGGGTTATCCCTGCGAATGGACTTCGTCAGGATGTTCTGGATGCCGGCAACTTCCAAAATAGCGCGGACGCTTGAGCTTGCGATGATTCCCGTTCCCTCCGGAGCTGGCTTCATGAGAACCTGGCTTGCGCCGAAGTGCCCAATCACTTGATGAGGGATGGTTTTATTTTCCATGGGCACTCGAATGAGATTTTTCTTGGCTTGCTTGCCCGCCTTTTTAATCGCTTCCGGGACTTCACCCGCCTTGCCCAATCCCACTCCAACTTGGCCTTTTTTGTCTCCTACGACGACGATTGCCGAGAAGCTGAACCTGCGGCCCCCTTTGACCACCTTGGCGCAGCGATTGATGTGGATCACTTTATCTTCAAACTCGCTGTCTTCGGGTGAAGCGCCTCGGTTCGCAGAAGTCGGATTTGCCATGAATATTCTCCTCTAAAAAACTACTCAGTTAAAATTTTAATCCGCTTTCACGCGCGGCGTCCGCAATGGCCTTGATCCTGCCATGATAAAGGTACCCGCTCCGATCGAAAACGACGCATTCCACTTTTTTGGCGAGGGCGCGCTTGGCGATCAGATTACCCAGGGTCTTGACGCCTTCGATATTGGCGTCAACCTTGGACCTGTTTTCAGCCTCCAAAGTGGAAGCCGACACCAGCGTGTGCCCTTTTACATCATCAATAATTTGAATGTAAAAATGACGGTTCGATCTAAAGATCGACAACCTCGGCCGCTCGGCGGTTCCCTCGACACGGGCTCGGATTCGTTTTTTTCTCTTGAACCGAACCTGCTGCTTCGGGCTCGTTTTTCTTCGAATTTTAGTAGCCATAAAAACTCACCGTTCCTATTTCGCTCCAGCAGCCTTACCCTGCTTGCGAATGATGTGTTCATTCGTGTATCGAACGCCTTTGCCTTGGTAAGGCTCGGGCTTCTTGAATGAACGAATCTTTGCGGCGACCATGCCGACCAGAACCTTATCAGCACCGCTAACGACGATGTGAGTGTTGTTCTCCACTTTTGCGGTGATCCCTTGCGGCAACTCATAATCAATGGGATGAGAGTAGCCGAGCGTCAAAGTCAAGACGGAACCTTTCACTGCCGCGCGGTATCCCACTCCAACGATATCGAGTTCTTTGGTGAACCCGGCCTGAACACCCACCACCATATTATGGATGAGAGTCCTCGTGAGACCGTGAAGCGCATTTGATTTTTCCCCCTCCGAGCCTTTAGGGTGAACCGTCATGACGCCTTGATCCAACTTGACTTCAATGTCTTGAGGAAGACGGTGAGAAAGCTTCCCTTTGGGGCCTTCAACCTTCACCCAGCCTTCTTTGATCTCAGCCTTGACTCCAGCGGCTAATTTTACAGGAACTTTACCTACGCGAGACATAGATCACCACACTTCACAAAGAATTTCGCCGCCCACTTTTTGAACGCGCGCTTTCTGTCCAGTAATGACGCCCTTGGAGGTGGAGACGATTGCGATTCCCGCTCCATCAAGAGGGCGCGGAAAGGATTCGTATCCGCAATACCGGCGTAGGCCAGGCCGACTGATTCTTCGGATTCCTTGAATGACGCTCTGCCCGGATTCGGTGTACTTCAAATACACTTTGATCGTAGGGCGGCCTTCTTCGCGGATGAGGCGAAAATTCTTGATATAGCCTTCCTCCTTAAGAACACGCACCACGTTGGCCTTCAGGCGGGAAGCGGGAATCTCAAGCTTCTCGTGTTTTTCACGAGTCGCATTGCGGATTCGAGTGAGTAAATCTGCGATTGGATCGGTCATACTCATGGTCTATTTCCTCTACTCTCACCAGCTCGACTTCGTTACGCCGGGAAGCTGGCCTTTTAGGGCGAGCCCTCGGAAACAAAGACGGCACATATTAAATTTTCGCATGTAGGCGCGAGGGCGACCGCACAACGGGCATCGATTCCGAGTTCTTGCTTTGAACTTCAGTTTCTTGCCGATTTTTTCTATCTTCGATTTCGTTGACAAGACGCTTTCTCCTATTTCCTGAAGGGCATGCCCAATTCACGGAGCAGGGCCCTAGCATGATCATTATTCTTTGCCGTCGTAGTCACAGTGATCGTCATTCCCCGAATTTTATCCACGCGGTCATAATTGACTTCAGGGAAGATGATCTGCTCCCGGATCCCGAGCGAGTAATTGCCACGCCCGTCGAATCCCTTTGAATTGACGCCCTTGAAGTCCCTCACGCGCGGCAAAGCGACGTTCATCAGGCGATCCAAAAACTCATACATCCTTGCGCGCCTTAAAGTGACCATCACCCCAACGGCATTGCCTTGGCGCACTTTGAACGCCGCGATTGCTTTCTTGGCACGAGTTAAAATCGGCTTCTGTCCAGCGATCGCCATGATTTCCTCATAGCAACCATCCAGCACCTTGGGGTTACCGACAGCTTCCTTCACGGCGCAATTGATGACCACTTTCGTGAGGCGGGGCACTTGCATCGCATTGCCGAATTGAAACTCCTTCATGAGCGCCGGAACGACTTGAGATTTATAAAGCTGAACCAAGCGAGGGGTTTTGCTGGGGGAAATTCTAGTTTCCCCTTCCGCCGCGATCTGAACCGCCGCGCTCGCCGCTTCCTTCTTCGAAGATTTTGAAGTTTTTTGGGCGCGCGCCTTGGCGGCGGCCTTCGCAGCTTCCTTCTCTTCGGCCGTCTTAGCCGGCGCTTTGCCTTTGGTTTTTTCGTCTGAGGTCGCCACCGTTCTATCTCCTATTTCTCATCCAAAGGCGTTTCGCATTTTTTGCAATAACGCGTCTTTTGGATCCCTTTTTTTCCTTCAGAACTCTTGATGCCGTACCGCACGCCCCGATTGCACTTCGAACAGAACAAAAGCGCATTCGAATAATGAATCGGCGATTCCTTCTCTGAAATCCCGCCTTGAGGATTTTTCTGAGTCGGTTTCATGTGCCGCTTCACGAGGTTGACTTTCTCAACGACGATCCGGCCGAGGACGCGATCCACTCTCACTACTTTGCCCAGTTTCCCCTTATCCTTGCCCACCATGACCTGGACTTGGTCGCCGTTTTTAAGCCCAAACTTCCCAGAAGCTGTTTTTGCCTTTAACATTTCAGATCACCTCCGGAGCAAGCGATATAATCTTGGTAAAAGCGCGCGCCCTCAATTCTCGGGCAACGGGTCCGAAAATACGGGTTCCGATGGGTTCATTTTGCGCGTTGATCAAAACCGCTGAATTCACATCGAACCGGATGTAAGTCCCGTCATGACGATTGATCTCTTTTTTCGTCCTGACGATGACGGCCTTGAGCACTTCACCCTTTTTCACCTTGGCGTTCGGAATGGCGTCCTTCACGGTGACGACGATGACATCACCCACCGTGGCGTACTTCCTTCTCGAACCACCCAGCACCTTGATGCACATGACTGATTTGGCGCCTGAATTATCAGCAACATCAAGGCGCGTTCTCATCTGAATCATAACTTCTCCTTACGCGGGCAACTCAGCCACTTGCAGCTGAGCCTTTCTAATGATTGATTTCAACGCCCAACGTTTTTCCCGGCTGAGCGGCCGCGATTCCACGAGCTCGACTCGATCACCGACTTTGGCTTCGTTTTTCTCGTCATGCGCCTTATATCGCTCAGAACGAATAATGTACTTCCCATACAGCGAATGCTTCACTCTGCGATCCACTTTCACGACGATGGTCTTCTGCATTTTGTCGCTGACGACCATCCCCACCAAAATTCGACGATGAAGCTTTTTGGGCGCTGCGCTGGGAGCGCTTGCTTGCACGGCCTGGGGCGCCGCCGATTTTTTTGAACGAGTTACGGGACTCATTTTTGATCTCCTTTAGCAGACTGAGCCTGAAACTGGGTTTGCAGGGTTTTAAGGCGAGCGAGCTCCTTGCGAAGCTTCCAAATCTGCGCGGTATTTTGCAATTGCCCCGTGACTTTCTTCATTTTGACCTCAAAAAGCGCGGCTTCGCTTTCTTGAATCCTTTGAGCCGCCTCAGCTGCTGAAAGATTTTTCAAGGCTTGATATCCTTTTTTGGATTGAGAAGCGCTCATGCTTCCTCCTTCTGAGTCGCGCCTTTATTTGACGCGACGGCTGCTTGGGCAGGGCGACTGATGGGCTTGCAGTGAATGGGGAGTTTATGGTTCGCAAGGCGAAGCGCTTCATAAGCCTCAGTCTTTGAAATTCCGTCCATTTCAAAAATAATCCTGCCAGGCTTGATCACCGCTGCCCACTCTTCCACGTTCCCCTTACCGGAACCCATTCGAGTTTCCGCTGGTTTTTTCGTGATGGCTTTGTCAGGGAAAATACGGATCCAAATGTTCCCGCCGCGTTTCACGTAACGGGTCATGGCGACGCGGGAGGCCTCGAGCTGCTTCGACGTGATTCTTCCGCACTCAGTAGCCTGCAAGCCAAACTCACCGAAGAAAAGGGAGCCTCCGCGAAGCGCTTTGCCCCGCATGTGCCCTTTCTGATGCTTTCTCCATTTAACGCGCTTAGGTGCTAACATAAAAAATGCAACTCCCTGAGTTAGGCGGTCGTCGCTTGAAGCGCTTTCGCTTCAGCTGCTGCCTGCTTTTTCAAAGTTTGAGACTCGCCGTGATAGACCCATGCCTTAACGCCAATCACTCCATAAGTCGTGCGAGCTTCGGCGGTTCCGTAATCCACGTTAGCGCGAAGGGTATGCAGAGGGACGCTGTCTTCGCTGTACCATTCAGTACGAGCGATCTCAGCGCCTCCCAAACGGCCTGAAACGCGAATTTTGATCCCTTTGATCCCCTGCTTGAAGGCCGAGGTCATGCACTTTTTCATGGCACGCCGGAAAGCCACGCGCTTTTCAAGCTGCGAAGCGACGTTCTCAGCGATCAAGGTGGCCTGAGCCTCGGGCTTCTTCACCTCGATGATATTCAAAAAGACTTCATTCTTGGAAAGCTTTTGAACTTCAGCCTTCAGTTGCTCCACACCTGAACCCTTTTTCCCGATCACGATTCCGGGTCGAGCAGTGTGGACGTTGATCTTGACTTTATTCGCCGCTCTCTCGATCTCAATGCGAGCGATCCCCGCGCTATAGAGCTTCTGCTTGAGAAATTCTCTGAGCTTTAAATCTTCGTGCAATAACTTTTGGTAGTCTTTTCGAGCATACCACCGACTATCCCAAGTCCGCGTTACTCCTAATCGAAAACCTATTGGATGAACCTTTTGACCCATGAGTATTCCTTATCGCTCGGATAAAACCACGCTGACGTGGCTTGTCTTTTTATTGATTTTAAACGCCGAACCCTTTGCACGAGGCCGAAATCTCTTCAGAGTCGGACCCTGGCCCACCAAAATCGTTTTCACGAAAAGCTGGTCCACATCCATTACTTTTTTTTGGGCTGCGTTGGAGGCCGCGCTTTTGAGCAAACGATAAAGAACCTCAGCGGTTCGTTTTCTCGGGGAAAACTTGAGATAATTCATCGCTTCGTTAATGGCCTTGCCTCGGACTTCATCAGCAAGCAATCCCATTTTACGCGGCGTGATCCGAATGAAACTTACTTTGGCAGAAACTTCCATAATCAGCTCCTCGATCAACCTTTAGCCGGCGCGCTGGGTTTCGCAGCAGGTGCGGCTGCGGCGGGAGCCTTAGCGGCGCCTCCTGCTGCCGGTGCTGCGGGTGCGCTTCCCCCGTCAGCTGCAGCTTTCTTATCCGCTGGAGTATGCCCATGAAACAATCGAGTCGGGGCGAATTCTCCCAGTTTGTGCCCAACCATATTTTCGGTCACATACACCGGCACAAACTTCTTTCCGTTGTGAACGGCGAAAGTGAGACCCACGAAATCCGGAAAAATGGTGGAGCGCCTGGACCAAGTCTTGATCACCTTTCGGTCCTGAGTCTGACGAGCAGATTGGACCTTCTTCAAAAGATGATCATCGCAGAAAGGGCCTTTTTTAATTGAACGAGTCACTGAACTCTCCTCTTCTTCATTACTTGGTTCTGCGTTTTACAATAAATGCGTCAGTGCGCTTATTGTTGCGAGTCTTATAGCCTTTGGTCGGAACTCCCCAAGGAGTGCGAGGATGCCCGCCTCCCGAAGACTTCCCTTCACCACCGCCGTGCGGGTGATCGATGGGGTTCATGGAAACCCCTCGGTTCGTGGGGCGAATTCCAAGCCAACGATTTCGACCCGCTTTTCCGATTGAAATATTTTCATGATCAGGATTGGACACTTGACCAATCGAAGCGCTGCAGCGGGAGTGGATCTTGCGAATCTCCCCGCTTGGCATCTTTACTTGGCAGTAATCGCCTTCTTTTGCCATGAGCTGGGCATACCCCCCCGCTGAACGAGCGAGTTTTCCGCCTTTGCCAGGCACCAATTCGATATTGTGGATCAAAGTACCTACGGGAATTGCGCTCAGCGAAAGATGATTGCCGGGCTTAATATCGGAGTCATCCCCTGAAAAAACGGAATCCCCGACATTGAGATTCAATGGGGCAATGATGTAACGCTTCTCCCCGTCCGCGTAATTCAACAACGCGATGTAAGCGCTTCGATTTGGATCGTATTCCAAAGAGGCGACCTTGGCAGGAATCCCCTTCTTATCGCGCAAAAAATCAATCACTCGATAATTTCTGCGATGCCCACCTCCGATGTGGCGGACCGTCATCTTACCCCAGTTGTTTCTGCCGCCGCTTTTTCTGAGGGCTACGATGAGTTTCTTGGGTTTCTTAGGTTGCTCATTCTTCGGGGTAAGAACGGAAAAATCAGCCGTATTCTTGAATCTCAAAGAAGGAGTTACGGGCTTAAAGTTTTGAATCGGCATGGCCTATCCCTTGTTACTTCGTTTGAAAAAAATCGATCTTCTGACCTTCAGAGAGGGTCACAAGGGCTTTTTTCCAATTGGTGCGCTTGGTCCTGAAGCGACCGACTTGTTTCTCTTTGCCATGAACCATCATGGTTCTGACATCCTGAACTTTCACTTTGAAAAGCTGCTGAATCGCGTTCCGAATCTCGGGCTTGCTCGCTTTGGCATCCACCTCAAAGCTGTAGCAGCGAGCCAGCTCGGCTTGAGCCGTGCTTTTCTCACTCACGATGGGACGCTTAACGATCGAGTAAACTTTGTTGTTCATTGAGAAACTCCTTCGCTTCGGCCAGCCTGAGCTCCAAGACGAGAGTCAATCGCCTGCGCGGAGCGCTTGGAAATCAAAAGCCACTCATAGCGGACGATGTCGTAAACATTGATCCCTTCAGTCCGAAGGATTTTGACGCCCGGCAAATTGCGGCCTGATAATTCAAGTTCTCGATTTTGATCATCCACGATCAAAACCTTCTCAACGCCAAGCTTCTCTTTCAAGATTCCATCCAATACCTGGGTCTTGATTTGGCTCAGCTTGAATTCATCGATCACCAAAAGCCGCTCTGACTTCACGCGATCCGAGAGTGCCGAACGAAGCGCTCCCCTCATCATTGCCTTCGGCGTGGATTGCTCATAAGAACGCGGGACTGGCCCGAAGGACTGGCCGCCACCCGGCTTCAGAGGCGAACGAATCGAACCCTGACGCGCGTTTCCGGTTCCTTTTTGCTTGAAAGGCTTTCTTCCACCGCCTCGAACTTCGGATTTTGTTTTTGTCTTCGCGGTACCTCGGCGACGACCGGCCAACTGGGCCTTGATCACCTGGTGCACCAACGGCACGTTGACCGCGGTATTGAAGACATCATCACTGAGCTCGATGCTGCCTGTTTTCTTTTTTTCAAGATTCAAAACGT
Source organism: uncultured Bacteriovoracaceae bacterium (assembly GCA_964563795.1). Lineage (GTDB taxonomy): Bacteria > Bdellovibrionota > UBA1018 > UBA1018 > UBA1018 > CAZLYB01. Next base: position 11,862 of record CAZLYB010000022.1, on the reverse strand, counting down.
CTAAGACCGGCATAACTCTCCCTCAATCCTCAAGCTACTTGAGCAATCTTTTTTACTGCGCGTCGAATCGTGACCAACCCGTTTTTTGGGCCTGGAACAGATCCGTGCACGAGCATCACCCCATTTTCGAGATCGATTTGGATGACGCGGACGTTTTGAACGGTGACTTGCTGATGCCCCATATGACCCGGCATCTTTTTATTCTTGAAGCACTTCGCTGGATCAGCACGATTTCCGATGGAACCCAAGGAGCGATGGGACAATGAAGCCCCGTGCGTCTTGTAACCCCCTGCCATATGAAATCGCTTCATTCCGCCTTGAAAACCTTTTCCCTTGCTGACTGCCGTCAAATCAACGCAATCCCCAGGCTTGAGAAATTCAGCGCTCAAACGCTGCCCGACTGTAAGACCATCCAGAGCCTTCGGGGAATCAAATCGAAACTCTTCGTAGTGATAAAATCCGGGAGCTCCGGCTTTTTTCGCGTGCCCTTGCTCAGGACGGCCACAAGCCTTCTCTTTCTTGGAAAGCACAGCTACCTGAACCGCGCTGTAACCCTCTCTCTGGGGAGTCTTAATCTGGGTGACTACGTTCGGCGTCAAATCAATGACCGTTACCGAGAGCGCATCGCCATTTTCTGTGTAAATTTGCGTCATTCCCGCTTTAACACCCAAAACACCGCCCTTGCCTGATTGCAAGGCCGCTTGAGTCGTTCCGGAAGACTGCTGAGTTTCAACTGGCTGATTTTCCATAGAGCATTTCTCCAAAAACCAATCCGTGCATGGCATTTCACATCGAAAATGCCAAACCTGATTTTTAACTCTTCGTGATTAGCTCAGCATTCGACTTTCTTCTTGGGAGCAACTTGCGTTTGCTGCAAAAAGCAGTTTCTTATGCCTAACTTCACTTTGCTTTAAGCGTTGGGTGCTTCCAGCAAAGACCCAAACCCAGCAAAGCCAGGCTTAGGATTTAATTTCAACATCAACCCCTGCGGAGAGGTCGAGCTTCATCAAGGAGTCAACGGTTTGCTGAGTTGGCTCCAAAATGTCCAGCAAGCGTTTATGAGTTCTCACTTCAAACTGCTCGCGGGATTTTTTGTCTACATGAGGGGACCGCAAAACGCAATACTTATTGATGACTGTAGGCAAAGGGATTGGGCCGCGAACCGTCGCTCCCGTCCGTTTAGCCGTATTTACAATCTCCCAAACCGACTGATCCAGGACCCGATGATCAAAAGCTTTTAGTTTAATGCGAATTTTATGTTCCATGCCTTGACTTTCTGCCTTCACAAATATTTGAAAAAGTGGACGGACACTATCGAGTTCTGAATCATAAAACAACGAAATTTTTTAAAAGAGAGCTCTTTTTAGAGCTGGGGAAGCACGCCAGCCTTGCGCTGAATGGCCTCGGAGACCGCGTGAGGGACGGCTTCATAGCGATTGAACTCCAGGGTAAAGCTCGCCCTGCCCTGCGAGGAAGAGCGAATGCTGGTTGAATAACCGAACATTTCCGAGAGCGGAGTTTCAGCTCGAATGACCTGCATCTGCTGCCGATGGGCCATGCTCAAGATTTTGGCGCGGCGGCTATTGAGATCCCCAATGACGGATCCTACGTACTCCTCAGGGCAAACCACCTCACAAAGCATCATTGGCTCCATAATCGTGGGCCGGGCCGCCTTAGCAGCTTCCCGAAGCGCGATCGAAGCCGCGATCTTGAAAGCGACTTCAGTCGAATCCTCGTCATGATGCGAACCCCCCACTAAAATGGCATGAATGTCCGCAAGCGGATAACCCGCTACCACTCCGCCCAGCATGGCCTCCCGAATCCCTTGATCGATGGCTGGGATCAATGCCTTGGGGATTAACCCCTCCTGGATTTGACTGGAGAACAGGTAACCCTTACCCCGCTCCAGAGGCCGCAATTCGATGATACAGTGCCCATATTGCTCTTTGTTGCCGAGTTGCCGAATGAACTTTCCCTCGCCTCGAGCGGACTGGGTGACCGTCTCTTTGTAAGAAACCTGGGGCTGCCCCACATTGGCATCCACTTTGAACTCGCGTTTCATGCGGTCCACCAAGATCTCCAGATGAAGCTCGCCCATTCCTGAAATCAGCTTTTGGGCGGTTTCCTCATGAGTTGAAACCTTGAATGAAGGATCCTCAAGCGCAAGACGATCCAAGGCGGAGGAGAGCTTTTCTTCATCCGCCTTCGTCTTGGGCTCAATGGCGATTGAGATGACGGGCTCGGGGAACTCAATTTTTTCGAGCAAAATGGGGTGTTTTTCGTCGCAAAGCGTATCCCCGGTGCTCGTGAAGCGCAAACCCACGGTGGCGGCGATCTCCCCAGCGCTGACTTCCTGGATCTCCTCACGCTTATTGGCGTGCATCTGGACCAATCGTACCAGCCGCTCTTTCTTGCCCTTTCCCGCATTGAGAACTGCCGTTCCCGCGCTGATCTTCCCTGAATAAACCCGGAAATAAATCAACTGGCCCACGTAAGGGTCATTCGCCACTTTGAACGCAAGGGCGGAAAAAGGCTCGCTCAAGCTCGCCTTCCTGATCAATACCGGTTGTGTATCACTTTTTTTCTCATTCCAGTCCGGGTCCTGGCCTTCAATGGGGGGTACATCCAAGGGACTGGGGAGATAATCGACCACCGCGTCCAACAGGGGCTGAACCCCTTTGTTCTTGAAACTCGCCCCGCACAAGACCGGGACGATCTTGAAGTTTAAACAAGCTTTTCGCAGGGCTTTTTTAATCTCCGGCTCTGAAATGGCTTCACCGCTCAAATACTTCTCGGTCAACGCTTCGTCGCTGTCCGCTACCGCCTCCAGGAGAAGCTCGCGATGCCGTTTAGCGCTTTCGAGCCAATCCTCGGGGATCTCACGCGTCTCGAATTGGGTGCCTTGCGCGTCCGCCCCCCAATCCAAAAATCGCATCTGAATCAAATCAATCACTCCCGTGAACTGATCCTCCTGACCCACCGGCAACTGGATGGCGATCGGGTGAGCCCCCAATCGCTCTCGAATCTGGGACAAAACGCCAAAAAAATCGGCACCCACTCGGTCCATCTTGTTCACGAAGGCGATTCTCGGGACGTGGTACTTGTTAGCTTGCCGCCAAACCGTTTCTGACTGGGGCTCTACTCCTCCCACGGCGCAAAATACCGCCACTGCCCCATCCAGCACGCGCAGAGAGCGCTCGACTTCGATCGTAAAATCCACGTGGCCCGGAGTATCAATCAAGTGAATGCGGGCGTCTTTCCAATAGCAAGTCGTTGCCGCTGAAGTGATGGTAATGCCTCGCTCCTGCTCCTGAGGCATCCAATCCATGATGGTGGTCCCTTCATGGACCTCTCCCATTTTATGGGTTTTTCCGGTGTAAAAAAGAATCCGCTCTGTGGTGGTCGTCTTACCCGCATCGATGTGAGCCATGATGCCGATATTGCGGATTTTATCGAGAGCAGCGGTCGTTGCGGCCATTCTCAAGGCCCCCTGTAACGGGGCATCTTGCGATTACCAGCGATAATGAGCAAAAGCCTTGTTGGCTTCAGCCATCTTATGGACATCTTCCCGTTTTTTCATAGCGCCGCCGCGGCCATTTGAAGCTTCGAGAAACTCAGCAGCTAAGCGCTCCGCCATCGAATGCTCAGGGCGGGAGCGGGCAGCTTCCACGATCCATCGAGAAGCGAGGGACTGACGGCGGGCGGGCTTTACTTCGATGGGGACTTGATAAGTCGCTCCCCCAACGCGCCGGGACTTCACTTCGAGGAGCGGTTTGACGTTCTCAAGCGCTTTTTTGAAAAGCTTGAGCCCATCTTCACCCGTTCGCTCTTGAATCAGATCCACGGAGCCGTAAAAAATAGATTCAGCGGTGGATTTTTTGCCTTCTTTCAGCAAAGTGCTGATGAACTTCGTAACAACGACGTCGTTGAACTTAGGGTCTGGGTGAACTTCGCGCTTTCGGATGACTTTTTTTCTTCCCATATCGAATTACCTTTTACTTAAATACTGATTACTTAGCCGCCGCTGGAGCTGCTGCCGCCCCGCTTGCGCGTTTTGCACCGTACTTGGAACGGCTTTGCTTCCGGTTCGCGACCCCTTGAGCGTCCAACGTACCGCGAACCGTGTGGTAACGAACGCCAGGCAAGTCCTTCACTCGGCCTCCACGAATGAGCACGATCGAGTGCTCTTGAAGATTGTGCCCGATGCCAGGAATGTAAGAAGTCACTTCATAGCCATTCGTCAAACGAACACGGCAGACTTTCCGAAGCGCGGAATTCGGCTTCTTGGGAGTCGTCGTGTAGACGCGAGTGCAAACTCCTCGTCTTTGCGGGCAACTTTCCAGCGCGGGAGACTTTGTTTTCCAGGACCTTTTTGAACGTCCCTTGCGAATCAACTGATTGATCGTTGGCATCGAATGACTGCTTCCTTTCAAAAACTTTTAAGGAGGGTAGAAATAGTCGACAATTCAAAGCCGGTCAAGGATTAGTTCAGCAATGAACGTGAGAAAGCGCTTGCTCCGCTCGCTTTTTCCCTTTTATAACGAACGGGGCTGAAATGGGGCCTTCTCGGTAACCGAAGATGCCCCATTTCGTCGCAGCAATAAAGACCAAATGAATAGAAAGAGGAATGGACTCATGAAGCAAAAACTTTCGCTTTTAACCGCAGCAGCCTTTTTGATGGGCTCGAGCGCATTCGCCGCGCCTGGTGTAGGTTACGTCGGAGGCCTCTTGGGCTATACGAAAGGCAGCAAAAGCTCCTTAAACAACAATGCAAGCGGCTCAGGGCGCTTTTCTTTCGGAGCTGACGCGGGTTACTTCGTAATGCCTGAATTCAGCATTGGCGCCTACTTCCTCTACTCCTCCAAAAAAGAAGGCTCCTTGACCCAATCCATCAAAGTGCTTCAGTACGGAGTGGACGGAAAATACGCCTTCTCTGGCGATCTTGAAGGACTGCAGGCCGGCGCGAAAGTGGGGTTCACCACTTCTTCGATTGGGGCCACGAATACCGTCCTGGGAACCATCCCCAGCATCAATCTCACTCAATTCACGTTTGGCCCTACCGTGAGCTATGACTACGTCATCGGCGGAGGATTTAGCCTCGGCGCGGAGTTGGACTACCTTCTGGCTCTCAAAAAGAAGTATTCCTATACGGTAGGAAGCACGGTCACCGAAGTCGATGCAAAAGGCTTTGCGATCTTCAATGCCTTAGCCACCGTCAAATATTGGTTCTAACCCGTTCACTGCATGAGCAAATGAAAACCCCTGGAAGGGAATTCCTTCCAGGGGTTGTTTTTTTAGGCCTTGATCAACTTGCTTTATTAATGCTTTACGGCGGCAGGGCTTTCACCCGAACCTGAGCCCTCGCGAGATGACCCGACTGCCGCGATCGTCAGCGCAGGGGCATTTTTAGGGATGAGAAACTCTTCGGGTTTTTCAAGCTCCAAAGCCAATCTCAGCACCTGATCCGCATGATCCACGGGGATGATTTCCAGGCCTTCTTTGATCTCAGCAGGAATTTTCTTGAGATCAGCCGCATTCCCCTGCGGAATCAGGACCACTTTGACGTCCCCCACTTTCGCGGCGAGCAGCTTCTCCTTCAGGCCGCCAATCGGCAGAACCCGGCCTCTGAGCGTGATTTCACCGGTCATCGCGACAGTGCGCTTCACCGGAATCTTGCTCAAGGCGCTGGTAATCGCCGTGGCCATCGTGATCCCCGCGGACGGGCCATCCTTGGGAACGGCGCCCTCTGGCACGTGCAAGTGAATGTCGATGGATTGGTAGAAATCCTTATCGAGCCCGAGCAGTTGAGCGCGTGAGCGAACGTAGCTCATCGCCGTCGCTGCGGATTCCTGCATGACTTCTCCGAGTTTGCCGGTGATCTTCACCTGCCCTTTACCCGGCACGACGCTGACTTCGATCTGAAGCAGATCCCCGCCGGCCTCGGTGTAGGCGAGCCCATTGGTCAAGCCGATTTCGCTTTGCTGTTCCGCCTTGCTGACAATGTATTTCGCTGGCCCGAGCATCTCTTCCAAATCAGCGGCGCGAATCACGATGGGTTTCGCGACCGTGGAAGGTGAAGCCGCTTCCTTGGCTGCTTTCTTGCCCTTCGCGGTTTTAGGCGCATCCAGATCCGCCTGAACGATCTTACGGGCTGCTTTGCGACAAACCGTCGCGACGGTTCTCTCGAGATTTCTCACGCCCGACTCCCGAGTGTAATTTCGAATGAGGGCGTGAATGGCCTCATCTTGGATCTCGAGGTCCCCTTCCTTGAGCCCATGCGCTTCCATCTGCTTCGTCACGAGATAGCGTTTGACGATATTGAACTTCTCCGACTCGGTGTAACCCGGGATCGTGATGACCTCCATGCGATCCAGCAGGGGCTTTGGAATCGTGTAAGAGGAATTCGCCGTGAGAACGAACATCACCTTGGATAAATCGTAATCCACTTCCAGATAATGATCGCCGAACGTGCTGTTTTGCTCAGGATCCAGCACCTCAAGCAGCGCTGAAGAAGGGTCACCGCGGAAATCTGTGCTCATCTTATCGACTTCATCGAGCAGGAACACCGGATTGGAAGACCCCGCCTTTTTGAGGGACTGGATCATTTTACCCGGCAATGCGCCAACGTAAGTTCGTCGATGGCCCCGGATCTCCGCTTCGTCCCGCACTCCGCCCAATGAACACCGCACGAACTTCTTATTGAGCGACCGCGCGATGGATTTAGCGAGCGAGGTTTTCCCGACGCCAGGGGGGCCGAGCAAGCAAAGGATCTGCCCCTTTGAATTGTCCATCAGCACGCGCACGGCCAAATATTCGAGGATCCTTTCTTTGACCTCTTCGAGGCCGTAATGGTCCTCATCCAAAACTTCTTGAGCCACTTGGATGTCGTGGCGATCCTGGGTGTACTCTCCCCAGGGTAGGCAGATCAGCCAATCGATGTAATTGCGAACCACGGTCGCTTCAGCCGACATGGGCGACATCATCTTGAGCTTCTTGAGCTCCCGGTTCGCTTTCTCGCGCGCCTCTTTGCTCATGGCTTTCGCGCGAATCTGCTTCTCGAGATTCTGCAGCTCAGCCTTGAATTCATCCTTCTCGCCGAGCTCCTTCTGGATCGCCTGCATCTGCTCGTTGAGGTAGTATTCCTTCTGGGAGCGCTCCATCTGCTTCTTGACTCGCGTGCGGATGCGTCGCTCAACTTGCAGGATCTCGATCTCGCCCTGCATGAGACTCAGCAGCTTTTCCTGCCTTTGAATGGGACTTTCGATCTCGAGGATTTCCTGCTTGTCCTCAAGCTTGAGATTGAGATGCGCCACGATGAGGTCGACCAGCCGCGAAGGCTCTTCGATCGCGTTGACGCTCATGAGCATCTCAGGCGGGATGCGCTTGTTGAGCTTGACGTAATTTTCGAACGTCGCCTTGAGCGAGCGCACCAGCGCCTCAAGCTCCACCGTCATATCCAGCGGATCGACGATCTCCTCGACCATCGCCTCGATCATGCGGTCCGTCTCCGTGTACTCAAGGATCCGAGCGCGTCGCTTTCCCTCGATCAAAACTTTGACGGTATTGTCCGGCAAACGCAGAATCTGCAAAATGGAGCCCAGCGTCCCCACCGAGAAGATGTCCTTCTCACCGGGGGTCACGGTCGTCGCCTGTTTTTGCGCCACGAGGAACAAATCGATCTTCTTGTTCACGCACTCCTCGAGGGCGTTGATGGACTTTTCTCGACCCACGAACAGAGGGACCACCATATGAGGAAACACGATGACGTCCCGAAGAGGTAATAAGGGAGCCTTAATCGGACCCACGATCTTTGATTGCCCTGAAGACGATTTTTTTTCTTTTGCGCTCATTCCCCGGCCCTCCTCCTTCAACTACAGCACAGCTGAATGGGGAGTGCAAAGAAGATAAGAGATAAATGTTTACAAGGGGTTAAAGCGGGGGGCTTTTGACGAATTTGAGGTCAAACGGAATTGTAGCGGGAGGATGTCAGAAAGGGCAAGGGTAGATTGGAGGAAGCAGGGTTTTAAGTTGAGCGATCTAAAGATTAATGCTTGATCGGCCGATCGATCCACCGAGATGCTGCAAAATCTATGGTCCGCCTTCCAAATCCGCGCGCTGATCGTATTTCTCATCATCCACTCAGGGCTTGGGCTCGGCATCTTCGTCCTCGCACGGACGACCGCGGTCACCGGTTGGGACAAGACAGCAACCCTCTTGCTCTCCTGCATTTTGTGCCTCTACGGGGGGTTCGTGCTCGCAGTTTCCTTCGCGCTTTGGTCACTGATCCCCTGGCTTCGCCGCGCCCGCCAGGCGCGCAATTGGATGGAGCGGCTCGTCGCCCATTTACCGTATTTTCTGGAGCAGCTGCCGCAGATCGTGGCGGCGATCCAAGCTCTCATCATCGCGATTCGAGAAGGGGCTTCAGCCGTGAAAAACCCGCGTGCACCTTCGACCAAAAGGCCTCAGACTCCAAAAGATGATCGCAAGGCTTAAAGCATTCTATAGCCGCACCGAGCGTTGGAGACCGATCGCTTTCTTCGCTCTTGGCTTTCTCTTCGACGTGGTCATGCTTTCGCGCATCGACGATCTCTGGACGCTCGCGCAGCAAGCGATTTATCTGATGATCTGCGGCGCGCTCATTGGCCTCGAACTCGTGGAAGCCGCGCGCCCCCTTGAAATTCCGCGCTGGGCAGGCCGGTTCTGGCATCACCGAGAGGAGCTCCTGCATTTTCTGATGGGGTCGCTCCTGAGTGGTTACGCGCTTTTTTTCTTCAAGAGCGCATCCGCGCTGAGTTCCTTCATCTATGTTGCCGGGCTCATGGCGCTGCTGATCTTGAACGAGTTCAAGCGGTTCAAGAAGTCGCAGGCCAAAGTCCATGTCGCGTTTCTGAGCCTGTGCCTCATCTCGTACTTTGTTTCCCTTTCGCCGATCCTGCTGGGCTTCATCGGCACCTTGCCCTTTCTGGGAGCGATCGCAGGCTCGTCGCTCGTGGGGTACGGTTACTTTCGCGCTCTGGAACCCCGCTTGAAGGCGCGGCCCGAAGTCCTGCGCACCCATTTTCTTTATCCGTTCATCGGCGTGCATCTTTTATTCACGGGCCTCTATTTTGCGCATGCCATCCCGCCAGTGCCGCTCTCCGTGAGTTATCTCGGGATTTATCACGGCATCGCGCGCACCGAAGACGGCTACCTATTAACGTCTACACGCCCCTCCTGGAAGTTCTGGCAAAACGGTGATCAGAGCTTCCTCGCTCGCCCAGGAGACGCTGTTTTTTGCTTCGCGCGAATTTTTTCGCCGACGCGATTTCGGGATCGGCTTCAAGTCCGTTGGCTCTATTATGACGAACGGCGCGGCTGGCAGTCCTCGGACGCGATCCCTTTGCCGATCGTCGGAGGTCGCAATGAAGGCTACCGTGGCTTTACGAAGAAGACGAACTACCAACCGGGGAAGTGGCGCGTCCAAGTCGAGACCCTCGATGGGCGCGAGATCGGGCGGATCGGCTTCACGATCGAAGCCGATCCCCAGACCGAACCGCGTGAGGAGCGCACGGAGATTCAGTAAGCTTTGTTCGAAAGGGTCTTTCTCATGGCCCATCCCAATGCAAACTTCTGAGAAGCAAACTCTACGAAGACCTTTCCCGGTGCGTTTTAGATGATGGGAAGCCAATGACGTGGTATGGGCGTAAGGGATGCTCGAATAAGACCAATCAAAACCAAGTCCACTTCATCAAACTAAACGGAAAGATATTTATGAAAGCAAAAATGAGAGTTTTAACGTTAGCGTTGACTTGTTTAGTGGCAGGCTTCCAAACGACTTTGAACCCAGCACACGCAGAAGATGGGAGCGACAATGCGCTTTCTTCTTGCCGTACGCGTTTAGCTCAAGCTGAGATTCGTATCGGTGAGCTTTTAAAGAAGGTTCCGCCAGTTTTTGGGGAGATCTTGAAAAGCGGCGGTACCATCACCAACATGATGCAGGAGGGTGCAAAGAAAGCATGCCGCAGTACTCGCACCTATCCGAATCAACATCTTCCCACGGCTCGTGAATTAGCGCGATTTGCTGAGCAACATGGAGCGCTGGGGATCAAAGAAATCAGCGAGTACAATCTGCTCAGCGACACCGAAAAAAAGAAATACTCCTTGGTAAAGGGGTCAAGTATGAGCGGCAAAGCAGACCCCTTTTATTATAGTTACCAAGGCTATAGTGCGCCGTCAGAAGAGTTCAAGAATGCCTTTTTTTGGTCTTCATCGATACGCCCAGACAACTTCAATGGGAGCAATATCTACGGTATATTTGGGCTCGATGGCCAAATCACCGCTTTCCTCAAAACTCAATACGTCGGTACCGGGGTGTTTTGCGTGGTTTCACCTTAGCTAAAGCGAGCGTTTGAGAAGAGAGCCTCTTGAAATCAAGAGGCTCTCTTCTCAAAATCAGAGCTGAATCAATCTCTACTTCCCTATTGCCTACCAGGAAGTGACGGCTTCGCAGGGCGATCACCGTGAATAAAAATGAGCCCTTTTGCAATCCAATCAAATGGGTTGAAGAAACTAGGGTTATTTTTAAAATCCGAATCCTTCACGAGCTTCTGAAAACTTTCCGTTTTTTCAATGCTATTCGGCAAACCACATTCGAGCTCTTTGGATCCCAGCTCTTTGGCGTTCGAGATCGCCTTCTCTAAATCTTTGAGGTGATACCATTCAGTTTCGCATTTAATTTGACTATAAGAATAGACGCCGTCTCTTATCTTTATTTTAACAAAGATCTCTTGACCCCCACGTTTTTCGGCGTGATAGAGCCATGCGCAAGGTCTCGCAAAGCTCGTCGTAGCGCCTAAAAAAGCGAGACCTGCCACCACCCAAAACTTTGATCGAATCATTTTTTCTTGCCCCACTGATTTTTTTAATAACGCACAAAATCTAACGCGCTATATCAGTAGTTGCATTAAAAGTCAAAAAATACTGATGAATGAGCTCCCCTGAATACTATCAGTGAGCTTGACTCTCCTGTTAGGACGCCTTAAGCGCTCTCCGCCTTGTCCGAGGAACCATCCGCCTTGGGGTCAGCCGCGGCCGGGGTTTCTTCCCCATAGACCAGAACCGGGCGCTCCCCTTTGAGGATCACGTTTTTCGTCATGATGCACTTCTGCACGTTGGTCTTGGCTGGCAGCTCATACATCACTTCGAGCATGGATTGCTCGAGGATCGCGCGGAGGCCTCGAGCGCCGGTGTTGCGCTTGATCGCCTCTTTCGCCACCGCTTCCAAGGCGCCCTCTTCGAATTCGAGGCGGACGTCATCGTACTCAAAGAGCTTGGAGTACTGCTTGGTGAGGGCGTTCTTGGGCTTGGTCAGGATTTCCATCAACGCCTTCTCATCGAGTTCCTCGAGCGTCGCCACCACTGGCAGCCTGCCGATGAACTCCGGGATCAGGCCGAATTTGATGAGGTCTTCGGGCTCCACTTGGGCCAGGAGCTGACTGGGGTTCTCATCCTTCTTGGAAGTGATGTTGGCTTGAAGCCCCAGGCTCCGCTTGCCTTTGCGCAGGGAGATCAGCTTGTCGAGGCCGACGAATGCGCCGCCGCAGATGAACAGGATGTTCGAGGTGTCCACCTGGACGAATTCTTGCTGAGGATGCTTGCGCCCGCCCTTCGGGGGGACGTTCGCCACGGTTCCCTCGATAATCTTCAATAACGCCTGTTGAACACCCTCGCCGCTCACGTCGCGCGTGATGGAGGGGTTCTCGCTCTTTCTGGAGATCTTATCCACTTCATCGATGTAAACGATGCCTTTTTGGGCGCGTTCGACGTTGTTGTCGCAGTTCTGCAGCAAGTTCAGGATGATGTTCTCGACGTCCTCGCCGACGT
>CAZLYB010000021.1:31729-39828 GCA_964563795.1 uncultured Bacteriovoracaceae bacterium | reverse complement strand
GCTAGCAAATGCGCCGACGGCTTGCCGTCGGTTATAAATGTGCGGAGCACTGGCGAATGCGCGGGTGCCTTGGCACCCGTTATAGAAGGAACCAGAAAGATGTCTTTGAAAGATCAAATTGCCGAAAAAGTGAAAGCCAACCCCGTCTTGATTTTCATGAAGGGAACGCCCGAGTTTCCTCAGTGCGGTTTTTCGGCGAAGGCCTGCCAAGTACTCAAAGCCGCGGGCATCACCCATCTGGCCAGCATCGACGTCCTCGCCAACGACGCGCTTTGGGATGCGCTCGAGGATTACACGAAGTGGCCGACGGTTCCTCAGATTTTCATCAACGGCCAATTCGTCGGCGGCTGCGACATCATCACTGAGATGTACGAAAGCGGCGAGCTGCAGACCCTGCTGAAGTCAGCGCCTTCGACGCAGACGGCTCACTGAAAAAGTTAAGCGGCTTTGCCGGAGGAACGCTTCTCAGCTCGCATTCTCAGGGTATCCGCGCAAAGCTCAAAGCCATTAGGCCAAGCCAAGTGTCCGGATTCGATGAAGCATTTTTCAAAAAGATTTCCTCTTAAAATTTCAGATACCAAGGGCCCTGGATTTTTTTTGGAAAAAAAATCCGATAACTCACAAGCCCCTTTAAATCCATCTTGAAATTCAAGAGTGATCGTCCAAGAGTCGCTGTTTATTTTTTTTATTTTTTTTATTTTATTCAATAATTTCATAAGAACACCTTACTTACTCAAGCGGTGCGATTCGCACAGGCATCTTATTGGCTTTCGCGTCATCCCAGGCCCTCTCAATCTCCCTGAGGTGCATTTGACGCCATTCTTCGAGCAGTTTCCTGGCGCGAGGAGGCAGTTTTCCTTCCAGGACTTTCCCTGAACGAATCTCTATGATGGCTTCTTTTTCCGCATAAGCAACGTGAATATGCGGAGGGTTATGATCTCCGTGGAATATTCTGACCACAATGCCAAAAAAAGCTGAGAGGATGGGCATGGATTAAAATCTTAATCCACTCCAAGCACCCGCTTGAAAAATCATTAAGCCGGATTCGCTTTCTTCTTCTTAGCGCGCTTACTGCGCTCAACCGCGACTTTGTGCAGAGGGGGCCATTGGCCGTTTGCGTACATGCGCGCGATATCCCGAGCCCGTTTCTTATTTTTAACGCTAAGTCTTCTTGCCATAGGACTCCAGGGCCTAGCATAATGCTGCCATTAGTTCAAATCTGATTCTCTCAAGGGGTGGTTATGCCGACGATTTTACATCGACTTTCTCGCTGGGCGGAAGAATCGCCGAGCTCCATCGCGCAACGATTTAAAAAAGAGGGGGTTTGGAAGGAACTCACGGCCCAGGATTACCGGGATCGGGTTTACTGGCTGGCCCTTTACCTCCGCTCCGAAGGCCTGGGAGCCCAGGAAGCCGCGGCCATCCTCTCGATCAACCAGCCCGCTTGGTTGCACTTTGACTTGGCGGTTTTGCTCCTCGGCGCCAAATCCGCGGGCCTGTACCCCAATTCCACCGGCCCTGACATCCAATACATCCTGGATCACACCGAGGCGCGAATCTTAGGCGTCCAAAACGCCGAATTCTTCAAAAAGATCCCTGATTCAAGCAAGCTCAAGAGGATCATCGTGTTCGACGGGGACGCCTCGATTTCTCCCCAGGCGATCTCCTATGAGGCGGCGCTCGAAAAGGGTCGCGCGCTTGCGGGACAGGCGGGCGCTCCCACGGTCCGCGACTTTCTCGAGAAGCTCGATCCCAACGCCGGCGCCATCATGATCTACACTTCGGGCACGACGGGGCAACCCAAAGGGGCGCTGCTTTCGCACGACAACCTCACCTATACGACCGACATCGTTTCGCGTTACTGGAATCTGCCAATGGGGCAGGGGACGCTGTTTTCATTCCTCCCGCTTTGCCACATCGCCGAAAAGCTCCATAGCGTGGGGGTGGGCATCTCCCGCCGCTACACCGTGAGCTACTGCACGAAGTTCGAGAATGTGTCGATTGAGCTTCCCGAAGTCCAGCCCACGCTTTTGCTCTGCGTTCCACGCGTCTGGGAGAAAATGATGGAAGGGGTGATGGGAAAAGTCCAAGCGGGCAAGGGGCTCAAAAAGCACCTCGCTAGCTGGGCACTGGGCGTGGGAGCGCGGCGCGCTCACAAGCGCTTTCCCCAATCCGGTCAGGCCCAGCCACTTTCAATTCTTCCACTCGATCTATTGCAAAATCCGCTTGCGGATCGTCTGGTGCTCTCCAAAGTTCGCGCGGCGTTGGGTTTGGGCAAGGCGGAGCTCTTGGCCTCGGGGGCGGCGGCGCTACCCGCACACGTGTGCCGGTGGTTTCGCTCCATTGGGCTTGAGATCCTCGAGGATTACGGTCAGACCGAATCGACCGGCGTGATCTGCATGACCGAGCGGGGCAAGGATTGCGCGGGCACTGTGGGGCGCGCAGTTCCGGGGATCGAAGTGAAGCTCGCCGAAGACGGCGAGATCCTGACTCGGGGGAGGCACGTCTTCAAAGGGTACTTCAAAGATGCGGAATCGACCGCAAAGACGCTCAAAGACGGCTGGCTCTGCACGGGGGATCTCGGGCGTTGGGATGAGCGAGGGTACCTCTGCATCCAAGGGCGCAAGAAGGAAGTTCTGAAAACCTCGGGCGGAAAAATGGTGGCGCCGCTTCCCATCGAGGAGCGGCTCAAAGCTTATGAGGAAGTAAGCCAAGTTTGCGTCGTGGGCGACGGGCGCAAGTATTTGGGGGCGCTCATCACGCTCTCGGAGGGATTTTTGGCGAGGCTTCATGAGCAGTACCCGCAGCTTCGCAACGGGTCGCTCGGTCCCACGCTTACGCTGCCTGAAGTGTTGGAACCCATCAAAAAGCACATCGCTGAGCTCAACCAAAGCCTCGCGGGTTTTGAGCAGATCAAGCGCTTCGCGGTGCTTGCGCGCGAGTTTTCGATCCTCGAGGGCGAGATGACGCCCACTCTGAAGATGAAGCGCAACGTGATTGAGACGCGTTACCGCGAGGTCATCGATCAGCTCTATTCGCCATGAACGCGTTTGAATCAGGCGCGAGAAAAGCCATCCCCGCGGTGCTCGCGTATTTGCGGAGCGGCGATCGTTTTTTGATGATTGAGCGCAGGCGTGAAGGGGATTTTCACGAGGGCAAGTGGAACGCGATCGGAGGCAAGTGCGAAGCCGATGAGTCGGCGCTTGCCGCGGCTCTGCGTGAGATCCGCGAAGAGGCGGGGCTTGAGCTCGCCGGGGAGCGGCTGAGCGCTCTTGGGGTGCTGCATTTTCCGAAATTCAAACCGAAGTCACCGCCCCAAGAGCCCCCCGAGGATTGGATCGTCTGGGTATGGGAAGCGGAGCTCAGCGAGAGTGAATCGCGGCTTGTGCCCTCACGCTGCGATGAGGGCACGCTTCATTGGGTGAAGAGAGCGCGCATGCTGGATCTCCCGCTTTGGGAAGGGGATCGGGAATTCTTGCCGCTCGTTTTGAAGCGCGCGCCTTTCGTGGGGACGCTTTGGTACGAGAATGGAAAATTCGCGCGATCTCAGCTCACACCGCTTGCGGCGGCTCCGAGCGGAGCTGATTTTAGGAACTGAAGCGCGGCGTGGTTCTGCTCTGACCAGCGGAGCGCCCAATCCGATTTGAAGAGGATCACGGGCAGCCCGTCCCGGTCCCAAACGCAGCGGCTATCCTCGCGTGCATCGAATTCCTCGGGCTGAAATCCTGAGCCTACGACCCAACGCGCGTGCACGAAGGGGAGCCGGTCGATGCGGATGTCGACGCTGTATTCGGCTTTGAGGCGGAACTGCAGTACCTCGAACTGAAGCGCTCCCACGGCGCCCAGGATCGGGTCCTTATCGCCTAAGCCCCGCTGCTGATAAACCTGAACGACGCCTTCTTCAGAAAGTTGATCGAGCCCCTTTTTGAGCTGCTTTCGCTTCATGGGGTCTTTGATGGTGATGCCCGCGAAATGCTCGGGCGAGAAGCGCGGCACGCCTTCGTACTCAAAAGCTTTACCCTCGCAAAGCGTATCGCCGATGCGCAGGTCCCCCGTTGTATCGAGAAGCCCCACGATGTCGCCCGGCCAGGCCTCATCGATGATCACGCGCTCTTGCGCAAAAAAGTGAAGCGGCTTGGTGAGCTTAATTTCTTTTTGGAGGCGCGCATGCTTGACCGCGATGCCGCGCTCAAAGCGCCCGGAGCACACGCGCATGAACGCCACGCGGTCGCGGTGCGCGGGATCCATGTTCGCCTGAATTTTGAAGATGAATCCCGAGAAGCGCCCCGTATCAGGCTCGATCGGCCCTTGGTCGGTCTTGCGAGCGGGGGGAGGGGGAGCGATCTTGAGGAAGCTCTGAAGAAATCGCTCCACGCCGAAGTTGTTCATGGCGCTGCCAAAGTAGACGGGCGAGAGCTCGCCTGCGAGTACGCGCTCGAGGTCAAAGGGGTCGCCCGCGAGCTCCAGGAGTTCAAGCCCAGACTCGAGCTGATCGCGAAGCTCTTGCGCGTCGATTTCGTCCAAGGGGCGCGAGGACGCGGTTCCGCGGAGAAGCTCGGTGAGCGCGGGGTCGTTGAGGCCTGAGATTTTTTTGGGCGCAAGGCGGCCTTTGACGTTGGCTTCGCCCTCGGTTTGGAACGCCAGCACCTCGTGCTCCACGCGGTCATAGACGCCGCGAAAGCGATCACCCTGGCCGATCGGCCAAGTCATGGGGCAGGAGCGGATACCGAGGACTTTTTCGAGCTCATCAAGCAGATCCAGCGGATCGCGGCTCGGGCGGTCAAACTTATTGATGAAGGTGAAGATGGGGATCCCCCGCATCCGGCAGACTTCAAAGAGCTTGCGCGTTTGCGGCTCCACGCCCTTAGCGCCGTCGATCAGCATGACGGCCGCGTCCGCCGCGGTCAGCGTGCGGTAGGTGTCCTCAGAGAAGTCCTTGTGGCCGGGCGTATCGAGCAGGTTGATGCGGCAATCGGCGTAGTCGAATTGCAGGACGCTGGAGCTGATCGAGATGCCGCGCTGCTTTTCGATTTCCATCCAGTCGGAAGTGGTGTTGCGCTGGTTGGCCTTGGCGCGGACCGCCCCGGCCAGATGGATCGCGCCGCCGTAGAGCAGGAGTTTCTCGGTGAGCGTGGTCTTGCCCGCATCCGGGTGCGAGATGATCGCGAACGTGCGGCGTTTGGCGATTTCCTTCTTGAGCTCGGTGGGCGCGGGGGTGAGCATAAACAGAGACCACTACTTTTCACAGAACTCAGGTGAGTTCAAGCTGGATATCGCACTGCTCGCTCAGCTTCCCGAGGGATCTTGAGCCAGGCCAAAGAGCCACTGGATCTGCTCGAGATCCGAGGGAGGAGCGGGCATTCGGCTACTTGCCACTTCGACGAGCTTTGCAGGGATGCTGTCGTTCTGGGCGAAGCTGATGGCGCAGGCGGTCTCTGCTTCTTTCGCTCTTCGATTGGCTTCTTCACGGGTCGTAATCTTAAGAGCGATGTCGCTTTTGATTTTTGTTTCAAGCTGGCGGAGGGCTGCAATGTCATCAGGTGAAACATCCTTCGATTTCTTAGCGAGTTCGTGCAAGTTTTTAATGGTCAACTCGAAAGTCGTGTTCAATGGTTCTATATGATTGAGCTTCAAAGTATCCCGAATCAACGCGATCGTGGGTTGGCTCAGCAAGCGATTGAAAGCGCTGTCCGCCATTTGCGTCGCGATAGCGGCTTGCATGCCAGGAGCTTCGAGCATCCTCATGAGTCCCAGGGTTAAATTTCTTCTGATTTCAGGATTAACAGAAAAAGTAGGGTGGTTCACAAGCCTATTTAAAGTCGACAAGAGGGCATTGAGATCCTGAGGCCTGAAGGCGTCCACGTTTCTCCCATCGGCAAACATGATGGCGAAACGCTCGAGGGTGACGCTATCCCCTTTTTTGATCGCTATCTCAGCGAGACGCGGAATCATTCTTCTCACTGCCGTATTTCCGCTTCTCATCATCGCATCAAAGGCGGCCGCTTGAACCAATGGCGATGGGTGTGCAAGCCCCCTGGCGAGTAAGTTTGCGGGCGTGGCATTGGGATCTAAGACCCGCTGAGCGAGAGAGATTTGATTGATTTCAGCCGCCTCTTCAAGGGCCTTTGCCAACATCTCGGGAGTGGCGTTTCTGTCCCTAAAGACGCGCTCGAGGTCAGCGAGCGACCTGCGAGGCGCAGCATTCATTTCTGCGACGGCATCCGGATTGATTGCGTTCACTTCAGCTTCAGTGAGGAGCGCAACAGGGGTATTTCTCGGAGGGAGTTCGTTGAAATGAGCGGTGATTTCGAGTTGGCTCACTGGAACATCCTGTAGAACTTTGAGTCTTCCGTCAGCAGTTCGGACAGGCTTGCCTGTTTTTTCGTCCATGACGATCAAAGTCGCTGTTTTTTTAGAGGCATTATTGGATAAGACTTCAGCTCTCATGCCGTCATGCAGTACTGTCCCACTTACTCTCCCCTCTTTCAATCCTTCGATTTCGCTCTGAGCTTCCCTTAGATAATCAGTCACTGTATGGGTCTCTTTGAATTTCTGAAAAAGCAATGCCGTTTGTTGCCTTAATCCAGGAGTGGCGCTTTTTGCGAGACCGTGGCCCGACATTTTAACCAGTTCTATGGTTGCTTGACCCAAGTCGCGATACATGGCCGTCATAGCGCGGTCAATGATGGCTAAAGCTTTTTCATCATTATTCTGGCCGTAAGCTGCAAGCGCGGAATTGATTAAAGACTGGCTGTAAGTTTGGAGGGCGTTATTTTTAAAGTGCTGCTGGAATTGGGCGATGCCCGCAGCTTCAGTGCCATACAGCATTCCCGTGTAACCCACTGAGCCAGTGATAAAAGTGAGCGCCCCTGCTACGATCGCAATGCGCCCGGAGATCTTAGCTGCATCAGAGTTGCTGACCCCTCGCGCCAGCAGGCCTTTTTCTATTTGTTGTTTAAGCCGCAATGCGCCTTCAACGGCGAAAAGCAGGCCTACTCCGGCTCCTTGGCCCGTCACGGCAAAGGAGCCAAGCACCAGTTTCGCCTTCTGAAGGCGCGGAATTAAAGCGACCGCTTCCCCTGCCAGATAAGCCTTACCCAGCATGAAGCCGAATGAGGCGATGGCATCCGCCATGCAGGAGGTGCTGCCAAAGCATTCTCCAGTTGTTTTCGCGTCATGCCAGGCTTCGGGAGTGCCCAAAGAAAGCATTGTTTTTTCTGATAAACGCTGTTGGATTTTTCCCCATTCTGCACAACCCCGGCAATTAATGTATTCGCTCATCCATTCTGCTGCGATGCCTGTCATATTTTGCATTTCACTGACGGTGCGTGTTCCCGCGAGACTCACTCCAAATGCCGCTTGATCGTAGCCCGAGACTTTGCCGAGTTGATCAGGGGTAGTATTTGCAAATTTCGCGGCATCTCTTTCCACTTCTCTGATTTGACGAGTGGAGAGGAGGGCGAAAATTCTATTGTCATTGAATTCTTGGTTCAGGATGGCCTTACCCGCTTTGGAGTTCTTATTTTTTCCTGATGTAGTTTTCAAAGACGCGAGCATTTGCTCTTTGGCTATTTCCTTATCCTCGCGCATGGCATCGAGAGTGCTGGTCGAAGAGAATAGCCGGTCAAAAGCTTCGCCCGCCTCCTCAAAAAGGGATTTATCAACTTTTGGAATATAGGTATCTTTGCCTGAGAGCTGAAATTTCTTGATCGCGGCGGCAAGTTTCGTAGCTTCCGGTACGGCGAAGCTTAAAACCAATGCATCATGGCCTTCCGCCGTTTTTCTCTCCTTGGCGTAGCGTCCATAGCTGGTGTCGCTAGTGTCATTGAAAGTATTAATGCCTTGAGCGGCTTTTTCTTTGATGTGATCCGAGAGGGTAGACAAAATAAACCTGAGATGAGGATATTCTCCAAGCGCTTGGTTGCAAGCGATTTCACCTTGCACCCCGTAGGCTTGACAGAGAGGCAATTTTAAAAGTTCCCTGGGATCGATCTTTGAGAGATCCATGTTTTTAATTCTTGCATCCGGGAGGGTGATTTCCCGCACTGACTGGAAATTCAGTTTGTCCTTCCCGTCTTTTGGATTGGTTGAAATAATTC
>CAZLYB010000021.1:0-31719 GCA_964563795.1 uncultured Bacteriovoracaceae bacterium | reverse complement strand
CCGTTCTCGACTGCGTAAGCGAGGGAGTACTGCCTCCATTGGTTCAGGGTCTCCATGTTTTCCCGATTCATGATCATGATGAATTGGCGGTTCAAACGGCCTTTAACTTTGAATGCTCGCTCACATTCCAATTGAATCGCCCCGGCATCGCCGAACTGGATGCCTTTAAACATGGTGGAGATCGTCTTGGACTGACTGGGAGTGATGTCGTACTTGATGTAAAAAGCGCGATTTAAGAGGCTTTTCACATATTCAGTGTCTTTGCATTGATCGATGCTTTTCAATGCTAGAAGTGAAAGAGCCTGGCGCAATTTATGGTCTTTGGGTTTGATCGTGAAAGTGCTTTTGAACGTGCGAGCGTAATTCGTTTCAACGATGTACTGCACTCTTTCGCGCATTGTCAGAGGCTTTAGTTTTCGGGCAAGCGCCGCCTGTGCTTTGCTCATGGCGGCTTTTTGCTCTTCTGACCACTCTTGCATGTCATTCATGTAGGATGAGTTGAGCAATGCCCCGATATTTTGATAATACTCCATAGTGCTTAAGCCAAGTTTAGTCGCCTGAGCATTCAAGGTATTTACTTGGGAGATGGAGTCGTTGAGCGCCGTAAAACTGATTAAAAAAGTAGGATCGTTTTTAATTTGGTTTTTGCCGGGTTTCTGCGCTGAAAACCCCGTCTCGCTCTGATCTTCAGGCAAATGATAGATGTGTTTTGCAAGAGCAGGATGACTGAGTCTCTGAGCTTTGCCCAATGAATTAGGCTCATCATAAAGTTTTTGGAAGCTTAGGAACCAGTTTTTAAAGGCACGCTCAACTTCAAGCAAAAGATCGAAGAGATCTTCATCGTACTTGCCATTTTTGTTGAGCGATGCCGAACCAATCCGTTGGCTCGCAAAAAGGATTCGCGCTGCGCATTCCGCGCTGCAATTCTCCGGGAAATCAGAAATTTTCAAGGGGACTACTTCTGTGATCTCGCCTTTAGCTGAGGGATCAAAAGGCATCGCTCGAGCGATGAGATCAGCTGCCAGTTTTTTTTGGGTGGCCTTGAGCACGGCCCAATAAGTGGAGTGCCGGATCACTAACGGAATCACCCCATGTTCATTGGGTTGATTCGGGTTTACGCGTTCACAGAGCTGGGTTAAGCAAAGATTTTGATCGGCGGCGGATACCCTGCCGGATTCTAAACTGCACTGCGCCGGTAAAATTTCGATGTTTTGAACATCAGCTTCGGAAATTCCGTGACGACTCAAAAAAGCCTTGCGGATGACTTCCGGAGTTACAGTTAACTTGTCAGGGTTGATGATCTTTCCCTCATCATCATAACCGCATTTAACGGGGATAGGGAGCCACGACCGCCTCGGGATAGAGGACATTTCAATCGTTTGTTGCGCTAGATTGACAGATTGCTGCGAAGCTGCCGGCGTACGGGTTGGCCCGCACACGAGTACGTTTTTATCCTCGAAGGCGGCGGTGGCGGTCCCGGCCCAGAGCAAGAGGGCGGCGGCGACTCGGGCCTGAAAGCGGGGGCTGTTTTTACTCATGCGGTTCTCCTGCGCTTCAAAATGAGCTCAAAAAACTTCCTTGGTTCATGATCTGTCCTTCGTTTTTTCGACAAGTTTCGGGAAAAGTATAAATATTTTACAGTGGCCGTCTGTGTCCCGGGTGACAGCAAAATGTTAAGCAACTTATAAGTAACGCGCCGCATTCCGAAAAAGATCTCATAGGCGCAGATTCAGAGCGGGGCTTGGCCGCCCAGCTCTCTACTAGAGGAGCCTGCACATGAAATCAAGCACAATTGCGCTCGTGGTACGTCCGTTGAAACCCCCAGATCCGCCCCAGTCGGGCCTGGTGGAAGTGATTTCAAATGACCAGGAGATCGATATCCTGGAGGCAGCCATTGACGCGGGTGAGCCCGAGCCTCTCGAATTAGTCAAAGATCACCGGCTTTTGCAGAACCGTGAAGAGGAAGAGTTCGGAAATTACATCGAACAGCTTCTCTCCCAGCGTTTTTTGAACCCTGAGATCCAGGAGCACGGGGTCCGGTGGTTCAAATCCAAGATTAAAATCGAGAAATACCAGAAAACCGAAGTTCAGGCGGCGAACGTGATCGCCGATTACGCTTATAAGGTCTTTTTGACCGATCCCGCGAAGACCGACTTTTTTTTCGCGAGCCCTTCCTCCAAAGTCAGGGTGCGGATCTTCGTGATGCAGCCCGAGGGACACGTCCGATCGCCCAATTCCGCGCGAAAAGCGGCTTGATTCACTTTCGTTAGTGTTGCATGACGGGGGAATGGTCATGCATCCCGAGCCCCTCACCACCGTAGCTGAGATTGAGGCGCTGTCGCGCAAACTCAGCGCCGAGTCTTTAATCGCCGTCGATACGGAGTTTGTCCGCGAGAACACGTTTTTCCCGATCGTTGAGTTGATTCAAGTCGCCACGCGCGAGGAATCCTGGATCATTGACGTCCAGCCCTTCAAAAAAGGGCACCGCCCCGGCGTCTCGCCCGAGGGGCGGGCCTCTTATGAGCCGGGCATTGAGCCTTTTCTCGAGATTCTGCGTTCCCCGGACATCATTAAAATCCTACACGCCTCCCCTGGCGATCAAGAGTGCTTTTACACGAGCTTCGGGGTCGTCGCTTCGCCCATCTTCGACACCTCGATCGCCGCTTCGCTTTGCGGAATGGGGGAGAGCATCGGGCTCAGCAAGCTTTTGGATCTGATCCTGAACGTGGAGATCAAAAAGGGCCACGCGCGAACCAACTGGTCGGTCAGGCCGCTGCCCGCCCAACTTCTGGAGTACGCCCACGCGGATGTCACCCATCTCGTCAGCCTCGGTGAAGTGCTCATGCAGGAGCTGGAGAAGCGGGGCCGCAAGCCCTGGGCGTTCACGCTCAGCGCGCAGGCCTTTGATCCCGCGGGCCATCATCTGGACATCGAGAGCTCTTCACGGCGCATCGCTCGGAGCTCGAAGCTGGATCGCGAGGGATACGCCGCGCTTTTGGAGCTTTTGCAGTGGCGAGAGAAACGCGTGCGCGAGCTCAATCTGCCGCGGCGTTGGGTCGCCGATGATTCGGTGCTCGTGGATTTGGCGCGGGTGAAGCCCAAGGACTTGAAGCATCTGGGTGCTTTTCGCGGCCTCAATAAGGGCGAGATCCGGGATCAGGGCGAAAAAATCCTGAGCGCGCTCAGGACCGCGCACGAAAACGCGGCCAAGCTGGATTTTTCGCGCGAAAAAACCGCGATCCCTTCGCCCAACGCTGCGGAGGCGCAGGCCGTCGAGCTGCTCAAGTGTTTTTTGGGCTTGCTCGCTGAAGAGCATGAAATCGGACTGCGTCATCTGCTCACCGCGCCCCAGATGCTGCAGCTGATTCGTACCCGTCAGCCGAGCCTTTCGAGCTTGGAGGCCTGGGTTAAAAAAGCGATTTTAAGCCAGCATTCCGCTCAACTCGTGGGCGAGGAGTTGATCGAGTTTCTTCAAGGCAAACGTTTTTTATGCGTCGATCAAGGGCGAGTGAAGATTCGCTCGCATTCCGCAGAGGAGAGGAGCCCGTCATGAGCGCCGTCACGGTTTATACGATGGAGAGCTGCCCGTACTGCCTGCGGGCCAAGGAGTTGCTGAAGAAGCGAAATGTGCCGTTCCAGGAAAAGCAGCTTTCGATGGACGATGACGCCGCCTGGGACCAGCTCTTCAAAAAAACGGGAATGAAGACGATGCCGCAGATCCTTCACGGCGAAAAGCTCATCGGCGGGTTTCAGGAACTCTCGGAGCTCGATCGCAAGGACCAGCTCGAGTCGCTGAAGAAGCTTTAATCCCGGCTGAGCGCCATCAGGCTCAAAAATTCAAATACCAGCGCCGCGCCCAAAAGCGCGGTGATCTCAGCGTGATCATAAGGAGGCGAGATTTCAACGAGATCCGCCCCCACGATTTTGAGTCCCTTGAGAGCGCGTACGCACTGGAGCGCATCAGCGCTCGTGAGCCCGCCTACGACCGGCGTGCCAGTACCGGGCGCGAACGCGGGATCCACTGAATCGATATCAAAGGTGATGTAACAAGGCCCTTGGCCCGCGGTGCGCCGAATCTTTTGGATGAAGAGTTCACGCAGCGCGCGATCCGCGAAGGATTCGACCCCGAGCACTTGGATTTGCTGGGCCTTGATGTAGTCGTTTTGATCCGCTGCAGTGAGCGGCCCGCGAATGCCGATCTGAAAAATCCGGGAGCCCTGCACGAGCCCCTCTTCAATCGCGCGGCGGATGGGCGTGCCATGGTGGTAACGCTCCCCCCAGGCGGAATCGCCCGTATCATTATGGGCATCGAAGTGAATGAGCGTGAGCGGTCCATAGCGCTTCGCCGCCTCGCGAAGTCCCGGGAGCAATACGGAGTGATCTCCGCCCATGCAAATGGTCCGCGCGCCCGTGGCGTGAATTTTAGCGAGGTGCTCTTCGATGGCCTGGTAGGTCGCCTGGATGTTGATGGGGTTGACCGCGACATCCCCGGCGTCGACGATTTTGAGTTCCTGATAGATGTCGACGTCGAGGTTGGGATTAAAATTTCTGCAGAGGACAGAGGCTTCTCGAATGGCTCGAGGAGCGAAGCGGGCGCCCGGGCGATAGCTCGTTCCTCCATCATAGGGAATGCCTAAAATCGCGACGTCCACCTGATCTTTTATGAAATCAGGAACATAGGGCAGCCGGCTAAAGGTCGTGATGCCCCCGAAGCGGGGAACGACCAAGGGACTCAAAGGCTGATAGCGCGGTTGAGAAGAGTTGCTCATGGCTTGACCAGAGGTCATCGTAGGCGAAAATCGCATTGACTTCAACCCAACTCTCTTGTAATTCCAACCCCCTATGCTTAAGCAAAGTTCTTACCAGGCCAAGCGCCAAGCACCCCATTTTTTTGAGACTCAAGGACCGAATGCCCCGAAGTGGTATGTCGTGGATGCTAAAGACCAAGTGGTCGGCCGATTGGCGACCGTGATCGCTCGAGTGATCACCGGAAAGCACAAAACGACCTATACCCGCAACGTGGACACCGGTGATTTTGTCGTCGTATTGAATGCGAACCAAGTCGCGCTGACGGGCCAAAAATGGGACGATAAACTTTATCGAGATCACACGGGCTATGTCGGCGGGTTGAAAACCAAAACCGCGAAAGAGATGCTCAATCGCTCCCCCGAGCGAATCCTCTGGCTTGCAGTTTGGGGAATGACCAACAAGTCGAGCTTGGCGCGTCACCAAATCAAAAAGTTGAAGATCTATGCGACCGCCGAGCATCCGCACGCGGCTCAGCAGCCTCAAGCGTTGCCAGCATCGGTTGTTCGTCGTACAGTCCTTTCAACCGCGAAATCAGCAAAACCCAAAGCAGCAAAAACTGCATAAGCGATCGTCAATCAATCGAGGCTTTTGATTCATGGAAAAAAAATTTCACAGAGTAGGGAAACGTAAAAACGCAGTGGCTCGAGTCTATCTCAGAAATCCCGCCGCTGATGCCGGCGTGATTCGCGTGAATGGCCGCGCTTTTGAGGAGTATTTTCCCCGCCCTACTTCCCGCATGTTGATCATGCAGCCGCTGGAGCTGACCTCCATGAGCGGACGATATGACATCGACATCAATGTTTTCGGCGGAGGGTTGTCAGGCCAGGCCGGAGCGGTGAAGCATGGGATTTCGCGAGCTCTGCTTGAAGTCGATCCTGCGCTGCGCCCGGTTCTTAAAAAAGCGGGCCATTTGACGCGCGACTCCCGTGAAGTTGAGCGTAAAAAATACGGCCAAGCCGGCGCGCGCAAACGCTTCCAATTCTCCAAACGTTAATTGGCGCTGGAGGGACCTGGTTCGCCGGGTCCTCAGCCAATTTCGTGACTCTTGGAAATCTCTGAGCTTCCAGCCATACTCTATTCAAGAGTATGGTCTGGACGACCTATAAAGAGAAAATCAAACGGCTTTCCCAAAGCATCGTCGAGGCTCAGCGGCCCATCCGCATCCTCGACGCCATCAAATGGGACGCTTCGTTTGAGCAGGCGCTGAAAAAATCAAAATTCAAGCAGATGCCTCAGATTGGCCCGGACTATTATGCGGGCCTGGATTTGGGCTACGACCCTTACGCCAAAATGGAGGAGCTTCAGACGCTCGCTCAAGAAATTACGAGCTCGCTGGGAGAAGGCGACCCGATCGGGCAGCTGCTCCGCACGATCGTCGAAGAGTACGAAGGCGTGGTTCAGATGCTTTTGGCGCGTGGAACGAAGCAGTTCTGGGAAATCAGCCGCAGGCTCTATGGCTCCCCGAAAGACACCTTCTTTGACGAGAAAAACACGATCTTGAGCCTGGGGCAGATGCTCTATTCGATTTTGGGCGCGATCGACGACAGCCACTTGGGGCCGCAGTATCCCGAAGACCTTGATGCCGAAGATGTGGTGGAACTTTTGAATGAGCGCTTCGCCGCTTATTTCCCCGAGGGGATGACCGCCGAAGCGAGAATCTCAGATGGGATCCTGGCGGATGCCGCCGCTGGCGGTGACGTGGTGCGGATTCGTCAGGGCTCCAAGTTCTCGATGCGCGATGTGGACGTGCTCGAAGTCCATGAAGGCTGGGTGCACGTGGGGACGACCCAAAACGGGAACCAGCAGCACATCGCAAAATGGCTTTCCAAGGGGCCCCCGCGCTGCGCGCACACGCAAGAGGGGTTGGCCGTCATCATGGAGATCTTCACGTTTCGCTCCTACCCAGCGCGCGCGAAACAGATCAATGACCGCATCTTGGGAATCGACAAGGCGGAAGACGGGGCGAACCTGCTCGAGGTGATCGAATTTTATCGAACCGAGGGCTACACGGAGAATGAGTGCCTTTCGAACGCCAAGCGCGTGTTCCGCGGCGGGGTGATCGAAGGAGGGGCTCCTTTCACCAAGGATATCTCGTACTGCCGCGGATTCATCGAGATTTACAATTTCATGAGGGCGGCGATCCGGGCGGGGAAGCCGGAGCTGATCCCCTTTCTCTTCGCGGGCAAGTTGAACGTCAACGACGTGCCGCTTTTGTATCAAAAGCATAAAGAGGGAATCATCGACGCACCCCGCTGTCTTCCTCCCCAGTTCCGGGACATGAGCGGGATCGCGGTCTGGATGAGCTTCTCGAGCTTCCTGAACCTTGTGGACTTAAAGAAGATTCAAGAGCATTATAATAAATTATTCAAAGCCTATTCTTGATCTTGATTGGTGAAAGGAAGATCCCATGAAGTCGTCGATTTTAAGCGCAGCGTTGATGGCCCTACTGACCACTTACTCCGCATTCGCGGCGGTGGAGCTTGCGAAAGTCAATGGCAAGATCATCACTGACGCGGATCTGCGCTCGGCGCTCACCAGCGTCAATGAAACGCAGCGCGATAAGATCCTGAAGGACCCGAATTCCCGCCGCCAAGCTTTGCTCAATTACATCGACATGGAAGTGCTCTATGAGAAGGCGCTTCTGGACAAAGAGGATCAGAAGCCGGATTTCTTGGCGGCGATGGCCCAGTTCAAAAGGCAAGTGCTCGCGAATCGCCTGCTCGAGAAAAACGTGGGATCAAAAGTCACCGAGAGCGACTCGAAAAAATATTACGAGAACAACAAGCCTCGTTACAGCACGGACCAAGTCCAAGTCACCCATATCCTGACGGCGTCCGAGAAAGAAGCGAAGGCGCTGCTGGATCAGGTGAAAAAAACCGGCGCTGATTTCGAGGCGATCGCAGAAAAAAATTCCAAGGATCCTTCCGCGGTGAATAATCGCGGCAACTTGGGCCTCCTGACCCGGGATCGCATGGTGCCGGAGTTCGCGGAGGCGGTCTTCAGAGCCAAGGAAAATTCGATCATCGGGCCCATTCAAACGACGTACGGCTACCACATCGTGAAGGTTGGCGAGAAGCGCATCGGCAAGATGCTCGAGTATGGCGAAGTCGAGCTCCGGGTGCGCGAGGACATGCGCCGCGAGCTTGCGGGTTCCTACGTGCGCAACCTCCGCAAGGACGCGAAGATCCAGGTGAACGAGGAGAATCTGGCGAAGTAGGCGCGCCGTTTAAGGTCGGCGATCTTTAGCCCGAGGCACTACGCAGTCGGATACGCCGCTGATGGGATATTTGCTGATCTTGCAAAGCACTGAAGCAAGGTCATTCGGCCGTTCCACCCAGTAAAGAATCACGCCGGTAACCGTCACTTTTTCATCCTCAAACCCTTGACTGGGATCTTTGGTGCATTCGCCAAAGAGGGTCATGTTTTGCTCGCTACCCATCAGCCTAGATCCTTTTAGGATCGCCTGTTCATCATTTTTAGCTGTCAACCTCTGCGTCAGGGGAGGGTAGCAAGGCTTACTCAAGGGAAGAAAAAGCATTTGCGCAGAATAGATTCTTCCTTCAGCTTGATGCGCCGAAACGCCGCTCCAGGCGAAAAAAAATAGAATGACCGTGAAAAAACGTCTCGTTTTCATGGCATTTCCCTCTTTAGCCGCCCGAGTAATCCCGCGCGCTGATCCCGTATTTTTGGAGTTTGCGAAGCAGCGTCTTTTTCGGGATGTTCGCGTGAAGCGCCGTCTGGTTGATCCGACCCTTGAAGTTCTTCAGCGCGCTGATGAGGAACTGGCGTTCAAACGCCTCCTTGTTGGCCTGGAAGTCCAGCCGGTTGATGTCGAGCGTGAATCCAGGAGCAGAAGGCGATTGAGCCTGCGCGGTCGCGCCAACGGCCATTGCGACCAGGGGCATCGCCGCTTCAGCGGGCTCGGACTCGAGCAGTACGGTAAGGCCCGGCTTCGAGTTTTGCGTCAGCGAGTCGGGCAGGCTCGGGATCTGGATCTGTGCGCCCGTCTCGATCACGAACGCGTGCTCGATCACATTCTCGAGCTCTCGGATGTTGCCCGGCCAAGGGTGGTTTTTAAGCAGAGCCATGGCCTCGCTCGAGATGCTCTGGATGTTCTTGAGGTGCTGGGCGTTGAACTTATCGATGAAATAAGAAGCCAGGACTTCGATGTCGTTCTTGCGTTCGCGAAGCGGGGGGAGCTGGATCGGCAATACATTGAGTCGATAGAACAAATCTTCCCGGAACTCGCCCTTGCGGATCATGTCCTCGAGCCCTCGGTTGGTCGCGGCGACGATCCTCACGTTGACTTCCACCTCGCGGTTCGAGCCCACGGGCGTGAAGCGCTTGTCCTGAAGCGCGCGCAGGAGCTTCACCTGCATCGCGGGCGAGATGTCGCCGATCTCGTCGAGAAAGAGCGTGCCGCCGTCGGCGTACTGGAACTTGCCAATCTTGCGCGAGTCAGCGCCCGTGAACGCGCCTTTTTCGTGGCCGAAGAACTCACTCTCGATGAGCGCTTCGGGGATTGCCGAGCAGTTCACTGTGACGAAGCGGTTGTCCTTGCGCGGGCTGTTGAAGTGGAGCGCCTGGGCGACGAGCTCCTTGCCCGTGCCGCTCTCGCCGCGGATGAGCACCGCGGTGTCGACGCGCGAGAGCTTGTCGATGACGCTGAAGATGCGCTTCATCTCGAGGCTCTGGCCGATGAACTCCGACCCGTTGGGCATCTTGAAGACCGGAGCGGAGAGGCTCATGTCCTTGACCATGCGCTTGGCTTTGAGCGCTTTTTGGATCAAGTAGACGAGGTTGTCCGTCTTGATGGGTTTTTCGAGGTAATTGTACGCCCCCTCCCGCGTCGCTTCGATGGCGTCGCGGATGTTGGAGAACGCGGTCAGCATGATGACGATGATCGAGGCGTCGTGCCCTTTGATCTCGCGCAAGGCCTCGAGCCCGCCGATGCGCGGCATGTTCACGTCCATGAGGACCAGGTCGTACTGGCCGGCCTTGACTCGGCTGATCGCCTCGTCGCCGTCGGCCGCCTGGTCGACTTGGAAGTGGCAGTCCACCAAGCTGTCGATCAACGAAAGTCTCAGATCCGCGTCATCATCCACGACGAGTACTTTGAACATGGGAGGTCTCCTTCTTTGGGGAAGCTTGGGTTTTGAGTCCAGCTTGCTGGACTCCTTCAACGGGAAGCAAAATTCTAAAAGAGCTGCCGACGCCTTTTTGGCTGCGGACCGCGATGCGCCCGCCGTGGGCTTGAATGAAATAGCGAGTGAGGTAGAGGCCCAGTCCCGTGCCCGGGATCGCGGCGGTGCTTTCGTTCTTCGCTCGGAAGAAGCGCGTGAACAGGTGTTCCTGCTCCTCATGGGTCAAGCCGATCCCCTGGTCCTGAATGATGATCTCCACCCAGATGCCGTCCTCGCGCGCGGTCTCGCGCGAGGAGATCTCGATGGAGGAATGGGCGGGCGAGTACTTGAGCGCGTTGTCGATCAGGTTGTTGAAAACCTTGGAAATCCACTTGGGGTCCACCTTGATGGGGAAGAGCGGCTCCAATCGGGTCTGGATCAGAATTTCCTTCTGGGCGGCCTGAGTGCTGAAGCTCGCGACGCTGCTCTCGATCAGGGAGTTGATGTCCTTGGACTCCAGATCCAGCCTCATCTGGGTGCTTTCGATGCGGCTCAGCTCCAAAATGCTCGAGATGAAGCGGTTCAACTCATCGGTGGAATGAATGATGGTTTGCAGGGATTTCCGATCCGCGTCGACCGAGGTTTTTTTGCGGAGGACCTCGGCGAGCCCCTGAATTCGAGCCACCGGAGTCTTTAAGTCATGGGTGACCAGCGACATGAAGTTGGTCTTGAGCTCCTCGACTTGGGTGAGGAGGTCGTTCTTGCGCTGATACTCCCAGCGCTTCTTGTATTCAACGATCAAGCGATAAGGAACGGCGAGGTAGTAGCCGACGAAGATCCCGACCAGCGGCTGGCTTTGCTGGATCCAGATTCCCTTGAAGTGAAAGAGCAGATAGCCCACCCAGACGAAAGCGAGGCTGACCCCGAGCGTCGCGAAAACGCCATGGACGGGGCTTGAGTTCATCACCCACCACAGGACGAAGCTCGTCAGGAAAAAAGTGAAAAGCCACGTCAAGCCCACCGACGGCATCCAAAAGGCGCGGTCATGGAGGATCGTATCGAGGATGGTGGCTTGAATCGAGAGCTTGGAATGGTGCGCCAGTTCGCGGTCGAACGGGGTGAGCGCGTAATCATTCCGCTCGTCATGATACTGGGTCCCCACGAGCACGATGCGATTGCGCAGCTGCGCGGGATCGATCTTGTCTTGAAGGACGTCCATCATGGAAATCTTGGAGTAAGCTTGGTCCTGCGCATCCCATTTCCCGTGGTATCTGAAGTAGGCGGAATAGCCGCCGATCTCAGGCGTCCAAAGGCTGCCGCGGGGGAGTTTTCCCCTTCCCGCGATGCCGAGGCGGTAAGAAAGCTCCACGGGAAAGGTCGGCCCTTCCTCGAGTTGCACGGGGATCTTGCGGGCGATCCAATTCTCGTGATCGCTGTCCCATTCCCCGGTTTGATGGAGGTTGATGACGGCGTGGGGGAGCTCGCTCAAGGGCCAGGGAGGCAGGATCTCGCCCTTGAGGTTGGCGACCGTGCCCAGCAGCACGGGGATGCCCCGGTCGCGCATCCGCTGCGCGGCCTGAGTGAATCGCTCGCCCCAACCGCCTGAGAACAGGGCGGGGTTGATCTGGCTGACTTTGTTGAAGTCGACCAGGTACCCCACGGCGCGCGGGCTCAGCGCTTCCAGCTTCTCGATTAATAAAGAATGTGTATTGAGGCCGAGCGGCGGGAATTCGTCGAGCGCCTTGGAGGCGGCGTCATCCACCGTGATCAAAAGGATGTTGGGGTCGGCGGGGATCGAAAATCCATGGGCGACCTTCAGGTCATAAAGCTTGGTCTCCAGCAGTTTGAAGTCCAAGCTCAAGAGAACGGCGGTGAGGACCGCAGCCCCCGCCAGCAGCATTAGCAGCTTTTCGCGGTGCTGGGATTGGGAGGATATGAAACGGCCCAGAAGGCCCAATCCCAGCGCTCGCAAAGAAGATATGAGAATCCACAGTTTCCGCATCACTTCAGCTCCAAAACAACTCCACAGGGCTCGCGCTCTCACATCGCGGCCAAATTACTACGGAACCCTCTTAAGCAAGCGTTATACCAGATGGTATCGTTTTGTCCCTAAAATAAACTTATGAGATTATTGGTTTTTTTGTCTTGTAAGGGCGAATCCAGAGAAGGCCAGGTCGTGGTGACTGTGTAGAAGATGAGCAGGTGTCAGGCGTGACACAGCAGCCGCAAAAAAAGCAAAGGCCCCGAGGTTCACTCGAGGCCTTTGCGGAGGGGCTTAAAGAAGAGGGCTACGGTGGGCTTAAGGGGTATTTATTTTCGCGTCCATGTAAGGATCCATGGTTCCGCTCGTGCTTGTTTCGGAACCGCCTCTCACCGTGAGAACATTTGAGGGAAGAGCTTTGATCTCTTCGCTAGGTACAATCGCCGCTCTCGCCCGCATCGAGGACGTCTCTGCGGAGACGAGGGGTTTTCTCAGCGCGGAAACCGCTTCTGGGCTCACGGAGAGTTTTTCTCCGGTTTCAGCGTAACGAATCTCAGAGTGATCGCACCCTTCCATCAGCTCTTTATCGAAATGGGCGGCGAGCGTCGTTTGCTTTTTCTCCGAAGCCGCTTTTTTGGCGGTCGCAAGCGCGGGTTCAGTGTTTAATTTCAATTGATCACTGCCGGGGCTGCTGAGATGCGTCTTCGCGAGAACATCTTTCTGTGTAGGCTTGAGGACGCGACGCATTTGAACTTCCCCATAGGGAGTGCTGATTTTCTTGGTCAAGGTCACGATGGGGACCAGCAATGCTTCATCAAAACCGAGATTCACTTGCGTGCCGTCGATCGAGAGCATGCCCATGTCCGTGTAGGGGCCGCGCTGCTCCTGAATTCCGGTGAACTGGGCGTTGAGCGAGCCGGCGATTTTTCTGGAATCGCCCGCGATGAGCGTCGCGATGCTGGCTTGATCGCCAGTCAAGATTTCGCGGAGGTGTCCCGCGACTTCCTTTTGATCGTCGTGGATGGCCCGGAGATCCAGGCCTCGAATCGCTTCAAGCTTGGATTTTCCGCGGTAGTTTTTATCGGTCAAGTCAATTTCCGTTCCCAAGTGCAGCGTGATCCGGGCGCTGAGATCTTGAGGTTTAATGCGGATTTTTGACGCCAGCATTTTCGCGTATTCTTCGGTGCCTTTTTCAAATGCAGCGACTGCGGGATCCGAAGCGACGGCTTTTTCCGCTTCTTTTTGGAGCGCTTGGGCCGAAATCGCGTTCAATTCCTTGTCGAGAGCGTCTTTTTCATCGAGATAAGGTTTGCACATCGGATTGTAGATAACTTCGCGCGAAAGCTGAAAAAACCCGGCGTCTTCTTTTTTGATTTTAGCCGCTTTATCGATGGCGTCTTTTTCAATCCCTTCAACGAGGGCTCTCATATCGCTGAAAATGTCAGCCCGAGCGGATGCCGCGCTCATGAAGCTTCCCGTCACGGCGATCACCGCAGCGGAGCGAATCCAAATTTTATAGTTCGATCGTTTCATATTAACCTCTTCTTTTGGGCCCAAGGCCACGGCCTGATGAAAAGCAAGGTTGGTGCCATTTTGACACATGCGGCTTGAAAGACCTCCGCACACAGTGTATTTTTTAATTAAACAATAAAAAACAAAGGCTTAGCGATCGGAGCGAATGATCAGGGGGAAGGGCGAGAGTCAAAGGCCGGAAAGCTCAAGGTGTCTAAGGTTTAGACGAAGGCCAGCGGTCCTCACAAGCGGAGTCCCGCGGCTCGTGGCCCCGGATGTATTTCTCCGTTTTCGTGAGGGAGGGCTGGCAGAAGGAGTTCGCGCGCTTGCCGCTGTAAGGATTGATCGTCACTTCGGTCAACGCCTCGCTCGCGGGGAAGTCCTGGACTGGCAGCCCAAAGAGCCCTTGCTTCATGGTTTCGATCCAGATCGGCAAGGCGGCACCCGCGCCGGTGAGGCTCACTTTCGTTTTTTTCGGAGAAGCATTCTTCGCATTTTCCTCAGCCGCGGAAGGCGCTTGATCCATCCCCACCCAGACGACCGTCGTGAGCTCCGGGGTGTAACCCGCGAACCAAGCGTCGCGGTGATTGCTCGTCGTCCCTGTTTTTCCGGCAGCGGGCCGATCCCAGCCCATTTTCCTGGCGTCTTTGGCCGTGCCCTCATCAAACACGCTTTTCAGGAGATCGGTCAGCAAATCCACCGGCCCCGCGTCCAAGACGCGATTGGGGTGGAAGACGAAACGGGCATACGCCGAGCGATCATCGTGGGTGATGGCGCGGATTACCGTGAATTCCTCCTGAGTGCCGTGATCCGCGAGCGTGGCGTAGGCGCGCAGCAGCTCCACCGGGGAGAGCTCCGCGACTCCCAGTGCGAGGGAGGGAACCTCGGGGAGCTCGGAGGTGATTCCCAGCTTTCGGGCGGACGCGATGATTTCCGGGATGCCCACTTCTTGGCCGAGCTTCGCAGCGACGGTGTTGATGGAATGAGCCAGGGCGGTCCGCATGGAAATCCAGCCGAGGTGCCCCTTCTCGTAATTTTTCGGCGCCCAGCTCTGGCGCCCTTGATCAAACTTCAGCGTCCAAGGCTCATCGAGGACGGGGCGCGCGGGTCCGTAAGTCCCGCCGTCGGGCGCGATCTCCTTGCTGAGGGCGGTGAGATAGACGACTGGCTTGAAGGTGGAGCCGATCTGTCGTTTCATGTTGAGGATGCGGTTGAAGGTGCTCTCCGCGTAACTGCGCCCCCCGACGAGCGCGCGGATGTAACCCGTCGAGTGTTCCACCGTCGCGAGCGCCCCTTCGAGCCGATCCGGGGCGGCGATTTTGAACCGCTTCTCGAGCGCGCGCACCCCCGAGAGCACCGCGGATTGCGCGGCGGCGTTCAAAAGGGGATCCAGCGTCGTGTAAACGCGAAATCCCGCTTGGCTGACTTCCTCATCGGTCATGCGGCTTTTCAGCTGCTTCATGAGCTCCGCTTTGACGAAATCCGAGAAGTAAGGCGCCTTATTGGCGACCGTCTGGGGAGGCGCCAGGCGAATGGGCATCGAAGCCGCCGCCTTGGCCTCTTCTTCGGCGATGTGGCCCGTTTCAACCATTTTTTTGAGGACCCAACGCTGCCTCTCCATCGCCCGCTCCCGGTAGCGATAAGGGGAGTAGTAGCCCGGCCCCCGGATCAATCCCGCCATCAGGGCGCTCTCGGCGAGGTTGAGGTCCTCGAGCTTCTTCCCGAAGAAATGGTTCGCCCCCTCGGCCACGCCGTGAACTTCGGCGCTCCCGACTTGCCCCAAATACACTTCATTTAGATAACGCTCCAAAATCTGCTCTTTGTCGAAGCTCGCCTCGAGAAGCAGCGCCAGGAAGAGCTCGTTCACTTTGCGGATGATGTTCTTGTTTCGGCGGATCAGGAGGTTCTTGACGAGTTGCTGCGTGATGGTGCTGCCGCCCTGGGCGAGCGACAACGTGCGCAGGTTGACCCACACGGCGCGCGCCAAGCCCCGCGGGTCGAGCCCCTGATGATCCAGAAAGTGCTGATCCTCAACCGCGATGATGGCCTTCCAGATGGGGGCTGGGATCTCCTGGAACTTGAGGTACTGCCGAATCTCGCGGTTGCGCGAGAATGTCGCGATGAGCTCCGGCTCCAGGTAGAGGTCGGGGAATTCCTGGTCGTTGACCTGAATGGATTTCAGGGGGGAGTCCTTCTGCTCATTCTCAAAGGTCAAGACCGCTTTGAGCTCGGGAGCCTCCGTCAGATTTTGGAGCGGATGATCCGCGGGCAAAAGATAAGTGGGGTAATCAAACGGGTGCAGGGTGAAAGAGAGGGTTTCAGGGTGCTCCCGATCCACGGCGCGGGGGGAATAGCTCAAGCTCTTGAGGCGTTGCTCGACTCGGCTTCGGGGAAGGCCGGGCACGATCCGCATCAAATCCGAATAGAGGCGCGTCGGGATGGACTGAGGCGTTTTCGTGAAGGCGACCGAAACTTGGCGGTAGAGGAAGGAGAGGTAAACGAGGAAAACGGCCGCGATGATCAAGCTCGCGAGCAATCCGAGCTTGATCCAATATCTCCTTGACTGAGAACTCATGGATCAATAAAACCTGGCATACCTCCTATAAATGATCAAGCCAGGGAAAACTATGAAAACCAACCCACTGCAGACGAAAAACCACCACGCTTCAGAGGCGTCGCTGAAAGCGCGCGCTTTCGGGGGCAGTATCGTGCTGCTAGCGGCGGGGATTTTTTCGGCGGTTTCACCCGCGCAAGCCGTGGAGCTCAACTGGGCAGGTTCGTTTCGGGCGGAATTCAACTCGATCTCAAATTACACGATGGATAGCTCGGATGGCGGCCAGGACTTGGATGCCGCCCGCTATGCGCGTGAGGGCTACTACATCCCCGGCGGAGGCTCCAATAGCGCCAAGTTCGAAACCCTCTTCCTCAAGCTTCGCCCCCGCTTGGTCGTCAACGACAACGTTTACATCAAATCTGAGTGGTGGTTGGGCGACCCGACGTACGGGTTTTACGGGAACGCGGCGCCGAACTCGGGCAATGATCAGAAATATTTCAATTCTACTTATTCACGCGGGTCGAGCATCACGGCGCAACGCGTGTGGGGGGAGTTCCTGACGGATATCGGGACCTTTCAGTTGGGCCGAGCTCCGCTGCATTGGGGTTTGGGCGTGGTGTGGAATCAAGGCGATAGCGTTTGGGATCACTACGCATCGACGGGCGATGTCGCGCGATTGATCTCGAAGTTCGGTTCTTTCACTTTCATCCCGGGATTCATCATGTACTCCACTGGCAATAGCTTGGGCGGGGCTTGTACCTATAGCAGCTCCGCCACGGGTTGCGTTCCGACGCGCGGAACCGGGGCGGTCGTGGATTATTCACTCGTCTTCAAATATGACAACCCGGACGAGGATTTCGAAGCGGGCGTGAACTTCATCAGGCGCCTGGGAGGTCGAAGCCAAGATAGTTCAGGATTTACAGGCCCCACGGCCTCGGGTGGCGTCACTCAAAGCAACTACAATACCTGGGATCTTTACGGCAAAAAACGCTTGGGCAAGTGGACGTTTGGGACTGAGATTCCCCTCGTCAACGGGCAAGTCGGCGGCTTGGATTACAAGACTTACGCGATCGCGACCGAGGCGGACTGGAAGATTTCGAATTCATGGAATGCGTTCATCCGCGCGGGCCATGCGCCGGGGCAACCCAGTGGTCCGCAAGTCATGGACAAGTATCGGGCGTTTTACTTTCACCCCAACTATCAGCTCGGGATGGTCATGTTTCATTACCAACTCGCGAATCTGGGCGGGTATGGAGGAACTCAAGGCGCTGCTAATACGCAAAACAATCCCGCTGTTCCGTCCTCAGGGTTGCTCTCGCCTTATGACAATCCCATCGTGAACGCCAATTACTTGGGCTTTGGGGGATCTTACAAGACCGATAAATGGGATTTTCACGCGGGCTTCATTTTCGCCAAAGCTTCCGAAACGGCGAAAAGCGGGCAGCATTTCTTCAATACCTGGCGCCGCAGACAGAGCAGCGTCACCGCAATCCAGGATCAGAGTGATTCGCTGGGCTGGGAAATGGATTACGGCACGACGTTTCAGTGGGATGACCATTTCCAGCTGAAGCTCGATGCGGGCTTTTATTTCCCTGGCAAATACTACGAGTTCTCCAACTTGGCGTCCAAGTCCAATCGCACTTCGATGGTGTTCGGCACTTCAGCTAAGTTCGGGGTGGTGTTTTGAGTCGGGTTTTTACTGCACGACGAATTGCGTGAAGAACGCGCGCGTGACGATTCGCCCCTGTTCAGGAGCGACGGGAGTTCCGCTGCTTTTTGCGGTGAGCTGGTTGATGATCGAGAGCATCTGCTCCCGCAGTACGTAACGGCCTTGGACCGTCGTGAGCTCCTGGAAGCTCTTCTTTCCGAGCAGGCTCAGAAGCTGATCCTGAAAGCGCGGCCGGATCTCATCGACGAGCTCTTTTTTGGCCATATCATTGACTTCAAACGCAAAACCCAACGTCACGAAGTGAAGCTTGCCCACGGGAGCCGGGGCGGCGGAGGTATCGCCAGTTTTGGCCTCCAGCGGCTGGGGGTTGGGCGCGATGTTCGCCGTGAAAGGTTCATAGTAAATGAGGCCTGGAGTCATGACGGGAGCTGGCAAAGTGGTGAGTTTTTCGAGGCGTTCGCGCTCGGCGTCTTCAGTGATCGGAGGTCGATGAAAGAGGACGCGCGTATAGAACAAAACCCCCGCTGCCGCGAGCAGCAGCACGGTGTTTGCTAAAACAGCGATGAAGGAGGGAGAGCGGAGCAGCGCTGCCATACCTCCTTAAAGTTTAAACGCGGACGGCCTCGTAAGGAAGTCCCAAGTCATCGGCGACTTGCTTGTACGCCACTTTTCCACCCAAAATATTGACGCCCTTGCGCAGTGCCTCATCGCGCGCGACCGCGTCTCTCCAGCCGAGATTCGCGATCATCAGTGCGTACTTGAGGGTGACGTTGGTGAGCGCGTAAGTCGAGGTGCGGGGAACGGCGCCCGGCATATTGGGGACCGCGTAATGGATGACTCCGTCCAAGGTATACGTGGGATGCTCATGGCTCGTCGGACGGCACGTTTCGACGGAACCGCCCTGATCCACCGCAACATCGATGATGACGCTGCCCGGAGCCATGCGCGACACCATTTCACGAGTGACGAGCTTCGGAGCCTTCGCCCCGGGAACGAGAATCGCCCCGATCACGAGATCCGCGCGAGTGACCACTCGCTCGATCTGTTCGCTGTTGGAATAGAGTGTGGTGATCTCGTTGCCAAAAATATCCGCCAAGTAATCCAAGCGCTGCAAATTGACGTCAAGCACGCAGACCTCAGCGCCCAGTCCCACGGCCATCTTGATGGCATTGACGCCCACGACGCCGCCGCCGAGAACCACCACGCGGGAGCGTTCCACGCCGGTGACGCCGCCGAGGAGAACGCCTTTTCCGCCGTGATCATGCTGCAGGTAAGTGGCTCCGATTTGAGTGGCCATTCTGCCTGCGACCGCGCTCATCGGCGCTAAAAGAGGTAGGGAGCCATCGGGCCACTGAATCGTTTCGTAAGCGATCCCGACGATCTTGCGCTCCATTAAAGCTTTGGTCAGGCGCTCGTCCGCGGCCAGATGTAGATAGGTGTAAAGAATCTGTCCTTCGCGAAGCCAAGGGTATTCCTCGGGAAGAGGTTCCTTCACTTTCACGATCATGTCGGATTTCTCGTAAACCTCTTTCGCGCTCTCGAGGATGGTTGCTCCCGCTTTGCGGTATTCATCATCAGAAATACCCACGCCGGTGCCCGCGTGATGTTGAACCAGGATTTTGTGGCCGGCTTGAGAAAGCGCTCGCACTCCGGCGATCACCATGCCCACGCGGTTTTCTTTGTTTTTGATTTCCTTGGGAACGCCGACAATCATTTCCATTCATCCTTTCAGGTCAGGCCGACACGCGGAGACCGTCATAAGCGAGCCGGACTCCTCGAGGTAGTTTCTTCTGCCATATCACGAAGTCAAAGTCATGGCCAAGATGAGTCAGGTAAGTCTTCCGGGGCTTCAGTTCCTGCGCCATTTGCAAGGCTTTCTCGAGATTGAAGTGGGTGTCATGGGGCTTAATCCTCACGCAATCCAGGATCAGGGTATCCAGATCCCGGAGCCGCTCCATCGAAGTCTCCGGAATGCTATTGCAATCAGTGACATACGCGATGGGTCCCACGCGATAAGCTAAGCATTCTTGGCTCCCGTGTCTGAGAGAGATGGGCGTCACCGGGATTCCACAGATGGGGATTGAAGGGGTTTCGGAGCGGATTTCCTGAAAATCGAGCAGTGGAATGCCGCCGCCTTCGATTTTACGCGGCTTGAAAATATAGGGGAACGCGGTTTTTAGCGTCTCCGCGGTCCAAGCGTTTCCATAAAGGGTGATACGTTCCTTTTGAATGTAATTGAAGCTTCGAAGCTCATCGATGCCGAGAATGTGATCCGCGTGAGGATGCGTGTAGAGCACCGCATCGACCCGTGAAATTCGGTAACGAAGGGCCTGCTGTCGAAGATCGGTGGAAGTGTCGATCAAGATGCTTTTGCCATTGACTTGCCACCAAGCCGACGCGCGAAGTCGATGGTTTTTGACGTTTTTGGAGCGACAAACCGAGCAGCGGCAGCCGATGAGGGGAACGCCGGTTGAAGTGCCCGTTCCCAGAAGCGTCAAAGTGATCTCATTTGCACTCTTCATGAGTTCAGAATTGACACAACGGTTTCAGCTCAGGTAGCAAAATCTGATCATGAAGGCTTTTGTAACAGGCGGCAGCGGGTTCATTGGGAGCGCTTTGATCGAAGCCCTCAATGCCCAGGGAGTGGAAGTCACCGCCTTGCTGCGACGCCCTCAAGCCGCCAAGAATCTCCTGAATCTCCGTTACAACGTCCTGGAAGGGGATCTCTCCGACGTTGAACTCCTCAAAAAAGGGGTTCAGGGCGTCGATTACGTTTTCCATCTCGCGGGAGTGACGACGGCGATGAACCGCGCGGGTTTTTTTGAGAACAACGCTCTCGCAACGGGGCGTCTGGCTCAGGCCGTGGCGGAGTCCAATCCCGGCGTGAAGCGTTTCATCTATGTTTCGAGCCTCGCAGCGGGAGGCCCCGCGCAAGCGCTCTCGCCGCGGCAGGAGAGTCTCGAGGATCAGCCGGTTTCAGATTACGGCCGAAGCAAATGGGAAGGCGAGAAAGCGCTCCTGCGCCACCGCGCAACTTTTCCCATGGCGATCGTCCGTCCCCCGCTCGTGTATGGGCCTCGGGATCGAGGTGTGTTTCTCTTGATTCAGTCGGTCGCGAGGAACATCGTTCCGGTCTTGCCGAGGGCCGCTGGGGTCGATCGAAAGTATTACAGCGCCATTCACGTTCAGGACCTTTGCCAAGGGTTGATTCAAGTGGCTCAAGCCTCCTTGGAGCAAGTTCCTTCCGGAGAGGTTTTTTATCTCGCGGACGACGGGGTTTACAGCGATCAGGAGCTTTTCTCGACGATCGCGAGCGCGCTGAACAAGAAGCCGTGGAATTTACGTGTGCCCCGTTGGGCGCTCTCATCAGCTGCGTTGGGGCTCTCGGCTCTCAGTCAAATCACCGGAAAGCCCGCCGCCTTGAGCTGTGACAAGCTGAAGGAGATTTTCCCGGATTACTGGATTTGCTCGAATCAAAAAGCCCGAAAAGCGTTTCAGTTCAAGCCGAGTTGGGATCTTCAAAGAGGGATGGCTCACACCATCGATTGGTACCGAAAAGAGCGTTGGCTTTGAGAAAATCCAAAACGGCGTTGCAGTTGGGGGCCGTTGTTCTTTTCATCCTCAGCTTGGGCGGCTGCCAGTCCCCGGTCCTGCAGTCGCTGGGGATTCAGCTGCGGCTTGAGCAGCACACCCTTTCGAACGGGTTGAAAATCGTTTTTGTCGAAGATCACAGCGTTCCGATGATCAGCTATCAAACGTGGTTCCGCGTGGGGTCCGTGGATGAGAATTACGGAACGACGGGACTCGCCCACTTGTTCGAGCACCTCATGTTCAAGGGGACCGCGAAGTACGGGCCGAAGCAGTATTTCCTACAGCTCGAGGCGAAGGGCGCCGAAGTCAATGCGGCGACCACCCGGGATTACACGTTCTTTTATCAGTCATTCGTCCCCAGTCTTTTGGAGAAGGTGGTGGATCTGGAATCCGACCGGATGCGGAACTTGATCATCAACGAGCAGAGCACTCAATCCGAAAAAGCGGTGGTGCTCGAGGAGCGTCGCCTCCGAACCGAGAACAACCCGGAAGGGAAAATGCAGGAGGCGCTCTGGGAGCTGGCTTATCGCGCTCATCCTTATCAGTGGCCCGTGATCGGTTACCCGCAAGATTTGCTCCGAACCGGCGTGGAAGAGATCCGCGAGTTCTATGATCGCCATTATCAGCCTTCGAACGCGACCTTGGTGATCGTCGGCGATTTCAATCCAGAAGCAACTTTGGCGCTTCTGAAGACCTATTACGGCAAGATCTCCTCGGCTCCCGCCCCGAAACGTGAGATTCGCAATGAGCCTCAGCAGAACGAAGAGAGGCGCTTAGTTTTGAGGGAGTCCGTCGCCGCTGAGAGCTTCGCGCAGGCCTATCACGTGACTTCGGCCCAGGATGACCAATCCTATGCGCTCGATGTCTTGGCGAGCGTGCTTTTCGACGGCACGAGTTCCCGCGCGAACCGAAAACTGGTTGAGGACAAGAAAATCATGTTGGGGATTTCTGGGGCTGCTTTCACGCCCACTTATCCCGGGTTGTTCGTGATCACCGGCATGATGAAGCGCGGATTCCACGCCGAGGAAGCTGAAAAGGAATTGGAGGCGCTCATCCACGCCGCTCAAGAGGAGCTGGTCTCGGAGGATGAAATCGAAGTCGCCGTTCGGCAGCTCACGATGCAGCTTGTGGACAGCGTGCGGACCCCTCAGGGGCTCGGCCAGCTGATTGGCAC
Organism: uncultured Bacteriovoracaceae bacterium; assembly: GCA_964563795.1. Taxonomy (GTDB): domain Bacteria; phylum Bdellovibrionota; class UBA1018; order UBA1018; family UBA1018; genus CAZLYB01. The sequence continues at coordinate 9,306 of CAZLYB010000021.1, read as the reverse complement.
GGTGCAAACGGTTTTTGGGGATCCTAGGCGCTTTGCCGAGGATTTATCCAAGTACTTCAAAGTGACCGCTTCGGATGTCCGCCGAGTCGCTCAGAAATTCCTGATCCCCAATAATCGTTCAGTGGTCACCCTGGTTCCCGTCCCCGAGGTCAAAAAGAAATGAAGCTTTCATCCCGCATCATTCTTTTGTTGAGCGCTTTCGCCAGCGGATTTTCCGCCCAAGCCGCGATTCAAAGCGCGATCAAGCCCCTTCCCTTGCCAGAGATCGAGACGCTCGCCAACGGACTTCAGGTGGCCTGGTACATCAATGACAAGCTGCCCTTGGTGGATTTGGTGTTCATGGTTCGCGCAGGTTCCCGGCAGGATGAAGTCGGCAAGAGCGGGACGGCGGAGCTGCTCTCGGCTTCATTGGATCGCGGTTCGGGGACGTTGAATGCTCAGGGGATCGCCCGGGCGATCGAACGCCTCGGCGCATCGAGGAGCGTTTCGGCGGATGAGGACTTCACCAGCGTCGCGTTGCACGGGTTGGCGATGGATTCAAAGGAGCTGCTGAGGCTGCTGGGGGAAATCGCGATCAACCCTAAGCTGGAGGAATCAGAAATCCAGATTCAAAAAGAGCGCATGCTCGATCAATTCCAGCATTTGGCTGATTACGGGGAGTCCTTGAGCGCATTGACGTTTCAAAGAGTCGTGACCCGCAATACGCCTTATGGTCGGGGCGCTTTTGCGTCCATCGCGGAATTCAAGAAAATTCAGCCCCAGGACGTCGCGCGATTTTACAGAGCTCATTTCACGCCTAAGAATTCGATTTTGATGATCGTCGGCCGAGTCAATCGGGAGGAGCTCAAGAAGCAGATTCTCCAGCAGTTTGGGCCTTGGGTCGAGAAAGCTCCAACTGTAAAAACCATTCCCCAGAAAGCTCAATTCAATCTCGCGCCCTATGCGCAGAGCGCCCCGAGGATTTACATCGTGGATCGCCCGCAATTCAACCAAGCGCAGATTCGAATGGGCTTCGTCGCGCCTCCCATTCAGTCGCCGGATCGCATTCCCTTAGCCATTGCGAGCACCCTGCTGGGTGAATATTTTCATAGCCGTTTGAATGCCAGGATCCGGGACGAATTGGGGCTGGCATACGGCATTCAAGCTTCGTTTTCTTACCACCAAGACTTAGGGGTTTTTCAGGTCGCTTCGGCTACGCAGAATTCCCAGGTAGGCCAGCTCTTGAGTGAAACGCTGAGCATTTTGAACGGGATCCGCGACAGGAAACCCATTACCGCCCCCGAAGTTCAGATGACCAAAGACTATCTGATCGGGGCATTCCCCGTGGGAACGGCGACGGTGGGAGCCATTGCCGTGCGTTGGTTGACTTCGACTCTCTATGGGTTGGGAACGAACTCCATCAATGAATTCATCCCCAAGGTGGCGGCCGCGACTCAGGATCAAATCCAGCAGGCGATTCGCAGGCACCTGGGAACGGAGCGGATGGCGATCGTCATCGTGGGGAATGCTTCTGAGATCAAGAAGTCCCTGGCAAAATCACCTGCGCTTCCCTCAGTCCGCGAAGTAAAAATGAACGATTTGTTTTGAAGGTGACCTTCTATTGCGGGACCGCTTCAGGCATGAGGCAGCGCCCCTCGAAATAGGAGCCGAACTCCATTTTGAGCGAGGGAGTCTCGATGTTTCCGACGACTCGCCCGGTCCGCGAGATGAAGACGAGTTGAGTGGCTTGAATATCGCCTTTGACGTACCCGTCGATGTAAAGCGTGTGCGCGCGGATGTTGCCTTCCACGCTTCCAGTTTCCGCGATGGTCAATTCACTTTGCGGAGTGCCGACGAGTTCCCCCACCAGGGAACCATGAATGCGTGCGATTTGATTCAATTCAAGTTTGCCCTCGATCCTCGCGCCTTCGGAGATGAGATTCAGCGCGCTTTCCCGGAACTCACTGGGCTTTGTCACTGGATTCTCCGGGGGCTGGTGCCGTCGCAGGCGCAGTGACCGCGGCGGGAGGGGTTTCGGAAGGAACGGCGACGGGCGCGGCTGGGACCGCCCGATGGATCGCGCGGGATTCCGGCTTGGCGCGCTCGCTGAGCACGGGCGCGGCCTCTTTTTGGTAAATCAGGACTTGATCGCCATTCTGGGAGAAGATGAAAATTTCGACTTCCTGGATGGAAGGCGCGCCTTCGATCTGAGCCGGCAAAGGCCCGAATTCCGCTTTGACCTCGCGATAACGGCTTACTGAAAAGAATTCCCCTTTTTCAGGGGCGAAGAGAGTGTTGCTGCCGGCTTTGTTGAGGACCCCCGCGGGGTGAGAGAGCAAAGTCGCGGGCCCTCTCGCGACCAGTAAAATTCGGCCTTGCTGGTGACCTTGGTCATTGAGGGCGTAGTGAAGCCCAAACTCCACGTGCAGGACTTTGGATTGCCAGAAAATTTTGAGGTTCGAGATGCGCACGGATTGAAGACTGGAAGGCCCCAGCGACTTGAGTGGAGTGAGTTGAACGGTTGAAGGAATGACGGAAGAAGACGTTGCTCCAGTCAAAGTTTCAGCGGGCTCAGCGGGCGCGGTTGGGGTTGGCGCCGCAGTTACGGCCGCTGGAGCAGGGGGAGGGGGAGTTGCGGCTTGCTTTTCTTCAAGCAGTTGATGAGCGGTGCGAAGTGACTGCAGTTCTGATTCCAGAGCCTGCACCTGAAATGGGGTGGATTGACGCGAGTCGCGATAAAATTTTCCCGCTAAGAGCAAACTGAGGGCGGTAAAGCCCAAAAGACCGAGTAAACCGCTCCCGAATCCAAAAAACCAAGACATCGGGATCTGAAAAGACCGGGAGGCCTCATGATCTTTGAATAAAACAACCGTTAAATGACTCGATGGGTCAGATTTCCACAGTGGCACTCTCCTTATGACTAACGTCCTGCTCCAAGAGTGTCAACTTGTCTCGGTTTTTGACCGAAGAGACAGCTGATGAAGGTCCTCTTTTTAAATCCTCATATCGACGCGAAGCATCATATTCTTCGTGCTTTAGAGAAAAGACAGGTTGCGATATTAGCGGCATCCACTTCGGAAACCGCAACCGAACTCTTTCATCATCACGAGCAGAGCCTGGATTTGGCCGTCCTTCACCGCGAAGGCGCTGCTGGTGAGCCGGGGATTGAATTTCTCAATCAATTAAAAAGCTTACCCTCTGGGAATGATCTTCCTGTCATCCTCACCTCCGAGAGCTGGGGAGATGTGGAATTTGCTCAGCACCAGCAAACCCCTCAGGGAGCGAATGCTTATCTAAAATACCCTTTTACCGCGGATCAGTTAGCAGGCCTCATCGAAGCGGTTTTCGGTGAACCGCTGGGAATCCATCAAGACCCCATTCAACCCAGTTCAGTCGTTTTGGAGGAGCCGAGCCAAATTTTTCAGGTCCAAGGCTCAGTCGCGGATGGAACCGCCACGATTCAGCTCAACGCGCCTGAGGGCGCCACTCCGCCGCCTTTTGACCCTCACCCCTCGAGCGCCCCGCTTGAAGGCCTCACGCTTTCCATGATGGCCGCTCCAGAGGCCACCGGGATGATCCCTTCTGATGCGATTCAACCGGCGCCTGCGATCACCGAGGCCCTTGTCCCAGCGCCATCGGAGCCGCTCGTTTTCTCCGGGAGCGCGACTCCGCAAACGCCCGAACCTACAACGGTCGCAACGGACGCGGATCTGGTCCTTCCCACCCTCGCCTCTGAAATGCCTTATCTATTGAGCGAAGAGGATCGAAAGCAGATTTCAGCCCATGCCGACGCCTTGCCGCCCGTGTTTGAAGCGCTCCCTGAGAACATGATTCCTGGGAGCGCGGCCCAGGAGCCCGATCTTGAAACGATCAAGAAGTATCTTTATTTGCGTGAGCAGGATGTCGCGACGTTGACTACGAAACTCAGGACCGCGCAGGAGCGCATCTCGGCGCTGGAGTTTCAGTTCCGCGAGGAAAAAGCGCGGAACGTCGAATTGATGCACCTGGCGCACGAGCAAAAACGCGAGCTTTCAGTCCATGGCAAGAAAAAAGAGCAGGAATCGGAAAACCTTCACGAGTCGCTCAAGGACCTCCGCACTCAAATCCAGCTCGGCGAGGAGCGCGTTCAGTCCCTCCAAACCCAGCTGCTTGAGTCCGAAGAGGAGAAAGACCGGCTCAAGGAAAGGGTTCGGATCGACATCCGAAAAATCCGCGTGCGCGAGAAGGAGCTCGAAAATCGCCTGGAATTGCTCAAGAAGGATTCGGAGATCCTGCTCGCTTCGCGCGAGACGAAGATCACCGAGCTCAAGCGAAAGCTCGACCTCGTGGAATTCAACCAGGATCTCCTGCAGCACCAGTACATCCAGGAAAAAGAGAAGGCCCAAAAGCTCAGGGAGCAGTTCGCCCGCGCTTCCAACGCGCTCAAGATGGCGGGGGGCTTGCTCGACCCGGCGGTAAAGGCTAACCTGGAAGCGGGCTTCGAAGAAAGCAAACCCAAAAAAGAAGCCTCATAAATTATGACCTCGGTCGCTTCCCGAAAAAAAGTCACGACGCCGGGCCTGTTCCACATCCTCATCATCGAGAGCGAACCCACTCAAACCGAAATCTACTCGGACCTGATCCGCGAAGTGGTGGATTGCAAGGTCGACGTGATGAGCAGGGCCGACGCCTCGTTGGACTGGCTGATCCGTTCCAATTACCAGCTGATCGTCGTCGATCGCGACGGGCCCGAGGGGTTCCATCTCCTGGAGCAGATCAAGCGCGTGAGCCCGGTCACGAGCGTGCTCGTGATCTCGGCGCAGGCCACCGTCGAGGAGGCCGTCGCCGCGATTCGATTGGGAGCGGAGGACTACCTCAAAAAGCCGTTCAATCCCGAGGTTTTTCAGTTGGCCGTGAAGCGCGGCTTGGACCGAAAAGCCGTTTTTGGGACGAGCGAAGGGGCCTCCAGCTTCATGCAGCTCATCCACTCCTGCCAGATGATCTCGGCTTCGCTGGAGGAGTCCAAGATCTTTGAGATCGTGCAAAGCTACTTCGCGCGTGAGCTCCGATCCCCGCATTCCGCCGTCTATTCGCTGCACGGGGACGTCATGATGCGCATCGAGGGCCTGGAGGGCGATCAGTCGCAGGAGCGCGCGATGCAGGAAGTCCTCGATATCGCGCTCCATGATTCCAATCCGCTGCTCAAAATGTCCGAGAATGACGAAGCGTACCGGTTCATCGAACGGGGAAGGCTGACTCCCGCGCTCTTCGTGCTCCGGTTCAGGTGCGCGGGCCCGGCCGAGTATTTTTGCGTGAACCTCTCGCCCAAAAAGCCCAATGCGCTGGAGGCTTTCGAGAACCGCATCCGCATGCTCAAAGCCCAGATCGAGCTCGCTGGCAAGAACATCGAGCAGTACATGGGCATCCAGCAGCTCGCCTACGTGGATGACGCCACGGGCCTCTACAACACGCGCTACTTGCACTACATCCTGGATCGCGAGATTTCGCAGGCCAAGCAGGCGGACAAATCCTTCGCCGTGCTTTTCATCGACGTGGATCACTTCAAGGGCATCAACGATACTCATGGCCATCTGGCGGGCACGAAGATCCTGCTGGAGCTGGGGCTGCAGCTCAAAAAGCTCGTTCGCGAAGCGGATACGGTGTTTCGGTACGGGGGCGATGAATTCATCGCGGTGCTTTTTCCCTGCGACCTCGCGACGGCCAAGGCGGTCGCCGAGCGGATTCGCCGCTCCATCGAGAAAACTCCGTTCCTGGAGTCTGAAGGCCTCAGTCTGAAGTTTACAGTTTCGATCGGGGTTGCTATTTTCCCAGATCATGCCGGTTCAAAACAGGAAATCATCGATGCCGCCGACCAAGCGATGTACGACGCCAAGCGCTCCACCCGCAACAGCGTCACCATCGCATCCGGCCCCTCAGCGCCCCCTAAGAAGGGTGCCGTGAGTGGAGAGCGCTCCTGAGCAGGCCCGCCAAAAATACAAACTCGTCGTCAGCGATTTTCACCTGGGCAAGGGGCGTTACTTCCGCGACGGCACGCAGAACATCCTAGAGGACTTCGTCTACGACCGGGAGTTCGCCGAGTTCCTGAATTACTACCGCTCCGGGAGCTTCGCCGACGCCGAGGTCGAAGTGATCCTCAACGGCGATATCCTGAACTTGCTTCAGATCGACTCCTTCGGCGTCCACACGCATCACATGACCGAGCGAATGGTCGTGCGCGCCGTCGAAAAGATCGTCGAAGGCCACCCGGACTTCTTCCTGGCCCTCAGGCGCTTCGCCGCGACCCCGCACCATTCGATCAGTTACGTCGTGGGGAACCATGACGTGGGAATGCTCTGGCCCGGGCCGCGCGACGTGTTCAACCGCGCCGTGGGCACTCCCGTGAAATTCCATGACGTGTTCTACGAGTTTGACGGGATCTACGTCGAGCACGGCCAGCAGTATGAGAAGTTCGCGCGCGTCGACATGGACCGTCCTTTCATCACGCGTGGCCTGCCCGAGCCGGTGCTGAATCTGCCGTGGGGCTCGCTTTTCGTGGCGATCCTGCTCCCCAAAATCAAGCAGACGCGCGCCCACGTGGACAAGGTGCGCCCCATGTCCACTTTCATCAAGTGGGTTTGGATTCATGACACGATCTGGGGCGTCCGCACCTTCTTTTTGATCACGCGGTTCGTGATCGACACGATTTTGTTCCGGAGCCGCTACCACATCCATGAGGGGATCGCGGCGACGATCGGACTTTTGAAGGAGATCACGGTCTATCCCAACTTCGACAAGGTGGCTTTCAAAGTGCTCGAGGAACGGGACTCCGTCCATACCGTGATCTTCGGGCACACGCACATCCTGCGTTACCGCCAGTGGCGCGAGGGGAAGCAGTATTTCAACGAAGGCACCTGGAACGAGACGACCAACCTCGATCTCGCGGATTACGGCAAGCAGATCCGGCTCACCTACGCGTACATCGAGTACCCGCGCGACAGCCGCAAGCCCAAGGTCCGCATGAAGCAGTGGAACGGGCTCTGGAAACCCGAGAGCGAAGTGCTGATCTAAGAACTTACTGCGAGTTTACTCTGCAGTCGTTAAAGCTTATCGTCGCGTTCTGACGAGACGGAAACCGATATCTGAGCTTCTGCTTTGATGTAAATTTGGGTGGGAATGATACTTAGATTAAAGATATCCAAGTGCTTCAATCCCAAGGTATCCAATAAAGAAATCTTGTATTTTTCATTAAAAGAAGATCAGAAATCCAGACATTTCCTCCCTCACATGGAAAAGCGTAGCGGGCGTTTCCCTTGTCGTCAGTGCAGTTCGATCCATAAGAGTCTCGAACTAAAAACTCACATTGCCCACCTTGAAAACGCTGGCCAATGATGATTGCCGCGTGATGAGCATAAAAACCTTCTTGAACGTCGTTCCGCAAGATATCGGCATTAAATCCAATCATCACGGGTGTGGGGTGTTTTTGGTTATTTAATAAGGAATGGGCTCTATTGAGCCGGTTTGTTGCGCGTTCACTTGCTGAGGAGGCACTAATGCCGTCGGGACTTTCCCATCCGGGATCTGTTTGCGCCTTTGGCAGCTGAACTAAGATCGTACGAGAGGAACATAATTTTTCGAGAAAAACCCGCAACTGCTTGTTAATCCCGTTGGCTTGAGCGGCAGTGGATACCGCAGTTTCAATATCAGAAGAGGAGTTTCCAGCAGCTCCTTGAATCGGACTCGAAACCTGTTTTCTCTTGTAGATTTGATCCAAAATATATTCGAGAAATTCTCGATCGCTCTTAAGTGAAACTGGATTGTGGCGGTCACTCGAACTAACGCGTTCTCCCTTTAGGGGGAGGTATTGCTCCAGGAAGTTTTGATCGCAAACCTCTCTATTGATCGATCGGTTTATTGCACTATTGACGAAAGATTCGTTCTCCAGCAAGTCACGCAGGTTTTTAGGTTCTGGGGTTACATTCTGATTGCTATTGAGGATTAGAGAAAGCGGCGAAGTCAGTTTTTTTAAATTGCGGTCACCATGGTAAAATCGATGAGCGTCAATGGCCTCCGCAGCGGTGATTGCATAGCAAATGGACAAGTCGTCGGAGTTGAACTTCATCTGGTTGTAAACTGGTATTTTTTTGAATGCTTCTCCAGGCAAATCCATTCTTACTGAAGGGCAGTCAGCTTCTATGGTTTCCCCAAAAGCCAAAAAAGGCAAAGTCATAGAAAACAAAAATGATAAAGGTATAAAATAGCGCATCATATTCATCTCTCAACTGCGTTAACTCGAGCACTTACTAAAAAAGCGCCATCAAGGCTCAAAGCAAGTTTTGTGCACATAGATTTGTTAGGTAGAGCAGCTAACTAATTAAAAGTACTAGAGACAATTTAGGGTTGATCGATCAATCCTGTGCGCACTATTGTTTAAGTTTTTTGCATTAGAATTTAAATTCGACAATCACGTTCTTCGATTAATTTATTATTATTAGGAACTGGAGACCGCAATATGAAGATTTCATATGACACGAAAGCAGTCGCCTCTTGAGTTTTTAAATGGGAGAAATATGAAAAAACCATTGATCCTATTTTTAGTCTTTTTGTCCATGACGAACCTGCATGCCCAGGCCGCATCGCTTGCCCCGGATTTGAGCTGCGCCTTGGACTTAGCTCTCTCCAAACCTCTCTTCTTATCTGCGATGTACGGGGGAACAGGTGTTTCCGGCTTCCAGGATGATTTTCTCATTCAGGGCAGCAATCCCACATTGATTCAAGTCAGACGGTGTCCAGTTGAATTCAGGGTGCCTCAGTCGGATTCCCTTCCTAAGGACCTCAAGAAAGCGGCGCTTTCGAAGTACCCCTTCCCCAAAGGTGATTGCTATGAAAGCTCGATGACTTTGCTCAAGGGACAAGATCATAGGATTTGCGTCTTGGGTTTAAACGCGTCTCCACAGTGTTTTAGGGCGGATGACAGCGCTGAATCAACGCTTTTTCGCCTGCCTTCCCCTGATTTTGAGGCGCTCGCATTTCGCATGGGGAAAGGCGGGTTTGAGGCGCTCGCGGGGCATCCCGGCGCGAGGCAAGCCGTCGATTCACGAGGGAGGAGCTTTAAGATCGTCACGCTCCAGAAGATAGACGGCTCAAAAAACCAGGAAAAACTGATGGAAGAGTTGGATCGCACTGCTCAAAGCCGGTTGCGTCAGCTTGAGGATTTTGTAGCCGTTCCGGCGACGGCTTCTACGCACGCTTCCAGGCTTTACCCTGAGACTTCGGAAGAGTCCGCTCGCATGAACTGGTGGAGAAAAAAGGCCAAGTTGGGGCAGAGTATGGAAGAGATCGCGCTCCGAC
>CAZLYB010000020.1:0-40735 GCA_964563795.1 uncultured Bacteriovoracaceae bacterium | reverse complement strand
TACTGCTGCGTCGGCACATTCGCGCCCGGTGGATAAATCGTCGGAGGCGCTGGGCTTGCGCTCGGTGCGGGAGCGGGCTTCTGCTTCTGCGCGTCCTCGAGTTTGCGCTGATCGTAGACGTCCGCGGGGATTCCCTCGGGCTTGGGGTACGCGTAAGGCGAAGGGCTGGGCTCCGGCGGAGGCGGGGGAGGCGCATCGAACAGCTCGGAGTCATGGGCCTCGGGCTTGAGGTCCGAGCGCGTGCCGCCGCTGCGGATCGCCTCAAACTCGGCATTTTCCGCTAACAATCTAGCTTTTTTGCCGTACTCAGTGGCCAGTGAAAAATTCTTGTACCGGTACTCGCGTTTCGACTTTTGAAACCATTCAAGCGATTGACGGTAGAGTTCCGGCGCGTAGAGATCGGCTTGGACCTCGCGAGCCGCACGGATAGCAGCGACGGTATCCGACATTTCTTGGGTGGGGCGGGTCGCGAAAAGGGAGCAACTGAAGAGGGTCGATAAAAGCAAAAACCCGGAGAAAGGCCTGAGCGAGGTTCCCCCGGGTTTTTTTGAAAAACGGAAATCAGCGCGAAGACGTGATGACAAAATTCGCCCTGCGATTTTTCGCGTGCGCGTCCTCAGAGGAACCCATGTCGATGGGGCGCTCCTTGCCAAAGCTGATCGTCGTGATGCGATCGGAGCTGATTCCCAAGTCTTCGAGGTACTTCTTCGCTGAGTTGGCTCTCTTCTCGCCCAAAGCGATGTTGTACTGAATGCCGCCGCGTTGATCGCAATGCCCTTCGATTTGAATTCTCATTCCGGGTTTGCCCTTGAGGATCTCGGAATTGGCTTTCAATGCGGATTTCCCTTCGCTGCTCAAGGTGAAAGCGTCGTAAGGATAGTAAACGGTTTGAAGTCCGCCCGCGCTCCCTCGATCGGAATCACCATTGAGGTTTTCATCCGCGGAGGGTGCATTGGGGATCGGGGACTCATCTTGGGCTGTCTTTTTGCTGGCGCAACCCTGCATCATGAATAGGGCGCAAACCAATCCGACCGACATTCCATACTTCAAGCGCATGAAAATTCTCCTTCGTAGTAAATGAACTGAGTCCCTACTTTATGCTCTGATTTTGAGGAGATCAAGCAGAACTCCTCGAAAATTCCGGTTTTTGTTCCTGAAGTCTGACTCCTAAACACGGGCAACTTCCCCGAAGTCGGCTTCGATGGCCTTGCGTCTGCAGGAGCATTTTTTCGAAAGAGAGGAACCTCATTCTTATGAAAGATCTAAATCGCGTAGTGCTGATGGGGCGTTTGGGCGGAGATCCCGTGCAAAAAACAAGTGCATCCGGCGCGAGCCGAGTCCAGTTTTCCGTAGCGACTTCCCGGCGAGTTCGGGGAGAGGAACCTGACCAATGGGTGGATCAAACTCAATGGCATTCCATCATCGCTTGGGGAAAGCTCGGTGAAATTTGCCAGCAATACCTCAAGAAAGGATTTCCAGTTTACCTTGAAGGGTCTTTGAGGAGCAGGAAGTTCGAGGATTCAAAAGGGCAGATGCGGGTATTGCACGAAGTTCACCTGGATGAAGTGCATTTGATTGGGAAGAAGGAGAGTGCTTCAATGGAAGAAGCAAAATCCGCTTAATTTTTTAGCGGACCTTGCGGACAAAGTCGCCGACCATGACTGCCCGGGGCAAGATGGTCGGTGTTTTGTCCGCCGGGAAGAACTTTTCAAGGCGAGCGATCGAGGCGGTGGCTTCCACATGAATGACTTTAAGATGTGCGATCGGGAAAGCGACGTCCCGGTAAAGCTTTTCGCTCACGAGATCATAGGTCGGCATTCGACGAATCACTTCCAGCGTGTTTCCCACGCTGATTCCCTGACTGGTCCCAACGTTCACGTAATAGTCCTTGCGAGGCAGTTCGCCGACGTTCCCCAGATTTAATCCTGAATAAACGCTATAGACGATCTGCTCCTCAGCCTGCGCTACGGACATAACGCAAAGCAAAAAAACAGCTAAAAAGGCTAATACTCTAAATAATGCGGGTTGAGCCGCGGTCCTTGGATTCCACATCCTAGAGAAGAGATCGGCAATTCGCCGCTAGAGATTGAGAGCATTCAGCAGCCTAAACTTTACGCTGCATCCAGCCGAAATAACTCAGAGAAGGTGATCCTAGGGAGGGCGCTTGGCTGGACGTTTGATTAGCTCGCCGGAAATCTTGAAATCAGTCGATATTGACGTGTTTAGGAACTCCACGCGCGATATCAGCTTTGATGTGTATTTGAAGCTTTCGGATGACAACGTCGTGCACGTGTTCTCACGGAGCACGGGGCTCGATTACAAACGCCTCGCCCAATACGTCGAAAAGGGCGTGAAGACCCTTTTTATCCACCCCGATGACTGGGAAAATTATCAAGCCTTCATCGCTCGGCCCGCGGAACGGGTTTTTCGCGACCCCGAGACTCCTCAGGAGAAGAAGATCGCGGTTCTCCTCAACATGACGGAGCAGAACATGGCCGAGATCTTCAGCCAGGTTCAAGTCAAGGAAGAGACCGCCGAGAACACGAAAAAGGTCATCAAAAATTACGTCGATCTCATGATCAAGAGCCCGCAAACTTTGACCACGATCCTCAAGCTCGTTTCGCACGGCGATTACCTCTATTACCACTCCATCGCGGTTTCCATCTTCAGCATGTTCATCGCGAGAGCGAGCGGGCAGTTCAATCAGCGCATGCTCGAAATCGTGGGCCTGGGCGGATTTCTGCATGACATCGGCTACACCCAAATTTCCCAGGAAATTCTTTCGAGCCCCAACGAGTTGACTGACGAGCAATGGCGCGAGGTGAGGAAGCATCCCCAGATCGGGCTCAAGATGCTCGAGAACACGCGGAACATTCCGGACGAAGTCAGGTTCATCGTTTATCAGCATCATGAAGAGCCGAGCGGGAAGGGGTATCCCAATGGCCTCCATAATCCCGTAATTTATTACCCGGCCAAGATCGTGGGGCTTGCCGATGGGCTCAGCGCTTTGCTGAGCAAGCGGCCTTACCGGCCGGCATTCAGCTTGGAAGAGGCGCTCAGCATCATCCAAAGCGAGCCCGGAAAGTACGATCGCGATCTGGTTCGCGTGCTGGTGAATATCTTCACCCGCGATGGATCCTGGGTGGGCAAGAAAGCGGCCTGAAAAATCCCGTCGCCCGCGCGTTCACTTCGTTTCTTGAGTGCAAATTTCCCGCAACTGCTTTAATGCCTTCACTCGAACCATGGCACCAAAACGTCAGGAAACATTGGGATACATCGGGCTTTTCGCGGTCTACATCCTTTGGGGGAGCACCTTTCTGGGGATCCGCATGGCGGTGGAGACGATCCCCCCGCTGATCGCCGCTCTGGGGCGGCACGCGTTCGGCGGCGGCGTCCTGGTATTGGGTCTTTTAGCGGCGGGTAAATGGGGTAAACCCAAGCGCCGCGAAGTGCGGCACGCGCTCGCGATCGGGATGCTGACGGCTGGTTTTTCGAATGGCGCGCTCATGTGGACCGAAGTCAATGTTCCGTCATCTTACGCCGCGATCGCCTACACGACGATGCCTCTTTTTATTCTCATGATGAACTGGGCCGCTTTTCAGAGAGTGCGGCCTTCTTCTTTGGATTTCATCGCGCTGCCGCTGGGGCTGACGGGCAGCTTGCTCGTGGTCGGGACGGGCGAAGCGCTGGGTGGCGGGCGAATTGGCTCACTGGATGTCGCGTTTTTGATCTTAAGCCCGTTCGTCTGGGCGTACGGGAGCTTGCTCGGCAAGCGCCTTCGCATGCCGGAGAACATCCTGGTGAGCTCCGCGCTTCAAATGCTGGGCGGGGCGCTGTTTTTGGGGGTAATGAGCCTGCTTCACGGGGATTGGGCGCGGGTGGCGGAAGGAATGATCTCCGCGCGCTCATGGTGGGGACTGCTGTACCTGGCGGTCGGGGGGTCTCTCTTCGGCTATACCGCGTTCGCGATCGCCATGCGCAACTTGGATCCCCGGATCGTGGGGACGTACGCGTTCGTGAACCCCATCATCGCGATCATCTTGGGCTATTTCACCGGTGAGCAGGTCCTGCGCGGATCGATCCTGACTGGGGCTGTTCTCTCGATCGGCAGCGTCTCGCTCACGCTTCTCGGTGCGCGCTACCGGGCCCGGAGGGCCTTGGCTCAGGCGGCCCCGAAGCCTTAAATCTGAGTTATTGAATGATGTTGATTTAATGGTCGGGATGATCGATAAGAATTCTATTTATATTTAAAGTAGACTTATTGGAGAAGATGATGATGAGCGGATTTTTTGTCAGGCTGGGATTCACTGCTCTTTGTGCAGCAGGGGTTTTAAATACGTCACAGGCGTTGGCTTTTGATTCGAAATGCGCAAATTTTTCCGGCGTATACAGCTGTAAACGGCCGCCTGTTAAATTTTTTCCAGTGCTGAAGGTTCGTCAAATGGGCTGCAATCAAGTCGAGATTGCGCTGGGTTCCCTTGAGAATGGGCAGTTCATTCAAAGTGAAAGCGGTTCGACTGAGAGCTTTCCACTCGCACTTGCTTTTCCTGTCGGTAAAGGCTCTCAGTGCTCAGAAATAGCAGGTACAAATGAGCAAGAATGCTTAAAAGGCTCGCTTAATAAGGGAGGAGACGTTTTTTCTGGAGTTTCTAGTATCGAAAAGATTTCGAATCATATCCAGCACGAAAGAAAAAGAGTGGAAATAACGATCGGCCTTCAAAAGGCGACGAATGGTCTTCAGCTCAGCTGGATTAAAAATGAATTGATTCCAGTGTATGCGAATAACGGAAATTCAGAAACTATTGATCGCCATCAAAGCGTGAGAAAATCAGGATCAAGCTTCTGCATCGACGTGAATCAAGGCGGTATTCGCAGTCAAAAGAGAAACCCGCGCATTCGGAATAAGTTTTAACTCAGTCAACCATGATCCTTTGAGGCATGAAGTTTATGAAATATATTTCCGCATTCACGAATTTTTTGTTTGCTGCAATGTTTTTGTGTCAGGCGACCCCAGCTTCAGCGGGCTGTCCAGATTTCACCGGGACTTATGACTGCGGACTTCGGGGGCCTTATTGGAGCAATACTCCGAAAATAGTGGCCCCATTAATCGTTAAGATTCAAAATACCTGCGATAAATTGAGCATTACTCAAAACTCCAAGGAGGGCGAAAGGCGGGCTTATTCTTTAGAACAAGGTCTTTTCGTGGACGTGGGAACGACGCAAAAAGTTGCACTCAACGCAAGGCAGGAGTGCATAACGAAAAAAACAGGGAGTACCCGCTCTGAGAAAGAGGCAGATCAGCAGGCTATCGTTGATATTTATACCAATTTTTGTTCGTCCGGTTTTTTCAAAAATGATCAACTTTTTATAGAACTGCAGAGATATCGACTTGCTGCTGAAGGCGTGCCAGGTCGTGAACATATTGAAATTTTAAAGAAGTTCTCTTTTTCAAAAACTTCTAAAGGCGAGCTCCTAATCAGGTGGATAGATTACGGCACGGAAGGGGTAAGCCCAGATCCTAAAGCCTTCACTTCCACTTGTAAGCCGGTGCGTTGATTTAAAGAGAGTTTCATTCCTCTAAATACCGCTTCTTCGTCCGCTCGCTGATCTTGAGGTACTTGAGCTTGTTGCGGATCAGGATCTTGGGGTCGTAGTTCATCAACCAGGGTTGAGAGAGCGAGTACCTCGAGGAATGAAATCCATAGACCCATGCGCATTCCTTTTGGATGACGCTTTCGAGCTGCTGAAGAGCCAGGGTGAGTTCGGGCGAAGAATGCTCGCGCAAACGCGAAAGTTCCTCGAATGCGGCGTCGTATTGCGCGTTTTTGAAGCGCGCCGTGTTCTCGCCTGACTCGATCGCTGGCCCGTAGAGCATTCGATAAGCATCCAGGGGGCTGGGCGCATCCAATCCCCAACGCTCAAGCGTCATCTGAAACTTCCCTTTTTTCCTCAAGTCCAAAGCCTGCTCGAGAGAGGCGTATACCGGCTGCACCGAAATTCCCAAGGGCGCGAATTGAGCTTGAAAGAACTGAGCCAGAGGCTGCTGCGACGCCTCATCCCCCGGGATCAAAAGCCGGAGCTTCACCGGTTTTTTCCGTTTTGATTTTTTTGGGGCGGACCCCGCTTCTACCGGCTGAAAACCCGCGGGAGTGGGAACGCCAAAAGTTTCCCAGGGCACGACCGTGGTGGCGAGCTGAGTGAGACCCCCGTTCGAGAACCGCTCCATCCATTGAGTCCGATTGAGCGCTTGGCTCAATCGGCAGCGCAACGCCTGGTTTTTTCCAAAAACGGGATCCGAAAGATTGAAGATCAAATGATGGTGGATTACGTAGGGCTCAAGGTGCAGTCGAATCCCCTGAGCCGTCAGCTCGGGCGAGAGATTGCTCTGCTGACGGATGGAGTCCCCGAAAAATCCCCGAGGGAGAACGAAGAGGTCATATTTTCCCGCCAGAAAAGCCCTCCAGGAGTGGTCCTGGTTGGGATCCACCACGTATCGCGCCTCATCCAAGAAGGGCAGCAATGATCCGGCATCCGTCAAAAGCCCCGCTTGCTGCTTGCTGATGGAGGCTCGAGTGGGGAAAAATTCAGGGTGCGCCTGCGGGTTTCGCTCCAGGATGATCTCACGCCCGCGCGACCATTGCTTAAGCTGGAATGGACCGGTGCCTACGGGGCGCTGATGGATGCGAGCCTCGGTCTCCTTTGCGATCGGGGCGGTGTAAGGCTGGGTCAAAATGGTTTCGAGCTCGGGGAAAGGCTCGCGAAGTTCGATCCTCAACGTAAAGCGATCGGTCGCCGTGACACCCTTGATTTTGGAGTGGAAAAGCCATTTCCCGGGAGTGTTCCCCTGCTTGAGGCGGTTGAAGGCGGTTTCGAAATCCGCTGCTGCGAGTTCCCTCTTTTTTTTGAGGCTGGGCGACGGATGGAAGAAGACCCCGCTTCGAATGGGGATCGAGACCATAAGCCGGGTGGAATCATAGGAGGGGAAGTCGGAGGCGAGCAGGGGGAGGAGCACGCGCGTTTCCTCGAGATAGGCGTACTGATAGAGGGTTTCGTAAATCTGCGCGATGAGCGTCGTGCTGGACTCATCGGTAGCGCGCGCCGGATCCCACGTCAGCACGTCCTCGGCGAGCCGCGCGGTGAATTTCATGGGCCCGCTGGCGCGCTGATCCTGACAGGAGATGAAGCATGCGCTGAGGGCTAGGAGCGGAAAAAACGCGCGGAAGCGAGGGAAAATCCGGGCATCTGCTGTCATGGAGAGAGCGCGAGCTTCTCCGCTTCACGAAGCGCTTCCGGGAGCCGCTCCATGTTCGATCCGCTTGCCTGAGCGAGATCCGCTTTGCCTCCGCCTTTGCCGTCGATCAGGGGCGCGAGTTTTTGGAGCAGC
This sequence comes from uncultured Bacteriovoracaceae bacterium, assembly GCA_964563795.1. Taxonomy (GTDB): domain Bacteria; phylum Bdellovibrionota; class UBA1018; order UBA1018; family UBA1018; genus CAZLYB01. The sequence continues at coordinate 33,351 of CAZLYB010000020.1, read as the reverse complement.
TCCTGGGCGCCGGGCGCTTGCGTCGCCTGAGGTCCGCGCGCGATCAGAAGCAGCGCTTTCTGCGCAGCCGGGTCTTTCATGCCCAAAACGATTAGCGCGGAAGGGGCTTTTTGCCGGATGCGATCCGAGAGGTCGCGAAGTCGCTTGAGGCCTTGGACATCTGGTTCCACCAAGGCGCTCGCCAGCGTGAATCCTCGAGGAGCCGTCTTCGCGCGCGCGAGGATCTGATCCGCCTCCGCCCCGGCGCTCTGCGCCTGAAGCGTCTCGAGTTGCTTGCGCAAATCTTTTTCAGTCGCCTGCAATTTTTCAATTTTTCCTGAGATCTCAGCGGTCGAAGACGCTTTGAGACTGCCTTGGATGAGCTTCAGCTCCTGCTCCCTCTCTCTCAGGTACTTGAAGGCGCCTTGCGAAGTGTACGCGATGATTCGGCGCACGCCGGCCGCGATGCCGCTTTCGCTCGCGATCTTGAACAGGTGAATATCACCTGATCGATCGACGTGCGTCCCTCCGCAGAGCTCAACGGAGAAATCGCCGACTTGCACGACCCTCACGCGATCGCCGTACTTTTCGCCGAAAAATGCGATGGCTCCAGCCGAGATGGCTTGGTCCTTCGGCATTTCTTTTTTGCTGACGCCGAATCCGCCCCAGATCTTGGCGTTGATGAGGTCTTCGATTCGCGTGAGCTCTTCGTGCGTCATGGCCTGGGTATGCGAAAAATCAAATCGCAAAAGATCCGGGCTCACGAGCGATCCGGCTTGCTTGACGTGATCGCCGAGCACTTTTCTGAGCGCCCAATGCAGCAGGTGCGTCGCCGTGTGGTTGCGGGCAGTCAGCGCTCGAAGCTCAGCATGGGTTTCCTGCAAGTAAGAAGCGCCGGCCTTCAGTTCGCCTTGCAGGACCTTGAGCCGGATTACGATGAGATCAGGCACGGGTTTTTGAACATCGAGGACCTCGGCGTTCATGCCTGGGCCGCTTACGCGCCCGCGATCCCCGACCTGGCCGCCGCTTTCGGCGTAGAACGGGGTCTCCTGGAAGATCGCATCCACCTCACCGGGATCCGTGGTCGGTAAAACCGCGATGCATTTGGACTCCTGCGTGAGCGAGTCGTAGCCCACGAAGCGGGGAAGCTGTCCCTTGGAGCGAAGCTCCTCGGCGAGCTTCAAGAGATCCGCTGAAACGGCTTGGTCTCCTGAGCCTTTCCAGTGCTTGCGTGATTCGGAGCGCTGGCGCTCCATGGATTTCTCAAAGCCCGCTTCATCGATCGAAAGGCCTTTCTCTTCGGCGATGACGCGCGTGAGATCCAGCGGAAACCCGTACGTGTCATAAAGCTTGAAGGCCACTTCGCCCGGAATCTGTTTCACGCTGCTTCCTGCGCGAAGCTTCTGGATCTCTTCATCGAGAAGCAGCAAACCTTTTTCAAGCGTCCTGAGGAACTGCTCTTCTTCCGCGCGAATCGTCTTTTGGATGAAGGAGCGTTTCTGCGAGAGATCCGGATACGCCGCATTCATCGCATCGATCACGAACCCCGAGGTTTGATCCAGGAACGGCTCCTGAAACCCGAGCTTTCTCCCGTGCCGAATCGCTCTTCGCAGGATGCGCCTCAAGACGTAGCCTCTCCCTTCGTTCGAAGGAAGCACGCCGTCGCCGATCAAGAAGGTCGCCGCGCGGGAATGATCCGCGATCACGCGGAAAGAAACGGCGAGCTCCGGCTGCGCCGAGATTTTTTTTCCGCAAAGACGCTCTGTTTTTTGAATGATCGGCGTGAAAAGATCGGTGTCATAGTTTGTATCTACGCCCTGGAGAATTGAAGCAATGCGCTCCAGGCCTGCGCCGGTGTCAACCGACGGCTTGGGCAGCGGAGTGAGCTTGCCCGAAGCGTCCCGGTCAAACTGCATGAAAACGAGATTCCAGAACTCCATGTAGCGATCGCAATCGCAACCCATGGCGCATGTGGATTTTCCGCAGCCGTATTTTTCGCCGCGATCGATGAAGATCTCGCTGCAGGGGCCGCAAGGCCCAGTGTCGCCCATGGACCAGAAATTGTCTTTTTCGCCGAAGCGATAGATCCGATCCTTGGGAACGCCTTCTTGCCGGTGCCAGATCTCCGCGGCTTCGTCGTCTTTTTCATAGACGGTGACGTAAAGGCGGTCTTTAGGGAGCTTCAACTCCTGAGTGACGAATTCCCAGGCGTAACGGATCGCTTCTTTCTTGAAATAGTCGCCAAACGAGAAGTTGCCCAGCATCTCAAAAAAAGTGTGGTGTCGGGCGGTGAAGCCCACGTTCTCGAGATCGTTATGCTTGCCGCCGGCCCGGATGCATTTTTGGGAGGTCGTGGCACGGGAGTAAGGACGTTTTTCTTTCCCTAGAAAAACGTCCTTGAATTGAACCATTCCCGCGTTCGTGAAAAGCAAAGTGGGGTCGTTTTGAGGAACGAGCGAGGAACTTTCGGCGATCGTGTGCCCGTTTTTTTCAAAGTACTTGAGAAAACGGGAGCGAATCTCCGAAGCATTCATCGTTGTTTCCCTGAAAATCCCACTGCGCGAGAGTCACTATTTTTTCGCTGCGGGAGCCGTCTGAGCGGATTTTTGCGGAGACGGGGCGGCGGAAGCTGGAGCCGAGGCGCTAGAAGGTGCCGCGCTCTTCGCTGGAGCGCCCGGAATCGGAGCTGCTGCAGCGGGGAGCGGGAATTCCTTGGTCGAGATCCCGGCTTTTTTGAAGACTTCACCGCGCAATGCCTTTTGGGCTTCGGGATGCTCTTTCAACCAGCTGCGAGCGTTATCTCGTCCCTGGCCAATGCGCTCATCCTTGTAACTGTACCAAGTTCCGCTTTTTTCGATCAAGTTCATCTGCGAGGCGATGTCGAGGAGATCACCCTCGCGAGAGACGCCTTCCCCGTAAAGAATGTCAAACTCGACTTCCTTGAAAGGAGGAGCCATTTTATTTTTCACGACTTTGACCCGCGTGCGATTGCCGATGACGTTGTCGCCATCCTTGATCGCTTGAATGCGGCGAATATCGAGGCGCACCGAGGAGTAAAACTTGAGGGCGTTTCCGCCGGTCGTCGTTTCAGGGTTGCCGAACATCACGCCGATCTTCATGCGGATTTGATTGATGAAGATGACCAGCGTTTTGCTGCGATTGATGGATCCAGTCAACTTTCTGAGCGCTTGGCTCATGAGGCGCGCTTGAAGACCCATGTGGGAATCGCCCATTTCACCTTCGATTTCAGCGCGGGGGACGAGGGCCGCAACGGAATCGACGACGAGGAGATCAATGCCGCCTGATCGCACGAGCATATCCGCGATCTCAAGGGCTTGCTCACCCGTGTCCGGCTGAGAAATGAGCAGGTCATCGGTGCGAACGCCGAGTTTTCTGGCGTAGCTCACGTCGAGCGCATGTTCCGCGTCGATGAAAGCGGCGACGCCACCTTGTTTCTGGGCTTCAGCAATTGCATGAAGGGTTAAAGTGGTTTTTCCTGAAGCTTCCGGCCCGTAAATTTCCATAATACGACCGCGAGGATAGCCTCCAATCCCTAAAGCGACGTCGAGGCCGATGGAGCCCGTGGGAATCGCCGCAACTTCTTGGTCGGAGAGAGTTTCCGCATTCCCCAATCGCATGATGGAACCTTTGCCAAATTGCTTTTCAATGGCTTGAACCGCAAGGTCGATGGCCTTTCCCTTTTGCTGCTGCGCAGTGGATTCGGATTGAGTATTTTTTTCATTCATGTGTGAGGTCACCCTTCTTAGTCATGGTTAAGTGCTGGGGCTGAGCACTAGCAGAAGATGTACCATCAAGGCCGTTTGAGGAGAATGATAAAAATCAGGCCGATGATTCCGGCCAGCGCGTCATCGGCTACGACGCCGAACCCGTTCCACCAGGCTGCTCCACTCTTGGAGGATCGATGGGTGGCCATTTTTTTTGACCACAGATCGATTTGACGAATGGGAGGAGGTTTATAGATGTCGAGAATCCTAAAAACTACGAAACCTACGAGAAGCCAAGAATCGGTTTGCGTGCAGCTGAGCGTCGTGAGTCCGTAGCCGACGACTTCATCGATGACGATTTTGGGATGATCGGTAGAGTTTTCGGTTTCGTTGATCGTCTTCGCGGCCCAAGTGCCGATGAACGTGAGGAGCAACCAAAAGCCGATGCGGATGGGGAGGGACCACGAAAAGGTGAGGATGACCAAGGGAATCGTCACCAAAGTGCCCATCGTGCCGGGCCCGATGGGGGCATACCCCGCTCCAAAGGCGGTCCCGATGGCTTCAGCGATTTTTTTCTTCACTCAGGATCCAAACCGAAGCTCGGCGTGTTTTCGGGAAGCGCCGTGGGGCGGCCCTCGTCGTTCACGAGGACGCTGAGCACCTCAGCCTTGAGCAGGAGTTTCCCCTCCCGGAGGATCTCCTGATGGATCGTGAAACTGGTTTTAGTGCGCTCAACGACTTCCGATTGAATTTTCAGCCGTTCGCCGGCGAAAGCGGGCTTGACGTACTTGACTTGAATTTGCGCGATGACCGGCCAAGTCTTCCACGTCACGAAATCTTGGAGCCGCACGCCTTCTTCCTCAAGCATCTTCCACCGAGCTACTTCGAGGTAATGGAGAAACACGGCGTGGTTGACGTGTCCATAGCTGTCGAGCTCATAGCCGCGCACTTCGATCTCGGCGGCATACTTCTTCGGCATAGTTCCGCAAATGTATCAGGTAAGTTTGCATTGCGCCAATTCATTCACTCTCGTATAAATCAGGGAGGAGCATGACCTTACCTTCTTCACTTGCCTCTGAAATTCTCAAGGCCAAGTACGATTTCAACTGGGAAGTCCTGGACGTCATCATCAGCGGAAAGTCCTCGATCGATTCCACCCAAGGGCTGCAACTCGGCAGCGCCGAAGAGATGGATCGCTTCATCTTCAATTACGGCTATGATCTTGAGAACCCGATCGAGCGCGCCGAAGTGCACGGGAACTTCCACGAGGCTTTGAATTTCATCCGAAAGCACTTTCTCCAGCCGGAGAGTCCCGATGGCTTGAAGTTGGAGATCCCGAAAAAAATCCTGGAGATCACGGATATCCGTGATCTTTTCAAGATGGCGAACCCGGGGATTTCAAACCCGCATCACGTCGCCCCCCAGCCCGACCCGCAGCATCTGGGTCTTTGGGCCTGCAGCATTTTGAAGATGATGCACACGATCTCGCACGTCGACAAGGACGTGCGGACGACGCACTTCAGCGACATCCAGAAGCAGATTTTCGATCAGTATTACAAAGTCATCCACCGGGACGATGAGGGGCGGCTTTTTTTGGGGGCGGATCCCGCGGATCCTTTCCGGGTGGAGCTCGAGGCGTTTGAAACGAAACCCAAAAAGACCAGGGATTCAACGATCCTCAAGCTCCTGCACAAGCCCGAGAACGTCGCGGAGGAGCTCTTTGACCGGATCGGCGTCCGTTTCGTCACCCCGACCCTGGTCGGGGCGCTTCGAGTGGTGCGCTACCTCAAGCACCACATGATCATCATTCCCCCGAACATCAAGCCCAGCCGATCCCGAAACACCTTGATCGATCTTGAGCATTTCAAGGAAGGCTTCACTTCGATTCGCCAAAAGCTGGAGGAAGGCTCGTTGAGCGAGGAGCAGCTACGTTCGGAGTTGGAGCTCATCGCGGTTTCGCCGAAGCACGGGCAGGGGAACCGCCACTCGAGCGAGTTTTATCAGGCGCTTCAGTTCACTTGCCGGCAGCTGATCAAGCTCAAGAATCCCCTTTACGACGAATTGAAGGAGCTCAAGCACCTGGCGAAGGCCCAGAGCGGGCTGAAGGAGGAGATCAGCCGCGCGATCGACCGCATTGACCTGAGGGGGGTTCAAAAGGAAGTGCGATTTTTTTATCCTTACGAAGTTCAAATCCTCGACAAGAAAAGCGCGATGGACAATGAGATCGGCCGCAGCGCCCACAGCGAATACAAACGCGCGCAACTGCAAACGGCGCTCACTCGCGTGATGGGAAGTCTCACGCATGTCGTTCGATAGCGATATCGCGCTGTTCGGGACGGGCCTTGCTCCCTTGGTCGCAGCGAATTTTTTGATCGCTCAGGGGAAGAGCGTCCTCCTATTGAACCCCGATCGGGATTTCTTCCTCGAGGACTCTGAGCTTCCGCTCGATCCGATGCTGACGGGATCAGTCGACGCCTTTCGCCTCAAGCAAAGCTCCCTTCAATCAGTGCTCGGTGATGTGAGGCCGGATTTTCCGGGAGCCGTTGAGGCCTGGCCCAACCCGCGGGCGGCGAAGGACGCCGATTCTCGAGTGGCGGCTTACCGCGTGGCTCACGCTCCCCATGTGAGGCAGCGAGGACGGCTGTGGATGGATCTTAATCCCGCGGGAGACCCGCACTTTGAATCGCTTTATTATGAGGCTTCGGAAGCCGGGTTGAACCCTCAGCTCCTCGATGATTTGCAGGCGACCGCGAGGTTTCCCGGGCATTCAAGAAAAATCAGTCAACAGTGCCGGGGGATTCAAGTTCCCAATCTTTGCGACGTGGATGTCGCCCGCTACCGATTAGGCCTTCTGGAATACCTGCGCGAGAAACTGGGGACTGAGCGTTTGATCTGCTCAGCCACTCAGGTGGAACCGCTCCCGTGGGGAATTCGTTTTCACGCGCAGGAGGCGATCCATTCGGCAAAGCTACGAGAAGGGCTCCTTGTTTTTTGGACGCCGCGTCTGCATCGATGGGTGATGAATCTCGCGAAATCGCGCGATCAGCGCCCACCCTTGATGCCGGAAGGCGTTCGCCAGTGGGAGGAGTGGATGATCCTTTCCAAGGACGGGTTGGATTTTGAGCAGATCGGGATTTGGAAGAATCTGGCGGTTTGGGCTGAAATCGAAGGAGCCCCTGAATCGAATCCGGGAATGGGGATGAATTTGCTCTCAACGCTTCGGGCGGGCCCTCTGGAGCCTCTTCATCGCCAGGAAGGCGCTTGGGCGACTTCCGAGGCTTTCGGGGATTTGGATGGTTTGTGCCGGGAGTTCCTGAGTTGGAACCGTTTTTCGGTGAGGCAAATGAAGCCCAAGGCGATTTTTGAATGGAAGGGAGCTTCGCCGTGGATCGCGCGTTTCAATGAGCTTCGAATCCACGTGGTGCCCCGGAGCGATGGTCCGCTGTTCCAGGTCGTTCGGGCTGCTCGCGAAGCCTCGAGGCAGGTCACTTCATGATCCGAATCCGCGAAGGGAGCTTTGACGTCGTCATCGTCGCGGGGGCCCGGGTGAACCGTTGGCCGAGTGTCGGTGCGACGGAGCTCGCGCAACTTTGCGCCGACGCGGGGTTATCGGTGGGCATATATGGCGGCCCTTGGCTCCGCATCCGGGGAGTGCTGCCGAAACCCGACACCGGGGGAGTCGCTCTGATCGAAGATTCCCAGCAGCGCGTCCATCGCATCTCGGCTCGCGCGCTGGTCTGCTTCAAGCTGGAGACGACTTACAGTGACCCTTTTCCGGGCTGGCATTCCAGCGGTCATGTGCCGCTCTCGACCGCGCTTCGCATTCATCAGGATCTCCGCATGAGCTGGCATCCCTGCGTCGCGATTTTGGGAACGGGCAATCGTGCGCTTCATTTCGGCAGCCGCTTGCTCGAGTCCGGCTGCCCCGAAGTCTACTGCATTGAATCCCGCATGCAGTGGGGAGGGAAGCGGTTCGCGGCTTGGGAGGTCGAAAAGCGCCGCTTCGAGGAGCTGGGAGGGGAGATCATTGAAGCCCAGCCCATCAAATTTACGGCGAAGGCGCCTCAACTGTGGGAGCTCAAACTCAAGGACTCTCAGGGAGTTCGCGTCCTGGAAGTCGCGACGCTGATCTCGGCGGGGCCTTTCTCCGATTCAGCTGATTTCAGGGAATATCCCCCGGGCTCGGCTCTTTTTGAAGTGGAACAGACCGCTTCCCAGAGCCGCGACGAAGATCCCGAAGGTTTCGAACTGGAGCGTTCACGCGCCCGCGCGCTTTCGGTGCGGATCATTCGGGCGTTGGTCACGGATCCCGGAATGCGCAAACGCGCGCTGGACAAATTGGCGAGGTTTTCGCGTTCAAAATTGCGCTCTTTCAAGAAGCATCGGGAGGAGCCCTACGAGTGGATTTATCAGGGCAAGCTCCTCGAGGAATCAAGCCTGAAAAAGCTGCAGGCTTTCAGCGGCGTGCCGCAGTCGGTTCACATGGCCCAGAAAACCGCTTCCATCGAATGTATGGAGGAGATCGCCTGTCGCCAGTGCCACGAGGCTTGCCCTGAATCGGCGATCGATCTCGGGGAGATCCCGCGGCATTCCCCGATTCTCTCCGAGTCCCGCTGCACCGCCTGCGGACTCTGCTTGAGCGCGTGCCCGAGCTCCATCCCGGTGCTGATGCACGCGGATGCGGAGCGCTCATTCTCGAAGCTCACGCTGCCGTGGCACGGGAGCGCAAAGATCTCGCAGGGAGCGTTCGTCCGATTGCTTAATCGCCGAGGCGAGACCTTGGGGCAAGCCAGAGTATCGCGCGTAGAGGAGCCGCAGGGCGAGCGCGCGATCCCGCTCGTTGAGGTCGATGTGCCCGCTCACTTGCTCTGGGAAGCGCGCGCGATCCAGCCGATCGAATCCACGGTGAATGCTGAACTGGGATGGGACTGGTTTCAATCGAAGCGCGATCGAGTGGAAGTTTTTTTGGACGGCGAAAAACGGCTGGCGAGCGACAAGCTCCCGATCAGCTTGGCTCTCTTTGAAATGGGCAGCAACCGGGCGGAAGACGCCCTGCTGTGCGGGGACGGGAGCTGCGGGTTGTGTTTCGTCGAGGTGGACGGGCGGCATGAGCTCGCTTGCCAGGAGCGGATTCGGCAGGGGATGTCGATCCGGCTGCTCCGCCCTCGATTTTCACAAATCGCGAAAAGCAGGGGAGAGGAGCCGATCTGCCCCTGCCTTGGGATCTCCTCGCAGGAAGTGAGGGAAAAAATCGAACAAGGGCAGCTCCAATCGCCGGAGGCGGTGATCATGGCCACGCACCTGGGAACGGGCAAGTGCCATGGGCAAATCTGTTTGCCGGCGTTCAGGCGCCTGCTCGAATCGATGGAACTGGAGTCGGGGGACTGGGTGGATTGGCGTTTTCCCTGGTCGGACTGGTCGCTGGGCTCGATCCGGTGAGAGCGGGCGTTGAAAGTCGACTGAATCCCGTCTGCTATTCCCTCTTCAGCCCGCGTGGGAACAAACATCGTGTTTTTGCGCGCCTTTGTCGCATCCATGCGACGCGCGAATCCCCCGCGGGCTGAAGAGGGAATAGCAGACAGAGCCACGCTTCCTATCGACACCCACGCTCACCGGATCGGGGTGCAAACTTGATGTTGATGTTCACGTTGATTTTGCTGATGATGAAGAGGGGGAGTGGTGATGAAGTGGGCGGGGGGCTGGATTTTAGTTTTGCTTTTGGGCTTATGGCAAGAGGCCTTTGCCTTGGAGTGCGAGCCGCTCATTTTTAAGGGTACAACGGAAAATTCCGTGGAAAGTTTTTTCCCACGCGAAGCCGCAAAGCAGGTCTACTGCAATGACACCATGAAGTCGCCTACCTTCGGGTCCCTTCAGATTGTTGAATTAACCTGCCGCTGTCCCGACGTTCAAGCGCCGGAAATAATGAAAATCGAAGGGTTAGTTTTTTTTGATTTTTCATGCAAGGAACCCCATCGGCTGCTTGATACGCGGGCGAGTTTCACTAACTTCAATGAAGTGCAGCCCAAGTGCAAATACCTTCTCGAGGAACAAGTGGAAAAAGCGATGTTGAATGAGGTGAAAAAAAAGCCGATTTATCTGGCGTTGGCTTCAGGCCCAGGGCCAGTTTTCGCCTCTAAAGAGGAGGAGATTGAAGATTCTTCATCTTCTACCTTGGGACTAGGAAACGGATTCCAAACCAAGTGCGAGCCCACTGATTTACGTCCCGAGTTCTGCTGGTCGCAGCTCAACGTCCAGGATTTGCAGGGCTGCAGATTCTTGGGAAAATCCTTGGAGGCTTCGGCAGGTCGAAGCAATCCCAGAAATCCCAGCTCGCCAATGCTCACGGTTCCCCTGAAACCAGGGTTGGATTTCAACCATTCCTATCCGTCTGGATTCAAAAGCGCGGGCAGTTCAATTCAGGATCGCGTGCAAGACGGATCCGCAGCCATCGGAACCACGATCGTTCGAACGGTGAAGGCTTCAGAGGGTGTTCCGCGCGAGCTGACGGCGCGCGAGAGAACTCTCATTCAAAAAAGACTGCTTCACGCCGCTTCTTTGAAATGCTTCGGGCCGGGGAAAGAAGCGAAAGATTATTGGGGCAACCCCTATCCGGTGAGTTTTTATTATGCAGATGAATCAGGAAAGTGGGTGGGCGGCCTGATTCCGCTTTCGTGCTCCGGGGGAGAGCGGGAGAGGCAGTATTTTTTCGGGCCGATTGATTATCCGTCCTATCTGAAGAAACAGAAGCAGAGCGAAACCTCGCTTCGGAGCTTGGAGGCCCACTGCGAGGGTCAGGTCAAGCCGGCTGGAAAGGCCTCTTCAAACCCGGCGGGCGCCATTCGATAGTCGTCAATGCGTTGACGTTTAGGGTGGGGAAGTTTTGAGCCGATACTCTTATTGACCTATGAGTTATAGGGGATTGAGAGCCTTCCGCATCATTGTTTACGCCGTGATCCTCTCCCCTTCCATTTGCCTTGCGCGTGACCCCTTGGAAAAAATCTTGAATCGTTACTCCGGCACGATTCTATGGATTCATGAAGCTGCGACCGCTGAGATGGGCGACAAAGCGCTGCTATCGAAGTTTGACGTGGAAGAGAACGCCCATCATGATGCCCAGCTTCGGTTATTGCTCAAGGAGCTTCGCCCTTACGCGCGCGCGGGCGATCGCCGCGCCGCTGACATACTGAGGAACTGCGTGTCCTCCAAGCTCGTGGGCACGACTTTTTCGTTGGCTCTCGAGATAGCGACTGAGGCCGCGATCGGCAACGCAGATGCAGGGTGGTCACAATTCCTCAGTGACCAGGTCACGAATGGCCGTGATTATCTGAAATTTGATCTCGACTATAAAATCAAGAATCGGCACGTGTTGGCGCTGGATTCGGGGGATCGCCAGCTTCTGCTCATGAAAAAACTGATTAAAATGAGGAGCTCTCCAAGCCCCAGCCCAGGCGATCCCCGTCGAGCTGAGAAAGATCATTTCAGGAAGAAGGCGGGAGAAGAGCTGTTCAGGATCTTGAACAGCCTTGAAGCAGATGATTACGCGACCTTTGATTTCATCGCCGAGCCCTTCAAACCGGTTCAAAAATACGATCGGAACGCCGCTCAATTCAAGCTGCTCTACGATGAGTTCTCCGCGAAGAGCCTGACTCTCGATGAGGCGCTCCCCGTTTTGGGCCATGCTTTTCTGGGAAAGCCTTATGATTTCAGGGTCGACCCTTCTGAGCTCAATGAGGATTTCATCAATTTGCATTTAAAGTTCCTGCTTCTGAGGACTCGGCGCCCCGATGCCGCTTTGATGGATTGGATTTTAAAAAATTCTAAGCAGGTTTTCCCGGCAGGGGGCGATGGGGACAATACGATCTTCCCTTTTTTGGTCGCAGCGCTGAAATCAAGGGCGCTTGAAGATCCTCAATTCAAGAGGAGCGTCGACGCAGTCATCCAGGACTTTCGGGCGGGGAGGAGGGCGAGCCAGGAGCTTGAGGAGCATACTTCCGCACTGAACCAGCTTCTCGAGCAGTATCCGAGGTTGAGCGAGCTCCCGTACGAAGAGAGGGTTCGATTTCTCGAATCAGTGACATTGCATCGCCTGGAAATGGAATCTATCCAGCGGTCTTACGCGCTCATTGAGGCGAGGGACATCAGATACTCCAGTTTAAAAAAAATCCTCATCGCCTTATCCAAGAGAAGAAACATTCAGGAGTTTACGCCTCTTGAGATCGCGAAAATCATCGATCAATTCAATCTTGAATATTTGGATGAGGTTGAGCCGGATCTCGCACTGAAGAAGGGAAGATCCCGAGCTCAGGCGGAATTAAGGACGCTGCACGAGGCGCAAGCCGCGTTTTTCGCTATTCACCGCAAGATGCTGGATCTATACGGGTTGAATTGGGCGGAGCGCAATGAGCTTCTCTCGGCTTTCAGCAAGGAACTCAGCGCTTGGGATCAATGGGTGAAAAAATCAGTCAACCAGCTTCTCGCTGAGAACGTTGAACTCACCCTGAGCGCGAAGCATTTAAAGATGATTCCGGGAACGGTTGACCTCGAGATACTTTGTTTTTTGAAAAAGAATCAATATCAACGCTTAAAACCCGCTCGGCCCGATCAAAATTAGACGATCTGTTCTTATCCGCGCCGAGGAGGGAAGGCAGGGTCGCTTGCCGCCGTCTTTGCATCCGCTTTGGATCCATCTTCACCGGAGCTCTCGCTGACCTGGAGCAGTCCTCGGCAAGCCTCCATGAATGCTTTTTTCTTGGTTTGATCCGCCTTGGAGAACGCCTCGTAAAATTCGCGCATGAACTGATAATCCTGCATGGCGATGAGGAGGGCGGGATTGGCGGCTTGGATGTCGGGCGTCGCTGGGTTGGCCGAGAAATTCGCGGAGGGGAGGAGTTTTCCCAAGCGTCCGTTGAGTTTGAGCGTGTATTCTTTTTCGAGCAAATCGAGCAGTTCTTTTTCTTGCACTTTGAGCGCCTGGCTCAAAATGGGGATGTGAGTCGGCGGAAGCGGGGTCACCCCGCGCTCCATATTGGAGATGAATTGAGTGGTCACCGGAGGCGTGAACATCAATCCCAGAGCTCGCTGAGACAGTCCCAGGGACTCCCGACGTTGACGAATAAAACTACCAACTACTTTCGGGCACTTTGACTGTTCATTCATTTTTAACTCACCGCCTCCCGTAACATACGATCTAGCATGAGTCAAATAACCCTGATAAATCAAGTGGTTTTTCAATTAAGTGAGTTTATTTATATACGAAACGGGTTCATTTTAATTAAGTACTCGACTATGACGTTTTCAATCTTTCTAATTGAATTCTGCCATCTTGGGCAATAAATTGACGGAAAGCCCTGTTTTGGATTTCTAAAAGATCGGGGTCTTCCTTGAGAATCGAGATCGCATCGTCTCGTGCCGCAAGCAGCCAAGCTTGATCCCGAACCAGACTCGCCATTCGAAAGGGAAGTTCCCCCGCTTGCTTCGTTCCCAAGAAGTCACCCGGGCCACGCAATTCCAAATCCGCCTCGGCGATTTGAAAGCCGTCCGTGCAACTCTCCAGGAGATCCAGCCGCATTCGAGTGGCCTCGGACGATGAGGCGCTCGTCATGAGGTAGCAGGAGGCCGCGCTGCTGCCTCTACCGACGCGGCCTCGAAGTTGATGCAGCTGGGAGAGGCCAAAGCGTTCCGCATGCTCAATGACGATGACGTTCGCGTTCGGGACATCCACTCCAACTTCAATGACTGTGGTTGAAATAAGGAGTTGAAGTTCGTTCTTTTTGAATCGCTCCATCGTCAAGACTTTGTCTTCGGAGCGCATCTGACCATGGAGGAGTCCCACTTTGAACTCGGGAAAAACTTCATGAGTGAGCCGCTCCGCCTCCGCGATCGCGGATTTGAGGTGCTGAAACCCTTCCGCTTCGCTCTCATTCACCAAAGGAAAAATGAAGTACGCTTGCCTGCCTGCGCGCATCTCGGATCGAATCGCTTCGTAAACGCGCTTTCTCGATGCGGCATCGCGGATCACCCGGGTTTGGATGGGCTGGCGCCCAGGCGGCAGCTCGCGCACGCTGGTCACTGCAAGATCGCCGTAAGCGGTGAGCGCGAGCGTTCGAGGGATCGGCGTCGCGGTGAGGATGAGCTGATGCGGTTCGACCAGGCGCTCTTCGATCGGGTCGCGATGCGTTCCCTTCATGCGGAGCGCCTTTCGCTGCTCCACGCCGAAGCGGTGCTGCTCGTCGATGAGAACGTAAGCGAGGTTCTTGAATCGGACCGCCTCCTCGATCAGGGCGTGGGTCCCGATGAGCAGCAGCGGTTCGCCCTGGATGAGGCGCGAGTGCAGGAGCTTTCGCTCGGCCGCGGAAGTGCGGCCAGTCAAGATCGCGGCGTTGAGTTTTCCGCGAAAGAGTTCGCCCGCTTTCTTGAAGTGCTGCTCAGCCAGGATTTCGGTCGGAGCCATGAGGGCGGCTTGCGCGCCTTCAGCCAAGACTGCGGCGCAGGAGAGCAGGGCCACCGCGGTTTTTCCGGAGCCAACATCCCCTTGGATGAGCCGGTTCATGGGGTGGGGTTCGCTGAGATCTTTGAGGATCGACTGCACCGCTTTTTGCTGATCCCCTGTGAGTCGGAACGGCAGTTTCCCTGAGAGTTCTTCGGCTGCCCTTGCTCCTCCCGAGGTGCCGAATGCGATCGCCTGGGAGCGCCTCATCTTGAGGCGCTGCCTCAAAACGAAATATTCCCACTTGAAAAATTCCTCATAAATCAGCCGGTGATGAGAGGGCGTATTCATGGCTTCCAGCGCTTGAGCTGAGGCGCCCGCGGGCGGGAAGTGAATTTCGGGGATGGCTTGAGCCAAGCGCGGGAGGCGGTGCTTCTCGAGGGTCCACGCCGGGAGATCCTCTTCGAGGAGGTCTGCGTAGTTTTGAACGGCCGACCAGAGCATCTTGCGAATCAAGCGGGTCGGGATCGCTTCGAGCTCCGTGTAAACGGGAACCATTCGCCCCGTCTGCCCCTGCTGATCGAGCGAGGAGATTTCGGGGTGAATCATCTCGATGCGGCTTTGATAGCGCTTGAGGACCCCCGTGAAGAAGAAGCTTTTGCCTTGGGGGAGCCGTGATTCAAGCCCTGGGGGGGCGCGAAACCATTTGAGGGAGAGGGTTCCAGAGGCATCACTCGCCCGCGCCTCGATGAGGCTTCGGCCGAGGCGGGCGATGGGGATTCTCCGAATGCTCACGATCTGCGCTTGAATGGTGGCTTTGAGCGAGGGGGCTTCGCTTTGATCGAGGAACGCGGGGAGCTCAGCGATGGTGAGAGTCTTAGAGCGATCTTCGTAAGTGCGAGGAAAGAAAAAGAGCAAATCCCGAACCGTGGAGATGCCGCGGCTTTTGAAGAGGGCGCCGAGCTTGGGTCCAACGCCTTTGACGTATTGAATGTCCGTAGAAGCTGGGGAACTCGCGGGTCGGGCCCGGTTACTCGTAACGGATGTCAATGACGTCGTAACGGATTTCGCCTTTGGGAGCATGGACGACGACTTCATCACCTTTTGATTTGCCGATCAAGGCGCGAGCGATGGGGGAGGTGATCCCGACCTTGCCGCTCTTGGCGTCGGCTTCGTCGATTCCCACGATTTGATAGGAGACTTCTTTTGAGGTGTCCTGCTCCTCGAGCAGGACCTTGGCGCCAAAGACGACTTTGTCGGACTTGATGGACGAAGGATCAATGATCTGGGCGCGAGCGAGCTTGCCGTTGATGTCTTGGATGCGGCCCTCGATGAATCCCTGGCGCTCTTTAGCAGCGGAATAATCGGCGTTCTCCGAGAGATCTCCGTGGCCGCGGGCGACTTCAATGGCCTTGATGACCGCGGGGCGTTCCACCGTCATGAGGTGCTTCAGCTCCTCGTCGAGGAGCTTCTTGCCGTGAACGGTCATGGGAATTTTGTCTTCAGCCATAGAGACGCTAGGCGTAACAATGAACGATGGGGAATGCAAGAGCCGCAAGGGGCTTTTTAGGGCTCCTTGCGGCATCTTGGATGGGAAAGGTTATTGAGCGAAAACAATGGCAGGGGTCTGGTAGTTTTCAGAGAGACTCCCCTCTTGGCCTTTGAGTTTGATCCTCACATAACCTTGAACTTGACTTGCTCCTCCCGAGAGGAGGTTCTGCACTTTCTGGATCAGAGAACTAGAATTCACCGGGATGTGGACATTGATCTGCTGCTGCACGCTGACTTGAGGCGAACCGACATAAATTACTTCAACTTCATGTTCTGATGAAGGATCAAAAATTTCGGTTCCTATGAAAACTTGAATTTGATCTTTATGTCGAAACTGAGAAGAAATGCCGCTGGCATAAAGGACTAAATATAAATCATTGGGATTTGTGGCGGAGATCCGATGCAACGTATTACCGTCAAATCCTAATGGATTGTATACATCCGGCTTGTTAGCTCGAATGAATTGGCCGCTGAGGTAATTATTACTTAAGAGCGATGGGTAATTATTTACGATTTTAACGGCTGCTGGCAGATACCCGGCGGCTTGGATGAGTTCCCCATTTTCTTTCACAATCTCAAGAAAACCCTCTGTTTCATCTTGAATATCCTGAATTTTTGGAATGAGGATCTTGAGCTGTCCAATTGAACTATTGGCGAAAGGCCCTCCTTGCACTACCCTCCGCTCAAGGATATCGATCGTGAAAGATTGATTCAGCGAGGGAATACGCAAAACAAGATGATGCATAGCCCTCATCGCGGCGTCGAAACCGGGCAAAATTCCACCCTCACTTCGAATAGGGTTATGGGAGGCTCCAAAATCAAGGAGCATGACATCATCCAGGCAAATGTGTTTGTTAAATTCTCTAAAAAGCTGCCCATCTGATGGGTTTGAAGCGGGAGAAATCCGGGTAATATCGTAATTTCGATCGACGATATCTTGCTTTTGAAGAACATGAGAACTTCGCGCTAAACTCACAGAAGGCGCCGAAAAAATAAAAAGCCCTAAAAACACGCTGAATATCGTTCTTTTCATAAATCCCCCATGAAAAAAATGTTTGCAACTATGGTTGCAATATTGAGCTCATGGGTCAGGACCGACACTCATGAAGAGAATTCAAAGAGTTAGTAGAGAATGCCTGATCACTGATTTTTCAGTTGTCTAAGGAGTGGATAGCTCTATGGGGCAGTTATGCTTAAAATAAGTATTTTTCAGCTACTGAGATCTCGGGTCACTACTGCTGATGCGCCTCATGATCAAGGTCGCAGGTGATTGCTTTGTCGAAAGATGCGCCTCCACCCAGCGTCGTTCCATCTGCTGACTCACAAATATAGCGGATCTTATATTTTCTAAAATCTATCGTAACGTTATCAATTTTTTTAGAGGAGGTTCTTTTACAGTCTGTGATTTTTAAGCCTGGACGCCCTTTCATCGCATCATTACTCGCGCAACTCTCTAGAGCGGCATCTGTTTCAGAATGAGCGGCGTAATCCACGCACTCACTAAGATATTCCTCGCAATGATATCTGACTGACATTTCATCGGAAAACACGAATGAAGAATAAAGCAAGCCAAAGGCAGTCAAAAGAACTGCTTTTTTATTGAGATCAAATTTTTTCATAAGAACCCCATTTGGCTTTTTAAGTTATTTCAGCTTCACTACGGTTTAGAAATGCTGTTCTTCTGTATCTTGTAGATTAAAAAGCGTAAATCAAAAAAACCAATTGCGTAGTCAATTTTTATCTAAAACAAGTACTTCCCCTGCAAAAAGATCGCATTGTACGCCTGAAGCGCACCCAGCGTCCGGTTGGTGGGGCCTCCGTAGTAGTCCATCCCAAGCGAAGTTTTCAGGGCTTCGGTCCAGGCGTAAGTCAGCTTAGGTCGAACGAGGTAATCCCCACCGATAAAGTTCCCCAGTCCAAAGACTTCGGCCTCAAGGCCGCTGTCTTCGTGGGCATAGCTCACTCTGAGCGACGCTCCGGTGCGGCTGCGGAATTGATAGCCCTGCAGCTGCGCATTGGCTGAAGCAATGGCCGGGTTGGCAATCTGAGTGAGGGGGTCGGTGCCTGGGGTTGAAGAGGGCGAAAGGAAATGGGGATGGTATCTCCAAAGCAGTTGTCCCTGCAGTCTCAAGTGATCGCCCCAGGGGCGCTCGGCTCCGAGGACCGTGTCCAAGTGCGAAGGCTCGACGAGCGCGTGGCTCGCGCGCGCGTTGTCTGTCCAAGTATAAGCGCTCTCCCAGCGCAGGATCCAGGCGCCTGCGTTCAGTGAGCCATCCCATCCGATCGCGGAGATGCGGCGAAACGTTTTTCGGATCGAGACGGCCGCGGCCGTGCTGCCTGGTGCGAGCTCGAAGTAAGGCAAGTGATTCCACCCGCGAAAAAAAGTGAGTGCGCTGTCCCAGCCCGTACCGAGGTAAGAGGCGCGAAGCGCGGTCTCGGAGCGCCCAAGCGTCATCGCAGGGAGCGTCGACTGCGAGTCGACATTTACCGTCGTTGTGGAAAAACTTGGGGCTGTGTTAGGTGGAATTAAAAGCTCAGATTGGGGAAATTGCGGCGTCCATACGAAGGTGAGCGTCCACGAGCCCGCGGAGCGTGCGGCCCAGAGGCTGTTGGCGCCGACTCGGCGGGATTCTTCATCCACAGAAAAAAGCGTGTAATTCTTTGCGCCCAGAAAGTCAGTGGGCTGCACGACATCGGATTTTCCCCAGGGCAGGATGAGTCGCCCCAGCTTGAACTCAGAGTCATTGGCGGCGTAATCGAGATACGCTTCGCGCAGTTCAATCCTAAACCCCGGGGAGCGCTGCACCGAGGAGTCGATGTGTTGACCCCGAAGCTCGAATCGCCCGAAGCTTCGATCCGAGAATTTCGATTTGCCATCGATCCAAAGGCTCGTCGAAGATTGCTGGAGCTGGCTGCCAATGCGATCTTGAATGGGAACGTAAACTTCGCTTTCGATGCGGCCGTGAAGAGCGAGCGCTTCCTCGGACGCATGATCTGCGGACTCGGCGGCTTTTGCAGAGAGAACTACCGCCGCAGCGGCGGTGAGGGCAAGAAGTAGAGCGCTCTTCATGGGCGGGCCAAACTCTGCTCGGTGAACACGCGATCCGGGATGCCGGAGTTGACTTTGACGTTCTTGAATTCGAGAGCGGTTTTCTTTTTGTTCTTCAGATTTTCCATCTCGATCTTCGTGGCCATCCATTGATGCGTCTTGGGATCGACCTCCTGGATCACCGGGGCGATCATTCGCTTGAAAGGAGCGGAGGCAACGGCTCCTTTGCCGTCGTCCTCAAAAAACTCGGCTTGCGCGAGCATGAAGTTGTCCTTGCGGATCCAGCCGTGGCTTTTGAGGTAGCCCGTTCTTTTTTTGATCGTGTCGTTCGCGGGCGTGGATTCGATGACGTAGCAGGAGATTTTTGCGTCAGTGGGGCAGGGTTCTTCCTTCACGGAACGGTAGGTGTAGTCGTCGAGGTGAGGAGTTGAAACATCGGAATAGCTGAACTCGGATCCCATGAAGCTGCTTTTTTGGTCTTGAGTCTCCACGCGGCGAATTTTTTTGTAGGCGGGAAGGTAGAGCAAAATTTCGTTTTGCCCGCCCGAGCGCTCGAGAAATAAAATCCCCTCGTCGCGGACTTCGGCCGGCGAATGAAAGCGGGTCATCGTGAAAAAGTGGATCTGATCGGAGGAGAGTTTTTTTGACCAGCTGAAGCGCTTGGACTTGGGATCTTGTTTGGGCGACTGAGTCACGAGCGTGGCTTCGGCGATGACTTCCTTGAGACGGCGCGCTTCTTCGTTCTTCGCCATGATCTCGCGGGCGGAAGGGGAGGCGGCGTAGGCCGCCTGAGAAAAAGCCGCGCAGAAAACGAACCAATTCATCTTACTCATATTCCAATGCCTCCCGAATATTGAAGCCCGCGGCCTTGGCCCCTGGCAAAAGCGCCGCGAGCAGCGAAACGGCGGCGCCGCTCGCCAAAGTGAGGAGCGCCACGGACCAGGGGAAGTGGAATTCCACCATCCACCCCAGGACGTAAGCGAGGCTATTGCGGATCCAAAGATAAGCGTAGATGCCCCCGAAAAAAACCGCGGCCATCGCCCCCGTCGTGCCCTGTAAGAAGGCCTCCGAGACCACCATCGCAAAAAGCTGCGGACGCGACATGCCGACCGCGCGAAGCACGCCGAGCTCCCGCTTGCGCTCCAAAATGCCAATGAGCAGGGTATTGAGCATGCCAAGCAGGGCTACGAGCAGGGAGCAAAGCTCCACAGCGCGAGTGTAAGAAAAGCTCTGATCGATCGTCTGTGTCATTTCATTGCGGAACTCGCTTTGCGAGAGCACGGTGAGATTCTTGGACCTTCCGTAAAGCGAGTCGATCCTCGCGCGCACGGCGCCCGCATCAAAGCCGTTTTTCACTTGCACGAAGAAGCCATTGACCAGGGGATCGTTCCACCATTTTCGGTAGAGCTTGCGATCCATGTAGAGCACGCCCTCGGACGAGGCGAAATCCACCATGACACCCGCGATCCGCGCCCGTAAGACGCCTTGCGGCGTTTCAAGCTCAAGGATGTCCCCGGTTTTCTTCCCGAAATGCAGGACGAAGTTTTCTGACACGAGGATCGTTGGCTCTGCTTCATTGAAGAGATCCGTCAGCGCTTGGGGAAACTCCCGGTCTTTGAGGTCAAATTGAATGTAAGGGTGCTGCCTCATCGGCGCGTCGTAAGCTTTGAGTCCCAGTCGTTTGCCCTGGTAGGGAATGTGGAGAAATCGCATCCCAGGCACCGGCGCGACCGAGGCATCGGGATTTGCCCAAACGCCTTCGACCCGAGCGAGATCTCTCGCTAAATTTTCATGCAGAGGCTGCGCCTGAAAGGTGATGAGCTTGCCGTTTGAGGAAACCAGCAGCTCCGCCTTGAAGATGCGGTCAAACCAGTCGAGGATCGTCGTCCTGAAGCTTGCATTAATGGTGGCGATGAGCGCGACGAGCACCAAACCCACCATGAGGCTGCCCGTGGTGCTGCTTGATCGCTTGCGGTTCTTGAGAAGCTGACCGAGCGTGAGGCGCGCGACCGCCCCGCTTCCGAAGCATTTCTTCTCGTGAAGCGCATGCAAAACTTTGAGGATGATCCAGGGGCCCAAGAGCGCCGCGCCCAAGAGTGAGCTGAACTGGCCCAGGGTTTCGATGGGTTTAAAGACTAAGCCCCAGCCGAGAAACGAAACGCAGAGCACGAAAAACACGAGCGCACTACCCACAAGCGGCGCGCGGTGCCGCGAGAAAAAAGAGCCCGCGCGGCTTGCGGGAGCCTCATCGCGGATCTCTTGATGCTTCAGCGCCTCAAGCGGCGAGATACGCGAGGCTTTGAACGCGGGCCACGCAGCCGCGAGAAGCGCAGTGATGACGCCGATCGCGAACGCGATGAGCGCTTGCCGGGGTGCGAGCGAAAGCTCGTGAATCCTGACTTCCGTCAGGTACTGCGCGGACATCGACTGCGAAACCCGGCCCACCAAAAGGCGCGCGAGCAGCTTGCCTAAGCCCACGCCCGCGGCGGAACCCGCGATTCCCACCAGCGCGGATTCGGCCAGAAACAAAAAGAGAATCCCGCCTCGGAGCGCTCCGAGCGAGCGGAGGATCCCGATCTCCTTGCGGCGTTCCGCGACCGAGATGCTGACGGTGTTCGCGACGACAAAGAGCCCCACGAGCAGGGCAAGCCCGCTGAAGAACGCGAGCATCACCTGAAAAGACTGCACCATGCGCTGCACCTGCTCGGATTGCGCTTCGGGACGGCTCACCTCGTAGCCGGGTCCAAGCGCCCGCTCAAGCGAGGCCGTGATCTGATCGATCGAAGGCGCGGCGGCCCCTTCATCCACAATCAGATCCGCTCGATCGATTTTGCCTTCTTTGCCAAAGGCCAAGCGCGCGGCGTCGATGTCCAAGATCCCAAGCGCTCCGCCATAGGCCTGCGCCGGGCCTACGGGGTTGAGGAGCCCGCGGATGACGAATCGTTTTTTTCCGATGGCAGTGGCGAGCTCCAGCGGGTCGCCGATCTTATAGCCGTGCCGAGTGGCGAAGGAGCGGGTCAAGATCAAGCTATCGGGCTGATTGAGGAACGAAAGGGGATCCTCAATGAGTTCCTCATCGCTCGTCTGATAGGTGCGGACCGCCTGCTCCTTGAGCAGATCCACGCCGAGCAGCGTGAGCGTCTCGGAGCTCCCTCCCGCTGAATCCAGGTAAGCGCGCGCCTCGATCAGCGGTACGGCGCGCGAAACGCCGGGGGTGGCCTGGATCTTTTCGAGCTGCGCCTCGGGCATGCCCGCCTCGCCCGCGCTCACCGTGAGCTTCGCGCGCCCCGCGACTGCTTCGATGTTCGCCTTGAATGAATCGAGCGTCGATTGGTTGATGATCGAGATCGCGGCGTAAAGAGCGACTCCGAGCGCGACGCCCGCGCCGGTCAGGCCCGCGCGCAGCCATTTATGAGTGAGGTGCCTCAGGGCAATGAAGCGGAAGAGTTGACGCATGAGGGGTCCGTTTTTCTGGAGGTGAGCGTGTCGGATTCAATTCGGCCGTCCCGGATGCGGATGAGGCGGTTGCCATAAGAGGCGGCTTGAGCGTCGTGGGTCACCATGACGATGGTTTGTTGTTCCTGCATTGCGAGGTTCGAGAGCAGCTCGAGCACTGAAGCCCCAGTTTGAGAATCCAGGTTGCCCGTGGGTTCATCCGCGAGGATGAGCAGCGGGTGCGTGATGAGCGCGCGGGCGAGCGCCACGCGCTGCATTTCACCGCCCGAGAGCTGATCGGGTCGATGATGCGCGCGGTGCTCGAGCTTCATCTGCGCGAGAAGCGCGCGGGCTCGCGGCTCAATGGAGTTTGCTGACTGGCCATCCAGGAGCAGCGGCAGGCTCACGTTCTCGATCGCGCTCAGCGTGGGAAGCAGGTTGAAGAATTGGAAGACGAAACCCAGGCGCCGCCTCCTGAAGAGCGAGAGCTCGCGATCACTGTAAGAGTCGACGGCTTGCCCCTCAAAAAGGATCTGACCCGAGCTCGGACGATCCAAGCCCCCCAGCAAATGCAGGAGAGTGCTTTTGCCCGAGCCGCTCGGACCCATGATCGAGATGAATTGGCCCTTTTGAATCGTGAGATCCACTCCGCGCAGCGCGTGCACTTGATGATCACCTTGCGGGAAAGTCTTAGTCAGCGCTCGAGTTTCGAGGAAGGCCATAAAATCGGATTCCTATTTTTTCTTGAAAAGAGCCTCGGCGGCTTCTTTTGCGCGCGAAGCCGCGCCCGCTTGCGGGGAGCCTTTGGAAGCCGCGGCCTTGAAGTAATCGCAGAAGTTGGAGCGTTCTTTGTCCGCGACCCACTCGGCTTGCGGTTCGCGGCATTCATGGTGCGCGGTTGTGTCGTAAAAACAGCAGCCTTTGCAAGTTCGCGTGTCACGCCTGCATTTGGGGCAAATGTCGCCGCGCCCGTAATCAGAGGCCCCGAGGGGAGTCCCGCAGAACCAGCAGCTTCCGATCGAATCCGATGAAAAAGGCACGGTTCAGGTTTAACGCTTCGGGCCTTGAGAAATCAAGGAAGTCTTGGTGAAGAGGAAAGGGCTTTCATCGTGAGCGGTTCGACTGAGAAGCCGCCAAAACGCTGCGCCTGGAGGCCTTCCGCAAGAGCGCGCGCGGCGGAAATCACGGTGCAGTAGGGGATTTTCCTCTCCAGGGCCGCCCTACGAATGGAGAAGCTATCCCGAATCGCCTGCTCATCCGAAGCCGTGTTAATCACCAATTGGAACTGGCCGCTCGAAATCGCTTCAACGCAATGAGGGGATCCTTGATGAACTTTGTTGATCTGCGTGGCCTTGAGCCCGTTTTTCTTCAAGTAATCCGCTGTTCCCTGCGTCGCCCAAAGCTCAAATCCGAGATCCACGTATGCGGCGGCGATTTTGATGAACCCGATTTTATCTTCATCGCGAATCGAGAGAAACGCCTTCCCAGCGGAAGGCAGGTTCATTCCCGTGGCGATCCATGCTTTTGCATAAGCCTCCGCGAAAGTTTTTCCCCTTCCCATCACTTCACCCGTCGACTTCATCTCGGGCCCCAGGACGGTGTCCGCTTGGGGAAACTTACTGAAAGGGAAAACCGGCGCTTTCACGTGAAATCGGCTAAGTTCGCGATCAAAATCCCCGTGCACTCCCAAGGAGGCCAGGGTTCTTCCCGCCATCACCTGGGCTGCGATCTTGGCGAGAGGCCTCCCGACCGCTTTGCTCACGAAGGGGATCGTGCGCGAGGCCCGGGGATTGACTTCAAGCAAGTAGATCTGGTCGCCTTGGATGGCGAATTGGGCGTTCATGAGGCCCACGACATTCAGCCGTTTGGCGAGCTCACGTGCGTAATCGCGAATTTTTTGGACGATGGGCTCCGCAAGCGACGCTGGGGGAAGGCTGCACGCGCTGTCTCCGGAGTGAATTCCGGCTTCCTCGATGTGCTCCATGACGCCGCCGATCCAAGTGCACTGCCCGTCGCTGATGGCGTCCACGTCGACTTCGATCGCGTGATCCAGGAAGCGATCAATGAGCACCGGGTGCTTGCCGCTGATTTCGATGGCCTCGTCGATCCACTGAGCCAGGGATTCCGTGTTCCGGACGACGCGCATCGCTTTGCCGCCCAAGACGTAAGAGGGCCTGACCACGACGGGGTATCCGAGTTTTTCCGCCTTTGAGATCGCTTCTTCGCGCGTGAACGCGGTCGCCGCTTCGGGTTGCTGGAGGCCCAGCGAATGCATGTCGCGCACGAGCGCTTCAAACTTCGCGCGATCCTCCGCAAGGTCGATGCTCTCAGGCGAAGTCCCCAAGATCGGGACGCCCGCCGTTTTCAGCGCTTGAGCGAGCTTCAGAGGGGTCTGGCCCCCAAACTGGACGATGACCCCCTGGGGTTGCTCCAGGCGGGTGATCGCCAAGACGTGCTCAGCGGTCAAAGGTTCAAAGTAAAGCTTATCAGAAACGTCAAAGTCAGTGCTCACGGTTTCAGGGTTGGAATTCACCATGATGGTCTCAAATCCCAATTCACGCAGAGCCATGGCGGCGTGAACGCAGCAATAATCGAATTCAATTCCCTGACCGATGCGATTGGGGCCGCCTCCCAAAATCATGATTTTAGGGCGCGCACTTCGAGTGGACTCCGAAGACGCCTCGCTCCCGTGATAGCTGCTATAAAGGTAAGGGGTTTTCGCTTCGAACTCCGCGGCGCAGGTGTCCACGCAATGAAAAGTGGGGTTCCCGCCCCAGTCCCTCACTTCATTCTCCGTTTTGCCGAGAACCTGCGCGATCGCGTAATCAGTCCATCCCCGCGCCTTGAGTTTTCGGAGAGCGTCCCTGGGCGGAGGCTGTTTTTGCTCCAGGAGAATTTTTTCCCCTTCGAGATAATATTCAATCCGCCCGAGAAACCACGGATCGATCCCGCAGCGCCCGTGAATTTCTTCGACGCTCGCCCCTTTTCGGAGCGCGTCGGCGACGGCCCAAATCCGACGAGGATGGGGAGAATCAATCCACTCCCATCGCGGAGTGCGGTCTTCTTTGAAAGGCGCGAGCCAGGGCGGCGTCACTTCAAGCCCAGCCAGGGCCTTGCCCAAAGATTCCTCAAAGCTTCTCCCAATCGCCATGACTTCCCCAACGGATTTCATTTGAGTGGTCAGCATCGGTTCAGTGGGACGGAACTTCTCAAAATCGAAGCGGGGAATCTTGGTGACCACGTAATCCAAAGAGGGCTCAAAGCTGCAAGGGGTGGTCCCGGTGATGTCATTGGTCAATTCATCGAGCGTGTAACCCACGGCGAGTTTGGCCGCGACGCGCGCGATGGGGAATCCAGTGGCTTTGGAAGCGAGCGCGCTGGAACGGGAAACGCGGGGGTTCATCTCAATGACGATGATTCGCCCGTCTTTGGGGTTGAGGGCGAACTGGATATTCGATCCGCCCGTCTCAACGCCGATGGCCCGTATGATTTTCTTGGATTGATCGCGGAGCATTTGGAATTCGCGATCAGTCAGAGTTTGAGCGGGCGCCACGGTGATGCTATCGCCCGTGTGAACGCCCATGGGGTCGAAATTTTCGATGGAGCAGATGATGATGACGTTGTCTTTTCGATCCCGGACAACTTCGAGCTCAAACTCTTTCCATCCCGTGAGGCTCTCCTCAACCAGGACTTCGCGGGTGGGAGAGAGAAAAAGGGCGCGCTCCAATTTTTTGAGGAAATCGCCGGCTTCAGTGGCGGCCCCGCCGCCCTCGCCACCCAAGGTGAAAGAAGGGCGCAAGATCAAAGGGAGCCCCATCTCCTCCAGCGCTTTTCGCCCTTCCTCGAGGGAGTGAATGACGCGGCTTTTCGCGGATTCCACGCCGATGGAGTCCATCACGCGCTTGAATTTTTCGCGGTCCTCGGCGCGTTCGATGGATTCGGGGGATGCGCCGAGAATCTTGACCCCATGGCGCGCGAGCACGCCGGAACGATGCAGCGTCATCGTCAGATTGAGGGCCGTTTGGCCCCCCATGGTAGGGAGCAAGGCGTCCGGCTTCTCGAGCTCAATGACTCGTTCCACGAATTCCGGGGTCAGGGGTTCCACGTACACGCGATCCGAGAGCTCAGGATCGGTCATGATGGTCGCGGGATTGGAATTCACGAGGATGACGCGGTAGCCTTCCTCACGAAGGGCCCTGAGCGCCTGGGTTCCTGAATAATCGAACTCACAGGCCTGTCCGATGACGATCGGGCCGCTGCCAATCAGGAGGATGCTTTTGATGTCAGTCCGTTTTGGCATGATTTAAAAATTCCATTGGGCGTTGAATTGCAATTCGATGGGCCGCTCCGGATGTTTTTGGTTGTGATACTGAACCGCATTTTGGATATGCGATTCGTTGGTGCGCATCAAGGTTAATCCGTAAAGTAGGCTCCCTCCGGCGAGGCCGAGGCCTCCGAAGATGGCGACGTTTCGAAGCGTGGGTTCTTCTTTGCCATTGATGAACACCCCGATGAGGGCCGCGAGCAGCCCTAGGCTTCCGGTGTAAGAAACCGCGCGGACTTGGGAGCGATTGGACTGGTAAGTGTCGAGCTCCTTGAGCGCTTCGGGAACGTCTTGAAGATAGGGCCTGAGTTTTTCGGCGTCGTTCTGGTGATAGGAGTCGCAATCCAAGGTCTTGCCTTGGACCACGAAAAGCCGTTTGCAATGAATGGTTTCAAGCGCCTTTTGATGGGGAGGACCCAGGGGTTTGGGAGCGCTGGGTGAGGCGGCGGGCAGCTCCAAAGGGGGTTGCCCCTGGGCTGAAAACGCTGAAACCGGGAAAAAATGGAAAATTAAAAAGAGGGCGATGACTTTTCCGCAACCCCAGCAGTTTTTCTGCGGGCGTGATATTAAAGCTGGAAAATATGCCATCACTGCATCGCCTCGGAATCCTTTTAAACGAAGTCCGGGCAACTTACCACAAGCGGGATTACCTTTTTTCGGATCCCCTGGAGTTCGCGCATCGTTATTCGAATCCTTGGGACCAAGAGGCGGTGGGGCTCATTTCCGCGCAGCTCGCTTATGGGCAAGTCAAACAGATTCGCGGCTCCGTGGAATCCGCCTTGGCGCGCATCGCTCAAAGCGGCCTTTCCCCGAGCGAGTGGGTCAGGTCCCTCAGGAAGCCATCCGCTTTGAAAAAAGCGTACGCCCTTTTTTCGGGTTTCTCGCATCGCTTCAACACGGGTTCGGATGTGGTCAGTCTTTTCAAATTGCTGAGTTGGAGCTGGGAGCGCCATGGGTCCCTGGGAGGCCATTTACTTTTCGGGTTCAAAAAGGACCAAGATCATTGGGGGCAGTCCTTGAGCCGAGTGCTGAAGGATTGGCGAAATCAGCGTCTTGATCCGCCCATAACGCGTTCGCTCGATTTTTTCCTGAGCAACCCCGAGGACGGGAGTTGCTGCAAGCGCTGGTGCCTCTTTTTGAGATGGATGGTGCGCAAGGACGATTTGGATCTGGGTCATTGGGGGGCGAAAGGCGCTTTGATCCCAAAAACCACGGTTTACCTCAAACCTTCGCAACTCATCGTGCCTTTGGACACGCACTTGGGGCGAATCAGCCGTGAGCTTCGATTCACCCAAAGAAGCCAACTCGATTGGAAAGCCGCTTTGGAAGTGACTGCTTCACTCAAACGGTTTGATCCGGTGGATCCCGTCTCTTATGATTTCGCCCTGGCGCGCGGGGGGATCTTGGCCACGCTCAATCGATCTTCGGGGAAATCACCATGAATTTTGTTCTGTTCCTGGGGTTATCGCTTTACGCGGTCGCAAGCTTGGGGTCGATGGCGATGATGAGCGTCGGGGCGGGGGTTTATCTCCTCGCCTTCACCGCTTACTGGGTGAGGAAGCGGCTGTGCTGGCCGCTCGCCTGGAGGATGAGCTGGGCCTGCCCTGAGTTTCGAATGTACCTCCTCGCTTCATTGGCGCTCCTCGCTTCTTGCGCCTTAAGCTTGGGAGTCGCTCAGTTTTGGCCGGTTTCGTATTCGGGAGAAGGCGGCGGGGCGGTTCAAGTCTCGTTTTTTAAGGATCTCTCCAAGCTCTGGTATCTTTTTTGGCCCATCCTGCTCGCCCTGGGTTTGCGTGAGCTTCGGGACGCTCAGCGCAAGCAAGTCCTGTGGGCGTGGCTCGGGGCATTCGGGGTAGTGTCTCTGATCGGGGTTCAGCAGTACTTCACGGGGTGGCCGAGGGTTCAGCCCATTCCCATGAGCCCTGGGCGATTTCATGCCACGCTTTTTTTCGGGCACCATCTCTCCACCGCGAGCATCTTGATTTTTCCTTGGTTCGCGGCGTTGGATCTGCTCGCGGCGAAGCGGGAAAAGGCTCAGCGCTTTCTCATCGTTTTGGCTGGCCTGGGCGCATTCGCCTTGTTCGCGACTTACTCGAGGACGCTTTGGCTCGCATTGCCCGTCGGTTTGTTGCTGTGGCTCCTGCTGCGTTTCAAGGGGCGCCGTCGTTGGGCGGTGCTGGCGCTTGCCGTGATTTCTTTGGGGGTGACGAGCCAGATTCCCTTCATTCAAAGTCGCATGAATGAATCCTTGGGGGTGGGAACTCGGAAGAATTTGTGGTCGGCGAATCTCGAGTTTTTCTCGGAACGGCCCTTCACGGGCGTGGGTTTTCGCCACAATCAAGAACTCGCGAGCTACTATCTTTTGAGCCGCTACTCCGCGGAGCATCCGAATGAGCCGAAGCAGGCTCGCCCCGACCTCTTCGTAGGCCATGCGCATAACGTTTTTTTGGAGCAGCTCGCGGGGACCGGCCTCCTGGGCGTCATCTGCTGGGTTTTTTGGTGCGGCGTCATCTTCTGGCTTTTGAAGCGCGCTCTCTCGCAAAAACAATTGCCCATCGCGCACGGTCTTCTCTGCGCTTGGGTGGTGCTGCACCTCAACGGCTTGACTCAGGTCAATTTTTGGGAGGCTAAAGTTCAGCATCAAATGATGTGGTCCATCGCTTGGGTGCTCGCGAGCTTCCTATGAGCCGCCCCAAGATTTTTATCGACGCGAGGATGGTGGGAAAACGGGCGCACGGGTTCTCCCGCTACGTGACCCGTTTGGCGGAGGGTTTGGAGCGACTGCGCTCGCAAAAGCCTTTGAGTTATGACCCCTTTTTCATTCTGGGGGATCATCGGGAAGCTCTTGAGGTCGAGCCGGTTTTCTCGAAGTTTGACTTCATCTTGAGTCCAGCGCCTTTTCTGAATCCTCGCGAGTGGCTTGAGATTCCCCGCATCCTGAAAAAACATGGGGCAGCCCTTTACCATAGTCCGAGCTTTTCAAGCCTCTTGAGGTGTCCTTGCCCCTGGATCATTACGATTCATGATCTCAATCACCTGCGCTTCGGTTCCATCCCGCAGAAGCTTTATTATCGCTTCTTGCTCAGACCTTTCGCGCGAAAGGCCCGAGCGGTGATGACGGTTTCGCAGTTTTCCAGGAAAGAGCTTTGTCAGTGGCTTGAGTTCACCCCCTCTCAAATTGAAGTGGTCGAGAATGCCCTCGACTCAAGTTGGCAGGCGCCTGAATGGAAGCCTCAGGGGAAGAATTATTTTTTCTGCCTGTCCAATCCCAAGCCCCATAAGAACATCGCTCTTTTAGTGGAGGCCTATTCGCAGGCGAGGCAAAGAGCGCTGAAGACGCAAGGTCATTTTCCGGACCTGTTCCTGAGCTTTTCTTGGGAAAGTAAACACGAAGGCGTGCGCTGCTTCGAGAGCCTCAGTGACGGGGAGATCAAGGATTTGATCCAAAGTGCGGGGGCCGTGGTTTTCCCCTCCCTCTACGAGGGGTTTGGAATTCCCCCCGTTGAAGCGACGCTCTTGGGGGTGCCTGTCATCGCCTCGAAGATCGAGCCTCATCAAGAAAGTTTGGGCGAAGTTCTGCAGTCTTTGGGAGGGGAGTGGTTTGACCCCCGTTCCCGGGAGGATTTGACGAGCGCTTTGTTGAAGCAGGCTGACCGCGGATTTCTGAGGGCTCCGGCCTCGCAAGTTGAGGCCGTGCGGTCTCAACTCCTGAGCCGCTATTCGAGCGCTCGCCTCGCGGAAGCTATGGACCGGATTTATCGGCGCGTGCTAGGATCCCAGGCCGAATGAAGAATATCTTGATTACCGGAGCGAGCGGTTTCATCGGCTCACACCTCTGCGAGGCTTTCCTGAAAAAAGGCGCTCGAGTTTTTGGAGTGGACAACTTGATTACGGGGGATCGTCGCAACTTGGAAGTGATCCCCAGCGACGCCCCTTTTGAATTCATTGAGCATGATATCTGCGATCCATTGCCAGAAGCGTGGATCAGTCGATTTGAGCGGGAGGGACTGGCGGGAGTGCTGCATTTCGCCTGTCCGGCGAGCCCCGTCGATTTTGACAAAATCCCTTTTGAGATTCTTCACGTGGATTCATTGGGCACGATTCAAACCGTTCAACTCGCGCTCCACTTGAAGGCTCGTTACCTCTTGGCCTCCACTTCCGAAGTCTATGGGGATCCCCTGGTTCATCCGCAAACCGAATCCTATTGGGGAAACGTGAACTCCATCGGTCCTCGCGCCTGTTACGATGAAACGAAACGCTTCGCGGAAGCGTATGTCAGCACGGCCATGCGCTCTCCGCATGACTTGAACGCGGCGATCGTGAGGATCTTCAACACCTACGGCCCCAGGATGCGCCCCGATGACGGAAGAGTGGTGCCGGAGCTCTGCATGCAGGCGCTTCAGAGCAGACCCTTGGTGATCCATGGGGATGGCAGCCAGACCCGAAGTTTTTGCTTCGTCTCTGATCTGGTCGATGGCATCGTGCGGCTTTACGAAAGCGAGCTCCGCGAGGTCGTGAATCTCGGTAACCCCGATGAAAAAACGATTCTTCAATTCGCGAAAAAAATCCTCGAACTGACTCAAAGCGATTCCTCGTTGCAGTTCGCCGAGGGCCGGCCGGATGATCCCCGCAAACGTTGCCCCGACATCTCGAAAGCGCGAAAGCTCCTCGGCTGGGAGCCCCGAATCGATTTGGGCGAAGGGCTCGCTCGTTCCATTGAGTTTTTCAAATCCCGATGAAAACCGACTCTCCCCGCGTCGCCATCATCCACGATTGGTTGACCGGGATGCGAGGTGGGGAGCGCGTTCTTGAGGCGATGGTTGAGCTCTTTCCCCGCGCTGAAATTTTCACGCTGATCGCCGTGCCGGGCTCAGTCTCGCCCATTCTGACCGTCCCTCGCAAGCACACGAGCTGGCTCCAAAAGATCCCTCAGATCGAAAAGCGCTACCGTCACTTCCTGCCCTTCATGCCGCATGCGATCAGCCAATTTGATTTGAGCGGGTTCGACTTGATTCTTTCCTCCTCTCATTGCGTGGCAAAAGGGATCCAAAAACCCCCGGGCGCGCTGCACATTAGCTACGTGCATGCGCCCATGCGCTATTTCTGGGATCGATTCCCCGATTACTTCGGCCCTGGAAGAGCATCCCCCTGGGTGAGATGGGCGGCGCGGACGCTGAGAAAACCTTTTCAAAAATGGGATCGGCGCGTGAGCGCGCCTGAGCGAGTGGACTCTTTCATCGCCAACAGCCAGTATATCGCGGGGCAAATCCAGGAATTTTATTCGAGGCCTGCGCAGGTGATTTACCCCTTCGTCGATCTTCAGCGCTTTCAGCTTTCAGCGCACCCCGAAAAACGGGGCCGCGCCTATTTGATGGTCGGGGCGTTCGCCCCTTATAAGCGCATGGATTTGGCCATTGAGGCGTTCAACCAGTTGGGTTTGTCGCTTTTGATCGTGGGCGCGGGGCAGGAGGCGGCTGCGCTCAAGAAGAAGGCGAAGCCGAACGTCGAATTTTTGGGGAAGCTCTCCAATCCCGCTATCCTGGACCTCTACCAAAAGTGCCGGGCTTTCGTTTTTCCCGGTAAAGAGGATTTTGGGATCGCCCCTCTGGAGGCGTTGGCTTGCGGTACTCCAGTGATCGCTTATGGGGCGGGCGGGGCTCTCGAAACAGTTACGAACGAAACCGGGGTGTTTTTCCAAGAGCAGGCCGTTGAATCTTTGATCGAAGCCGTATTGAAGGTGGAGTCGGGAAGCGCCAAGTTCGATCCCCGGGCCTGTCGGGCTCAGGCGGAGAAGTTCACCCGAGAGCGGTTTCAAAGCGAGTTTCGCGCGGCAGTGGAGCGGGAGCTTGCGCGCCACTCAGCCAAAACAGCGACTTAATCCACACGGATGATCTCGAGGAGCTCGCGCTGCCGCTCTTTTTTCTCGTCAGCGCTCACCTTCCCCAGGCGGTTCATCCCGAAGTCCTCGATGCAAAAACTCGCCAGCGTCGTCCCAGCGATGACGGCGTTTTTCAGTGTGGACCACCACTGTTCTTGGCGCGTTTCACGCCAATCGCGGTGAATCTTCGCCTCAGCGAGCGCGCTCACCATGCCGCCCGCGAAAGTGTCGCCTGCCCCGGTGGGATCGGAGACTTTCGTCACCGGATAGGCGGGCGCCATGAATATCCGGTCGCCGGAGAAAAGCGCTGATCCGTACTCTCCCCGTTTGATCACGAGCGCACTGGGTCCCATGCCCAAAATCCCGCGGGCCGCCTGCTTCAAGCTCGAAGCGCCAGTGAGCAGAACGGCTTCCGCTTCGTTGATGGAGAGGAGGTCGATTTTTCGGAGCACTTTTTTGAGCTCAGCCAGCTTCCCGGTGATCCAAAAGTTCATCGTGTCGCAGGCGATGAAGGCGGGCGCTTTTACTTGCTCAAGGACATGGAGTTGAAGCGACGGATCGATATTGCCCAGGAATACGATCTCGCTTTCCCGGTGTTTCGCGGAAATCGTGGGCGTGAATTTTTCGAAAACATTCAGAAACGTCGAGAGTGTCTTGGCCTCATTCAAATTTTGATCGTAGCTGCCCACCCAGTGAAATGTTTTTCCGTCCGCCTTTTCGACGCCGCTCACGTCGACGCCCCTGGACTGCAACCAACGGAGGTGATCCTCCGGGAAATCAGCCCCGACGATGCCCACCATTTTCACCGGCGTCTCGATGGAGGCCGCGACGCTGAAGTAGTTGGCGGCGCCCCCCAGGATCATTTCGGCTTTTCCCGCCGGGGTTTGAACGGAGTCAAAGGCGATGGAGCCCACGCAGAGAATGGAACTGGCTTGAGACGGGGAGTTGGAATGATTTTTCACGATTTTTAGTATTCAGGACGGC
>CAZLYB010000019.1:0-55938 GCA_964563795.1 uncultured Bacteriovoracaceae bacterium | reverse complement strand
CAGCCCCTAAAAAGAGCGCTGCAAACACTTCTCACCTTCGAGGAGCTTCCGCAGAAGCGGCGGCGCCTCAGGCAAAAACAAAAAAAACACCAGCAAAGAAAAAAGCGAAAGACAGCTGATTCAGCGCTGAGGGAGACTCAGAGTCATGGCACATAAAAAAGCAGGCGGTAGTTCCAAGAACGGTAGAGACAGCAACCCCAAGATGAGGGGCGTGAAGCGCTTCGGCGGGCAGCAAGTCAATGCCGGAGAGATCCTCGTTCGACAAGTCGGCACCAAGATTCATCCTGGCAGGAATGTCGGGTTGGGCCGTGATTTTACCCTGTATGCCCTGATTGAAGGCGTAGTGACGTTTGAGCGCAAAGATAAAAAACGGAAGCAAGTTTCCGTTTATTCATCCGCTCCCGCAGCTCGCTCTTCATTGACTTCAGCGGCTTAAGTTTCAGATTCAAGGCGTTGAGAGGGTGGTAGCTGTCCATGAGATTCATCGACGAAGCCACGATCCAACTCACTGCGGGGCATGGCGGCTCCGGTTGCGTCAGTTTTCGCCGCGAGACTTTCGCCCCTAAGGGCGGGCCGGACGGCGGAGACGGAGGCGACGGCGGGGATATCGTCCTCGTTGCCACTCAAAAACATTCCACGCTTCAAAACTTTCGCTACCGAAGGGAATACCGCGCGCCCGCGGGTGAACCAGGCTCCGGGTCGAACAAAGCGGGCCGGGATGGCGAAACCATTCAAATCCCCGTTCCCATGGGAACCCTCATTCGAGATGCCGAAACTCAGGAGCTGCTTCATGATTTCACCGAAATCGGGCAAAGCTGGGTCGCCTGCGAAGGGGGACGCGGAGGCAAGGGAAACGCCCATTTCGTCACGGCGGCATTCCAAGCTCCGAAATTCGCGCAGCCTGGCGAAGAAGGATCGAGCCGCAAACTCACTCTCGAACTGAAATTATTGGCGGATGCGGGAATCATCGGATTTCCGAACGCGGGCAAATCCACCCTCATTTCCAAAATCAGCGCTGCGCGCCCCAAAGTCGCTGACTACCCCTTTACGACCTTGATCCCTCAGCTCGGCGTCGTTGAGCTCGCCGAGTATCAAACCATCGTGATCGCCGATATCCCCGGTCTCATCCCTGGGGCGCACCTCGGAGCGGGATTGGGGCATCAGTTCCTCAAGCACATTGAGCGCACCCGATTTTTTATCCACCTTTTGGATGGCTCTGAACTCCTTTTGGAAGAGTCCGCATCCGAGGATTCGAATCCCCCTCACCGACTCGTCCAACGCTATCAAGAAATTCGACGGGAACTGGAGCAGTTTGAACCTGAACTCCTGAAAAAACCGGAACTCATTGTCGTGAATAAGATCGACCTGCTCCAGGAAGATGCCCAGTTGCTGGAGCGAGCCAAAGTCGAACTCAAGAAGGCGAGCCCCGGTTCTGATCTTTTCTTCATCTCAGCGGTGAGTGGGGAGGGAATTCCTGCGTTGCTTCGAAGCATTTCGGCGCGCATGAACGAATACAACCCGCCAGTGGCCCTCTCTTTGCCCGACGATCCCCGCATTCGGCGCAAGTGAGGCCATCATGAGCATTTGGAACGAAATCCCTGCGGTTTTCGGGGGCGCTTTCGATCCACCGCATTTGGGTCATCGCCAAATCCTCCAAGAACTGCTTCAAGAAGTCGGCTCCCCCCGCGTGCTCATTCTGCCTTCCGCTCACTTGCCTCATAAAAAAACGGTCGCCACCGCGCTTCAGCGACTCGAAATGGCCCGGCTCTGCTTTCAGGAAGAAATGAGCCCTGCCCTCCGCCATCGAATCGAAATCAATGAAGTTGAAATAGAAGATCAGGGATCTCCTCATTACACTTTTCACACCCTGCAAAAATTAGGTGCGCCGAGCGCACCCTTGGCTTTCGTCATCGGCGCGGACCAGCTCCAAGCCCTCCCCAGCTGGCATCGATTTCCTGAAGTCCTGCACTTGGCTCATTGGTTGGTTTTAGAAAGAAAGCCGGATGGCTCCGAGAAAATCGCTCAAACCTTGGCTCAATGGTCCATTCAGGGGCTCGTGCGGCGCCAAAGCGGCCCCACGGATGCTTCCAGTAAGGGGGATTGGACCCTCCCCGGGGGCACCCTGCTTCGAGTTCGGCTCACTCAGGCGCCAGCCCTCTCTTCCCAAGAGATTCGTGCCACCCTTGTAAAGAAGGGGCAACCCCCGGAAGACAGCCTCTCCCCGGGCATTTTGAGTTATTTGCTCAAGCACCGCCTCTATGGTATTCAACCCAGCCAGGAGAAAAAATGACTGAACTGAGCGCTTCCGCTGAAAAAGCATTGCTCTGCGCCAGAGCCGCGTTATCGAAGAAAGCCGAGAACCTCAAGATTCTCGATCTCGGAAACCTTTCCGCCTTCGCGGATTACTTCGTCATTTGCAGCGGTTCATCCGATCGCCAAGTTAAAGCGATCTGTGACGCCGTCAGCGTCTCACTGCGTGAAAACGGAAAGCGCACTCTTTCGACGGAAGGATACGCCGAGGGTCGCTGGGTTTTGATCGACCTGGGCGACGTCATTGTCCATGTGTTTCAGGATGCCCTGCGCGAGTACTACGGGCTCGAAACGCTTTGGGCCAGCGCGCCGCGCCTCTCCGTGCCGACTCAGTATTACCTCCCCACGGATTCCGCTCACGCTTAGATGCCGTGAGACTGCGCGTCTATTCCTTCGGAAAGCTCAAAACCCCGGGCCTTCGCCAAACCGCGGATCATTATCTCGCTCGCGCTCGCCCTTGGTTGAATCTGGAGGAATGCGAGCTCAAACCGGAATCCCCCGTCTCAAACAAAACCGCCATCCTCAAGCAATGCGTCGAGCGAGAAGGTCAGACGCTGCTCGCTCAGCTCCAAAAAAACGGGCAGGACGCCCACTGTTTTTTCCTGCTCGACGAAGGAGGGCGCTCATTGAGCACCGAACAATGGATCAAGCTTTTTCAGGGGCTTGAGCGCGAAGGAAAAACGCAGATCGCGTTCTGCATCGGGGGGAGCTTCGGATTGGATCCTTCGCTCCATAAAAGGGCGCGCGGCGTGTTCAGCCTCGGCCCTCAGACGCTTTCGTACGAACTCACGCGAGTGGTCTTTTATGAGCAGATTTATCGTGCATGGAGCGCCATGCAGGGGCATCCTTACCATCACGCAGGAGTTCCGCAATGAAACCTCGAGCGCTTTTGATGATCTTAGACGGCTTCGGCATCGGAAAGGACTCCCCTTTCAACGCGATTCAGAATGCCCGGATGCCGTTTTACCGCAAACTCTGGAATGATTACCCCCACTCCCAGCTCATCACCCATGGCGAAGCGGTGGGATTGCCCGAGGGCATCATGGGAAATTCGGAGGTCGGCCACATGACCATGGGCGCGGGACGAATCATCTATCAAGACTTGACTCGCATTTTGAAGGAAATCAAAAATGGGAATTTTTTTTCCAACCCAGCTTTGCTTCAAGTGATCGATCAAGGGGCAAAAACCACGGGGCGCGTCCATTTGATGGGGCTTTTGTCCGACGGCGGCGTTCATAGCCATCTCGAGCATCTCTTCGCTTTGCTCGAATGCTGCGCGAAAGCGCGCGTGCCCGAAGTCTGGGTCCACGCTTTTTTGGATGGAAGGGACACCCCTCCCGGCTCATGCGCGCAATACCTCGCGAAGCTGACTCAACACCCATCCTATCAAGCGGCAGGAGCCCGCCTTGCGAGCTTAGGCGGCCGTTTCTGGGCGATGGACCGCGACAAGCGCTGGGAGCGCGTGAAAAGCGCCTATGAGAGCCTCACTGGGCAGACGCCCCCCTCTGAGACCAGCGGGAATTCAGAGCTGGAGCGCGCCCTGAATTGGATCGAGAAGCAAAAGTCGCTCGGCAAGACGGATGAGTTCGTGGAGCCCTGCCTGCTGGATGCGAACGGTGGGATGCACGATGGCGATAGCGTGATCTTTTTCAACTTCCGCTCGGATCGCGCCCGCGAGATCACGCAGGCGCTTACATTCACGGGGTTTAACGAGTTTGATCGGGGGCGCGGGTTCAAGCCGTCGGCGTTCGCGGGCATGACGACCATTGACGCGGGCTTCAAAAATATCACGACGCTTTATGGGCCGCAGAACCTGGATCATTTGATGGGGCAATGGCTCGAGCAGCACGGGCGCAAGCAGTTCCGGATCGCCGAAACCGAGAAGTACGCGCATGTGACTTTTTTTTTCAACGGCGGTCGTGAAGCCCCGTTTCATGGCGAAGAGCGCTTGCTCGTTCCTTCCCCCAAGGATGTGGCGACCTACGATCTCAAGCCCGAAATGAGCGCGTTCGAAGTGGCGGCCAAAACCGCGGATCGGATCCGCTCACAGAATGATGACTTCATCCTGATGAATTTCGCCAACGCCGACATGGTGGGGCACACCGGCAATTACGAGGCGGCGGTCCGCGCGATGGAAACTTTGGATCAATGCATGTCCCAGGTCATCGGGGCAGCCCAAGCCGAGGGGGTGCATGTGCTGCTCACCGCGGATCATGGCAACGCCGAGGAGATGTGCGACTCGCAGGGGCGAATTCATACGCAGCACACACTCAACCCCGTGCCGGCCCTTTGGGTCGCGCCCAATACGGCCATCGCGCCCAAGGCGAGCCGTGTGGCCTTGCGGGACGGCACGCTCGCGGATCTGATGCCCACGCTCTGCGGGCTCTTGGGCCTCCCCCTCCCCGCTGAGGTGAGCGGGAAGAGCTTGGTGGGGAAATAAAGCCGCGGAGACGCTCCAGCAATACCAAGAACTGATCAAGAACGCCTCATTCTCTTTAAATGACTTATTGACTTGGATATATGCTCTCACGTCAAAAACGAGGGTAGTTTTCAAATGTGCGCCAAATATCGCTTTGCTTTTTTAATTTATCTGACGCTGGCATCCGCAATGGGATGCGGGAGCAGCGGTGGGGAAGGCAAAAAAAACAATTCATTCCAGCCCATTTCCGTGTCGGGGACACAGAGCGCCTATCAGCAAGGGACAAATTTCTGCAACGCGCAGTTCATCAGCCACTACAACGAAGTGATACGCGCCTTCAAATCCGCCGCCAGACCAAGCGACCTCGATAAGATAGAAAATCTCATTGATGAGTTTCAAGGCAGATACCGCGATGTCATTTGCCAGGCGGACGTTCGGGATGAAAATGACCTCGATGCGGAAGTTTCATCCATTGATGTCAACGAGCGGACATTGGAGTGGAAAAATGCCATCATTAAGGCCAAAAGAACCCTTCCGCCTCCGGAAGCCCGCAATGACGTAGGATGAACCTGCGAATGTGATGATCGCTCAGCCCGGCCTGGATCTTGTTTAGAAACTCAGCGTGCTCCCGCTCTTCCGCTGCACGCATTGTCTCGCAAGCTCTGGAATCACGCTGAGCTCTTTTCCCTTATGCCATGCGTGCATGGAAACATTGAAATCCACTCCGTTCGCCCTGGCTTACGCCCAGCAGAACTCTTACTTGGAGCTCCTAAATTCCCTCACTGCGTCCTATCTTCTCACCGATTCCATTTACCCTCTCCTCAAAACGTGGAAGCGCACTCAGGGCTGGGCGCTGGATAGGCGGATTCTTCGATGGAGCCGAGAGACGCTTTCGAGTCTTCAAGCCAAGCAGCTCCAGGCGATCGTGCCCGTACCTCAATCTCATCATCGATCCTGGCAGCTCCAGGGCGGCACGACTCTGAATTTGAGCCGCTCGCTCTCCCGAGCCCTTTCGATTCCCGTCTTGCCGTTGCTTGAGATAGTGGAAAAAAAGAGTCCCGCGCAAGCCCAGCTTTCGCGAGAGGATCGACTGAGCCATGCGATTCGGTTTCGAATCCGAGACCACATGCGGGAGAACTGGCTGAGACGTGGGCAGGGGCGTATTCTGCTCGTGGATGATTTCTGGGTCACGGGGCATACGCTTCGCGCCGCTGCCCGGGCTCTGCAGGGTGGGCCGGAAACTCAGATTCATGGGTTTTGCCTAGGGATTAAGCCACTGCGGCAGTCGGCTGCGACTCAGGAAGAACAACCGCCCGCGATGACTCGCGCAAATTCTGCCTCATGAGCAGGCTTTACCGCCGCAGCGGCGGTAATCCACCCCTATTCTAATCCCCTTCACAAACAAGAGAGCTTCGGTTAGTGAATTCCATGGCCACGAAGGAGAAAAGCCCGTGATAAAAACGTTTTTTGCAGGAATCGGATTGATTCTTTTTGTGAGTTCCACGCAAGCGGCCGCTCCCTCAGGTGCGGAGATCACCCCATCAGAAATCGTCGCGCTGATGTGCCAAGACGAAGCGATCACGGGCGGCGCTGAATTCATTTATTTCGCAAAATGCCTCGAGAGGGGCGCGCATCATCTCGGTCAGGTTGAGCTCGAAGAAAAGCTAAGTCAAAAAAACTATGAGGATCTTTGGATCAAGTACTTGGATCAATATTCAATCCAAGGTCCGGACGAACGCCAAAAAGCTAGAGTTCGAGCGAATCAAGATTTCCTCAAACTTTTTAGCGAGAACAATCCTAAACCTGGGAAGTAATCCTCAACATTCACCGCCGCTGCGGCGGTGAAGCCCCTCACTCCGCGTTCGCCTCAGACTGCCGGGGCAAAGACTCCTCTGAGCTCGTCGCAGGGGCCTCAGAACCACTCGCCACAGCCGCCCCCTGCGCAAAATACCCCCGCACCAGCTCCTCGCTCAATCGAGAGGCCTGCCTCACCGCAGAGGATGGCCCGTAGCCATCGGTCAACCGGAACACGCCCGGCGCCACCTGAAAATTCAAGAACTGCGTAGGCTCCTCACCCGCCGTAAAAAGTGCTTCACCTTCGAAGATTACGCACTCATCCGTCACGGTCTCTTGCAGACTCTCAACCGAAAGCGGAGCAAGCCATCCCGCTTGCGAAAACAGGCGCTGAAGCGCGGACTTCATCTTGCGAAGCCGCTTGGCGATGAGGGCGTTGTCCTCACTCTCCTCGGCGGTGACCTCCGTACTCCACACGCTCTTCAACCCATCTGAGAGAAAATAACCCCAAAACTTTTTGTCGCGATCCTCGCGGTCCTTCGCTTCTTTTTGAAGCAGCATCGAGATCGCCTCCCCGCGGGGAGCCGGGATCGCGTGCCCGTGCGTGAGGATGAGCTGAAGCAATCCCGTGGGTTTGCGCTTTCGTTTCCAAGGGGCGATCTTTCCTATCCCCTCAATCTGCGAGAGCTCCGACCAAGATCCCGCGAATACGAGGAGCCCTGAGACCACATCGCCTGAGCTGAGCGTCATCTGGATCCATTCCGAATCCTCGGGAATGAGAATCTTTTGAAGCACCACGCCCTCAAGCGCCTGAAAATTCGCAAAACGCTCGGGATCGCTCAGCGCCTGCTGGATCTCCCCTTCCAGCTCCGCGAGCGTCTGAGAAAATCTCGCCGTCTCTCCCTGCACCATCATTCGATCCAAAGCTGGAAGCTTGGGATCCACAGCCTCTCCGGGCACCCACCAGTCCGGCGGTCTCAATGATTTGTTGCGGAATTCAAAGGCAAACGAGCCCGCCTCGGGAGCTCCCGGCACCAGACTTAGGCGTTGCAGAAGCTCCACCCAGGGACTGGATTCAAAATGGGGCGTGAGCGGCAGCGCCCGCGAGCCTTTGCCCGAAAGCGCAAGCACCGGAAAGCCCGCTGAGATGAGAAATCCAGCCGCAGCCGCTGCACCTACGCCATTTCCGACAATCACCACCGGGGGAACAAAATCAGGGGAATTCACGCCCTCACTTTAGGCGAGGAGCGCCGAGAAAACAACCGCGCCCTTTTTTACGCTAAAGGCTGTACGAGAGGCCCGGGCGGATTTATGATCCCCTTCCATATGACCTCATCACCGCAAAAAACCCGCGTAGAAACCGACACCATGGGCGAGATGCAAGTGCCCGCTGACCGCTACTGGGGGGCCCAGACCCAGCGATCGCTCCTGAACTTCGCCGTGGGCGAAGACCGCATGCCCCGAGCCCTGATTCGGGCGCTCGGGATCCTCAAAAAATCGGCGGCCCTGGCCAACCACGATCTGGGCAAGCTCACGAAAGACCAGCTCGATCCCATCTCGCGCGCGGCCGACGAAGTCATTGAGGGGAAGCTCGACTCCCACTTCCCGCTCGTCATCTGGCAGACCGGCTCCGGCACCCAGACCAACATGAACGCGAACGAAGTCATCTCCAACCGC
Source organism: uncultured Bacteriovoracaceae bacterium (assembly GCA_964563795.1). Lineage (GTDB taxonomy): Bacteria > Bdellovibrionota > UBA1018 > UBA1018 > UBA1018 > CAZLYB01. Next base: position 47,738 of record CAZLYB010000019.1, on the reverse strand, counting down.
GCCATTGAGCTCCTAGGTGGTCAGATGGGCTCCAAAAAACCCATTCACCCTAACGATCACGTCAATATGAGCCAGAGCTCCAATGATTCCTTCCCCACCGCCATGCACATCGCGGCCGTGGAGCAGATTGAAGACGAGCTTTTGCCCGCGCTCAAAAAATTTCACGCCGCTTTGCTTGAAAAAGAAAAAGCCTTCGGGGGAATCATCAAAGTTGGACGCACCCATCTGATGGACGCCACCCCCCTCACCTTGGGCCAGGAATTTTCAGGCTACCGCATGCAACTCGAGCTCGGGATCGAGCGCGTCAGCCAAGCGCTTGAGCGGCTGCGCGCGCTCGCCCAAGGAGGAACCGCGGTCGGCACCGGGCTCAACACGCACCCCGAGTTCGCCGAGCGCGTGGCGAAAAAAATCAGCGAGATTTCAGGCAAGCGCTTCGTGAGCGCGCCCAATAAGTTCGAGGCGCTCGCCTCCCACGACGCGATCGTGTTCGCGCATGGGGCGCTCAAGACCTTGGCGTGCAGCTTCATGAAGATCGCAAACGACATCCGCTGGCTGGGCAGCGGCCCGCGCTGCGGCCTTCAAGAGCTGAGCCTCCCCGAGAACGAGCCGGGCTCTTCGATCATGCCGGGCAAGGTGAACCCCACGCAAAGCGAGTCGATGACGATGGTCTGCTGCCAGGTCCTGGGCAATGACGTGGCGATCAACGTCGCGGGCGCAAGCGGCAACTTTGAGCTCAATGTCTTTAAGCCCGTTTTGATCCATAACTTTTTGCACTCACTCAGGCTCCTTGCGGATTCGGCGAGCGGATTTGTGGATCACTGCTTGAGCGGCCTCAAGCCCAACGAGAAAGTGATCGCTCAACACCTCGAGAACACGCTCATGCTCGTCACCGCGCTCAACCCCCACATCGGCTACGACAACGCGGCCAAGATCGCCAAGACCGCGCACAAAGAGGGGCTCACGCTGAAGGAAGCGGCTCTGAAGCTGGGGCTATTGACCGAGGCTCAGTTCAAGCAGTGGGTACGGCCCGAGGAGATGACTCGTCCGGCAGACTGATTTAACGAATTTCGCATAGAAATCAGTGATTTATTTAAATATTTTATATTTAAATTTTGTATGTTAAGCCTCCTCAAATTCATTAGAAGAAGGAGAATTCAAGATATGAAATTCAATCCATTTATCATTTCAAGTGCTCTATTGAGCATGATCGCCGCTGAATCGGCTCACGCAGCTCATCAGGATGCCCCAAAAGACACCATTCGGCCCTTGCACGTGATCATCAGGAATAACATTAAAAATGCCCCCAACGATGCCCCGCCGGATGAATTCAACTCATCGAACGATGCCGGCCAAAACCGAATCATGGAATTTGCATCAGAAAAAAGGAATCGGTTTACCGGGAAAATCATCGATGACCTGATCGCGAGAAGCATGGACATCAATGAAACTCAAGAATTTCAGCGCGGTTTGAAGAGCTTGGATATGCGAACCCTCTCCGAATGCACTTCCATCATCGATGAAATTGGAACTGATCAAAACTCAGAAGATAGTAAGACTTTAAAAAATACTTCTCCTCAATTGAAGCTCGTCATCTCCACGAATCAAGAAAAAGAACGATACCCTGAAACCATCACTCAAGTTCGGCTCTTCTTGCACCCTTACGTCAAAATCGCTGAAGCTTCTGAAGCGGAACCACTGCTTTCGTGGGAGCCCATCACTTTTCATCAAAGCGATAGCATTGAGGAGATCAATCGATACTTCAGTAATGATGGAATCAGCGAACTCTTCAAACAAGCGATGAGCGCCATTCAAACGTCAAAGGCCGACATCGCTGCCTCTTGCACCGCCTACACTGAGGTGCGCAGAAAAATGAAGCGAATCAAGACTGGAACAGGCGAGTAAACACATCCTTTTATTTTTGCGAATCCCCCATTCGATTGGCAACTCGTCCTTCAGATGGGGCTTTAACTGAATGGCTCGCCTTACCCGTCCTTGAGGCGGCGAGAGCGGGTCAGCGGAGATTCGCGCTTGGCGGAAGCCGCTTCGCGGCGCTTGATGGTGATCATCCGAAAGGACTTGGGCCTCGAAACCGCGCGCCGGCGATAACGCCTGCGCTCCGGGGGATCACGCACTTCAAGCGAAGCAAGCGATCGCGAGCGGTCATTAGGCAGAGGTAACAAGATCTTCGAGCCGGCTCTGAGCGGCATATGCGCGGAGACGCCGTTCAGATCCGTCACCGGATCGACTTTGATCCCATAGTGCGAAGCGATGTGAGAAAGCGTCTCCCCGCGGCGCGCCTTGTGCGCCAGGAACTCCACTTTGCGCGGGAAGGCCTTGTTGTTGTAATTCGAAAGGAAGGTCTCCTTCACCGAGATCGGAAGCTTGATGCGGTAAGACGCCACGTTCGGGGGCGTGCACCAGCGGTTGAGCTCCGCATTGAGTCCCTTCACCGTGTGATAAGAAAGCCCGGCCGCGCGCGAGATCTGGAGCAGGTCCGCGGGGCTTTGCACTTCAAACTCCTCGAGGGGCTGACCGCCGACTTCTCCTTTTTTATTCACGTGTGGCGTGGGAACCGGCTTCGCGAGAGCGGTCTCGCTTCGAGGAGCCGCGGTCTGGGAATTCTCCTCTCCTTGAGGCTCATTCTTGGCTTGCGTCGCGGGGCTGAGCTCGCGCTCAGGGACGGAGTAATCCTCCTCCGCCTCGGCTTCGAGATCCGCGATGCTGCCTTCCTCGCCGCCATCTTTCTTCAATTCTTCTTCGGGTTTGTCGGTCTTGATGACTTGGACGACTTCTCCATCGCCCGAAACGATCTCATTGTCAGAAGGCTTGAGGTCAGGAACCGCGAACCCGAACTGCGCGGGATTTTTTCCGATGATCGCCGCCGCCATCATCTTCGGGACGTAATCCCGCGTCTCAGGCCTCAAGTAGCGGTGGCGAGTGAGCTCCCAGAAATCTTTCGTCCCGTAGCGCTGAATCGCGCGCGCGATTTTCGCCTCGCCCGCGTTGTAGGCGGCCGCCGCGAGCTCCCACGACTGGAACATCTTATAGAGATCACGCAGGTACTCCACCGCGGCAAGCGTTGATTTGCGGATGTCCCGCCGTTCGTCCACCCACCAATTGACCATCAGCCCGTAGCGCTTGCCGGTGGCCGAGATGAATTGCCACGGCCCCACCGCCTTGGCGCGGGAGCGCGCGAAATTGTTGAACCCGCTCTCGATCATCGAGAGGTAAACGAGGTCTTCGGGCAAGCCGTTCTGCCGAAGCAAGGGCATGATGTAGGGAATGAAATACGCGGAGCGCTCGAGGTAACGCGTGTAATGGATGCGCCCCCGGCCCGTGAAATAATCGATCCACTGCTCCACCTTGGAATTGATGGTCACGGGAATGTCGAATTGGGTGTTCTTAAGCGTGATCCCGCGAATGACGAGCGGAGTCCCGGAGGATCGCCCCGAAGACGGGGTCGAAGCGCTTCCCGAGGACCCTCCTCGCTTGAGAAGCTCGGAAAGCGTGCGAGGATCGTTTTCATCGGGACGCGAGGCGCGATCAGAGCTTCCGGGAAAATGGGCGCAACCTGCGAAAAAAATGGCGATTCCCAAGGGAATCCAGCCCCTGATGCAAATCCTCATCCCTAAGCCGTTCCTGATCCAATCCGTGGAACCTTCATTCTGTTTTGAGTCTACGTGAGACGAACGAGGCTTGTCAAACGAACGCCGATCGATTCGAGCGATCTCCGCTGCGGAGCAACACTCATTCCGTCATTCGGATAATTTCGAGTTCCTGAGACTGGGTCGTTTGTGCCGAGGCGGCCGGCGCGCGCGACGCAGGCTGGTCGGACTGCTCCATCAGCTCGCTCAGCAATTGCTCGACTTCTCGGCCATCTTCTTCCTGCGTCCCGATTTCGAGCACCGCTCCCATGACGGGGTGGCGGATGCCGTGGGCTACTGCGATGCGTTGCCCCTGGGAATTCGCACGAGCCTCATAAGAGAAATAACCTCTGAACACGCTCTCTTCGGGGCCAGGCGCCGCTCCCGGCTGCGCGTCCCTGACCTTCCTGAGATGCTTCATCGCGAGAAGGCGCAAATAAGTGCTCCTGGGATCCGGCACCCTCTCATTACTTTTCACTTCGAAGGATTCGTTGATCGCGATGACTTGCTTGATCAGGCTGTTTTTTCTGGGAATCGCCCGCACTTCAAACCGCTGAAGCCCCTCCGCATCGCGCCTCAGGCGGACTTCATAGTGTTCTGCAAGCTCCTTGGGGATCAGCAAAAGATCTGAGCTCAAGCCACGGGGACGCGCCTTCCCAGGTGAGGCAATTTCACCCTGAACGATCCGATCGAGGTACTCGATCAACCGGAGCTGCGGCGAAACGGGAACGGGCTCCGAGACGCCCGAGCTCGAATCTTCGGAGCGTGATGAAAAAATGGATTCCCTCGACCATCCGAAAAGGGTCAGGATCACGAAGGAAATGATGAGGAAGCGAGTTTTTGATTGCATGCGGGGCACTGCAGAAAAGTGCAATCCCAGAGCCATTTGTGACGCAAAAGTTAATAATTTAACCTCTTTCAAAACCGGTACTTATATTTATTGGAAGTATAAAAAAAATTAAAATCGGGTAAGGCTTTGACACTGACCAGCTCTTGGTCATTTTTTGACATTCACGAAATCTGTGTAAAATAGATTGTCGGGGGAAAATCCAATATGACCAGGAGCCGATCAGCCGCCATCATAGGATGGGTGGGGCTGCTTATTTTCGCATGGGGGAATGCCCGCGCGGAAAATTTGCGGTTCCCTCCAGCGTTCAGGGATCCCGCTCCTTCCAGCGATCAAAACGCCGATCTCTACCGGGCCGCCCTGAGGCGAATCATGACGCTGCCCGGATTGCGATCGCTGTTCTTGGATCAGTCCCATGAACTTAAGCCCCTGCGGATGATCGCAGATCACGGAATTGAAACCTCGATTTTTCAGCACTACTACCGCGGGATTGAGGTGATCGGCGCACGCGCCTTCCAGCACCTTTCTTCGGGAGCTTCTCAGATTCGAACAACGATGACTGCGTTTGAGATCGACCCCAATCCTGCGATCTCCCCGGAAAGCGCGGTGAAAACCGCGATTGCCTTCTTGGGTGAACCCTCCCGCTTTGAATTAGCGGGCGAGCCCCTCCTCAAGATCCTGCCTCGAAAGGGCCATTCGCGATCCGTGAGCCTCATCTATCGAGTCATTTTGAACGACGTTGAATCCGCGGGAGGACGCGAGATTTTAGTGGACGCCCACACTCGCGAGGTGATCGCCGAAATCCCCCATGAACTTCCGCTTGAAATGCCGAAAATTCACGTACGAAGCACCAAAAACAGCACTAAAAAAATTAATCCGCGCGATCTCGTCATCGCTGAGCTGGAAGGCGCCTCACGGGAAAACTGCCAAGTCGTCAGCTCAAGTGGCGGCTACCCGCTCCGATACAACCTGCCGCTCTGCCCGCCCTTGATCGAGTCCAATGCGAGGGTTTCCAAAAAAGACGCCTCCGCGGAGCGGGCGGCGCGAAATGCAGAGGTCGTTCTGCATTACTTTTTAAGCGAGCATCAGCGGAACAGTTTTGACGATCGGGGTTCCGATCTGGTGAGCCTGGTCCATGCGGGCGACCATTATTCCAACGCCGGGTGGTTTAGCGAGCGAAAATTCATGTCTTACGGTGATGGGGACGGCCGGGAGACCGGGGATTTCACCGAAGCAGTGGACATCGCGGGGCATGAGATGACCCACGGAGTGATCCGTGAAACCGCCAATCTCATGTACTCCGGGGAGTCCGGCGCGGTAAACGAGGCCTTCGCTGATTTTTTCGGGAAGCTCATCGCCAATGACGGGGATTGGGCGCTGGGAAGAAAAGTTTACCTGGATCCTCTGCGCTCGAAAGGGATCCGCAATCTAGCCTACCCCGGCATGATCCGAGTCTCGATCCAAAAGGATCCCTTTGGCTCGCCCGAAACCATCGCTTATCCCTCTCACACCAAGAACAAGCTCCAATCCGATCCCATCTGCTATTCCGGGAATGACTACTGCTGGGTCCACATCAATTCGACCATCATCGGCAATGCGGCTTACCGGGTTCATAAAGCCTTGGGAAGACAAAAATCCCAGAGGATTTTTTACACCGCCTTGACTCAATATCTGTACGAAACTGCCGATTTTGAGGCGACGTCAAAGGCGATTCAAGATTCTTGCGACGCCCTGTATTCGTCTGAGGAAAAAACCTGCGACTCAGTCCGTAAAGCGCTGGACGAGGTCGGCTTGTAAATCCGTTTCAATGCGCGTTTTTGGGATCAAAGCGCTTGAATAAATCCACGACCTTCAATTCCAGGTCAGCGTCCGTCTCGTAAACTTCCTCGATATGGGAGGAGCTCATGAAATAACTCGAAAGCGCTTGCGCGAGCTCACGAAGCGACTTTTGGAAGTAAAGGCCGTTGAGCTCGTCCTGACCGAAATCCCCTCGGACCATGGATTTGGCGGTTTTAAAATGTTCATTCTCCGAAAGGCCGCTTTCCTGGAGGGCATCCGCCCGCCCATGAACTTTTTCCAAAGCCTTTTCCTTGAAATCTTCTTCCGTCATGATCGAAGGTTTCAGCAGGGTGAAAACTTCATCCTGGATCCTGGACCGACTCTGTGGGGCAAAAGCAATCGCTTTCAGATTCTCTAGCCGGGTGATGATGCTCTTGCACAATAGGCGCACGGTCTCATGGTTAGTCTGCATAGCGGCCTCCTCGCGACAGTTTACCTTTTATCCGAGAAATAAAAATCAAAATCAAAGCATTAATTTCAGGGATTTTGAGTAGCCGACCAAAAAAGATCAAAAAAAATCCGGAAGAAACCAGCACCGGCAGCAGTCGAGCGATTCTGCCCCAGGGTTCAGGAGCCCCTGGCCAGAGTCCCGCCATTTTTTGGTAAAGCCAAAAGCAGGCAAAGCCCATCAACGAAGCATTGATGGTATTTTTGAGGAAAGAAAAACCGACCCCGAGGAAAGGGAGCGCCTGCCCTTTCTCGGAGAGCGCTCTTCGCAATGAAATGAAAAGCAAAGCGGCGTTGAAGAAGGCCGCCACCGAAGTCCCTAGAGCCAAGCCCCAATGCCCATAGCGCCTCACTAAAATCGTATTCAAAAAAAGAGTCACGATCACGCTGACGACGCTAGCCCTGACCGCAGAGCCGGATCGATCCAACGCATAACAAGCGGGTCCAAGCACCTTCACCGCCGAGTAAAAAGTGAGCCCCACTGAGTACATCGCCAGGGCTTGGGCGGTGGCCCCGGTATCTCCGGCGCTAAAATGCCCATGCTGATAAATGAGCTCAATGATGGGGATCCCCAGAGCGATCAGCCCGGCGGAGGCGGGCAAGTTGATCGCAAAAACGTTTTTCAGGCCCTGCTCGATGGAATGAACGACATGCGGGTAATCCTCCCTCACCCAAGCTCTCGCAATCTGCGGAAGAATCGCTGTGGCCAGCGAAACCCCAAATACTCCGATCGGGAACTGCATAAGGCGGAAGGCGTAGTTGAGCCAGGACACCGCCCCCGCTCCCGCGGCCGTGGCTAGAATCGTGTTGATCAGGAGATTAACTTGCGTGGCGGCGAGTCCGACGGTCCCCGGGACCATCAACCAAAGCATCCGCTTGAGCTGAGGTTCGCGATGCCACGGCTCCTCTCCGGGAAGCCGTTTCGACCATCGATAACCCACGCGATACAAGGAGGGGAGCTGACTGAGCGCCTGCACCAAACCGCCTGCGAGCACGCCAATCGCCATGGCCTCGATTGAAAAGCCAAACCCTTGAATGAGAATGACACCGACGGCGACTGAAACGACGTTGAAAAGCGCCGAAGAAAAAGCGGGCATGAAGAAAACGCCGCAAGCGTTGAGAATTCCCATGAATGCCGCGGCCAGGGCGACCAACGGAAAAAAAGGGAACATCCAGCGCGTTAACGAAATTGTAAGATCCAACTTGCCGGGGACGGATTGAAACCCCGGAGCATAGAGCCGCACCAATGTGGGAGTGCAAATGACGCCCACCACGGCGCCTATCCCCAGCCCGATCAAAAGAATCCGAAACACCAGGCCCGCGATCCTCCAGGCCCTGCGATCGCCCTGCTGCTCCCGAACCCGGGTAAAAGTAGGCACCAGTGAGGAGCTCATCGCCCCTTCCGCGAATAAATCCCGCAAGAGATTGGGAATCCTAAAAGCCACCTGAAAAGCATCGGTCAAATGGCTCGCCCCGAAAAAAATGGCGAATACCTGCTCACGCACCAATCCGAGCACGCGGCTCATCAAAGTGGCGATGCTGATGAGCCCAGCTGCTTTCAGGATACGACGGTCTTGAACTTGTCTTTCAGCCATCGCTCAATCCCCTCGTTGATCTTGCCCGTGAAGACGGAAGCCACCAAGCTGAGCTTCCCTTCGAGCTGCAGTTCCTCATCGAGGCAACTCAACGTCAAGGTCGCCTGGGGCGACTTGAGCGAGAATTCCAAACGAGCGTCATCCTGGCTCAGATCCAATTTTTCCAAGGAAAGCTTTGATAAAAGCGCCTGCAATTCCGGTTTGATCTTTTGGTAAATCTCCTCAGCGGATTGGCCGGGAATCTGGAAAGTCTTGTCGTAACGAGGCATTGACCCCCAGGCTATCAGCGTTCTTCGAGAATCTCAAATTCGCCGAGGACTTGCCCCCGCACCACTGCATCCCCCGTTTTCACCTTCCAGGTGCTCATCATGACGCTGACTGGGAAGGCGTGAGGAATCAGCATCCCCAAAGATTCCACGATAATGGCGTATTCATGGGCCGGAATATCCGCACGCTGCTGGTAGAAGATCGCATGAACTTTGCCGGTGGCGAGAGCGGTCATTTCCATCGGAATTTTGCCCGGCTTTTCAAGGTATTTTACCGGCAAAACCCACTGATCGATTTTTACCTGCCATCGTTGCAGCTGCCCCGGTAAAATGGGGCACGCGTGGATGCGCAAGGCCCCTCCCCCTTCTTCCATGGGGTTTTCGATCCAACCGCGGATCACCTGTCCCTTCTCAGAAACTTCAGGCCCCTTCACCCACCGCAGAGAGGGCTTCTTATTGCCCAACCTGACCCACTGATCCCCGACCATCCAAACGCTTTTTGAAGCAGCGGGCAAAGCGGTAGCCGCAATCTCAGCGAAAAGTGGGAGTGACTGCGAAGGAGGATGCATGCGCGGAACAAATTCCTCATCGACGAAGCCGGCGTGAAAAACTCCCGCTTGAACCCAAGGGTGATTCAAGAGTTCCTTGAGGAAGCGCTCATTAGTTTGGAGCGAACCTGCGATCCAAGTGTCCTTAAGGACTTGAAGCACCGTCTTCAAACTTTGTTCGCGGCTCTGGGAGCTCACCAAGAGGCTGGCGACCTCGCCCGGGTCGGACAAAAAACAGTCCTGGCGATTTTCAAGAAGGTTTTGATTGAGGTGGAGGCTGGCCTGAGCTCCGGGAAAATCCCACTCCGTGATCTCCGGAGCCTCCAAAAGCAATCCGGGTTGAGGCATCTGAAAAACGGTATCTTCGGAACGGATGGCCGCGGACAAGGCATGGGGAAAAACAGTCTCGCGTCGCAGCAGCGCGGGTTGAACCAAAGAAGGATCCTGGGCATAGAGTTGCCACGCCACGGCCCTGGCCCCAGAAACACTTTCCCAGAGCGGGAAGCTGCGATCCAAGTGAGCGACCGATCGGATCAAAAAAGCACGCGATCCATCGACCAAGTACTCCAAAGCGCCCACCCCGACGTAGCCAAAATACTCCAGCATTCGGCGGGACCATTCCTTCACCTGGCTTTGAATCTCGGGTTCAACGCTTTCCATGGGGCAAAATTCGACGAGCTTTCGAAAGCGACTCTGAAGCGAAGAGTCCACCCAAGGGAACCATTCGATCTCCCCTTGTCGGGTCCGAGCGAAAGGAACGGTGACATGCCGGGCGCCTTCAAGATGACGCTCTAAAAATAAAATGGGCTCACCCAAGTTGAGGCGCGCCTGCTCCAGCCATAAAGGGAGTTTCTTCTCGAGTTCGGAAACCTCATTCAAGACGAAAGCCGCGCGACTATCATCGCTTTTGAGGGGCTTGAGAATGATCGGGAATCGGTACTGCTCTTTTTTCACCGCGCTCTCGATCTCATGAGCCCGGGAATAGGGTTCGGGACTCAAGATCAAATGAGGCACTCCGCAATGTTTTTCAGCTTCCAAGATGAAATGAAGCTGATCGCCAAAAAGCGCCAGGATTCGCGTGGTCGTCGAAATCAGCTCCAAACCCAGCTCCTGGGTCAGCACCGGGAGCTCAGGGCGCTTCGCCCAATGCCCCACCCCGGGATGGACCCATGCGGGGGAGTTGGGAGGGTTTGATTTTTTCCAGAAAGCGAGCACCTCCCGCAAGGACTCCAGCGCCCAAGGATGGAAGGGGGATTGGAGCACGGGGCAAGACTCATCGGCGCTCAGCGCCTCTTGGAGCTGAGTTTCAAACCCCAGCTCCTTCAGCTCAGCGCTAATCCATCGACCTGCGTTCAAAGGGCCTAAAATGAGTACCCTTTTTAACGTCAAATCCGTTTCTTTAAGCAGCTCGACCTGGCCCATAATCCGGAGTAAAGAACATTCATTCTATGAGAATTTTGAGTAGTTTAGCTGATGCTTTGAAACAGAAGGAATTCGAATCCTTCTTCTCGCATTTCCTGCATCAGCAGGGCTGGATTCCCGACCCAAACTCACTCGAATCTCCTCGTTTTATAACGCGCTCCATTGTTCCACACATCCTCAGCCTCTCTCAAGCTTTTAATCGCCTAGAGGCGGAAGCTGGCGAATCGCTCGAGCCTTATTGGAAGCGGACTTCGAATCCCAGACACCTTCGATTGGCGTATTTTTCTTACTACATGCCCTGCAATCTCCTGCGGGTCGCCGCAGTGGGAGGAGAACTACAGCGCCTGGGATTTCAATGGGCGGCGGAAAATCGACTCAGGGGAATTGAATGGGGGGCGGGTCCAGCCACGGGAGCCGCTGGAATCGCGGCGAGCGCGGCTTGGGCGGGGCTCACCCTCCCCTCACAGGGGGATTGGGCGCTGATTGAGCAAGACGCCCCCATGCTCGAACTCGGAAGCCGCTGGGCGGAAGCTTTTTTCTCGTATGCGAAAACCACGCCCTGGGGAGTCCGTCCTTTTGCCCGCACCCTCGATATCCCCAAAAAAGGCTGGCTTCCCCGAGCCGCCCCTCAATTCAATCTTTGGGTCATGAGCTATTTTCTCAACGAGCTCGAGATTCCAGCCCGGGATTTGGCGCGTTCCCTTCTTGAGTCCTGGAAACGCCACCTTCAAGAGGAAGGCCTCATCATCATTGTTGAGCCCGCCCTGAAAGCCCAATCACGAAAGCTCCTCGAATTTCGCGCAGCCCTTCTGGAGCTTCTCGAGGGCTCCTCCGGCTCTGAATTCAAAGTCCTGCTTCCCTGCCTCGGGCATCAAAAATGCGGCGCTCTGGCCGACCCGCAGGATTGGTGTCACGAGGAAGTCCTCTGGTGGCGCCCTTCCTGGATCCGAAAAATCGATGAAGCTTGCAGTTTGGATCATAAGAGCTTGCCCTTCAGTTATCTCGTGCTGACCCGGAGCAAGCGGAGCCGCGAAGAAATCCTGCCCGCGCTCCAATCTCCTCAAAACTCAACTCTGAGGCATCGGCTGGTCAGCCCGGCGCACGCGGTGGGCAGGGACTTGGAGTTTTTCTTATGCGGCCAAGAAGGAAAACGACGCGCGCGCTGGCGCGCGACCTCCAAAGATTCCTCCTTGGAAAGGGGTGATATCCTCCTCAATGCCACTCTTCGAGGAGAGTCGAATTCCACGAGGGTAGAAGCCTTCCAGTTAGCGGAGTTTTCGAGCGACCGCGGCCCAGCCCACGTAGATGAAAATCAGTAAAGTGAATCCAGCCACGTAAGCGGCTCCCCCGGTTGAGAATCCATAGGAGTGCAATCCGACGCCCAGGATGAAATTCACGCCGTACCACGCCATCAGGACGGACAAAAAACTCAAGACGCTCAGGACTGCGAACCCGAAAGGCTTAACCCAGTTCGTCAGCCGTCCATGAAGGATGGCGATGTAACAGAGCAGCGCGATCAGGGCCCACACTTCTTTGGGGTCCCACCCCCAGAACCGCCCCCAGGAATAATCCGCCCAAACCCCGCCCAAAATGGTTCCCGCAGCGAGCAAGACGATTCCGATTTGCATGGCGCGATAGGCGAGCTGATTGGCCGCCATCGCTTTTTTATCCGATTCCGCTCCGCGGCTCGCGAACCACCGAAGAGCGATCATTCCAAAACCAAACGTCAGGGCGAATGCCGCGTAACTCAAGGTGATGGTGAGTACATGGATCGTGAGCCAGTAGTTGCTTCTCAGAACGGGCACCAAGGGATTGATCCCGGGGCTCATGACCGTGGGCGCGGCGTCGGCCGCGATGAGGCCCAAGGTCGCCAGAACGCTCGAAGTCACCAAAATCCAGCGGTATCGATGAAAAAAATAAAGCGCGCCGGCGAACAGAGCCTGGCCGAAGCTCACCCAAATGATGGACTCGTACATATTGGTGACCGGGGGCCGCCCCGCGATGTAACAGCGCAAGACAATCCCCATCAAATGAAAGAAAAAGCCCGCGCTGAAAAAACCCATCGCCACCGAAAAGCTTTTGCTCCGGCCAGGCGCGGACCCGACCCAAATCAAAGCGGCGATCAAATAGCTGATCCATGCCAACAAGAAAGGCCGCATGCGGAAATAAGCGACCTCCGCCCTGATCACGGAAACCGCCTTCGGATTCCATTTTGAAATTCGTGAATCGGAAGCGGACAAAAACTCCTGGGAGGCGGGAACGAAAACCTCCGCTTGCAGCATTTGATAGGAATGCACCATCTTGACCAGGGATCGCAATAAGAGCTCATCCTCCCCGAGCTCTCCGCCCGGGCCAGCTGGATGGGGGGATTGGGCCAGATTACCCCAGGTTCCCTCCTGGCGCGGCAGAACTGACCAAGCGAATCCTGAGACGATCGATCTAAAAAGGCCGATCCGATCGAGAAGCGACTTCAATTCCTGCTCCCGAAGATTGGATTGCGGCCCGACTTGCGCGGGCGTGGTGGAGAGAGCGCCTCCCCCCGCATCACCCATGCGCGACGCATACTGCGCCAACGCGGAATTTTTCATCAAAGCGTCGGGGCTGAAATAAGTTCGATCTTCCGGCAGCCCGATCTGCCGACGCACGTCCTGTCGCGTGATTTGGATGATTTCCCGATTTTGCCACTCCTGCGGGAAGCTCAGCCATGAAAACAGCAAATCAAGGGAGTCCCATCCTTGAAATTTTCGCTTGCCGGTGATGAGCAGCACGCTCTCGCGGGCGAAAACCTCGAGCGGCTTCACCCTGCCCCCATTTTGAATCGCGATCTTCCGGGCTTCGGTCATGGGCCAGCGCCGAGGTTCCAAAGAAGGGCGGGTTTCCGCGCGCGCTCCCCCAGCACTCGTGAAAGAGAACAGGCACCCGAGCAGGGCAAAGAAAGAAAGTTTCATTTTGAATCTCCTGAGCTTTTCGCCTTACGCCGCATTTTAGACGCGAAGAGGTGGATCGTACCAAAAACCAGAAGCAACGACCCGCCATATTTCCAAGGGCGGCCAGGATCTTGATTGACCGAAAAAATCGAAACGGTGGGTCTTTGGCCTGGATCCTGGGACGGTTCGTAGCTGGCCTGGTAAAAGGTGAACCCCCGGTGCTCAAGCGGCTCATTCATGCTGATTCGAGCTTCGAATTCCTGTCTGGATTCATGAACCTTCACTTGGGAAGCGAATGAAGACGGGCTGATCGTTCCCTCGTAAGATTGCATTTCAAATTGCTTCAAGCCGAGTTGAAAGGGAAGGATCAGTTGCCGCGGCGTATAGAGCAACCGGAGCGATCGCTCGCCCACCTGAAAAGTCGCTTGTTCGCCGAGTCCCAACCATACTTCGGCTTGGTCCTTTTCATGCGTGATCGTGACATGGACCGCTGACGGTGGCGCTTGAAGCCCATATTGCTCTCGGGAAGGGGAATAATTGGCTTGCAGCCGGGCGCGAGAGATCGACTCGAGGACATCAATTTGAACGCCTCCACGCCAAGGAGGCGTGAAGCTCACGGGAGAGTCCAGGCGCCATCGCACCCGGCCTTCTTTGCGCTCCCCTTCGGAGGAAAACGCGGCGAACTGAATGCCTCCATCCGTCGCAAGCGCGTGGAAACTCGGCCTTCCTTTGACCCAGGGGCCGAGCTTCTTCGAATCCGAGCTTGGATCGGATTTCGCCAACGAAAAAAAAGCAGGCCCCATTTGAACGGCGCTCCACGTTGGATCTCCGCTCCAGAGCCAAAACTCCTGGGAGACCCTCATGGGCCCTCCTTGAATGCGAAGCTTCAAGGCCACTTCAGCGGACTGCCCCGACTCATCGGATACGAAACGAATCTCGGGAGTCGAGTGAGTGAGATAGCGATCAACGACCACTTGATAAGGGGTACTGAGGGGGAGATGGAGCAAAATGGGATGAAAAGTGCGTGAAGGCGGAATCCAAGGAATCGCGCGCTGAAAGGAAACACCGGATTCCTTCGAATCAAAAACCGCGAGGTAATGATCATCCAATTCGACTTGATTCGTCCTCTCCCCCTCGACGATCCGCATTTGACCATCAATGCCGCGCAATTGCGTCAGCGCTGAGCCTCCCAGCAAAATCAGAATCCCCAGATGAGCGGTCAAAAAAGGCAGATGACTTCTTCGCCAAGGCCACCGGCTCATCGCGACTGAAAAAATATTCCAGCCGAGTAGCGCTAAAAGGGCTTCAAACCAAAATGAGCGATACACCCAGTATTGAGCGGTGCGCGTATCGTAAATGGATTCTAGGACGGTCGCTCCCGCCAAAGATGCGGCGAGAGTGACCAATAGGATCACCGCGAATCGAAGCGAAGCGGAGGCTTTTGCCAGTTTAAGGACGATCTGCTCAAGAGCTCCTGAGGGTTTGGCCAATTAAAACCTGCGGAGCGGAGGGAGTTCCAGGGCGATCGTGCGGCTTTGATCCGAGGGCACATCCCCAAATGACACGAAAATCACGCCTGCGAGCTTCAAAACTTCCTTCTGAACGCGCCGCTCCAGCTGGAGAACCTCTTCAGGCATTCCCGGCGCCGTGCTCTCTGAATAAACCCGGTCATAAAGCCGCTTTCGCGACCCGCCTGCGTCGCGACCCACCGCGAGACGAGCCATTTTCCGCAGGCGGCGCGCCAAGAAAAACTTCTGTCGTTGGCGTGGACCCGTGAAATCAATCACCAAATCCACTTTCTTGGGGGCGGCAAGACCTACGGGAATCCCCAAAGGGGTCATGAAAAAAACTGCGGCTTCCGGGTACGCAAGAAGGATTTTTTGCCTCAGCGATTCGATGTCAAAAACCATCGCGCGAGCTGAAAGCACCACGAGAACCGTTCTCACCCCGTTCCAAGGGGATTGAGGGGATTTCCTCTCCAAAGCCATCTGCTCCAATGCGATTTCGGATTCGCGGTCAATGGACTCGATGTTCATGAGGGGAGAGTCTCCAGCGTCGTTTGCACGTCTTTAACGTGGTTGGTTACTTTGACTTTAGGGTAAATTTTAACGATTTTCCCGCGAGGATCAATCACGAAGGTCGTCCTCTCGATTCCCATGTATTTTCTGCCGTACATGGACTTTTCCTTCCAAACTCCATAGGCTTGGCAAACCTTCCCTTCCTCATCGGAGAGAAGGGCGAAGGGAAGCTTGAGCTGCGCGCTGAATTTTTGGTGCTTTTCGACCGAATCGCGGCTCACCCCCAGCACCTCGATGCCCTTCCGCTTCCACCGAGAATACACCGCCTTGAAATCTTCCGCCTCCTGCGTGCAACCGGACGTCAAATCCTTCGGGTAAAAATAAAGCACGACGGGCTTGCCTCGCAGATCTTTCAGGCGAATCTCGGTTCCTCGATCGCTTGCGAGCGTAAAATCAGGAGCGGTCATTTGCTCTTTCAGCATCACACTTTCCTTTTAGCACAAGGGTTCATGAGGAGTCGATCATCCCCATCCAACATTTGAGATAGCGTCCTTCCGGAAAACTCGCCATCCAAGGGTGATCCGGAGCCTGGCCACCTCGGGCAATCCAGCGCAGGGTGCGCCCTGAAGCTCGCCCTGCCTGGGACCGCTCAAACGCATGCTGGGCGAGCGAAAGAAACTCCTCTTCAGGGAGAAGCCCCGAGCAGGAGCAGGTGATCAACCGACCAGAGGGGCGAAGCCGGTCAAAAGCTTGGGTATTCCATTGAAGATAAGCCCTCTTGCCTTGGGGCAAATCCTTTCGGGATTGGATCAACGCGGGCGGATCGCAAATCACGAGATCGAATCCACCTTGCTCCAGCTCAGAAAAAGCGCCAGGCAGATCCGCTCGGAGAACCGAACCGGTAATCCCGTTTTTTTCAAAATTTTCCTGCGCCAAAACCAGCGCCTTTTCGGAGCGATCCACGGCGAGCACCGAAGGTCGATAGCCTTGGAGCTGAGCTTGCCGGCCCAAGGCCACGCCCCACTGCCCAAGATAACTGCAGAGATCTAAGATTCGAAACGCCTCCCCTTTCGAACGCGCGGGATGCCCGAGAAAAACCCGCCCCGCCATTTCCAAGTTGAGAGATTGATCCAAAAAATAGCCTGTTTTCTGGCCTTCCAGCAAATCCGCGAATAAAAAAATCCCGCTTCCCGAGCTGACGGCGGAAACAGCGATTTTACTCAAATCAGGCCGGGATGCGGAGTGCCTCGCCACTTGGACTGGAAATTTTTCCAGGCCCTCTCGCTCTCGAGAACGAGCGTCCTTCCGAAGAATGAGAGAGGTCTTCTCCCACGAGACGAGCGGGACTTCCGCTTGGCGAGCCTGCTCGAGCACTTCCTCAAAATCGCGGAGAAGCGCTTCGCACAGGCGATCCGCTCCGGCGGTTTGAGGTTGAAAAACCCAGATTTGCTCCTGCTGCTCCGAAACATACCGATCCAAAATCAGGCCAGGAAACCCATCCGCTTCCCCAAATAAAATTCGGCAACTCGTCCCCAACATTCCGAGTCGTTGCCGAATTCTCAACGCTTGAAAGAGCTTGCGCTGAAGTGAGACCCCATCCCACGGGGCCAAATCTTCGGAATCCCTGGAAAGCGACCTGAAGCAAATGAGTGAATGAGGATTTCCGTAACCGCGGGCCAAGAACTTCCCTGAAGCGTCGTGCAATTCAACCGGCTCGCCTGCTCCCACGCCCGCAGGACTGGATTGAATCTCATTCGAATACACCCAAGGGTGGCCAGCGCGAAACCTGCGTTCCTGACCTGTTTTGAGGCGCCAAATCGTTTTCATCCCGGTGTAAGATAGAGGGAATGACAGCCGCTCTCAACTGGAAAGAAATCGAAATTCTCGCTGATCGAGCTCGGCAAGCCCTTTTTGGCAAAGCGGATCAAACCGGCTCCCCGCTTCGAGTCAAAGGGCTTTGGATCGCTTCGCGCCCCGAACAGGCGGCGGGCTTCTTGAAGAATGAATGGATTTTGGAGTTCCACCTTGGATCCAAAGGATTTCTCCTCCTCTTGAACGCGCGAGTTGCCCACCCCTACTGCACTGTTGTCCCCTCGAAGGAATTTTCTCGGAATGCCTCGGCCCCACTCTCCCCCTTCGGGCTTTTTTTGGAGCGGCAACTTGAGGGGGCCATGCTCCGGGATCTGAAGGCCCTTCCCCGGGAAAGGGGAATTCAGCTCTCTTTTGAGAGGCCGGGGAACCCATCGTTTGAGCTTTTTTTCGTCATGATCCCCAGCGCTCCCGAACTGGCTTTAGTCGAGGGAAAACGGACCCTCGCTCGCAGCAGGGCGCAAAACCCCGAAGAGCTGAAGCCCTTTTCGCTCCCCGCTCCGGGACATCCTCCCGATCATCTCCCGATCCGCGAAAGCCTGGCTTCGAATTCCCCCGGGCTTGATTCTTTCTCCAAGGAATTTGAGCGCCTTTTGCTGCAAGAGGCCTTCGAGCAAAGGCTGAAAACCGCTCAGTCCGCGCTGCGCTCCAAGATCAAGTCCCTTGAGAAAAAACTCCGCCAAAGCGAGCAAGCGCTGCAAGGCGCGCATCAAGAGAAGAACTGGCAAAGCCTTGCGGATCTATTGAAAGCCGCTCTCCCTCTCCCCCATCCCCCGCGAGGGCAAACCGTCGACTTGGAGCACCCTTTGAGCGGGGAAAAAATAGAAATCCCCTGGGACCCCAAACTGAGCCCGGGGCAAAATCTCAAAAGGCTTTATGAGCTGGCGAAAAAAAATAAAACCCGATTCGCCGAGAACCAAGCTCGATACGAAGCGAGTCGCGAAGATTTGCTCCCCCTGAAGAGGCTCCTCGATCATCCGCCTGAAGCCTCTCATTGGCCTCTCGACTGGAGGGGGCTGGCCGGGTTCGAAACGCGGGCGGGGACTGCTCCCGCGTCCGAACCGCCCCGAGGGCGCATCGAATCCGGAAAGTCCTTCCGATCCCGGGAAGGGCTGCTGATCTACGTGGGCCGCAATGCCGCTGAAAACATGGAAATCACTTTTCAACAAGCGCGCGGTAATGATCTCTGGATGCATCTCAAAGGCAAACCCGGGGCTCATGCCATCATCGCCCTCCCTTCCAAGCGAACCGCCTCCCTCGATACGCTTTTGGACGCCGCTCAACTGGTGATTCATTACAGCGGGGGATCAGGATGGGGAAAGACCGAGGTGGATTATACTTTTCGTAAAAACGTGAAGCGCACGAAGAACTCCCGCTCTTCCCGCAACAATCCCAAAGATGCCCCCGTTCATTACACACAGGCCAAGACACTCGTAGTTGAGCCTGACCCAAACCGGCTGAAGTCGGTCATTTCACGAAATGGTGAATGACGTATTCCAGCGCCTCTTCCTTGGAAGAAAGCTTTTTCTCAAGCGCCAGATCCTCGACGGATTCCAGGATTCCCGTGAAAGAAGGGCCCGGCGAAAGCCCCAGCTGGATCAAATCCTCCCCCGTGATCAGCTTGTGGGCCCTTTGCTCGCCCGAACTTTGAAACTGCTCGTAACGGCTGCGGCAAAACTCATGGAACGCGAGGTTTCCATCGCGCGCCAAAGCCTCGGCCTCATGCAAAGCGAGCACTTCCTCGAAGTTTTCGTGCCGAATGAACCTCTGCAAGGTCGCTTCCCTCATCTGAAAAACATCCCGAAGCCGGGGCGAATTCTCGAGCAAAAAACCGATCCTTTCGGTCTCGGAGACCGAGAACTTCAAACGCTGAAGCATTTGGCGGTGCGACTGGGCTACGTCGATGAGAACCGCGGCCCAGCTTAACTCCAGGGAGCGTCCCGGGCATTTCTGAGTCAAGGCGGCCAAGGTTTTCACGGTGTGCTCCCATGATTGTTTTTCCAACTCCGCGAGCTCTGAAAGGATTCCCTGGAGAAGCCCCAGCTGCTTGAGCTGGGAGAGCGCCGCTGAAGACTGGGGGCCCAACCACATTCGGCTGAGCTCTTCCCGAACGCGCTCGGCGCTGATGTTGCGGATGAGGTGCGCCTGACGCGTCAACGCGCGTTCCGTTTCGGCTTCCAACGAAAAATCCAAGTGTTTGGAGAAGCGAACCGCCCGAAGCAAGCGAAGCGCATCTTCGCGGAAGCGCTGCTCCGGCGGACCGATCGCCCGAAGCACCCGCTTTTTGAGATCCTCCACGCCTTCCGTAAAATCCAGGATGCGCTGAGTCTTGGGATCGTAGAAAAGCGCGTTTACCGTGAAATCCCGCCGAGCCGCGTCTTCTTCGGGGCCCGAAAACTTCACTCCGCGTGGACGGCGAAAATCCTGGTAGTCCAAATCCTCGCGGAAAGTCGCGACTTCGACGATCCCGCTCACGGTCGGAACTTTGAGGACGCCAAACGCTTTTCCCACGTCAATCGCCTTGGGAAAAAGCTCATGCGCCTCGTCTGGCCGCGCCTGAGTCACTAAGTCATAATCTTTGATGGATCGGCCCAGCAAAAAATCACGAACGCAGCCCCCCACGAGATAAGTGACGAAACCCGCGTCATCGAGAACCTCAAAAACTTTTTTGACTCCCGTGGGAAGCGGGAACGCTTGCTTAATCGGGATCCACTTCGAGCGCTTCTCCATTGAGGGTGTAGAAGCTTTTGCGGATTTCTTTTTGATTGAATCGATCGAGCGCTTGGGTCCCTTGGGCTTCTGGGGCTGCTTCACGAAAAGTTCCCTTCTTCTTTGGCGAGCTCGACTGACGAGGGGCCGTTGAAACGGGCTCATCAGGCTCCGGAGGATTCTCCGGGGCGTCGGCAGGAATGTCCTTCTCCAAGGGCAATGGCGGCTTGGGAGAGGGCGCCTCTTGAAGAGTCCCTTCGAGATCCAAGGACTCCTGGTTCTCCGCCGCACCCACCAATACCATCAAACTGAGAATCAAGAACCAGCGCATCATTTATGATTCCTTAAACCTCGCGGTTTCCCTTATCTCATTAAAACTTCTCGCGGCCGAGCGCCATCCGCCGGCCCCACAATGCCCCGGGACTCCATGGTCTCAATCATCCGGGCTGCCCGGTTATAACCTACTTTCAAATGTCTTTGAAGGAAGCTCGCGGACGCGTGCCCGGAGTTTCGCACCAATTCGATGGCTTGCTCAAAAAGCTCGTCCTGCGCCTCGGATTCGCCCTCATCATCGTCCTCATCCTCATCCGAAAGCAGGATCTCATCGCGATAAACCGGCTTGCCTTGCGATTTCAAAAAGCTGGTGATCTTCGAGATTTCCTCGTCATCCACGAACGCCCCGTGAAGACGGATCGACTGGGAAACCCCGGGCGGAATGAAGAGCATGTCCCCCTGCCCGAGCAGCCGCTCAGCGCCCGCGCGATCCAGGATCGTCTTTGAATCCACGTAGCTCGCCAGCTGGAATGAGACGCGTGAAGGCAGATTGGCTTTGATCAGCCCCGTGATCACATCGGTCGAAGGCCGCTGAGTGGCGATGACCAGGTGAATTCCCGCGGCCCGCGCCTTCTGCGCGATGCGGGCGATCGAGATTTCCACTTCTTTCTTGGCGACCATCATGAGGTCCGCAAGCTCATCGATGATCACCACGATGCAGGGGAGCTTCGAAACCCGGGGCGCTCCCGACTCATCGAGCTCAAACGCCTCCATCCAATCGCCTCCCGACGCCGTCGAGGGCACATCCTGCGCGTTTTCCTCCGAAAAAAGCAGGTCCCTGACGACATCCGCCCCCATCTCCTCGACCTTCTGATTGAAGCTCGCCAAGTTCCGCGCGCCGATTTTGGCCAGGATGCGGTAACGCCGCTCCATTTCTCTCACCGCCCACCGAAGCGCGGTGCTGGCCTGCTTTGGATCGTCGACCACCGGAAGGAGCAAGTGCGGGATGTCCTGGTAAGCGCGGAACTCGATGAACTTGGGATCGACGAGGATCATGCGCAATTCATCGGGAGTGAATCGGTAAAAGAGGGAGCAGATCAGCCCGTTCATGAAAACGGACTTCCCTGAACCGGTTTGACCCGCGCACAAAAGATGCGGCATGCGCGCCAGATCCGAAAGGCAGGGTTGCCCGCCGATGTCCTTGCCCATCACGATCGGGATCATGTGCTTGGAGCCGTAAAAATCGGGATGCTGCAAAAACTCGCGCAGATAGACGGTCTCGCGCACGTCGCTCGGGATCTCGATCCCCACGACCGATTTGCCGGGCAAAGGCGCCAAGATCCGCACGCTCTGAGCTGATAGCGCCATTGAAAGATCATCCGCCAGCGCCGCGATTCGGGAGACCTTCACCCCCGCCCCGGGCTTGAACTCATACAGGGTGATCACGGGCCCCGGGCGAACCGCGGTGATCTCCCCTTCAATCCCGAAATCGAGGAATTTTTGACGCAAGATTTGGGAATTTTGCAGCAGCTTCTCGCGATCGATCGCCGATTCGATTTTGGGAAGTTTCCTCAAAAACTCTACGGTGGGGAGTTTCCACGCTCCCACCTTAGAGGGGCGGATCGTTTTTTGAGCGGGAGCTTTCGAGGACGCGGAATCCGCGCTCGTGGAGCGCGGCAAAATCGTCGGCGCTTGGGCTTTGGATAAGGCGGGGGGATTCACGGAGGGCTTTGACTTGAGTTCTTCCTCATCAAAGAGGTTCAACGCGGGTTGAAAGTCATTTGAGGATGGAATTTCTTTTTCGCTCTCCAGCTCAATCTCGGGAGGGGCCAGGAGATTTCTCCGCGGAGACTCGGAGGCTGCGCCGGCATTCGCGACGACTTGCGGCTCAGACGCGGACTCAAAGCCCAAGGACCGAAGCTTTGAAACCAAGTCACGCGCGCTCTGGGCCCAAGCGGCGCTCATGCGAGCGGCGCTCAGCGCTAAAAAAGCAAGCCCCCTCCGCCCCAACCGAGGAACCGTGCGATGAAGGAATCGTGTCAAAGCGTGGAGCGCTTTACCCATGACCCGGACCATCCGAATCGGGGTGGAGCTGACCAGGGCGATGCAAAAAACGAGGAGCGACACGATCGAAGCGCCCACTGAATTGAGCTCACGCGCGAGCAGCTCCGCGATTCCATAACCCACCAACCCCCCCGTCAAAATCAAGGTGCCGGCGTACGGCCAATACTTCCACTGAAGCGACAGAAAAACCGCGAGCGATAAAAGCGCCGCGCACATTCCTCCCGCGCTTTTGAGCAAAGAAACCCAGCCTTGCCTTCGATGAAGGATGACGGCGCTGAAAAAAAGCGCGGCGGGAATCAAAAAAGCGCCGCACCCAAAAACTTGGAGCAAAGCCGAAGCGCAATAAGAGCCGATCCTGCCGCAAAGATTGCGGATCGAGGTCGCCCCGCTCGCGTGATGCAAAAATGACGGATCCGTGGATTCAAACGTCGCCAGCGAAAGCAGGGTGAAGATCGAGGTCGCCACCGCCAAGAGACTGCCGACTTCCAAAAAAAGCGGAGTTTTCTCGGGTTTTTCAGCATTTTTTCGCGAGGAATCCCTTCCGCGCGAGTTTCGGGAGGATGAAGGAGAGAGAGCGTTCATCCTACTCATGCTACTCGCTCTAGGCATGAAGCAAAAGACTGGAGTCGAACTTCGTTTTTTTGCCATGCGTTATTTCTAAAAAAATTCTGCGCCGTGTTTTTCGGGGAGCTCGGCGTTAAGCACACAGATTCGTAGACTTTCTGTGTTGACTCCGGAACAAATCCAGATGAATGTAGATGGAAAGCACTTCGTTTAGGTTTAAAAATTCTCGGCTGGCATCAGTTTATGGTGCAAGAGAATAAAAGCGAGGGTGCGTAGAGTGATTCCTACTAAGGAGGAAAAAATGAGAAACAAAGTAGTCGCATCATTAGTAACGATCGGGGTGCTTGCAACCTCGAATGCTTTTGCTTCGCGTGCAAGAAACCTGGTCCTCGGCTCCGGCGACCCACTCAGTGTGGTCGGCGGCCGTGGCAGCCTTTTTTATGACATCAATGACAACATTTTTTACAACCCTTCCTACGTCAATGATTTCAAAAATTGGGCGACCATCGAAAAGTCGACAGGGGTCAGCGATGTTCGGTCTCGTGCTGAAGGTGGATTCGTTTCCAACTTCGGAAGCTTCAATTTGGGAGCTTACATGAACCGTGGCAGCGCAGTGACGGGCCAATACATCAACGGCACGACGACCAATAACGCAACGAACATGCGCCCTCTCGAAGTCTTCTTCGGATCGGACATGGGCGTGAAGTGGGGATTGGGCGTCAACTACGCAAGCTTTAAATCTCCTACCTCAACCAGCTCCAACACGGACACCAACTTGGTCGTCAAAGCGGGCGCTCAGGTTCAAGACTTCGAACCGTTTGCTGATTTCAAAGTCATCGGAAACAACAAAACCCGCACTGCTGGTACCGCTAAAAACAAAGAGTTTGGCGTTGGGGCTCGTTATCACTACGGTGAGTGGGTTCCTTATGCAGCGTATCGCAATCGTAAATTCGATGGCTCCACCAACCTCTCCGCTTGGACATTGGGTTTTGGTCGCAGCACGAAAGTCAACGAAGGCGTGAAGCTGAACTACGGCGTCTCCGTTGCTCGTAACGGCAAAGGCAACGCTGCAACCGGCGGCCAAGTCGGAAACCACACTGTGGTTCCTTTCGACATCTCGGTGGAAGGCGATGCAACGAGCTGGCTTTCGCTTCGCGCAGGCTTGAGCTACCGTTTCGTAGACCAAGCTGAAGGCGCAACGCAAGCTGATAGCACCACCGGCCGTATCGGTGCCAGCATCCATGTCAGCAAGCTCACCTTTGACTGGGCCGTGGGTAAAGAATCCGCGACCTCAATCAACGAAGGTTCCGGGATCGACAGCCAGACGTTTGACATCGGAAGCGGGTTTTTCACTGCCGCTTCTCTCACCTACAACTGGTAAGACGATCCAAAGCTGATTTAACGATCAGTTCGAGAAGGGGGGCTCTGAAAGGAGCCTCCCTTTTTTTATTTTGGGTCGGTAGTAAAAATCTTTCGAAGGTCGGACATCCTGTCCTTCTCGCATCGAGCAAAGCTCAAACGCATCCGGCTTGCGAGAACCTTCGAAAGATTCTTACTACCAACCTATTTTAAACATCGAGAACTCCTTCACTTTCACACCGTGTCCTTTGAATTAAGACCTCGTCAGTCGATAAAGACAGGCACCGATAGGGTCGGCCTTTCGCGCAAAGCGAAGGCCGAGAAAATCGAAAAAGGAGCAAACTGTGGCGGATCGGAAATCGGCAAGCGGATATTCGGAAAACGGTACTCGGAACCCTCACTCAATAGTATTGTAAAAAACTCATGACCCTCTCCCTCACCTCCATGCTCATCGCAAGCTCGCTACTGCTCATTTTGAGCGTTCTGGCCACCAAGGTGCTCGATCGCCTCGGAGTGCCCTCCCTGCTCGTTTTTCTCGCAGTGGGGATGCTCGCGGGCAGCGAAGGCCTCGGGGGCATTTACTTCGACAATGCGCTCGCGACGCAGACGCTGGGCTCCATCGCGCTCGCGTACATCCTTTTTTCAGGGGCACTTGAAACGGAATTTGATCACATCCGCCCGATCTTAAAACCCGGGCTTTGGCTCGCGAGCCTAGGGGTGCTTCTCACTTGCGGGCTCACCGGGGCGTTCTCGGTTTGGGCGCTGGGCTTTACGCCTCTTGAGGGGCTGCTCTTAGGCGCCATCGTCAGCTCTACCGATGCAGCTGCGGTCTTCGCGGTGCTCCGCTCGCGCGGCACTCATCTCAAATCAGGGATTCAGCCCCTGCTGGAGCTCGAATCCGGCGCCAATGACCCCATGGCCGTGCTTTTGACGGTGGGGATCTTGGAGCTTATGAACGGCCAAGTCCATTCTCCATGGGGTCTCATTCCGGAGTTTTTCCGGGAAATCGCTTTAGGGGGAATCTTAGGTTGGGCCGGCGGGAAAGCTGCCGTTCAAGTGCTCAATCGCCTGAAACTGAGCTTTGAGGGGCTTTACCCGGTCTTCACGATCGCATTCGTCGTTCTCACCTATGCCGCCACGCAGGCGCTGAAAGGAAGCGGCTTTCTCGCCGTTTATGTGGCGGGCCTCGTGCTCGCTCGAGAAAATTTCATCCATAAAAAATCTTTGATGCACTTTCATGGTGGGATCGCCTGGCTCATGCAAATCGCCATGTTCTTGACGCTGGGGCTCCTCGTCTACCCTTCGCGCTTGATCCCCGTCGCGGGGCATGGCTTTTTGATTTCGGCCTTTTTGATCCTGCTTGCGCGCCCGATCGCGACCTATCTCTCGCTGTTCCGTTCCGGTTTCACGGTTCGTGAGAAAGCGATGATCTCGTGGGTGGGCTTGCGCGGGAGCGTGCCGATCATTTTAGCGACCTATCCGCTCCTCGCTGGCATCGATAAGGCCGATTTGATCTTCCACTTGGTATTCTTCACCGTGCTCACTTCGGTGTTGATCCAAGGGACGTCGATCCCCTGGGTTTCAAAACTTCTCCGCGTTCAAGCCCCACATCGGCGCAAGGCGCTCACGCCGATTGAATCCATGGCGATCGGGGATTTCAAAAATGACTTGGTGGAGCTCGAAGTCCCCCACTCTTCGCCCGTCATCGGCAAATCGATCCTCGAGCTCCAACTGCCTCGGCACGCGCTCATCGTCTTGATCCAGCGCAACGAGAGCATCGTCATTCCGCGCGGCGGCACGCACCTCGAAGCGGAGGACACGCTTCTCGTGCTCGCCGAGCGCGCGCTCCTCGATCAGATTCGAAAATTAGTGAAGCCCAAGAACTAAAAATTCCGCTATATTAAACGAGTGATGGGCCGCAAAGTAACTGCGATCGCTTTAACTTCTTTTTTTGCCGTAAATGCGATGGGTCAGTCTTTGACCGCGTCAAAAGGAACGCTCCGGGAGATTTGCTCCAGGAAATCGATCTTCTGGGACCGCTCCGACAAGGATGCGGGCGATCAACTCCTTCAGCTCAAAAAAACTTACCAGAAGTTTCCGGAGATTATTGACGAGGTGAATCGAGCTCTGAAGCTCACTCACCCTGGAAGTCTTTGGGTGAGCGATTTGAAATTGAATGGCAATGAGCCCCTGAAAGCCGTTTTAAAAAACCTTGAGACTCTAATCGCCCTCAACCCTCAAAAGTCACTTGCGAACGAAAGCTCCCCCGTCGCAAAAAAACTTCAAACTCTTTTCTCACGATTCAACGATAAAAATAAGAGAATTGAAAATCCGATGGGCTACTTCTCCTTGCTCAAGGAGGCTCTTTCAACGACGGAGGTCGGGAGAAAAGTAGTTTCCTGCTTTGAAAAGGAGCACCCTCCATCGACCAACATCGCAGGAAATCAGGTTCTTATTTTACAAGAGGCGGCGCCAACGCGCCCCTGGCTTAAGTCTGGCAATGGCCTTGCACTCGGGGGCTTTTTTCTGGAGCCCAGCAAGGGCGGGTCAAAAAACCTGCTTAAAACCATTTTTTTCGACCCCTCTCAAGAACCGCTCTCAGCGTTGAGCATCGTAGGCCACGAAATGCAGCACAGTTGCGCCTCTGAAGAAGCAGCGAAAATCGAGGCTCGAAGGAGAAGCCAAGAAAACGCCGTGATCAACGGCCCCCCGAAGCTAGGGGAGCCCTTTAAAGCCGAAAGCGACCAGTTTTGGCTCATCGATGACATGAAAGCTTTAGCGGCGGAAGTGAATCTCCATAAAGAGCTTGCTGACTCCCTGCCCTTGATCTTTTGCTCGCCAACCCCAAAAAGCGTGCAGGACTTAACCCTCGTCCCCAACGTTTGGGAAAGCATGGCCTTTGAGGACCGAATGATTTCGGGTGAATTGGCCGCTATTTTTGCAAATTATCAAGCAAAGTTGGACTTTTACTCACCATCGAGCGTTTTTCAATTTGCAGCAGGAAAACCCGTGCGCGGCAAAACGGGCTTCAAATTAAAAGCGGATCTCAAAAAACGAGCGGAACAAGTTTTCATGGAAATGGGCCTCTTGCCTCAAATGACTGTGCCTCAGGATGAAACTCAGCCCAAAAGCCCGTCCGGTTCAATTTTTTAAGCTTTATTTAAAAAGGTAAATTCACCCCTAGAGCGATCAGCTCATGGCTGATCTCCGCGCGCAGCCGGATCGCGGGCTGAATCGACCAGAGCGTTCCCACGCCGAAGCGCGGATAAACGATGAAGCGATCGCCCAAGGAGCGGCTGGTCACTTGCGTGCCCACCCCTCCCAGACCGTAGAACGTCCACTGCTCGTCCTTGTTGAAATCCCAGCGCAGATGCGCGTTCATCATGAAGGAGGTGCCGCCCGAGACGAATAGCGGTCCCGCCTGCACTTCGATGAGCGGCGTGTTGCTCAGATCCGCCGCGAACCCGCGCTCCATGAGCTTCACGGCCGCGGTCCCCACGAACGCGAATCCCGCGGTTGAATCGATGATCCCTACCCCGGCGAGCGCGCCGAAATCAAAACCGCCTGGGCTGAGGGAGCCTTTCCACGGCTCCATGCCTCCGTAGGAAGCAGCTACGGGCGCTGAGCTCACCGCTTTTGGCGTCATGGGAACCGCTGCTGGCATCTCTTGCACCGGGGCTGCCGAGGCACCCCAACCCACAAGCGCGCTTCCTGCCATCAGGCTTAAAATCGCAATGTTCACCTGCAATTGGTTTCTTCGCTTCGTCATTTCAAGTCACCTCATCCCATCGTTTAAAAAAATTCCAGAGCATGGAGCCCGTGGCGCCCCAGATCACTCGATCCCCCACTCTGAAGACATCCACTTCTTTATAGATTTTTTGGCCGCGAACTTCAAACTCCCATTCTTCGAGGCGATAAACGCCCTCAGCGCGAAGCTGATCCCAAGACAGCCAAAAGACCTCATCGACTTCACCGCGCTGCGGAAAAACATCGGCCTCATGCAGCGGAACGCCCAAGATCCCCAACCAGGGCGTGACCAGAAAACTGCTCGACGTCAAAAGCGGAGGAAGCGCTCCTTGGATCTCGATTTTTTCTGGACCGACACCCACTTCTTCAGAGGTTTCCCTGAGGGCCGCCGCCTTGGAAGATTCCTCAGCGCCCTTCCTTCCTCCCGGAAAAGCGAGCTGCCCGCGGTGATTTTTCAGGTCCTCTGCCCTGCGGATGAAAAGAAGCTGGGGGGATTCGTTGTCATGAAGCCGATGAAACGCCCAGAGCATCAGGACTGAAGCGGGGAACGGATTCTCGGGAGCCTTGAGGTCGGTTCCCCAGGGATTTCGATGCGCAACCTCGTGACGCAGGACTTTTTGGAGCCGCTCTTTGAAGGCGCGAAAATCAGGACTTTCCACGCAGCTCGATCCCGTAGCGCTGCGCCTTTCGATACAGAGTGGCGCGATCAATCCCCAGTTTTTCGGCAGCCTTGGATTTATTGTAGTTCGTTTCCTTCAGCACTTTGAGAATATGCTCTTTTTCAATCGCTTCAAGCGACGGCTCTTGAGCGCGCGAGGGGGAATCCGCCCGCTCAATCGGACCGGAGCGACGGATCTCCTGGGGAAAATCATCGGGAAAAAGGATCTGCGTGCTCGTCATCGCCACGGCCCGCTCGATCGCATGCTCGAGCTCACGGATATTCCCCGGCCACGGGTATTTCTCCAGCAAAGCCATCGCTTCATCCGAGACGTGCGAGACGGCTTTTCCGTTTTTCTCCGCATAGCGCGAGACAAAGGAGCTCACCAATTCCGGCAAATCATCCAGCCGCTCTCGGAGAGGGGGCAGGTCGATCGAGATGACGCGCAGGCGGTAAAATAAATCCTCGCGAAAGTGACCCGCTTTGACCTGAGCATCCAAGTCGCGGTGGGTGGCCGCGATCACCCGAACATCCACGCGCCGAGTTTCATTGGCGCCCACGGGGCGAATCTCGCATTCCTGCAGCACACGGAGCAATTTGATCTGGAGGGCGGGCGAGATATCGCCAATCTCATCGAGAAAAAGCGTTCCCCCCTCGGCCTCCTCAAAAAGCCCCCGCTTCGTCCCAATAGCGCCGGTAAACGCGCCTTTCACGTGCCCGAAGAGCTCGGATTCCAATAAATTCTCCGCCAACGCGCCGCAATTGATCGCGACGAATTTTCGCTCCCTGCGCGGGCTGTTGTCGTGAATCGCGTGCGCGACAAGTTCCTTGCCCGTGCCGCTTTCGCCGAAGATGAGCACCGTGCTGGGGGAGAGGGCCGCGCGGGCCAGAAACTTATACACTTCGACGATTTTTGGCGACTTTCCAATCAACCCCCGGCCTGGGACTTGAAGCGGGGTGGAAACTCCCCGCTTCCCTTGGCGGGACTCGAGCGATTCGCGGTGCTTCACCGCCCTGGCAACCAGAGTTTTGAGCTCCGCGATCTGAAATGGCTTGCTGATGTAGTCAAACGCCCCCTCGCGGATCGCGGCGACGGTTCCTTCCATGCTCCCAAACCCCGTCATCAGAATCACCGCCGTATCCGGGTCCTTGAGCTTCGCGGCTTTGAGGACTCCCAGGCCATCCATGCCCAGCATTTGGATATCCGAAATGACGATGGGAAAAGCTTTCTTTTTGAGGAGCTGTGCCGCCTCTTCACCGCTGGGGGCTAGCTGGATCTCGTAGCCCTCTTTTTCGAGGACTTCCTTCAAAAGCCGAAGCGTCACCTCATCATCATCGACTACCAAAATTCGCGGCATCACTCAGCGCTCTCCCGGGGAAGGATAGGGAATGTGCAGCGTGACTTCCGCCCAGGCCCCAAAGCGCGACTGGATGTGCAAGCTTCCCCCATTTTTTTTCGCGATCTCCCGACAGATCGTCAGCCCCAATCCCGTTCCTTCACCCGGCGCTTTCGTCGTGAAAAATGGCTTCAGCACTTGATCGAGGTCCTCCTTGCGAATGCCTTCCCCATTATCACGAACGCTCAGCTCTGCCCACCTCTCCCCTCGCGTCGACCCTTGGCGGGTGCGGATTTCAATCGAGGGCGAAAAAGAAGACCGGTTCAAAGGGCGCTGTCTCTTGCCTTCCAAGGAATCCAAGGCGTTATTCAAAAGATTGAGGAGAATCTGCTCCAGTTCAATGGGAACCCATCGAATGGGGCCGAGCTCATGCTCCAAGTTTCTCTTGATCTCCACGTTCAAGGACTCAAAGCGGGGATTCAATACGCGGAGTGTTTGCTCGACGATGCGGTTGATGTCCACGAGCTGACGCTGCGATGGAGGTTGCGCGGTGTTCTGCAAAAAATTTTTGACGATGCTCGCGATCTTCTGAAGCTGGCCCTGAATGATCTTCAAGCGCTCCGTTTCGCCCGCCTCCTCTTGAAGAAGCTGGACATGCCCACCCAGAGCGTTGAGCGGGGTCCCGATCTCATGCGCGAAGCTCGCGGTGAGCTGCCCCATCACCGCGAGCTTCTCGGAATTCATCAGCTTGCGCTCGGTCTCATGCAGCTGCTCCGCGAGTTGGAGATTTTTGCTCTCGACCTTCCGCAGTTTGCGATCATTTGCGATCGTTTTTCGGAGAAAATAACCCAAAAGCAGGAACAAGAGCACCACGCTCAATAACGCGGCCGAGGCCGTCGTCTTCCAAAGCGCCCCCGCGATCCCCTCCACCACCTGCGTGGACACGATCAGATGGATTACTCCCAATATTTTCTTTGAGGAATGCGGGTCTTTGGGACGGATCGGGACTAAAATTCCCCATTGCCCTAAGCCATTGGCATCCCTCTGATAAGAGGTGGTGGTTGAGTCCACCCAGTAACTTTCGGGGATGGGACCTGCCTCCTCCTCAAAATTGGAAGCCACGAGATGAATCAGCCCCCCCGCTTGAGCCCGAGTATACACATCGACTCGCGTAATATGAGGCTGGGAGTAAAGCGCTTCCTGCACCCGGTCTTCGATCACTTGGGAAGCGTTCGAGCGGGACAACAGGCGATCGCGAGCGATCTCCAGGGCCAGATTCTTGCCAGCGCTAACCCCCAGCTGCTTCATCTCTTCCTCAAGAATGGGGCGCGTGAAACTGTTCTCAGCGAGCGTGACTAAAAGAAAAGTCGGGAGAATAACCGCAATCAGCACGAGGCTGATTTTGGCCTGAAGATCGAGTTGACGGCGGAATCGAATTCTCCAGTGGGGTAGCATAAAAAAAGCCAGGAAACCCAAAGGCTTCCTGGCTGATGACTTTGCCTCAAAAGCGAGGCATCAATCAAGTGAAAGACTCACTCAGATTAGTGGCTTTGTCCTTCAACTGGAGCTGGAGCTTCAGTCTTAGGTTCTTCTTTAACGTGTTTCTTCTTTTTGCTCTTCTTGATCACAACAGCGCCTTTTGGAGCGGCGGCGTTGTTATTTTGAACAGCAGGAACCGAAGAGGTGGTGCTGGTGGTTTCAGTGGTGGTCACACCTTCAGCAGCGAAAACACTTGAAGACAAAGCAAGAACTGCAACAGTCATGATTTTTTTCATATCTAATTTCTCCTTAGCTAACTTAGATAAGCAATCTTAATGCCAAAATTGAAGCGCTTTCATTTCAATTGCTTGATGCAGCGCGCTTATTCTTACTGTTGCAGTCTGCAACGATTTTCTGCAACAGCGCTCATTTCCGTTTTTAAACTGCGCCTCTCGAAAAATCGCGATAAAGAAGCACCCCATGCCTCAAACCTACGGCCGCTGCATTCAAAAAAACGACACCCAGATTTGGATTCAAAACTTGGCGGGAGTAACGACCCGCTCGTTTCAAAAATCCGTCTTGGATTCCGTTCAACTCGGCGATTTGATCGAAGCGGATGGCGAGCACTGCAAAGTCCTCACTCGGCACCAACGCCCTCACGGCGCGAAATCCGCATTGAGTCAGCGCATTCTTCATCCGCGCCGGCAGAATTTGATGAAGCAGCGCAGGATCATCGAAGCGGGAATTCGGGATTTTTTTTCAAGGCGGGAATTCATCGAGACCCGCACCCCTGCCCTCGTTCCTTGCCCGGGAATGGAACCCCATATCCCGCCCTTTCAGGTGAGTTCCTGGGATCGCCGTAGCCTCTCCCCCAACCGGTCCCTTTTTCTGCCGACCTCGCCGGAATTCGCCATGAAACGACTGCTCGTGGGAGGATTGGAGCGCATCTTCCAGATCTGCAGCGCCTTTCGGGATGAACCCCACTCCCTCACTCATAGCCCGGAATTCACGCTGCTCGAATGGTACCGGGCTTACGAAGACGAAGAATCCATCCAAAGCGATACGGAATCCCTGATCGCGACTTTGGCCACGACGCTTTACGGAAAACCCATCATTTCTTACCAAGGCAAGGAGATTTCAGTCGCTCCGCCTTGGCCACGGCTGAAGGTTCGGGACCTCTTCCGACAACACGTCGGAATTGACTTGGTCGAGTGCGCCGAAGCGCCGCTGTTTCGCTTGCAGTGCGATCGACTCAAAATTCAGAGTTCGGCTGAAGACTCTTGGGATGATCTCTATTTCAGGATTTGGCTCAACCTCATTGAGCCAAAGCTCCCGGGTGATCAGGCCGTTTTCGTCACCCGCTATCCCGCCTCCCAAGCCGCTCTTGCGGTCATTACTCAAGACGAGGATGGATCGCGCTGGGCGAAGCGTTTTGAAGCTTACGCCGGGGGGCTTGAGCTCTGCAACGCTTTTGAGGAACTGACCGATCCGATCGAACAGAGGCGCCGGTTCGTGGAGGACATGAACTTGCGGGAACGCGCTTACGGAGAGGCTTTCCCGAAAAGCCCGCTGGACGAGGGATTTTTGGCGGCGCTGGAGGAAGGGATGCCCCCTTCGAGTGGGAATGCGCTCGGAGTCGATCGCCTCGTGATGCTCCTCTGCGACGAGACGGATATCGACCTCACCCTTTGGCTGCCCTCAGCGGCCCCGAAGCTGAGTTAAAAAACCCTCGAAATCCCGGGGCAAAGGGCATTCAATGACCAGTTTTTTGCCCGTGACCGGATGCATGAGCTCCAACCTCCAAGCATGAAGCATGAGGCGTGGGGCGGGCGCCTCGCCCTCTCGCGGAGCGACTTTCCCGTAGGAGAGGTCTCCCAGAATGGGAAGACCATCATCCGCAAGATGAACGCGGATCTGGTGCATTCGCCCGGTCTTGGGCTGAGCTTCTATGAACACATATTGTTTAAAAATTTCCCGCGCTCGGAATGCGGTCTCCGCGTAATCCCCGCCGCGCGCAACCGCCTGCACTTTGGAGGAACGCATGCCCTTTTTCGGGGAAGACGCCAAATGATTTTTGACCACCCAACCCGCAGGAATGGACTGACGCTGGCGAGCGCTCAGCGCCAAATAAGTTTTTTGAATGCGATGCTCGGCGAATGCGCTCGCCAGCCCCGCATTCGCTTCTTTGCGCTTGGCGAAGATCATGACCCCTGAGGTGTCGCGATCCAAGCGATGATGCTGTCCCAGGTAAGGCGCGGTCACTTGATCCCTCCGAGAGAGGAATCGCTTGATGCAGGCGACTAGATGGTCGCGCGCCTGATCCAGCGTCGCTTGCGAAGGTAGACCCGGGGGCTTGCTCACGGCAATCACCCACTCGTCCTCGTAAAGAACCTGCTCCGGACCCAGCTCAAAAGGGCGATCCGCCGGGAGTGACTTCTGCTGGGATTCATCCCAGATCACTTCGACATAGGACTTTTGCTGAAGAATTCTCGAAGCGATCCGCATCCGCTTCCGATCGAGGTAAACGGCGCCGATCACGATGAGTTTGCGAGTCAGAGACTTCGAAATCGGCTTACCCAGGATTTCGGAAAGCTTGCGCGGAAGGACATGGTCAATTCTTTGACCCTGCTCCGAAGCTTCAACTCGAAACCCGATTTTTCGAAGCGCCATTTTCCTCGACCCTTTCTCCATGGTAAAATAAAAGCATCATGGAGCGAACCGACTCAACCGAGCCCCCTGACCTCGAACTGCAAGATGACTTTGAGCCGACGGATCCCAATATCACAAGCCTTCCCCCAAAATCTCCCCCCATTCCCGCAAAAAATCCGCCGCCCCTTTCACACCCAGCCGAAAAAAAAGCGCCCATCAAAACCGCCATGCCTCCAGCTGCGTCGACCCTGCCTCCCTCCTCGGTAAAAATGCCGGAACTCGGCCTGCTCGACGCCCCCTTGCGCGACCCCGAGGTCACGGAGATCATGGTGAACGACACGAGAAATGTCATGATCGAAAAAAATGGGAAGCTCGCGCTCCTGCCCGCGAAGATTCAAGACCTCTCCGAGCTGAACCGCATCGTTAGGAACTTGCTCGACGCCTCAGGAAAAGCCCTGACCCCCGACGAACCTTGGGCGGACGCGGTGCTGCCAGATGGGTCGAGAGTTCATTTGATCGCGCCTCCTTTGACTCAGAACGGGCCCTGCATCACGATCCGAAAATTCCCCTCTCAACGCCTGAGCCTTGATGAACTCGTGAAGCTCGGGGCGCTCGATCAAAAAATGGCCGCTTTCCTCAACGCCTGCGTCGCCGGAAGGCTCAATCTTCTCGTCAGCGGAGGAACGGGAAGCGGAAAAACCACTTTGCTCGGGGCGCTCGTTGGCTGCATTCCACGATCCGAGAGGTTGATTTTCATTGAGGAAATCCCCGAGCTTCCTTCCCAGCACATCAACAGCGTCAGGCTCCAAAGCAAGCCCAAGAGCGTGAGAGCTCCCGCGATCAGCGCCCGGGATCTCATCGCCAATGCCCTGAGAATGAGGCCTGATCGAATCCTCGTGGGCGAGTGCCGAAGAGCTGAAGCGTTCGACATGCTCCAAGCCATGAACACGGGACACGCGGGATCCATGACCACGTTGCACGCCAACTCCCCCCGCGACGCGCTCTCCCGCCTTGAAACGCTTTGCCTGCTCGCTGAGCTTCAACTGCCCTTCCATGCGCTCCGCAAGCAGATCGCGAGCGCCATCGACATCGTGATCCAGCTCAAGCGGGCTCGTGACGGAAAACGGCGCGTCTCCGCCATCTGCGAAGTCACGGGGATGGAGGGGGATACGCTCACGATGCAGGAGATCTTCTTGGGCGACGAAAACGGATTTCGATTCACCGGGATCACCCCCCCCTGCGTCGAAACTCTTCAGGACGCGGGAATCGAGTTCGCCCGCGATTTTTTCGCGCGTTGAAGGGCGAAGTTTTTACTGGGCCGCCGCGGCTTCCGGCGCTTTTTCCCACTCATAGGTGAAAGCCGTGCTCTGAATCGTTTCCTTGCTCATTAAAAAAGTCCTCACTTCAAAGCGAGTAGGAGAAATACGATAAAACTTTTTTATGAGATTGATTCCGTCTTGCTCATGAGCGACTGCCAGCAAAGGATCAATATCTCTAGCAAGCAAAAACCTCTGCCT
Source organism: uncultured Bacteriovoracaceae bacterium (assembly GCA_964563795.1). Taxonomy (GTDB): domain Bacteria; phylum Bdellovibrionota; class UBA1018; order UBA1018; family UBA1018; genus CAZLYB01. Next base: position 11,960 of record CAZLYB010000019.1, on the reverse strand, counting down.
TTCGTGCTGAGAAGCAGCAGTCAAAGAAAAAACGCCTCTTGGCTGAAAATCGATTCTACCAGTGTGAAGCTTTTTCAACTGAAAACTCATGCTCAAGATGGACAGAGTGGCATCTTCCATACTTGAGATAATCTCGGGAACATCATCTGCCATTATGAATGGGCGCGAACCGATTCCCGAATGACAGGTCAACTTTTGATCAATCCTCGCGCGATTCCGTGAAAGCGACTCTAGGGTCGTGATCGTCCTCGCTGATGTAACGCTGCCATCTTCAAACCGATTGAGCTGATAAAATCTGGCTTTCTTCAAGCGGTACCACCCCCGCTCCTGGGTCAACAAATCTTTTCCCGCGACTTCCTGCCACTCGGTCGGCACTTGATCCAATGCGATCAGGTTTTTGCACACACCTTGAGGATCTTCTTTTTTCGGAGTCGCTTCCTCCGCCGTAGAAGCAGTTTCTGCGGAAGGATTCGACTGGTCAGATTTTGCCGCTACTGAGGCAGGAGCTTCCTCTTTTTTGGGGTGGTCGCCTCCTCCGTCTTTTCCGCAGCCATTGATCAGAAGCGCCACCGCTAAAAACAAGGCGCTGGTTGCATTCTTATTTTTTACACAAATAATAGACATCCGCATCTTATATAGAAAATCCAATTCGGAATCAAACAAGAATCTCGGAGCGATAAACCCCTGATTTCCCTTTAAAACTCAGCCTAGCCCCAGGATTTTACGCGCTTGCGCGGGGCTCGCCACCGGCCTCCCCAGCTCACTGGCGATCCGCTTGATGCGCCCCACGAGCTGGGCGTTCGAGCGGGCGAGCTCCCCTTTGTGATAAAAAATATTATCCTCAAACCCGATGCGAACATGGCCGCCCAAGGTCATGGCTTGCACGGCAACGGGCAGCTGAAAGCGCCCAATGCCGGCCGCTGCCCAATGAGTGGGCATTTCTCCACGCAACTCTGAAAGGGTCTCCAAGAGCGCCAAGAGATTGCGCGGATGCCCGGACATCCCACCGGGCACTCCCAGCACGAATTGAACGTGAAGAGGGGGGCGAACCAAGCCCTGCTTGATGATGCGAAAAGCGCTTTCGAGCATCCCCATCTCGTAGATCTCCAGCTCGGGAACCACCCCTTTTTCCTGCATGCGTTGGGCGAGCCCCAGAACGTCCTTCGGATGATTCCAAAAAACATCATCCCCAAAATTCATGGTCCCGATGTTCAAAGAAGCCATGGCTGGCTTCAACTCCAGGGGGCGCGCGCGATTCTCGATGCTTTCCCCGATCGCGCCTCCCGTGGAGATTTGAATGATCACTTCAGGCACTTTTCTTTGGATCGCCGCAATCGACTCTTGAAATCGCTCCACGCGCTGGCTGGGGCTGCCATCGTCCTCGCGCACATGCAGGTGAATGATCGAAGCGCCCTCGCGGACGGCCTCTTCAGCCGCCTGAGCCTGCTCCTGGGGAGTAATGGGGAGGGCGGGCTGCTTTTCCCGCGTCGTCTCAGCTCCGGTGATCGCGCACGTGATGATCAAGGGTTCAAGGGAGAGGTTCATAGCGATTTAAACTCCTGTGAATACGATTCAAGATTTCCCACTTCAAAAGATCCTCGGAAACGCTGAGCGCCCACTGACGATGGAATTCCGCGTCTTCCAAGCCCCGGCTTTTCAACCCAAAGTCAACGCCGCTTTGGGCGAGTTCCGCCGCCCAGCCACCATACCATCGCGCCCTTTCCAAAGGGTCCGCTTTTTTCTGATCGACTTGATCGATGGCTCGGCTTGACAACTCTTGCTTCAAATCCCAAAGCGTTCTCCGGCGGGATTCGCACTGCTTCGCCAAATCCGGTACGGCAGGCAGAGCCAGCTTCCCCCAAAGCTCAGCGTAATTTTTGCAGGCTTTTGCGCTAAATTCCCGCGCATTTTGCATTCTCTTCCGATACTCCGACGAAGAAACCAAGTTATTATAAGATCCTTCCAAACTTGCTCCCTGTCCCAGCGCTCCCAAGAGTTCAAGAAATTTTTCCCGATCCTTGCCCTTCAGATCCAAAGGCCGGGAGAGGGTGACCTGAAAAATTTCCTGAAGCAGCTCGGAGGACTGTTCGATCGTCAGCTCCATGGGCATTGGGAGCGGCGGGGCTTTCGAGGAGGCCCCGGCAAAATTTAAAGCCCAAAAAAAACAAAAAGCGAAGGCGGCTTTCACTAGACTCTTTCCAGGGGCATGCCCAGGGCCCGCGGCGCGCGCGCTGAAAGGGAGCGGTGATTCAGGCTCGCCAAGACCACCATGGTCGTCACGTAAGGGAGAATCTGCACCCACTGCACGGGAACGGGTTGCGCCCCCCAAAGTACGACCCCTTGAAGCCGAATCTGGATGGCTTCAGTCAGCCCGAAGAACAGGCATGCCGCAGCCGTCGGAATGGGCGCCCATCTCCCGAAAATCACGGCGGCGATCGCTATGAATCCCCTCCCTGCCGACATTTCGCGCGTAAACGAGGAAGAGAGAAAAAGAGAAAGGCTCGCGCCGCTCAGCCCGGAGAAAAAACCACTCATGAGAACGGCTCGTATCCTGACTTTCCGGACGGAAATTCCGGAAGCCTCCAGGGCTTCCGGCTTTTCACCCGCGACGCGCACCCAAAGACCGCCGGGAGATCGTTTCAGCCAGAAATGAATGAAAACGACGGACCCCGTCGCGATCAGAATTGGGGCGCTCGTGAACACGCCTTCCAGAGGAAGGCTCTGGGTCCCGATGGTCGACCCATAAAGCGCTTTGCACAAAAACGGTGTCGTACCCAAAGCGAGCAAGTTGATCGCCATACCTGAAACAATCTGGTTCGCGCGGAAAACCAGCGTGAATAGCGCATAGAGCAGCGCCACGGACACTCCGGTCGCGATGGCTCCCGCCATCCCCAGCCAAGGCGAATTCGTCGCCAGGGCCACCGCGGCCGCGCTAAAAGCGCTGAGCAACATCATCCCTTCCAGCGCGATGTTAATGACCCCCGAGCGCTCGCAAAGCAGCCCTCCCAAAGCGGCCAAAACCAGCGGAGTGGACATTCGAACGGTCGAAGAAACGAGTTCCCACCCATGATTCAAGAAGTCGCTCATGAAGTCCTTGCCCTCTTGAATCGATCCCAAAGCCCATCGGCGCACGCGATCAAAATGATCACGGCCTGCAGAATCAGCGAAAGATCGCGCGTCACTTTTTCGGTCTCCAAATCCAGATTGAGGGTGCCTTTATGAAGGGCTCCAAAGAGCAAGCTCGCCGCTAAAATTCCGAGCGGATGATTCCTCCCCAGAAAAGCGACCGCGATCCCGGTGTACCCGAACCCGGGCGAGAACCCGAGACGGAATCGACCCGCATTGCCCAGAACTTCGCTGATGCCCACGCAGCCAGCGATCCCACCCGCGAGCAGGAAGACGATGCACTTGACTCTCTGGACGCGGATCCCCGCGATCTTGGCGGCCTGCTCGCTCTGCCCCACCGCCTGGATCTCAAACCCCAGGCGAGTGCGCTTGAAGATCAGCCAAACCGCGAAACAGAGCAGGACAGCCCCCACCGAGGCCCAGCCCACCGGCGCGTCATCAAAAAAGCCGAATCGATGGATGAGGTAGCCCGCCCCGACCGCGCCCGTCTCGGTGTTCTGGGAGTCCGTGCTTTTCAATATATACAATGTAAAATAACTGCAGAAGTTGAAGGAAATGAAGTTCAGCATGATCGTATTGATGACTTCATGGCTGCCGCGGAAAGCTTTGAGTGCCCCCGCGATCCCGCCCCAAATCCCCCCCGCCAAGAAAGCTCCGAGCGCGCCTAGGATGACGCCGCCCGGCCACCCGATCGTCGGAAATAAAACCCCGATCGCGGCGGCGCCGAGCGCTCCGATCATCAGCTGCCCCTCGGCTCCGATGTTGAATAATCCTGCGCGGTAGGGAATCGCCACCGCCAGACCGGTGAAGATCAAGGGAGTGGAATAAAACAGCGTCATCCCCAAGTCATACCGGGAGCCAAAGGCCCCGCGTGCGAGAACCCAAGCAAGGTGGAACGGATTTTCCCCCGCCACCGAGACCACGACCAAACCGACCACCAAACCGGCGAACACCGCGATCAGAGGGCGCAATCCCTTCGCGTCAATGAGCGACTGAAGCATGAACCCCCCCCATCTTCAAACCCAGCTCCTTTTCGCTGGCGCGCGAACGATCCAGTTCCGCGGTGATCTGGCCATCATAGAACACGAGGATCCGGTCCGAGAGCGCCAGAATCTCATCGAGATCCGAAGTAATGAGCAGGATTCCCATGCCCTTCGCCTTCGCTTCCAGCATTTTTTCGTGAATCATTTCAATCGCGCCGATATCAACGCCCCGGGTGGGTTGAGCAGCGACTAAGAGCATGGGTTGGCGGAAAAACTCACGGGCAATCACCACTTTCTGCTGATTTCCGCCCGAAAGGTCTTTCGTCAAAACCCTGGAAATCTGGGATCGATCCAGGCGAATGTCGTCCGCTTCCACTGCCTCCGAAAAACGCTTTAAGATGCTCCTGATTTTGAGGAACCCCCATTCGCAAAAAAAGCGGTTCGATTGCAGGCCCAAAAGAAAGCTGCTCCAGATCGGTTGATCGAGCAGCAAAGCTTCCCGATGGCGATCCTCGGGAATGAATCCAAGCGCTTGCTTTCGCACGAACGCGGCGTTCATGCACGAAGAAGGCTCCGAAAACAGCGCTAGCCTCCTGCCCATCATTTTAATTTCGCCTTGGGCCCGCTCCGCATGGCCTCGAGGATCCATGAGAATCTGAAGCAACTCGGACTGCCCGTTCCCTTCGACACCAGCGATCCCCACCACCTCGCCGGGCTGAACCTCAAAACTCACTTCATTGAGCTTTTTCTTGCCCGACGATTCCAGCGTCACGTTCGAAAACTGAAGGACCGGGCTTCCCGAGGATCGGGCGGGGGCAGAGAGGCGGTCCTTCGGGGATTTGACCGAGCGTCCGATCATTAATTCGGCTAATTCAATAGCATTTGTTGAAGGAACATTTCGATTGGCGACGACAGCACCGCGCCTGAAAACCGTCACTTGTTGCGCGACCGCCATCACTTCCTTCAATTTGTGCGTGATGAGGAGGATGGTTTTCCCCTGGGATCTCAGCACTTCAAACTGGGCGAAGAGCTCCTGGGTCTCCTGGGGCGTGAGGACCGCCGTCGGCTCATCCAAAATGAGGATGTCGGTGTCCTGATAAAGGAGTTTTAGAATTTCAAGGCGCTGCTGTAACCCCACGGAGAGGTGCCCGACCTTCTCATCCCAGGGGACGTGCAGCCCGTACTTTTGAGCGAGTTCCCCGAGGCGCTCGCGAGCTTTCGCGAAATCCACTCGACGGAATGCGGGTGGAATCCAAGTCGGACCGCGCAACGGCTCGCACCCTAAAACGATGTTCTCAAGCGCCGTGCACGTCTCAGCCAGCATGAAGTGCTGGTGAACCATTCCCACTCCCGCTCGAATTGCCTCAGCGGCGGTCGTCCAGCGCCGTTCCACTCCCTTGACCCAAACCGAACCCGAGTCGGGGCGATAAATCCCATAGAGGATCTTCATGGCCGTGGATTTACCCGCGCCATTCTCACCCACGATGGCGTGGACCGTTCCGCGACTCACTTGAACGCTCACCCGCTGATTCGCCAAAAAGCCCCCGAAAGACTTCGTGACTTCCCGGAGTTCGACCGCAAATGGGGAGGGAGCGCTCATGCTCGCGACCTAGGCGAGGATCACTTGCCGGTTTTTGCGGCGTTGGTCAGATAATAATCCGGGACTTTGAGGGTGCCGGCCACGATTTCGGCCTTAAGCTGCTTTACTTTCTGGATCGTATCCCGCGAAAGCAATTTTTCGTTGTATTGATCCATCGCGAAATCAACTCCATTGTCCTTCAGTCCATAACGAACCACCTTCGCACTGAACTTCCCGACGAAAGCGTCTTGGATCGTCTGCGAGACGGCAAGGTCCACTTTTTTGAGCATGCTCGTAAGAATCCTGCCCGGCTTCACCCAATTCTGATTGGAATCCACTCCGATGGCGAATTTCTTGAGCTGTTCGGCGGCGTCAAACACTCCGTTGTTGGACGCTCCTGCGACGCCAAAAATAATATCGACGTTTTTGGATTGATACTGGGAGGTGGCGAACTCCTTCGCCTTGGGAACGTTGTTCCAGGCGTCGCCGGTCGTCCCAATGTAATTCACGGCGATTTTGACGTCTGGCTTGATCTTTTTAGCTCCCGCTTCGTAACCGTCCTGAAAGCGGTGAATCAGGGGAATATCCATTCCGCCAATGAAACCAATGGAACCGGTTTTAGTGCTCAAAGCGGCGATCGCTCCCATGAGATAGGAGCCTTGATGCTCCTCAAAAAGCAAAGAACGGACGTTGGGTGCCTGAATTTCTGCATCCACAATGGCGAACTTCAAGGAGGGATTCTTCGCGGAAACTGACTTTACGGCCGCTGCCTGCGAAACTCCGATCCCGATGATGAGGTCATATTTTTTTTCTGCGAACCAGCGAAGCTGGGTTTCAAAAGCGTTGTCATCGGTGGCTTCTACGGTCTTGAGTTCCACCGTTTTTCCCTGTTTGGTCAAAACTTGCGTGGCTTCAGTTGCTCCGCGATAAGCCGCTTGGTTGAAAGATTTATCATCCTTGCCGCCCTTATCGAGAACCACCCCGACGCGAAAAGGAGTCGTTGCTGCATGAGAAAAAGAACTCAATGAAAAAAGTAAAATCGCAGGCCAAGTCTTTAAATTTCTTGAAAAAACCCTAAAAAATCCACGTTGGGTGCTGATCATTTTAAATTCCTTCCTGAGATTGACGCAAGCCGTGCTGCTCGGTTAACACGACCCTGATCACCTTGACAAGATCAGCGCAGAGCGTTATAAGCAACATTCCCGTGTGGAGACGGTGCCCTCATGATCGAAATGGTTCATTTTATTCCTTCCCTTCAAAGAAGGCATGCTTTGCTCGCCGCTCAATCCGATCACGCCCCGGTTCTCATTTCGGGTCTTTCCGGGACGGGCAAAGGAGCGATTGCGCGCTGGATTCATCGAAACAGCTCGCGGGCCGCTAAACCCTTTTTCACCGTTCATCACCCCGAAGAGCTCAACGACATGCTCTTCAAAGCTCAGGGGGGGACCGTGCTGATCCATGAGATCAGTGAATGGACCCTCTCAAATCAAATTTCTCTTCTGAATTTTCTTCGAACCCGATCCATCGCTCACCCTGAAAACGCGGAAGCGCTCCTGCTCGCGAATGTCCGCATCATGGTCACCACAAGCCATGCGCTCGATAAACGCGCGCTCGGAGGGCTCTTCAACGCGGAACTCCTGGAAAAGCTGAATGTCTTTCGCATTGAAATGCCTCCACTTTCCAAGCGCGCCGACGAATTCGAGGACATCACGGCAGGTCTGCTCGCTGAGATTACACGGGAGCTGAAAAAACAGCACCTCCGGACTCTGAGCCCTGAAGCTTGGGAAGCGCTGAGAAGCTATGATTGGCCCGCCAATATTCGCGAGCTTCGCAACGTCCTCAGAATGGCCGCGATGCATGCTCAGGGCGACCGGATTGAGACCCGGGACCTGCCCGAATTCGGCCATGACCAACTCAGCTTCCGAGCCACTCGGGAACAGTTTGAAAAACTCTATCTGCTCGAATTGCTCAAGACGTTCAACGGACAGATCGATCCCACCTGCCAAGCGGTCAGGATGAGCCGAGAGGCTTTCCTGGAAAAGTTGAATCACTTTGGGATTCATCCGGATGGCTCGTCGCTGAATCAGTAGACTTTAAGATTAAGCGAAATCTCGAATCATAATGCCCGCGCGAAAAACGCCGGCAACACGCCAAGCACGCCAGCGCCCCCCACTTCCTCCGCGCAGGGTAACTCTTGCGGCACGAAGGGCACTCATAGACATAACGGAACGGCCTCCGGCGAGGGATCGGATTATAGCGGCTCGCGCCCAGCTCCCTAAGTTTTTTCATGAATTCCGAAGTGTGACCATGAGGACGCTTCCTGCTCCAAAGCCAGTAATGAACCATTTCATGGGCCATCGTATCGTAAACATGCAAGGCGGCGCTGGGCTCCTCCTTCAAGTAGCTGGCCAACTCAATGCGCGGGGGCGGAGCGATGAATCTCCCGGATGAACATCGCAGGCGAGTATTCCAAATTAATTTTGGAATTTGAAGTAAACCTGAGAAATGCTTTACATTGATTTCGGTAAAAATCCGATCGAGGTCCAAATCTGAATGATCGCGCGGCATGAAGAAATCCTGGAGAAGTTAGAGTGGAAGCGGTTCGTACGCCTTGCCTCCGAAAAAGCTTGGACTGAGCCCGGGAAAAAAGCAATCCTGGATTTGGAACTCTCCGAAAATTGGGCGCCTGACGAGCTGAGCGCTCAAGCTTGGCAGCAGCAGACGGCTGATGCCGCCTCGCTCCTCCCCCGAGAGTCGCTTTGGAGCGCGCTTGCACGCCTTTCAAATCCCTACGAAAGCCTGGAAACCCTCAAGCGTGGAGGGGTCGTTGAGTCCCAGGGACTTTCTCAGCTCCTGCAGTGGCTCGAAGCCATCGAGCGATGGCATGAATTCCCGCGAGATCAGCTGGGGCGGGCGGAAACGCTGAAAAAAGATCTCTTGAAGCTCATGGATCCCCGAGAGCCGCTCGCGCTGCTCAAGCGCACTGTCTCATGCGCTGAATCCTCTTGGGGGGAAATCCTCGATCAGGCCTCCGGTGAGTTGGCGCGACTTCGCCGCGAGGAACTCAAGCTGCGGAGCTCGGTCTCCCAAACTGTTGCGGAATGGGTGAAGCGCTACCAGCAACAGGGAATATTGCAGGGGGAGTACGCGGACCAGCGCGACGGGTACACCGTGATCCCCGTCAAGATTCAGCATCAAGGTGAAGTCGAAGGAGTGCTGAGGGACACCTCAGTCAGCAAGCAAACGGCTTACATCGAACCACAGCCGGTTTTGGAGCTCAACCGTGCTCATCAAAAAAAGAAAGGTGAAATCGCGCAAGAGATCTTTCGTATTCTTGAAAAAACTTCCCAAGCTCTCCGGCCGGCCGCTGACGAGCTCAAGAACGCCATCGATCTGCTCGCCCATTGGGACGCCGTCCAAGCTCGTGCGCGTTTTGGCCAGTCCTACGCGGGAAAAGGCATCTTGATCTCTTCGCGGAGAAATCTCTTTCTTTCCCTGACCGCACACCCCTTGCTCTGGCAATCCCTTCCTTCCGCCTCCATCGTCCGCAACACGATTCTTTTGGAGGAATCGCAAAAAACGCTTCTCATCAGCGGACCCAACACCGGGGGAAAAACCGTACTCCTCAAAACCGTGGGGCTCGCGGCGCTCTGCGCGCGGACGGGGTTCACGTTTCCCGGCGATGCTCAGCCGCAAGTCCCCTTTTTCGATTCTATCGCGATTGACCTGGGCGATCCTCAATCCATTGAGGGCCACCTCTCGAGTTTTTCGGGGCATCTGCTCCGAATCAAAGCAGTGCTCGAGGAATCAAACCATCGCAGCCTCGTGCTTCTCGATGAAATCAACCACGCCACTGATCCCGAAGAAGGGGCAGTGCTCAGCCGAGCCATTTTAGAGCATCTGATTGAGCGCGGGGTCATCGTAGTGGCGACGACTCACGATCCGCGACTGAAGCTCTTCGCTTATGCTCACCCCGCGATCGCTTTGGCCAGCATGCAGTTTGACGAGCAATCCAAATCCCCTACGTATCAGCTGCAATTTGGAGTGCCAGGCCGATCCCATGCCCTTGAAACCGCTGAGCGACTAGGACTTCCTCCTGCCCTCGTCCAAAAAGCCCGATCCTACCTGCCGGAGCAGCATGCACTCGTCGAAACCCAAATCTCAAAACTTCAGCAGCAGCTTTATGAAACTCAAAAGGCGCGAGCGGAAGCCGAAGCTGATCGCCTTGAAGCCGAGAAGCTTCGCAATGAGTGGGATGAAAAACTCAAGAATCAGATGGGGGAGCTGCTCCAACGTACGCGATCCAAGATGAAAAAAGCGCTGGAATCCGCTCAGGACCAGGTGAGGGAACAGGTTCGCCGAATCAGCGAAACAAAAAACCGAAGAGACCTTTATCAAGCGCGAGAAGAACTAGTTGAAGGCGTCAAAAAAACCGAGGAGGAAGTCCTCGATTTCATCCGTCAAGAAGCCCCTGAAGCCATTCAAGAGACGCAAGACCCATCAACTTCGCGTTCAGAAAAAAAAGAATCCACAGCCACGTTTGAAATTGGTCAAACGGTGCGAATCCCAAAATGGAAAAAAACAGGGACATTAGTCGGCTGGGACGGCAAAGACCAAGATAAAGCCAAGGTAGCGATTGGCTCCCTTCAGGCGGTCTTTTCGATCAAAGAACTTGAGATCGCGCAGCCCGAATCACCGCCGTTGAAGGCCGGGCCTCGCCATAAAATAGAGACGTCGGCCGCGGTAGCTCCTGAAATCGACCTCAGGGGACTCCGAGTCGAAGACGCGATCGATCTGCTCGATAAGTACCTGGACCAGGCTTACCGTGATGAAAACCTTTTTTCAGTGACCGTCATTCATGGGCTGGGAACCGGAGCGGTGCGGGAATCCAGCCGTAAGCTGCTCAAAAAACTTCCCTACATCAAGACATTTCACGACGCTCCCTCGACTCAAGGAGGATCAGGCGCAACCATCGTGGAGTTTGAAAGATAAAAGAATCCAGGGATTAAAAACGAAGGCCGTAAGTGAGGCGAACCGACTCTTCGGTTGAATTTCGTGAGGCATCGTCAGCTCCCAAGCCGTATGTGCTTCCTACGATGCAAGTCAGGTTACCGATGATCGGCTTACTCACCGCAGCGGTCACCGCTTTTTGATTGGCTCCGTAAGAAACGTCGCCGCTCATATCCCAAACCGGCAACCCGCGAGCCAAGCTCACCTTGTATCGATTGCGAGCATTGTCATCGAGAGCGGCTTGAGGATCTTGGGACTTGGAGCTCATATGAACTGAAGCGCGAAAAACGTCCATATCCCACTGAACGTTGCTCACATGGCTTTGGCCAGCCTTGTAGGCACCGACTTTAAGATGCTCTCCCAAAGAAACATCGATCGGAGAACCAATGTAAGCCGCGACCAAGGTTGCGATGATGATCGCCGGACTGCGCAGTGGGCGGAGATCTTTGTTCCGAGCCGCTTCTTTTTTCAGCTGCTTCAATTGGGTTTGGGTGTAACTGTTTTTGATTTGGTGAAGGAACCCTTTGCCGTATTCTTGCACTCGTTGCTGGTACTCGGCTTCCGTCTGAAAATCCCAAAGACCGTAAGCCTTGCGATTTTCATAGTGGGAAATCATCAGCTCGTAATTTTGCTTCATTTCACCGAGAGCTCTGTAATCCATCCAGCTGACCACTGACGTATTTTTAGGAGCAGTCGTGTCTTCAAGGCCAGCATGCGCCAACGAAATGAAGCTCAAGGCGGCGATCCCCATAAGCAGAGATGCTTGAAGGCTGATTTTGAATTTTGAGATTTTGAGACCTCTCATTTTCAATGACTCCCATCTCCGCCTAGATCACTCTAGACTAGTAGATATTCTAATATGAAAGCAATCCATATACCATGGATCATTAAGATCTTAACATTCTCCTTAACTACACTTAACTCATTAAAATTATTGAATTACTAATCTATTCCTCAATTGAATCACTGGTTAAAAAAGCGACAGCCGTCCAAAAAATCACCGTAGAGCTCAGACCCCCTGTGTCAAGATTCCCGAATTAGACTCCTAAGAGGATAAAAGCCAGCCAAAGGATAAATCCAGAAATCACAGGGATCGTAAAATTATCATCCAACTCAAAGGGAACCCATTCCGCCAGTCCTCCGGCCACTCCCCCAGCCACACTGAGGATCAGGACTTGATCAAAAGGCAAAGCCTGACTTTTCAGGAAAAACAGTGAAACTCCGAAACAGGCGAGAATCCCGGCCAAGCTTCCCACGAGCGA
>CAZLYB010000018.1:0-55956 GCA_964563795.1 uncultured Bacteriovoracaceae bacterium | reverse complement strand
GTTCAGCGCACTGGATGAGCGCAGGGATCAGCGAGTTGATCATCGGCTTTAATTGCAGAAGCCGAATGCTGAGCTCTGTAGCGGGTGGATGAAGGTGAGATTGATCCGCGCTGAATTGATCCAATGTGGTGACCACCGGTTTTTTTGGGTCATAGCGGTAATCATTGTTTTTGATCCAAAACTTTTTGGGGAGCCCTTCTGGGCTGAGCTCCGACTCGATGAAGTTATAGCCTAAGTGGGGCGCTTTCATGATGGCGCGCGAGAAAGTGAGGTCGCTTTTCGCGTAAAGCTGGATTTCAAATGCGTTGCCCTGAACATCGGCAGCTTGCAGCAGCACTCCTCCATCGGTGGTGCATTGAGGGGTTGAGAGCTTCAAAGGCTTTGAAAGCTGCGTCGTGAACTTCGTGTAATACTCGCAGAGTAGGGGAGTGGCGCGAAACAGCTCTTGTTTCTTAGCCCATGGCAACGCGATGAACTCATTCGACTTCTGATCCCGCGCGATGACGGGGCGGCACTCCGAGTCGAGTGAGATGTATTGGCTCACGGGTTCAGCGCAACCCGCTGAGATGGGGTTCGTGATCACGAAGGCGGCGACTCCGAGCCCTCGCGACAGCAGGCGCCCCAGCGAACTCAAACTGGTTTGCAGGCCCAATCGAAAAACGGAAGACCTTAAAGTATCGAAAATAAATTCATTGAATTCCTTGGCGAGAAATCTCTGCGCGAAACGAGTGGCTTCACTTTCCGATTTCCTGAGCAGCAGGGAGGGCATTCTCAGCGATTCGGGCCTCGAGAGGGAAGCCTGCAGGGCTTGAATCGTTTTGAGCCGGGCAAGTTCCACTTTTTTCAGGAATTGATCGCGCAATCCGACGCCTCGATAGAGGCTGTGTTCGGGGAGGGGGTCGCTCGCGAGTTGATTGAGCGTGAACATCTTTCCGGCATCCAAGTCCCTGGATATTTGAAGGGCATTTCTGGAGAATCCGGGGAATTGCTCTTTCCTGATTTTGAGCTTTTCCAAAATACCCAGTTCGCCTTGATAATGAGGCGAACCGATCGCGCGCGCTACTTCGGCTTCCTGAGTGATGATTTCTTTCGCGAAAGCGAGGCGCAAGTGGTTCGCCTCTTGAATCGTCTCAGTGATCGCATTCCTGAGTATTTTTTCCACGAGTGGATCCCGATGCACTTGTCTCAGCATCTTATCGCCAAGCCTGTGAACGACGCTGTATGGCTTGGAGCCTGGAGTCAGCGCTTCTTCAGCGCCTCCCAGGTGGCTGATGAATTGGCGGGTGACATCGCGCATGAGGCTTTGATTGAGGGCAGTCAGTTTATTTCTTGCGAGCGCTGGCAGCGCGCTCGCTCCGAGAAGGGCGGCATGCCCGCCTATCTCCAAGAGATTGCATGATAAAAGATGAGGCTGTGATTGGCACAAACTCACGTCATCTACTTTTTCAAAGTCCTCCTCAGTCAGGGCGCAAGTGGGCGGGCGGAGGGTGCTTGCATGAGCATGAGAAGAAAAATTAAACTGTTGAAATAAGGAAAAAACCGCGATGATGACGAAAAAATAAATAGTCTTACCGCACACTAAATAATTTTAGTGTTTATTAATATTGATTTGTATAAAAATAATGCGCTCTTAACCAATCCCTGTCGATAGGCCGCCGTCGACCTGGATGCACTGTCCGGTGATGTAAGAGGCGGCGGGGCTACAGAGAAAGGCGATGAGTTCGGCAATATCTGCCGGCTGGCCGATTCTTTTGAGCGGAATCTTAGCGAGAAACTTCTCTTTCACCGGCTCCGGGATTTGCCGCGTGAGCACGGAGTCCACTAGGCCCGGAGCGATCGCGTTCACTGTGATTCCGAAGCGCGCGAGCTCGAGCGCCCAGGTCGAAGTCATTCCCACGACGCCCGCTTTGGAGGCGGAGTAATTGGTTTGCCCGATGTTGCCCATCCAGGCGACCGACGCCAGATTCACGATTCGCCCGCCCTGGCCTTGCTCCATCATGGCCTTCGCGCAAGCCTGACCGACGAGAAACGGCCCTTTGAGATTCACCCGAATGACTTCATCCCAGAGCTCTTCGGAGAGTTTCGCGAGCAGCGCGTCGCGCGTGATGCCGGCATTATTGACGAGCAGATCCACGCGCCCGAACTTTGTTTTCGCGGCGTTCACGAGCTCTTGCGCGATGGCGGGCTGGGAGACATCCCCCGCGAATGCCGCGGCCTTGCCGCCCGCTTTCGTGATTTCAGAGGCGGCGTCTTCCGCTGATTTGGGGTCCAGGTCATTGACGAGCACGCTCGCCCCCCGTTCAGCCAGGAGCAGCGCTGCTTGTGCGCCGATCCCGCGGCCCGCGCCTGTGACGACCGCGATTTTTCCGGCAAGAGAGAGGGACGTGGTGTTCATGGGGAATGCATATCACCAACTTCAGAGGGATTGCGGTGAAAGTCAGATCGCTCGCATCCTGCTCGCGATCTAGCCTGTAAAGTACGGCTCGCTTCCAGCTCGCCAGCATTATAATGCCAGGCCTAGCGGCAAGCCGCGAAGGCCTGGCTTGGCGGTGAGCGAGTTCTCGCAAGCAGGATGCGTTCGCGGCGTGGCCGTGATGCCAGCCGAACGGCGCCGACGCCATGGCGTCGGTATTAATGGAAGCACGCTCCGCGACACCTTTCACCGCAATCCCGAAAAAAAAGCGCCCCGTTCCGAAGAACGAGGCGCTTCCCCCACATGCATCGGGCAGCTTTAGTTGCTGCCCACCCCATTAAATTAAGTGAGGGAATTCTCCGTCTCCATACTTCGAATTCCCTATGAATCGGCTTTCCAGCGGGGCTTCCTTGCGCCGCCTTGTTGTTCCCCCCCTTAGGCGAATTTCAGCCGAAAACCCAAGCTCTTGTGGCGGTGCCCATCGATGTGCCCGCTCTCCAAACGTTCTTGCTCTTCCTTGCAGCTTACGCAAAGCGTCGCGGTGGGACGCGCTTCGAGGCGCTTCAGCTCGATCGCGTCGCCGCAATCCTCGCACTCGCCGAAGCACCCGCTTTGGATGCGGCTCAGCGCTTCATTGATCTTCCGCAAGTACAGCGCCTCGCGGTTGCGGAGACGGATTCTCATCGAGGTCTCGAGCTCGCACATCGTGAAATCGACTTCATCCAGCTGCTCATCCTTGGAGACGTGAAATTCTTCGCTCGCGCGACTTTGGGAAAAAAGCAGGGTTTGCTTTTGTTGTTCGAACAGAGTCTTGAATTTTGAAAGAGTTTCCGGTTTCATTTTGTTTTCCCTCTTTTTCTTCCTTGCGCCTCAGCGCGTCTACGGGAGGGTATTATGCGAAGAGCGTGCCAAGCTTTTTCTGTTTTAATTTGGCGCTCTAGGAGCGGCTCGACACCAAATTTGACTTTTCCGCTTCAGGAATTTCTTACTGACCGGGAGTGCGAAATTTCACCATGGTATCAAAAAGAACCACCTTTCTGATTGAAGGGTTTTCTACTAAGCTGACGAAGCCATGTCTTCCACCGCTTCCCTCAGTTTTGCGGCGATTGAAGGGGTCCATGCTCATGAGCAGTGGGCACGGCTTCTGGATCGGTGTTTTCCCGTGGTTCCCGGGCGCCACTTTTTAGAGGATTTCCCGCTTTGGGATGAGGGACTCACTCAGGAGCTTCCCACACGAAAGATTTTGCGCCTCGGCGCATGGCAAGATCAAAAACTCATTGCCGCAGCGGGTTGTTGCACCGCTTTATTGCGGTGGAAAGGCGGAGTCGAGGAGGAAAAGGAGGTTCCGGTCGCCTTGATTGGAGCCGTCGTGACAGATCCCCTTTATCGAGGTCAGGGATTAGCGTCGCAGCTGGTGGAGCGATTGAGGGATTGGGCGGCTCAACAGGGGGCTTGGGCGGTTTTTCTCTGGGGTTCAGATCCCGCTTTTTACGCGCGGCTGGGTTTTGAGCATAAGGGGAGCCAGGTGCAGATTCCACTGGCAAGCCTTGAAGAAAAAGCGGCTCCTTTCGCGGCGGATTTGAGATCCTCGCAAGAGTGGGTTTTTCATGAAGGGTGGAGCGCTTCGCTCGGGGAGCTCCTCTTGCAAGCGCGCCAGGAAGGGCTTCGACTTCAAGAAGCCGATCTCAAATGGGTTGCGGCGCATCAAGGCATTCAGTGGCATTGGGCGGCGAGTTCAAAGGCGCCTAAAACGGCGGTCGCCTACGCCGCTTATGGCAAAGGAATTGACTTGCAGGGCTTTGTGCATGAATGGGGAGGAGATCCTCAGGCGATCCTCGGATTGCTTCAAAAGATCACGGCGCTGAACCCTGGCGCGCTGCTCCTGACGAATCCCGTTCTCTTTGAAAAATTCTGGGTAAAGTTCAAGTTTTTCGGTACAGCATCCGTTGATGAAGGTATCCCCCGGGAGCCCCTTTGTTTGGCGAGAATCCTCAAGCCGAAGGAATGGGAAGCGCAATGGGGGACGCTTGAGTTCCCTCCGGGGCTTTGGCTGGGCGGTTTGGACAGTGTTTGAGAGGATCATCTTCAAGTGAAACGGTACACTTCCAGATTTCTCAAGGCAGTCGCTCTCATTTATCTCTGTTTCCCAGTCCTCCATCTGACCTTTATTGGGATTTTATTTAATATTCCTCTCACTTCGTGGATCCGCATCCTGCTTTCGCCGTTCTACTACGTAGTGGCGTTCTTCGCGATGATCACGGGCTATGGGCTCTGGGAAATGCGCCGCTGGTCCTGGCATTTGCTGTTGTTCACGAACATCGCCGTCATTTACGAGAACGCGTTGATCGCCAATGATTACGGCGAAAGCCACAACAACGGGCTGGCATTCCTCGTTTCAGTCATCATCCTGCTTGCCTTGGTTTACCGGATCGCCCGCGAGGTCAGGGTGCCCTATTTCTTCCCGAAAATCCGATGGTGGGAAAGCAATCCCCGGTATCGCCTTTCAGTGCCCGTCAAATTGACGCTGAAGCCCCTGCCCGCGCTTCCCGGCCATTCACAGGGCAAGACCGAGGGCCCTGAAAGTCCTCAAGGGCGTGAAATCGTGGCGGAGATCCTGGATCTTTCGATGGGTGGTTGCTTCATCAAGGTGCGCGAACCCATTGGATTGGATGAGCGGTTGGAGCTGAGTTTCCAAGTTTTCGGCGTGCCTTTGGAGTGCCTGGGGGTCGTGGTTTGGAGAACTCAGAGCACCGTCACCCATCCCCGCGGGATGGGGGTGAAGTTTCAACTCCTGACCCGTCCCCAGAAAAAAACATTGAAGCTCATCACGCGCAAACTGCGCCTGATCGCCAATCATTACCGGAAATCCCGGTACCTCATGAATCAAGAGGATTTCTTGAAGAAGCTCGAGGAAATTGAGGAAGCGACCCGAAAAACGCATGAGCTGCCCCATGATAAGCAGCAAGCCCCCACCGCGCATGGCTCTTGATCCGACCCGCCTTGAAAACGCGATGGCGCGCGCATTGGAATTAGCGAAGCAGGCGGCGGCGCGGGACGAAGTGCCCGTCGGCGCGGTGATTCTCTCCCCCACGGGCGAAAAAATGATCGCTGAGGCGCATAACTTGCGCGAGAGCGAGCGGGATCCCACGGGACACGCGGAGATCCTCGCCATACGCGAAGCGGCGCGAACGCTTAAGAGCTGGCGGCTGGAGGATTGCGTCTTGGTGGTCACTCTGGAGCCTTGCCCGATGTGCCTGGCTGCGTGCCAGCAGGCGCGACTGGGGAAAGTCTTCTACGCGGCGTCGGACCCCAAGGGAGGCGCGTTGAGCTTGGGGTACCTGCTTCATGAAGATGGGAAGTTGAATCACCGCTTTGAAGTGCGGGCGCTTCCGGCTTCGCAAGCGGAGAGCGGGAGATTGCTCAGCGATTTTTTCTCAAAAAAGCGGGCGAAGAAGCGGCCCGCGGAATGAAGCTCATCGCGCGCTCGGTCATCGCCGTGATCGTCAGGCTGGGATTCACGCCGAGGTTTGCGGGAATCGCCGATCCGTCGCACACATAGAGCCGATCATACCCATAGACCCGGTGCTCGGGATCGATCACCCCGTCTTCGGGGGTATCCCCCATGGGGCACCCCCCCAGAATGTGAGCGGTGATCGGGATATTGAAGAGCGCTTCGTTCCAGGTGCTCTGAGGGATTCCGCCCACGGATTTCGCGAGGCTTCGCGCGGCCCGCTCGCCGGCTTCAATCAAATGAGGCACGCCAGAAGGCTCTTGAGCTTCGTTGTGGGCTTGAATGGGGCGTTTGAACCAGCGCCTCCCGCCCAGCGTGAAGCGCATTTGATTATCGATGTTCTGCATGATGAGGAGGATGGAGGTCTTGTTGGCCCATTCCCAAGTGAAGGCGAGACGGATCCATTTTCGGGGATCGGCGAGCCAAGCTTTCAACAGGGCCGTTAATCTCCCGATGAAAGAAGAACGCAGCGCTGAAGACGCGGGGAGCAGCGGCGCGGCGAGAAGTCTCATGAAGTTTGACCCCCGCGGATAGCGAACCGGCTCGATGCGGGTGAAATCGTCCGCGTCGAAGATCGAGGAGATCGCGATTCCTTCAGAGTAATCCCGCGAGCGGGGCGGGTTCAGTTCGGTGACCGCGAGCAGGGATTCGCTGTTGGTGCGCACCTGCTCGCCCAACCGGCGCGAGAGGCGAGGCAGGGTGCCGAGCTCGTCGCGGCACCTGAGAAGCAGGTCGAGCGTTCCCAGCACGCCTCCCGCGAGGATGATCCCCTTGGACGAAAAGCGCCGTTCGCTCCGGAGAAGCCAGCGCCCCGGCTTGCGCGTGCGCACTTCATAGCCCTGGGCCCCGTTCTCCGAGAGCGGATGGATTGAGATGACTTCTGTGTCAGGGAAAATCCGCGCCCCTTTTTTCTCCGCGAGCCAGAGGTAGTTTTTGGCCAGAGTATTTTTCGCGCCGTGGGAGCAGCCGATCATGCAGGCTCCGCAGAAAATGCATCCCTTGCGCTCGGGGCCTTCGCCGCCAAAATAGGGGTCCGCATGTTTTTCCCCGGGCTTCCCGAAATAGACGCCGACTTCGGTGGGGCGAAACGTCGATTCCTTGCCGGATTTTTCCGCGATTTTCCGGAGTTCCCCGTCAATGAACGTGAAGCGCGGATTGGTCGCCGCTCCCAGCATTTTTTTCGCCGTTTCATAGTGGGGCGTCAGCTCGTCCCTCCAGTCCCGGAAATCTTTCCATTGAGGGGATTTAAAAAATTCTTCGCCGGGCTGCATGAGCGTATTGGCGTAGACCAGGCTTCCACCTCCCACCCCCGTGCCGCTCAGGATGACCAGCTTTTTGAAAAAAGTGAGCTTCTGAATTCCGAAGCACTTCAGCGCCGGGAGCCACAGGTATTTTCTGAGGTTCCAATTCGAGCGGGGGAAGTCCTGATCCCGGAAGCGCCTGCCCTTCTCGAGGATCGCGACGCGGTAACCTTTTTCAGCGAGCCTCAAGGCCGAGACGCTGCCGCCGAACCCTGATCCAATGATGAGATAGTCGTAATCAACCGCTGAAGGGGAGGGCATCAAGTTGCACTTTACCGGGGAGTCCGCTAAGAATGAACCTTAAACATCAACTTTCACAGGAGAAATGCCCTTCATGAGAAACTATGCTTATCCTCTGTTTTGCGCTCTTGCCCTCGCCGCTTTGAGTTCCTATTCCTCCGCAGCGACGGAGTACGAAGTGGATGCTTCCCATTCATCCGTGGGTTTTGAAGTGAAGCATTTGATCAGCCAAGTGCAGGGCGCTTTCACTGATTTCAGCGGGGACCTCAGTTTTGACCCCAAGAAGCCGGCGGATTCCAAGTTGAACGCCAAGGTGAAAACCGCGAGCATCAACACGTTCAACACGAAACGGGATGATCACCTGCGCTCCCCCGATTTTTTCGACGCGAAGAAATTTCCTGAATTGAGCTTCGTCAGCAAGACGGTGACTCCGGCCGGGGAGAATAAGTACAAAGTGGAAGGGGAGCTCACGCTTCACGGTAAAACGAACAAGGCCACTTTTGACGTGGAGTACCTGGGCGAGACGAAAGACCCGCAGGGCAACCCCCGCCTCGGATTTGTCGCGACCACTTCGATCGATCGCAAGGCCTATGATATCGTTTGGAACAAAAAGCTCGACCAGGGCGGCTATGTGCTCGGAGATGACGTCAAGATCAAGATCAACGTCGAAGCCGTGAAAAAAGCGGAAGCGGCCCCCAAAAAGCCGGCTCCCGCGAAAAAAGCGAAAGCCCATAGCTGACCGCCGGGTTTCGCGGCCTTGCATCGCGATGCTGGCGAGAAGGCCGACAGCGATCTGACCTTTGCTTTTTTCCGCTGAAGAGTGGGATGATGATCCGATGAACCGATCCCATTTCTTCAGCGGAAAAATGCTTTCGATCCTGTTCTTGGGCTTCGCCTCAGGCGTGCCTTTCGCCCTGACGGCGAGCACCCTTCAAGCTTGGATGAAATCCGAGAGCGTGGATCTCGCCAAGATCGGCCTTTTTTCGCTGGTGGGCATCCCGTACGCCTGGAAATTCCTCTGGGCGCCGGTCATGGACCGCTTCGTCCCCCCCTTTCTCGGCCGCCGTCGCGGCTGGGCGATGATTTTTCAATTGGGACTGGTCGTTTCGATCGCGGCGCTCGCTTTCACGAGCCCGTCGACTGCTCCGAGCTGGACCGCGTTGTTCGCGGTTTGCGTCGCTTTTTTCAGCGCGAGCCAAGACATCGTCCTCGACGCCTATCGAACGGACCTCTTGGAGACGGACGAAGTCGGTCCGGGAGCCGCCTATTACACCACGGGTTATCGGATCGCCGCGATTTTCTCGGGGGCGATCGCGCTGATTCTCGCGGATCACCTGCCTTGGAGGGACGTGTACCTCATCATGGGGGCGAGCATGGTGATCGGGATGACGGCTGTTCTCATGACGCGGGAGCCTGAGTCCCTGAAAAAACTCGCGCCTCAGAGCATGAAGGACGCGGTCATACGGCCGTTCGTCGAATTTTTCAGGCGGAGGGCGGCGCTTGAAATCCTCCTCTTCGTGGTTTTATACAAGCTAGGTGTATTCATCACGCTCGCGCTGAACACCGCGTTCCTGATCGAGATGGGGTTCACGAAGACCGAGATCGGCACGGTGAGCAAGGTCTTCGGGATGGCTTCCTCGATCGTGGGCACGATCGTGGGCGGCACCGCGATGGTGAAATGGGGAATCCGCAAATCGCTTTGGATCTTTGGGTTCACGCAAACCGCCGCAGGGTTGTCCTTCGCGATCCTCGCCCACCTCGGCAATCATTACCCGATGATGGTGGTTTCGAACATCATTGAGAACCTCTGCGCGGGGATGGCGACCGCCGCTTATTCCGGATTTCTCATGGTTCTTTGCGATAAGCGCTATACCGCGACCCAGTACGCGCTGCTCACCAGCCTCATGGCGCTCACTCGATCCCTGAGCGGAGCGGCTTCAGGGTATCTGGCCGAGGGTTTGGGATGGGAGGGTTATTTCATCGTGGCCGCAGTGGCCGCGTTCCCGGGGCTGCTGCTTCTGCTGAGGTACTCCAAGTGGTCCGTGCAACCTGAGCAGCAGCCGAGGCTAGGATGAGCCCCGTGGATCATGGGCTGCAGAATTACCGTCACCCCGATCGCTTCGGGATCTGGTTGGGCTATGAGCTCGTGTCCCTGGATCGTGAGGCGTTCTCGGCGGAATGCCGCCTCGCCATTCGCGAGGATCACCTCTCGCCCGCGGGCCGGGTTCACGGCGGGGTGCTTTCGGCATTCATGGATTACGCGAGCGGAGCCGCGGTGTTCTCGACGCTTGATCCGGAGAGCGGGTATTGCTCCACGGTCGAGCTCAAGATCAATTACTTGCGCCCCGTGAATCTCGGCGACCGGCTCATCGCCAGAACGCAGGTGGTTTTTCTCGGAAAACGGCTCTGCGTGATCCAAGGGACGATTCTGCGGGATCAAGAAAAAGAACCGATCGCGATCACCACCGCGACTTTCAACGTGGGTAAGAAATAAACGGAACTTCAAAGCGAGCGCCTAGATTGGCGCGGCGGGAATCCCGTGAACGCCCAGCGCTCGGTCAAACAACTTGAAGGTGGAGCGCGCGTCATCCAGGAGCTTTCGGCCAGGGCACAGGATGGGTTCATTGGGAAAGATCAGTTCCGCGTCCGAAGACGCGGCAGCGAGGCACTCCCGCTTCACGGCTTCCAGGACCCGGTCCAGTTTCTTTCGGTCTTCTTCATCGCGCAATTCGCATTCCGCCGCGCCTTCCGGGATGTAACGGTAGAAGCGGGGCACCTCGCGGGACCAGAGCATGGGAGGCGAGTAGAGCGCGCGCGGGGGAAACGTACCGTCAGGCCGCCGCTCCGCCCGTTTTCGGTGGGCTACGCTGACATTCAGGTCGATCACTTCTCCTTGGGCATTGCTCACCCAGAACCCCGCTTGATTCCCCCAGCATCCCGCCCAAACCGGGGTTTGATCCGCCATGATCTCAATCCATGCGCACGGCCCGTACATGAGCTGAGAATCCATGCCCAGCGTCTTCAAGGCTTCGACGCAAGCGGCGCCGACCAGAAGCGGATAATCGGCGCGATCCCCCATCACCAAGTCCACGGCCCGGGTGACGGTTGTCGACACGCGCGCGATCACGGAAAGGGGAGTAGGCTCAAGCGACATACGCGCTCACCCCCAAAAAGATCCACCCCAAAATCAGGCAAAGACCGCCGAGAGGAGTGACCATTCCCCATCGATTCACTCCCGTGAATACCAAAAGGTACAAGCTGCCCGAGAAAATCAGGATTCCCGCCAAGAAGAAGCCCGCCGAAGCTGCGCTCCAAGAAAGGCTCGAAGGAGAGAGCTGAAATTTTCTCCACAGACCTAATCCTAAAAGCGCGAGGGAATGGGTCATCATGTAAGTCGTGGCGGTCTGATAAATTCCGAGCGACTCGACGCTGAGGGTTTGCCGGAGGGCGTGCGCTCCGAACGCCCCAAGGATCACCCCCAGAGCGCCTCCCAGGCTAGCGGTAAAAATCCAGAAATTCATTCGTTCCTCATGCGGATCCCAAGGCTTGCATCGCGCGCCCAATCACTTCTTTTTGGTTTTCCGAGGTCGCGGCGGAAGAATCCAAGCGGCTGCGCAGGGTCGACTCCCAGGGCACGGATTTTCCTACCACGATTTCGAGGAGTTCATAGCTTAAAAGCCAGTCTTGCGGGTGATGGGACTCCAGCCGGTCATGGATCGCCTTCAATTCCGGGAGATGGTTTTGCAGGGGCTTGGCGTTCTCCCGGATTTCACGTACTTTTGCGTAGAGTTGATTGAGCGCCTGATTCGCCGGCGTCAAATTCGTTTTTTGACCCCGGGGCGGCTGTTGAAATCCTCCCGTCACCTGAAAGTAACGCTCGCGGTCCGCTGCGCCCGCGAAAACTGAAACCACTTCGCTGCCGCAGGCCATGTCGTACGGCCCCCAAGCGGGTTCAAACAGGATTTTTTCTCCCAGCTTCACTTGGCACTCATCGAACACGAGGAGGCAAGGCCTTCCCTTTTCATCGCGGATCATTTCCCTGAATCTGCCTTCGGCATGCACGCCGGTCGAAAAGTCGAGCACTACGCGCTTTCCGGGCTTCAGGAGGAGCTGCTCGCACTCCGCGTCCGAAAGGAGATGCGCGGGTTTCCCGAAAGGCAGGATTTTGCCGAGCGCGCAGCCGAATCCCCCCGTGTGATAATCGGGCCCCTGGCCCGGGATTTCTTTCTCGTCCCGGGAAAGCTGGGCTGGGCCCTCGTAGTTCAGATAGGCGAGCTCATCGCCGCGGGGGCTTTTCCGAAACGCTTTCAAGACCCCGCTGATTTGAAGCCCCGACTCGAGCTCCGCGGTCGTCACGGTCCCTGAGCGGAGCGCTTTTTCCAGGCCTTCCACGCCTCCCCGGCGAAAAGCCATGGTTTCAGCGAGTTGATCCAGCGCCTCGATGAGCGTTTCGAAATTTGGTGAAACGAAAAGCTGGGGCTGGGGTTTGGTGATGTCATAGGAGGTTGCGACGCAATCCAGCGTGAAGGGAAGCTTCTTCACTCCAGGTCCCAAGCAGTGGAAACTTTCGGAGAGCGAGGAGAGAAGACCCGCTCCGTAAATTTTGGGCTGCCCGAGCGGGCCCACCAAGCCATACTCGAAAGTCCACCAACCCATGCGGGAGAGCTGCGCGGCTTCGCTTTCTTCAGTGGCTTGCGCAGCCAGCTGATCCAGTTTTTTTTGCGCGGCTTGGATCTGCTCCGCCGTGGAGGCGGGATCCTCTTTGATCTCCGAGAGTTCGCGGATGGCGTGGTACATCTCCAGATCTGAGCGCGCAGGGATCGCTTTGCGCGAGATTTCACCGTAACTCTTGAGATAGCGCGCGTAAGCGGGGTCCGCGATGATCGGCGCATGGCCCGCGGCTTCGTGCACGATGTCGGGAGCCGGCGTGTAGGAGAGGTGCTCGAGCTGCCGCATATCGCAGGCGATCGGCAGGACGCTGAGCGAGAGAAATTCCATAAACGCCGCAGGCGGGATGAACCCGCTGATCGCTACCGCGTTCCACCCGAACCGCGACAGTTTGTCGTTCATCTCATGGATGCTTGGGATCCGCTCGCTTGAGATGCCCGTCGCTTTCAATCCATCGAGGTACTTCGCGTGAGCATTGCCGGCGAAGAAGCGCTTGGAAAGCTTCAGGATGAATCGCCAACTGGCGTGATCGATCGCGGTATAGCAAGAAGCATCCTGTTGGATGACGTACGGACGCAAATAAGAGGGAATTCGTTCTGGGATGGAAGCAGTCTGGGCCGCCATGTCGTCACGATACCCTAGAGTTTCGCGAGATGCTAAGGCATCTTACTGGAATGGATCAAAAGCCTGAAAAAGAATGGGATGGCCCTTTTTGGAAGCACCCCTATTTCATCTATGTGATTTTGACGCTGCTTTTATTCGCGGTTCTCCTGGGGATCGGGTGGCTCGCTTTAGAGAATGACTGGATCCCCAAAAGGGGTTAAAAAGCGGGGAGCTTTACCTCTTTCGCTTCACTCATTTCAGGAGGATCTTATGCTGCAAAATGGAAGTCCATTCCCTCGATTTTCGCTTTTGAATCAGGATGAAAAGCTCATCTCCCTTTCTGATTTCGCGGGTCGGTGGCTCGTGCTGTACGTTTACCCAAAGGATGATACGCCGGGGTGCACCCTTGAAGGCCGAAACTTCAATGCGTCCCTGGGGCAGTTCACGGAGTTGAACGCAGCGGTAGTGGGTCTAAGCGCGGATGATCCCCAGTCTCACCAAGCTTTTTGCGGGAAGTACCAATTCAAATTCCCGCTGCTCTCGGATCCCGAAGGCAAGTTCCTCAAGGCGGCGGGAGTCGGGCAAAGCGATTACAAGGGCACGCTTTATTGGAACCGCACCACATTTCTGGTGGATCCGCAGGGAGTCACCCGCAAGATCTACTCCTCAGTGAACCCCGAAGGTCATGAAAAGGAAGTTCTCAAGGATCTTCGGGATTTTCAGAAGCACTAAGCTTTTACTGGGAGCTGCCGGGTTCCGTTTTTTCTTGGGCCGCGGGAGGGTTCGAGGGCGTTGCCGGTTGCTGGATCGGAGTCACCGGCTTGATGCGCGGTCCATCACTTGAGACTTGAATCACCGTCACGGGTTTTTTGCCGGTAAACGGTTTTCGGCCGCGCGGAGGCCTAGAGTCGCGGCGAGCTGCATCGCCAGTGGCGCTCTCCCCGGGTTTTCCCGCCTCGCCTCGTTTGAATCGGGGGTTGTCCCGTCTGCCTTTTCCACCACGCGCATTTTTGCCTTTATCACCGAAAGGGCGCTTCCCTCGCTTGGCTGGAGGGGGATTAAGAGGAGGGTAGTACTCAATGCTGAACCAATGCTCACCTTTTTGAATGAGACCCGCTTGGGTTTTCTCGCCTTCTTGCGCGGTGTAAGCCACGACTCGTTTAAGGTCCTGGGATTTTTTTCCGGCCGCGTCCCGCTCTTCAAGTGCTGCTAGGGCATTGAGAAGGAGTTGAAGCTTATCCCCCTCAAGCTTGAGAGCCTCCCCGAGAGCTGCAGGGAGTTCTTCGGCGGTCTTCCCGGCCTCTGAAAGTTGTTTTTGAGTTTGGATGGCTGATTTGATGCGGGTGGCGTGGAATTCAGTGATCGTTTTCATAAGCGCTTACGCGTAGCATGGTTGAGTGTAAAAAAACAGCCCCTGCTGGCGTTACCAGAGGGGCTGTCTGAACGAATCGAATTTGTCCTGAGGCTTGGCTTAGAGAAGCGTCGCGCTCAAGTTCAAGCCGAGATAGGTGCTCTCGCGAAGGATCTTCCCGCCCGTGTAGAAGTTCACGAATGGGTTGAGGTTCAAATTCGGAGTCACATCCCAGCTGATGCCGGGTTGAAGATCCGTCACGTCAACGGCGCCCGTGCTGGAGAGCGAGGTGCCGAGGTAGTGACCGGCTTGCATTTCATACAGAACGACGGCTGAAACCGTGTTGCTGATTTTATAGGAAACGCTGGGCCCTAGGTAGAAGTAGATGTCTTGCTGGTTCTTGTCCGCGAGCTCAGTGCTGAACGTGTTGAGGCGGATACGAGTCGCCGCTCCGAGGCTCACTCGGCTGCCGGGGATGTCGTAGCTCGCGCCCATCGAGTTTCTCAGACCGATCACCATCTTGTTGTCTTGGGAAAGTCTGCTGGTTGGAAGGTAAGCGCGCAGGTCGCCAGAGAGCGAGAAGCCGTCAGAGTTGATGATGTTGCCGAAAGCCGCCTTGATGAACGGATCGCGCATCGTGATGTCTTGGCTGAGCACTGGGCGATAAGTGTATTGCGCCACTGCAGCCAACGAGAAGTCCTTTGAGAATCGGTACCCGAGGTAGGACCAGTTTTCGATGTTGATCGTGCTGGTTTCCTGGAACTCGCCGTTGATCCCGCGAACATGGCTATCGAACGTGGAAACGTTGGGGCCGGTCAGCGTGGCATCGTGGCGGATCAGGATGTCATTATAATTTTTTTTGGGAGCCACTTCTTGCGCTTTGATCACGGAAGTGGAAGCTCCGGTTTGCGTTGCAGCCCAGCCCACCGAGCTTGATAAAGAAAGGGCCAAAAGGGCTAACTTCATGGATTGGCCCTTTACTGTCGATTTCATTTTACTCTCCTTGGATAAATCAGTTTTACTCATCATCACACCAATGCGAAGGCGCATCTAGCAAGGGACTTGCCAGGGCATTCTCTTGCTGGTTTAGCCGGAATTTGTCAATGACTTTAAGCGTTAGTGTCGAAACCCGCCGAATTTTGAGCTTCCCCAGAAGAGGCCTCAATCACTCTGAGTTTAGGCACCTGTCAAGGGAGTGGGCAGTGCATTTGGCTACCAGTTGATTTGATTCGATGATCTCAGATGAAGAGAAGTTCTTGACTCTACTACTCCGAAGATTGAGATTAGGCATCTTCATCTATGGTTTTTGCTCGTTTTAAACGCCTCATCGTTGGTCAACCGCTCTCCAATCAAATGGCGTGTCATGAACGTCTGCCGAAATGGAAGGCATTGGCGCTTCTCGCCTCGGATGCGCTTTCTTCGGTCGCCTATGCCACGGAAGAAATTCTGATCCCGCTCGCGGCTTTCAGCATGGCCGCCATGGCGTGGTCAATCCCCATTTCGCTCGCAATCGTGGGTCTCATGATCATCGTAACGACGTCCTATCGTCAGACGATCGACGCCTACAGCAACGGGGGCGGGGCTTACACCGTTGCGAAAGACAACCTCGGGGATTGGGCCGGCCTGGTCGCGGGGGCGGCGCTCCTGATCGATTACGTGCTGACAGTCGCGGTCTCCGTTGCGGCGGGCGTCGAGAACATCGCGGCCGCTTTTCCATTCCTCCTCGCTCACAAAGAATGGGCGGGCACGATCGTCATCCTGGTCCTGATGCTGCTCAACCTGCGCGGCCTCAGGGAGTCGGCGAATGTCTTCGCCATCCCGACTTATCTTTTCGTAGGTTCTTTCCTCACATTGATCGGGGTCGGGGCGTGGAAGCTGTTGACGGGGCAAGTCCCGCCGCATGCGCCCGTGATCCACGAGGTTTACCCGTCGCTCTCGCTGTTCCTCATCCTGCGCGCGTTCTCGTCAGGCTGCACGGCGCTGACCGGGGTGGAGGCCATTTCAAACGGCATCAATGTTTTTCGCGAGCCTTCGCAGCGCAACGCCAAGATGACGCTGGTGGCGATGGCGCTCATTCTAGCGACCCTCTTTCTCGGCATCACGCTGCTCGCGCACGTTTATGGCGTGTATCCCGAACATGGGCAGACGGCGGTCTCGCTGCTCGCGCGATCCGTCTTCGGCGAGAGCTGGTTCTATTACGTCGTTCAGGGCTCGACCGCGCTCATTTTGTTTTTGGCCGCGAACACGAGCTACGCGGACTTTCCGAGGCTCTCCTCGCTGCTCGCACGCGATCGTTACCTCCCGCGCCAGCTCGCGAGCCTGGGCGATCGGCTCGTTTTCTCGAACGGCATCCTGGGATTGAGCTTATCCGCGATCGTATTGATCTTCATTTTCAAGGGGCGCACCCACTTTCTGATCCCGCTTTACGCGATCGGGGTGTTCCTCTCGTTCACGCTCTCGCAGGCGGGGATGGTCCGCCATCACCTCAAGGAAAAGCAGCGGGGCTGGAAGAGCTCGCTGACCTTCAACGCGATCGGGGCGTTCGCCACGTTCGTCGTGCTGTTAGTGATCGCGTGCACGAAGTTCATGTCGGGCGCGTGGATGGTGCTGGTTTTCCTCTCCATCCTGATCTTCATCTTCTCAAGGATTCATTCCCACTATGTTTCAGTGGGCCAGGAGCTCTCGCTGCTCGGCGAGATCCCGGCTGAGCGCCTGCAACCGGTTCACCACACGGTCATCGTGCCGATTTCCGGAATTCACCGCGGGGTTCTCGATGCGCTCCGATACGCGCTCTCGATCTCACAGGACGTGCGCGCCTGCTACGTCGAAATCGACCCCCAGTCCACCGAGCGGATGAAGCTCGAATGGGAGAAGTGGGTGCACGAGATCCCGTTCGTCGTGCTGCGTTCGCCGTACCGCTCCGTGATCCGGCCTTTGCTGGATTACATTGATGATGTGGAACAAACCACTCATGGCGACATGGTCACCGTGATCATTCCCGAGTTCGTGACCGCGAAGTGGCGCCACCAGCTGCTCCACAACCAGACGGCGCTGCTGATCCGCGCCGCGCTGATGTTCAAGCCGGGCAAGGTGGTCACCAGCGTCCGCTACCATTTAAAATCGTGACGTCCCCCTGAAACTGGTTTAAAACCTCTCTGGGGTGGGGGGAAGTGAATGATGAGACGTGGGGCGTCTTTTCGTTGGGGAAGTTTTTTTTTCTTAGGAATCACTGGTTTTTTCTTTTCCCTGCTTGGGGCGAATGCCGCCGAGGGGGAGGATCGGGTTCATCGCCTCTCTGAGCGGATTTCGCTGATTTACCGCTTTCCTGAGTATGATGACGGAGATCACGCGTCGCTTCTGCTGCGTCGGGAAGGGCAAGCCGATTACCTGATCGCGCACTCGCTTCGCTTCGTGAGTATTCCCATCGATGAAGGCTCTTCAGATCTTGTTTTGGGGAAAAAGCCTCTCCGCGCCGCGAATGAGCGCTGGTTCGTCAGCCGGATTCGATCGGAAGGGAAGTTAAGAGATATCCTGGTCAGCACCGAGGGCGAAGTCGTTTATTTGAACGTCGCTGAAGCGCTTGAAAGCGATAAATTCATTTTCCTGAAGAGTCAGGCTTTGGAGGGCCCCCTGAAGCCGACCCCCGGAACAAACGCTTACCTCTTTTTTTACTATCGCCCGGATGTGGGGCAGATCATCCCGATCTATGTTCATTTTGATCAGCATACGGGGCAGGGGTCACTCACCCGCAGCGTGCTGATCCTTCCACAATCAACCCAGCCCCAAGAAATGGATTTGGAAAAGTTGAGGGCTTTTCAACTGGGCGGCAATGCGTCGGCGCTCGGATTTTTGTATGGGGGCCAGACTTTATCGCACGCGGAAGGATATAGCGCCGAAGGAAACCAGCTGAGTCTCGCCCCTCAGCCTTCGGATACGGTTTCGGTGACGGATCTTCGCCATTCACAGTTGGTCGTGAACGACGAGCAGGGATTGGCGGGTTTGATTCATGGGAATAAGTTCGTTCTTCCCCCAGATTCTCTCGCGCCAGTGGTAAAGGGCGTTGCGGGGGATTTTAAACTCTCTCAGCTCAAATTTTTGGCCTGGCAGTGGGCGAGGCGGGTGGGTGCGCCGCACGTTTTTGACATCACGCTCACTTCAGATCAGTTTTTATTCGACGCTCGACAGAGCGTTACTTGCGGAGTCACGTTCAGCTTCGATATTTCAGCGAAAACCATCGTACCCATCGGAAGGACGTTTTTGGCATTGCCGCTTTCGATCTCCACAAGCACCGCGCTGGTTCGAAGCGATGCCGCTCCCACTGAGGCAGATCAGGGCATTTTTCAGTATTTCGGCAATGCAAGGAGGGAGTTTTACGCGAAAGAACCTGGCGCACCCGTGAGGACGCGGGGATTGAACCGGCTCATTGAGTCTTATCAAGCGCAGCTTCGCGGGGGCGGGGTGAAAAATCTCCTCATTTCAGCGGAGGAAGGCACCGGGAAAAAAACCGCTTTCAAACTGATCCTCGAAGCCCTTCCGCCGGAGGTGATGGCCCTGACCTTGAACTCCCAGTTCATCTCCAGCGCGACGCTGATCGGAATGGCCGAGGAGCGGCTCCAGATGCTTGAAAAAGAGGCTGAAAAAGGGCCTGTTTTTTTATTCATCGGCAGCGCCCTGGGGCAGGCTCAAATGGGAGCCCATTCAAAGAACGGGACGGGCGTCCTCATGCAATTGCTCCAACTGAGCGAAAGAAATCCCAACCTGACTTTGATCATGGCGGATAATCCCGCCAATGTTCAAACGCTGATGAACGTGTACTCCCTCGCTAAAACGGGTGCCAAGCTGGCGCTCCTTGAACCTCCCACTGAGGAGGAGTTGCATCAAATCTTGAAGCAGGAGATGAGCCGCAATGGCGTCCAGATGAAAGCCGCGGCAGAAAAAGAGTTTCTGGCTCAGCTCCTGCGCCTGAGCTCGACCTACCAGCGCCGGCTCGAAGAGCCTTATCGGAGCCTTGAGTTTTTGAGGAACGTCTTGGGTCACATGAAGGGGAGAAGGCTGACCGTAGCGGATCTTTATGAAGTGGCGCCTGGCTATTTCAACATCAACGCGCGTCTTTTGACCCTGCAAGGGCGCAGGGCGATTCTGCGCGATTTCAAGCAGTCGGTGGATTCCCTTTTCCCGCCCGGGGATCCCGCGATCGAAAAGGTCATTCAATACGTCAATCGCTACGTGCTCGGTTTGCAGGCGACGCCGGATTCGAATTTTCTTCTCTTCACAGGCCTGAGAGGAATCGGCAAGAGCGTGTTGGCGAAACTCATCGCCCAAGCTTTGGGCCGAAAAGTCATCACCGTCAATGCGGCCGCTTTCGGCGGGAACCTCACGGCGTTTTTCTCGGAGCTGCATCGCCAGCTGAACGTGGATTCACACGTGGTTTTGATCCTGGAG
Organism: uncultured Bacteriovoracaceae bacterium; assembly: GCA_964563795.1. Classification (GTDB taxonomy): domain Bacteria; phylum Bdellovibrionota; class UBA1018; order UBA1018; family UBA1018; genus CAZLYB01. Next base: position 36,427 of record CAZLYB010000018.1, on the reverse strand, counting down.
GAGTTGGACACGGCGAGTCCGCTTTTGAGGAACGCGCTCCGGCTCGGCATCTCGGATGGTTACCCTTCGCAGGAAGTTTGCACGGATCCCACCCAGCCCACGATTTTGACCTCGGTCAAGATTCCGTTTCGGGATGCCTTGATCGTGGGGCTCGCCAATGCGGGCGAGGAGTATTTGATGGGTTTGTACGCGGCGGAAGGGAAGCGGAGCCCCGGTTATCAGGCAGTTGCGAATCCCGCGCTCAATGAAGCTCAGCCCAAAGGGTACACCGAGGCCGGCTTCATGACTTCGCTGACGGGGAGGGGCGCTTTTGAGGAACCCTTCGTGAGCCGGGCCGAGGTCATCCCCTTCACGGGTGTGAGCCAGGGTCGGTTCATCGAGATGGCGACTGCTTCAGCGCTGCGCTACCTTGCCAATCACCCTGAATTCAATCTCATCTACAATGAAGTGGAAGTTCGGGAGATGCTCCGGATCCTTGCCGCGGAGGCGTACGCTCGGCCCCCGGATCTTCGGGCGATCGGGCGCAAAGTCACCAATCGGGTTTTGGCCGACGTCATCGCTGATTTCTTGTTGAATGACGGCGAGGAATTGGCGCCGGGGCAGAAGCCTCAGCTTCAGCTCGGCGTGCAGGCGGGGGCGTTCACCTGTCAAAAAGCCCTGCGCCTAAATCCCAATACCCAGTAAACGCTCGCGACGAGCGAGGGCAGCACGACGAAGATTTGAAGCAGCGCCGCGATGAAATTGTTCCTGGGATCGCTGTTGTACTGCAGCCCCGTGACGCCCCAGAGCGAGGCGAGCAGCGTGATGAGCCAGTTTCCATAGGCTGCAATGCAAACGAGCCGCGACAAGAGCTTCAGCTGCTTTTCTTGGTAATTCAGGAAGTTCATCGAGTAGGCAACTGCGAAGATCCAGAGCCCCCCGATCAGCGCATTGAGGTGCGCAATCAATGCTAGGCGCGGATTCGGCACTACGACCTGACCGGTGAGCGCGACCGCGGTCCAAATTCCTGTGAAAAAACTCGCCGCGATCAGGATCGCGCCCGCGCGGGTGAGGCGGCCTTGCGTGGAGCTCATGAGCGGATTCCCCCCATCCATTTCTTGAATTGTTCCAGACCTTGCGTCGTGATGGCATGCCGGGCCTGATCGCGCTTGAGGCCGACGACTCCTTCAAAAAGCGTGGGATCCAAAAGCCCAAAGTGGATATTTGAGGGTTGATAGCGTTTGGCATCGCCCGCGACCACGTGGCGCAAAAGCGAGCCAAGCGCGGTGTTCGCCGGAGGCGCTTCGTGCGCGGCGCCGCGCACGCGTTGCTCGATGAAGAGCGCCGCGAGAAGCCCGCATGCCGCGGATTCGAGATAACCTTCGACTCCCGTGACTTGTCCCGCGAGGTAGACGCGCGGCGCGTTCTTGAGCGAAAGATCCGGGGCGAGCACGCGTGGTCCGCAAACGTACGTGTTGCGATGAATGGATCCGAGGCGCAAAAACTCCGCTTGGTGGAGGGCCGGGATCATCTTGAAGATTCGTGATTGCTCGCCGTATTTGAGCTTCGTTTGGAAGCCAACGAGATTGTATGCGGTTTTCGCCCGGTTCTCGGGCCGGAGCTGCACGACCGCGTAAGGGCGTTTGCCGGTGCGCGGGTCGGTGAGGCCCACGGGCTTCATCGGACCGAAACGCAGGCTGTCGCGCCCGCTCGCGGCGATGGCTTCGATGGGTTGGCAGCCTTGGAAGAATTTTTCCTCTTCAAACTCCTTGGGAGGGACTTTCTCGCCCGCGCTCAAGGCGTCGATGAAGGCGTAGTACTCCTGTTCATCGAGAGGGCAATTCAGATAGGCTTCCTCATCGCCTTTGTCATATCGATTCGCCAAAAAGCAACGGCTCGGATCGATCGAAGCCGCGTCGATAATGGGCGCGATTGCATCGTAAAAATACAGGTCGTCCGCGCCGGTGGATCGGATCAGCCACTGACTCAGCGCAGGCGAAGTGAGGGGGCCGGTCGCGATCAGCGTGATTTCTCCCGCCTTGGGGGCTTCTATTTCTCCCGCGCTCCTTTGAATCAAGGGGTGAGAGTCGATTTTCCGGGTGACCGCTTCCGCAAAGCGCTCACGATCGACTCCTAGGGCTTCACCTGCGGGCACTTCATTCTGAAGCGCGGACTCTAGGATCATGGAACCCAGCTCGGTCATCTCCGCCTTCAGGAGGCCAGGAGCTGAGACTGGGGATTTTGATTTGAAGGAATTGCTGCAAACGAGCTCGGCACAACGGGAGGTTTGATGGGCCGCCGTCATTTTTGACGGACGCATTTCATGGAGAATGACGGGAATTCCGCGGCGGGCGAGAAAGTAGGACGCTTCGCTGCCAGCCAGGCCGGCGCCGATCACGTGGATGGGGGGATGGGGGAGATCTGACATGGCGTTCCTTTAACATAAGCCCGGACACGATTACACTTCGGAGTGGTGGTTTAACTGATGGAAATGCGCCAGGCCGTCCAGATTTTCTCCGATTATTTAAGCTTGGAGCGGCTTTCGAGCCCCCATACGACGCGCGCTTATCAGAGCGACTTGCTGCAATGGGCGGATCTTCTCTCAAAAAAACGGGGAATCTCAACTCTAGAGGCGCTCGATGCACAATGGTCCCCGGAGCTCACGCGCTCCTATCTCGCGGAGCTTTATGATACCCATGAGCGCTCCTCCCTGAGCCGGAAGCTATCCGCGATTCGGAGTTTTTTGCGATTTTTGAAGAAGCGGGGGTTGACCCAAAAAGCGGTTCCGCTCGGAATTTCAGGCCCAAAACTCAAGCCCGCGTTGCCGCACTTCTTAAAGATCGAAGAGGCTCGCGAACTCATTGAGTCCCCGGATTCCTCCACGCGCCTGGGTCGAAGGGATCGCGCGCTTTTTGAGCTGCTTTATGGCAGCGGGCTTCGAGTGAGCGAGGCGGTGGGTTTGAATTGGGTAGGGCTCGATCTCGAGAAAAATTGGGTTCTCGTGCTCGGAAAAGGCTCAAAAGAAAGGCAGGTGCCGCTGAGCGCCTGCGCTCGTCAGGCATTGCTCGGCTACCGCGAGGCGGAATCAAGCCTCGGGGCGCTGCTTGGCCCGGAGGATCCTGTTTTCAGGAATTTCAGGGGAAGCCGGCTCTCCGCGCGCAGCGTGGCGCGGATCCTCCGCAAGCACCTGGTCCGCATCGCCTTGGCGCGCGATCTCTCGCCTCATGGCCTTCGGCATAGTTTTGCGACCCATCTTCTCGCCGCCGGGGCCGATCTCCGCAGCATTCAGGAGATGCTCGGGCATACCCTGCTTTCCACGACTCAGCGCTATACCCATGTGGATCTGGGAACGCTCTTTGACGATTACCGCTCAAATCATCCCCTGAATCGCCGCTGAAGCGTGCGCGTTGAACAACGGGTGCGTTCATGCCAAAATAGGCGCTTCTATGGATTTCCTGCTCGATTTTTTGCTGAACTTCTACGGGCCTACTCCCTATCTGCTGATTTTCGCGATCCTCCTAGCGTGCGGCCTGGGGTTGCCGATTCCTGAGGACATCACGCTCTTCACCGCGGGGCTTCTCTCTTACTATGGGGTCACTCGTCTTGGGTGGATGATCGTCATCTGTTACGCGGGAGTCATGATCGGCGACATCACCGTCTTTTGGTTGGGGGCGCATTACGGGAGGAAGCTCACGAAGAAATGGTTCTTCAAGAGATTGCTCCCCGAGGATCGGTTGCAGGGCGTGCGCGAGCGATTCAAGAAGCGGGGCAATAAGCTGATCTTCGCCGCCCGATTCATGCCGGGGCTCCGCGCGCCGATCTTTTTTTCAGCGGGGACGCTGCATCTTCCTTATCGGGTGTTCTTCTTTTACGATGGGCTGGCGGCGCTGCTCAGCGTTCCCGCGATCGTATGGGCCGTCTACCACTATGGAGATGAGCTGGAGCGAGTGGTAAGATTGATCCAAAGAATCGAGCACTCGATCGTTTTCGTGGTGGTCGCCGCCGTGGGCATCGTGGCTTTGAAGTGGGGATTCCGCCGATATCGGCAGAAGAAGTCGAAAACCAAATAGGATTGAAGGTGAGCGTGAAGGGATTTTGCTTTTTATATGGATTGGCTTTTGCGGTTTGCGGGGCAGCGTGGGCCGCAGTTGAAAAAGAATCGCCGAAACCCGTTCCTCAAAAAACCATCGCCGCTTGGTGCGAAGAGCTCAAAAAAAGCCTGAGCGACTTGAAGTGGAAGATCGAGCCTTGCGAGAAACTGACTTGGCAAATCGGAGGTCATTCCATCGAGGGGCGGCCATTGGTTTACGCTGAATTCGGGGATCCCTCCGCCGCGAACACCACGCTTATTTTTTCGGCGGTCCACTCCGATGAGATTACGCCCTTGTATCTGGGGATTCAGCTGGCGCATTGGCTGCAGGAGAACGTGAAAAGCCCTTCGAATGGGCCGGTCGCGGCGTCCGCCTCCCCTTCGCCATCTCCTTCCCCCTTGAAAGAGGGGGCGCCCAAAAAATCTCTGGAAAACATCCGCGTCATCGTGGCGCCTTTCGTGAACCCGGATGGATTCTTCAAGTCCCCCCGCACCCGGATGAACGCGCGGGGGGTGGATCTCAACCGAAATTTCAACACTTTGGATTGGAACCGCGATGCGATCGCTTTTTGGAAGAAGAAATTCAAATCCGACCGCAGGCGATTTCCGGGGAATCAACCCAGTTCAGAGCCTGAGACCGTCTTCCAGGAAGAGCTAATTAAAAAACTCAAGCCCACCAAAATCCTGTCCATTCACGCGCCGCTGAATTTCTTGGACTACGACGGCCCTTCCGCATCGGGGCTCTCGCTGCAGAGGTTCTCAGCAGAATACGTGCAGGAATGCCTGAAGCTCAGAAAGCGCCTCAAAGCGCGCTCGAGCGGCTATTTCACGGGTTCGCTCGGAAACTACGCGGGTCAGCAGCTGGGAATTCCCACGCTCACTTTGGAGTTGCCTTCCGCTGATTCCCGAAAGGCCGAGCAGTATTGGAAGCAATTCAGCCAAGGCATTCAAACCATGATCCAGTTCAAGGTGCCGAGCAATCCTGAGCTTGCGCGAAGCCCATGAAGCGGCTTCCCTGGATTGTTTTTTTCATTCTCCTCGTTCATGGGGCTCTTCTCGGCTTGAGCGACGACGAGGCGTATTACTGGGTGCTCGCTCAGACTCCCGCCTGGGGATACGCCTATCACCCTCCTCTGATCGCCTGGGTGCTCGCTCTCAGCGAAAAGATCGGCTGGCTGCTTTCAGGGTGGCATGCGGGCGCTCTTTGGGTGCGGCTTCCCGCGGCCGCTTGCGTCGCGGCGCTCCTGGCGCTTTCGCGGAAGTGGTACCTGAGGCGGTTGGGATTGAGCGAGACGAGGAGCTTTGAGTCGCTGGGATTCGTGCTTTCGCTCGCGGGGATTTTCGCGCTTTCGTGGATGAGCGTCCCTGACTTGCCTTTGCTCGTGGGATGGGCGCTCGTTTTTTTCGCGGCCTGGGACGCCTGCTATGAGGGGAGCTCCAAACCTTGGGGGAGGCTCGTCGCCGGGGCGGCGATCGCGCTCCTCTCGAAGTACTCTGGCATTTTCGCGGTCGCATGCGGGGCCGCTTCCGCTGCGCTCTGGGCTCCTCGTCCGCGTGCCTTTCGCGCGATTCTCGCATTGTCCATAGGGGCCGCGCTCGGAGTTTTTCCGACCCTCTATTGGAATTCCCAAAATGAATGGCTGGCGCTCAGCTATCAGTTTTATGAGCGGCATCAAGGGGGATCGATTTCCTGGATTCGTTACCTACGTTTTTGGGCGATTCAGCTCTTCAGCGCGGGCCCGGTGCTGGTGTTTTTGAGCTTCGCACTGCTCGTTCCCCTCGCGCGCGCGACGGTGAATCGATCATCCTCCCCTTTGAGCATCCGTGTGGCCGCGTTCGGGGGATTGTGGTTTTTGGGCCCCGCCCTGGTTTTCTGTATTCAGCCGCTTTGGTCGGATTTCAAGCCGCACTGGGCTTTCATCGCTTGGTTGCCGGCGTCGCTCACCTGGGGTTACTTGGCGGGCGCGGAGCCTCGGCGATCGCGCGCTCTTCGAATCCAGCGCATTTACGGGTGGGCGTTGAGTTTACTCGTGCTCGTCAGCTGTCACTTGCCTTTAATCCCTTGGGCTATGGGAAAATTCCACGTGAGAATGAACCCGCTTTGGGATGTCACGAACGACTTCTATGGGTGGCAAGAATGGGGCTCAGGACTCGATGAGCGCTTGCCCGAAAAGTGGCGCGGCCTGCCCGTACTGGGAAGCCGCTATCAGAGCGCATCGCAGGCTGCCTTTGCACTCAGGAGCACGGGCGGGGTATCGCGCGTGAGCTGGATCCCGCGCGAGAGACGCGCGCTCGAGGAATGGCCCTCGCTCCGGGTGACGTCTTCCGAAGGGCCAGATTGGCCGCGTCTCCTGAAGCCGGTCCTTTACGTTACCGACAACCGATACACGCAGGAGGCTCAGTTTCAGGGAGCGCGTTGCGAGAAGCTGGAAGTGTTTCAGCAGAAGCGTTGGAGTGGGCTTGCCAAGGAAATCACGACGTGGGGGTGCGAACCTGGGTCTTAAGCGGCCTGGTCCCAGGACGCGAGGTCTTCGGGTTTCTTAGTGGATTCGCCGGCGGCGCTGAGTTCAGCGTCTTTAGGTGGGAACTTCAGCTTCAGTAGCTGAATCCTGAACTCCGTTGCGGGATGCGTGACTTGACTGAGCCCGCGCCGAGAGGTCGGGTGGATCTGCTTGCGCGCGGGATCCAGCTTTCTCAGCGCCTCGCAGAACGACTCCAGATCGGCTCCCAAAACACCGACCGCATAGCTATCCGCCTGGAGTTCATGTCGCTTGCTTTGCTGTGAGACCCTTCTGGAGAGGTCCATCATCGAAGCGACGATGCCGATGAGCCCGATCCACCACGTGCGCGTGATCAGGGCGATGCCCGTGATGAAAAACGTGGAAAGCACGACGTGAGTCAGCGTGAGGAGAAGCTTCTTCCTGAAGTGCCCCAGGAGCGTGTGGCTCAGCTCGTGGAAAATCACGGCGCAGAGTTCCGAGGGATGCAGCTTTTTAAAAAGGGTTTCGGAGATGAAAAGCGGGGTGCGGGCGATTCCCGGCGTGATGAAAAGAGGGGAGGGAATTCCGGGGGAGTTTTCGGACAATATCCAAATCGAGGGGGCTTTGGCCCGAGCGTTCTTAAAAGCAGTTTGGATCCAGTTTTCTATTTTCGCTCCCTCATCCGTGCCGGTCAGGCGAGTCGGGCGGTAAACCCATCGGATGTGGAGGGCCGCGCTGAAGAATTGAATTCCGAAGAGCATCAGGAATCCCACGCCGATTCCCGCGATCACGATCAGGGATTTGATGCCGGTTGCCGAGCCGGCCCATCGGGTAAGCCAAGCGCTCAGCATCATGCAACCCACAAAAGCCGTGAGCGAAAGCGCGCTCATGATGCTCCACGACGCGAGCGTCCTCAGGAAAATTTTCAGATCATCCGGAGTGCCCGGGTCGGCGGGGCCACGCGTCTCGACGACAGGCGGGGTATGCTGCGCGTTTCTTTGGGAGGCTTTCAACACCGTGCTCGCGTGAAGCCGATCCCGGAGGTATTTTCTCTCGAGATGAGCCTGCAATAGGGATTGAGCGAGAATTCCCAATCCGAAAATCATGAGCGAAATCACCGGATCCGCTTTTCTGAGGTCGGCGAGCGCCAAAAAGGTGATCCACTGAAAAATCATGCAGAAGGAGCCCGCGCCTTGGGTTTGACGCAGCTTGAGGGCGGCCTCGGCGTCGGAGCGCTGGATGGCTTCAGCCGCGATCGCGAATAAGAGAACGGGAATGGCAAGGAGGACTGAAAGTCCCAGTAGCGCCTGTGTAGTGGAGAGTGACTCCATGCAAGACTTATCGTCAGATCGCAGTCACGGGGTGAATTTATTTTTTTGAGTAAAATCGCGGTCTCAGGCAGGATGGACCCAGTTAAATGCCATGCGAAATATTTTGATTCAAAATGCCCTCAAGGGGCAACGGGCGGCCATCGCTCGATTGATCTCCAAAATCGAAAGCCGGGATGTCGAACTCCCTGCTTTCATTCGAGAGCTTCATCCTCACACCGGAAAAGCCCAAATTTGGGGGATTACGGGTCCGCCTGGCGCCGGAAAATCGACGCTCGTCAGTTCTCTCATCGGCCAACTGAGAAAATCGAATCTCAAAGTCGCGGTGGTTGCGGTCGATCCTTCGAGCCCGTTCACGGGCGGTGCGATCTTGGGCGATCGCATCCGCATGCAGGAGCACGCGCTCGATGAAGGCGTGTTCATTCGTTCGCTCGGCACGCGAGGGCGTCACGGCGGGCTTTCGCACGCGACGCAAGAAGTGGTGCTCGCGCTCGACGCCGTGGGTTTTGACGTGATTTTGGTAGAGACCGCGGGCGTGGGGCAGACGGAGCTGGGCATCCTGAGCCTCGCGCAGACGGTGATCGTGGTGCTCGTGCCGGAAAGCGGCGATTCGATCCAGGTGATGAAGGCGGGGTTGCTTGAGATCGCCGATGTGTTCGCGGTGAACAAGAGCGATCGGCCTGAGTCGGATCTGATGGTCAAAGAACTCAGTACGATGCTGAGCCTGGTTGAAGCGCCAGTGGATGCGTGGATCAGGCCCGTCTTGAAGACGGAAGCGCACCGAGGGGTCGGTGTGCCTGAGCTCGTCTCCTCCGTCAAGGAGCACCAGGCTTATCTGACGCGCACTGGTGAGCGCGATCGCAAGCGCCGCGAATTCCTCAAGGATGAAGTGCTGCAGATTCTGCAGGAGCGCCTTAGGGCACGGGTGGAGAGCGAGTTCGCTTCTTCTCGGGGCGCGGCGTTGCTGGATAAGGTTTTTCGCCGCCTCAAAGACCCGTATAGTGCTGCGGACGAGCTTTCCGGGCTTAACTAGAACTTGTCATCCCTACTCGAAAAGACTAGAACCCCTCCCATTATTAAATCAATTTGGAGAAAATATGCTTTATTCAGCGATTTTTACGGTAGCGGCTATTTTGATGGGATCTCAACCTAGTTTCGCGGCTGCGGCGGATGCACTGAGTCCATGCCGTGTGAGCTACAACGGTAACGGGTTTATCGGGCAGTTTCTCCTGAGCCAGCAGGGGAGAGTAGTGAGCTTTCAAACCATGAAAATGATTAAAAACAACAATTCCGCAAGCCTATGGGAAGATGACGTGGCGGCAGGTCGATTCGAGTCTTTTGTTCAAAGTCTTGGAGGATGGAATGCGACTTTTCCGGTGACGAAGTTTTGGTTTTCAGAGAAAAAATTCATCGTGAATTATTGGTCTTTTCAAGGCGGGGATTGGGTTGATCGGTCCCATGAGTTTACATTCGAGAGTACGGCTGAATGCCGGAAGCTCTTTTCGAGAATGCCGCAGGAATTTGCCCTTACTGCGGGCAAGAGTGGATGCTCTGTGTTTGAAAATTGCATTGATCAAGCGCTTCAGAGCAGAGATAACGGACTTAAGCTGGATTCAAATCAAATCATGCATTTGAAGAAAATTGCGGATGCCCTTGTGCAGATGGGCATCTCTGGAGAAGTAATTCAATCAGAGCCCAAAAAGAAGAATTGAATGGTTAGGGCCACCTAAGAATTCCGGCCCGGCTGATTTCAGCCGAGCCGGAGCCTCGTCATTAGCCAGTTTGAATCAATTCAATTTGAAATCTGACACCGAGTTGCAGTCAGTGATCGTGGCGGATCCCTGTCGCAAAGCGCTGTATGGGCATTCGTCTTTACGAATATGCGTTTTGCTGGAATTCAGTTTGAAGACGACGGAGTGAGTGTGGATGCCTTCTTCCACGTGATTACGGGATTTCGTGCTCTCTAAACTCACTTGATTCGCGGTGGTCGCATATTCCCCGCAATAACTGGAATTATTCTCTTGAACTCGATTGAATTCCTGAGCGACGAGTTCTCGAAGTTGTTGATCCGAGCAATCCGCCTTCGCGCTTTGCGCAGTTATTCCCATTCCCAAAACGAACGCCACACCAACGATGATTTTTTTCATGAAGGGGTAGTAATGAAAAAAAATCAAAGCGTCAACGAAGTGAAATGGAATAAATTTATGACCCATTGCGTCAACATCGGACCTTAAGAGTTCCCGGAAACTATTGTCTGACTAAAATAGTCTAAAGATTTTCTAAAACTGACCGATCTAGTCAGAGAATGAAGAATGAGGGAGGGGGAACTCTCTCAGGTTCTTCAAAGCAGGGGTACAGCAAATTCCTGCTAAAACTGAATAAAAACATGAGCAGGCCCAGGGGGACAGGGAGAAGTGTATCACGCACTAATCTCTGACTTAATAGGTCTGTTTAGAGAGGTGTGTGTATGGGTCTCCGGATTAATACCAATGCGCAATCGATTGCAGCTCAGCGCAATTTGGGTGTATCGAACTCAGCCCAAAAGGCTTCGATTGAGAAATTGGCTTCTGGATCAAGAATCTATCGCGCTGCGGACGACGCAGCTGGATTGGCGATTTCAGAAAACATGAAAGCGACGATCCGATCGGTTCGCCAAAACGTTCGCAACGCGAACGACGGGATCTCCATGATCCAAACGGCGGAAGGATCGATGAACGAAGTGGGCAACATCCTGATCCGTTTCAGGGAATTGTCCATCCAAGCTGCTTCTGACACGATCGGCGACACCGAGCGCGGTTTCATCGACAAAGAAGTTCAGCAGCTGAAGTCCGAAGTGGATCGTATCGCCGTCGCTACTGAGTACAACGGCAAGAAGATCCTGGGTGGCGAAGGCGCGATGCTCGACATCCAAATCGGCCAGCATAACAAACCAGAAGAAGACCGTTTCGTGTTTGATTCTGGAAAAGCCAACGTCACGGCATCTCGTTTGGGCGTCTCGGACCTGAGCGCTGCTTCAAAAGAATCAGCTCAGGGCAACCTCGAGAAGATCGACGGAGCGATCAAGACGTTGACCGAAAACCGAGCTGAGTTGGGAGCTCTTCAAAACCGCCTCCAATCCAGCATCAACAGCTTGCAGGTCTATGATGAGAACCTGTCGACGGCTAACAGCCGAATTCGCGATGTCGATATGGCATCTGAAACGGCTGAACTCACCCGGACAAACATCTTGTCTCAAGCCGGCACGTCGGTCCTCAGTCAAGCCAATCAGAACAGCGCTATGGCTCTCAAGCTAATCGGTTGATTCTTCACACGAACACCACGGGGGGATGGTTTTGGACTCTGAGTCCATCCCCCCGTTATTTTTCGTTTGTTAAGATTATTCCCCTTTCTTCAAGTCTTGACGCATCGTTCCGATAGGTGGTTTGTAAGTAAAACCACCGTCTGTCAGCGTGCAGAAGTAGTGCATGAAGGCAGAATACTCGCGGATGTTGTGCGTTGGCTCCTGCGGCCATTTCACTAATCAAATCCAGACGTTGGTCTGAATTACGGGCATTGAGGCAAAGCTTTAACCTCAATTTAACGCATTGCGTTAAATAACATTAGTGAAAGGCAGTAGTACGTATATGGGCTTAAGAATTAATACCAATATCGCGTCCATGGCAGCGAGCCGGGCACTCAGCCATACCAGCGAAAACCTCGCTAAAAGTTATGAGCGTTTGTCCTCAGGACAACGCATCACCCGCGCAGGTGATGACGCAGCAGGTCTTTCGATCAGCGAAAACCTGCGCGCTCAGATCCGTTCGATGGGGCAAGCCGAGCGCAACGCGAATGACGGCATTTCGTTCGCGCAAGTCGCTGAAGGCGGTTTGACCGAAATCGGCAACATCTTGATCCGTTTGCGTGAACTCGGCGTTCAAGCCGCTTCGGACACGATCGGGGATCGTGAACGAGGTTTCATCAATCAAGAAGTCCAAAGTTTGATGCAGGAAGTGGATCGCATCGCGAATGTGACCACTTTCAACGGAACTCCTCTCCTCAATGGGCAAGCTCAAAAAGCGGAGCTCCAATTCCAAGTCGGGATTCGGAATGACGCTACGGACCGAATTTTGTTCAACGCCCAAGAAAACGACGTGCGAGTCAGCAGCCTGGGAATCGACGGCATGAGCTACGATTCGATCGACGGCGCTCGCGAAGCCTTGGATAAGGTGGACGACGCCGTGGGCAAAGTGCTCGCTTCGCGCGCTCGCTTGGGCGCGATGCAGAACAAGCTGCAATCCACGGTGAACAACCTCGCGGTCACCAAGGAAAACTTGTCGGCAGCCCGTTCGCGAATCGCTGACACCGACATCGCGTTTGAAACTTCGGAGCTTGTTCGGGGGAACATTCTTCAGTCAGCCGGTATCTCCGTGCTGGCTCAAGCTAACAACGCTCCAAGCCAGGCGTTGAAGCTCCTGTGATCTGATTCTTCCATCTTGAGTTGCGCCTAAGCCCGTAACTTGGGGCTGGTGGGGGAAACCCTTCCGGCCCCGGGGCTTTTTTAAGCGGCCCTGAGATGATGAGAGAGCAGCTCGACTTCGTGTCTTGGGACCCTTAAAGCGCGCCATCCATGGCGCCTCCCAAAGCTGCTCTCTCATCATCTCAGGGCCTTTACTAATTTAAGAACAATCTCATCATCGCCGATAAGAAGGTTTGGAGGCCCTCACGTGGTTAGGATCAATCCGGTCAGTGGAAATATCCCAAGTTTGAACGAAATGCTGGAGAGCCAGCAAGACCGTGATCCCGCGTCCAGTGGGGGAGGCGAGCCTTCTTCACAAGAGGAGCGCAAAAAGCGCCAAGCTGCGCCGCAAGCTGCCCCAGAAGAGCCACCAAAAGAAAAGCCGCTGGATGAAGGCACGCTTCGGGATGCGGTGCGCGCTTTCCAAGGCGAGACCCAGCCCCAGGGCTTGCATGCCGATGTCGTCGGTCACGCGCCTGGGCTTCGCGTGGTCCTCAAGGACGTGCGTGGCCAGGTGATTCGTCAGTTCTCGGGCGAGGAGTTCCTCAAGCTCCGCGCCAATTCCACGACGGACGCGCGCGCGCGCGGCAAGATCCTGGATCGGAAGTACTGAGCGCGCGATTTGCCGCCGCAGCGGCGGTGTTCATTCCCCTCCCAGCCAATGCCCCTGAAAGAGTCGCAGCAAGTTCGCGTGGACAACTCCCCGGCAAGCCGATAATTCTATGGTCATGGGCCTGACCGCGATCTCGGATCTGCACATCCATGACGAGAAAGATCCGCTTTATTCCTCCTTGATCCACCTGATCGAGGCGCTGAAATCGCCGCGGGACGTGCTCGTCCTGGGCGGCGACATCTTCGACGTGCTGATCGGCAGCAAGGAGATCTACCTCAATCGCTACCGGGTTTTTTTAGAGGCCACGCGGAGCGCGCAGGAACGGGGGGCGCAGATCCATTACATCGAGGGCAACCACGATTTTTTGATCCACCAGGAGTTCGCGCGGAGGGGGAAGTTCACGGTGCATTCCCGCTCCCTTTCTCTGGATCACGAGGGGAGGCGCTTCTTTTTTTCGCACGGGGATTTGGTGGACCGCGGGGACATCGCGTACCGGGCGCTGCGGCTTTATTTTCGGAGCCCCGTGAACCGGGGATTGGTGAAAGCGCTCCCCGGGGAATGGGTGGACGCGATCGGACGCAAGATGAGCCGCAAGAGTCGCTGTGGACGCGGCGGTTGCGCCGCCACCTTGCCGGCCGGGCAGATGGAGAAGCTGCGCAAGCTCTATCGCAGCTTCGCGGCCGATCAGATCGCGCGCGGATTCGATTACGTCGTGCTCGGCCACTGCCATGACTTGGATGAGATGGCGTTTCAGGTGGGGGAACGCAGGGGTCAGTACATCAACGCGGGTTATCCGCGCGTTCACGGCTCTTATTTAAGCTGGCACCCCGGCGATGAGAAGATTCAGAGGGAGCGGTTGAGCGGGTAGAAGTCGATCGCGCGCGGCTGGCTCGTCATTTCCCATGATTAGTGAAAGTGACGATCATCTCTTTAGGTAATTCCATTGATCCTCCGTAAAGCACTCCCGATGAAGCACTTCCGGAGCGGTGACCCGAACCCCAGCCAGGCGAATCAGGTAGGCCGCGGGGCGATTCACAGCGCATTGCAAATCTCCGTAGACTTCGTATCGTTTAGAGTAAGTGTGTATTAATTCGTGAACGATCAATTGAGCTTTCCGCGGAGGTTGTTTGTAGTTTTTATAAGGATCGCACTGGTAAATGAACGGGTAGCGCGCAACTAAAATGTAATTAGATTTGCAGATATCGAACTTCTTTAAGGTTTTTTCTGTTCCACTCCTGAACTTTATTTTACTGATTATTCTGCTGATGTAGCGAGCTAAGCGGTTTAATTCAGAAAAAAAATCCGGGGTCACCTTCAATGATGTGGCATCGTATGCGGGGAGATTCGCCTTAGCGGAGTCGATCCAGGCGGCAGTCAGCCGGCCTTCGTCCGTGTCCAAGAGAAAGGTGCCTGGGGAGGGACGGGTAACAATTCTTTCCTTTGAAGGACGGGGAGTGCACCGCCCATTCCAGCGGCAGGGATAGTCGCAAACCGGATCATACCAACCCGCTCGGCCGTCATCGCAAGCTTGAGAGCATGCTTTAAGGCGGGCATTGTGATCCTTGCACACCTGTCCCCAAACAGGCGGGGCGGCGCTGAAAAAATGCAGCGAAATGACCAATAAAATAAATTTTAAATGTTTAAATAAATGACCCACGCCGCTGAATGAGTAGTGCGGTCCCACTTTCTTGTCAAGCCTGGATGGAAGCTCAAGCCTGGGCGCTCTTGAGCAGTTCCGCCGCGTTCTTGAGGCTCGCCGGGGTCACTTCGGTGCCGCCGAGCATCCGGGCGAGCTCCTCCTTGCGCTCCGTCGCCGTCAGTTCCCGGATTTGGGTCAGTGTGCGCCCCTTTTGCGTAGACTTGCGGACCACCCAATGGTGATCCGCGAATGAGGCGACCTGCGGCAAGTGCGTGATGCAGAGGACTTGGTTGTGCTCCGCCACGGATCTGAGTTTCTTACCGACCTGAAACGCGGTTTTCCCGCCGATGCCGGCGTCGATCTCGTCGAAGAGGTAAACGCCGATCCCCCCTCGGTTGCCGATCGTGCGCCGGACCGAGAGCATCACGCGCGAAAGCTCCCCGCCGGAGGCGATTTTGCCCAGGGGATGGAATTGCTCGCCCGCGTTGGTCTGGATCAGGAATTGGATGGTGTCCAGCCCCGTGGGGCCGAGCGCCTCGGGCTTATCCTGGGATTCGATATCCACTTTGAATCGCGCGCCAGCCATCTGCAGCTCCTGGAGCTCGTGCGAAATCGAATCCGAGAGCAGGAGTGCGATTTTTTTCCGCTTCTGGGAAATGCGGGACGCCCGCTCAAAAAGCGAGGCCTGCTTCGTTTGAAGATCCTTCTCCAGTTCGGCGAGGCGCTCATCGTGCCCTTCGAGGCTGGCGCGCTCACGGCTGAGCGTCTCCAGAGTCCCCATCAAGCCTTCGATCGAGGGCCCGTATTTTTTTTTCAAGGTCGCGAGCAGCGAAAGGCGCTCGGAGATGGCCTGGAGCCGGTCGGGTTGGAGCTCGAGATTTTTTCCGTAGCGATTGATCCATTGACTGCAATCCTCAGCCTCCGAGATCGCGCGCGTCAGCGATTCATGCGCGGACAAAGACGCCGGGTCCCATTGCGCGAGGGATTTGAGGCGGCTTTCAACGGCCCTGAGCTGCGTGAGAACGCCGCTTTCCTCCTCATCTAGGATTTGAATCACAGCGTTGGCCAGCTGAGCCCGGCTCTCAGCGGATTGGAGCAGGGTTTTCTCGGCGTGAAGCTCGTCGTCTTCACCCGCGCGAAGCTGCGCCTCCCTCAGTTCGTTTTCCTGGAATCGGGTGAAATCCAGTTTGCGCAGCCGCTCCGTCTCATCGGATTTCAGCCGTTGAATCTCACTCTGCAGGCGGTTCAGCTCCAAGTAACCTTCGCGGTACTCTTGCATGAGCGCGCTGAGCGATCCGTAGCGATCGAGAAGCTCGACTTGGGTGTTGGGATGCAGGAGCGATTGATGCTCATGCTGGCTGCAGAGATCGATGAGGCCCTCGCAGAGGCCTTGCAGCGTGCTGAGCGTGGCGAGCGCGCCGTTCACGTACACGCGGCTTCGCCCCGAGCGTTGCACGATGCGGCGGATGATGAGTTCGTGGGCGGGCTCGTCGCCGGAGTGAAGCCCGTACTCCCGAAGCCTGCCTTGGATCGCCGCAAGCTCCGTGATCTCAAAAAGCCCTTCAACTTGAGCCTCGTCGCAGCCTGAGCGGATGAGCTCCGCGTTGGCGCGGTTTCCCAGGAGCAGCGCGATGGATTCAACGACGATGGATTTTCCGGCGCCCGTCTCCCCCGACAGGATGTTGAGGCCGCTTTTGAACGAGATTTCGGTTTGATCGATGAGCGCGATATTCTGAATTCGCAAAAGTTGCAGCATAAGAGGTCCTTTATAATCCGGCGGCAAGCCGCCGGCGCATTCGCTAACGCCTACGGCGTGTCACTCCCTCATGCCGAATTTCAGCTTCTCCCGCAAGAGGGTGAAATAATCCCGTGAGCCCGCCCGGATGATCTTAAGCCGGTGCTTTTTAAAGCGGCGGATCGAGACGAGGTCATTCTCTTGCAAATCCACGACCTCTTGGCCATCCAAGGTGAGGAGAACATGGCCTGGGCGATTTTTGAGGCGAATTTGAAGGTGGCAGCGATCCGGAATCACCAAGGGGCGTTGGGTGAGCGCGTGCGGGCAGATCGGGGTGAGCACGCAGGCGTCCAGGCTCGGCTCTAGGATCGGGCCCCCCGCCGCGAGCGAATAAGCCGTGGAGCCCGTCGGCGTGCTGATGATGAGCCCATCCGCGCGAACGTCATGGACCCAGTTTTGGTCCACCGAGACCTCGAGATTGATGATGCGGGCGATGGCGCCTTTGGAGATCACCGCGTCGTTCACCACGGGGCCCTGAAAGATCACTTTGCGTTTGCGTCGCAACGTCACTTCCAGAAGGGCGCGTTCGCTCAGGAGCGGCGCATGCCCTTGGCTGAGGATGGCTTCCAAAGTTTCACGAATTTCCGACTTCTTGACTTCGGTCAAGAATCCCAGCTGGCCCAGGTTCACGCCCAAAATCGGGATGCTCCGCTCCTTCATGAGGCGTGCGATGCTGAGAAACGTCCCATCACCCCCGAGCACGATGGCCCAGTCAGCTTGCGTGGGGATTTTTTCCTTCGCAATCACGCGGATCTTGGATTTGGGGACGAACTTTTTGGAGGAGAGCTTGGTGGCCGTCGCCCGGCTCTCCGTCGCGAACAGAAGGCTTCCCCCGCGTTCGAGCAGGAATTGCCCGATCTCAAGGGCCAGGGTAGAAGCCTCTTGGTGGTTGTGTTTGAGGATGAGGGCCGTGGTTTTGAAAGGGGAGGGATTCATTAACAGCCATCATAAACGGTTCGGGAGGGTTTGAGAATGGCCGAAGATCTTTTGGAGCTGATGCAAAGTTCAGTGAGCCGTGGAGGGCGCGGGGCCGCCCCGTTGGCTCATCGGATGCGGCCCGAGCGCCTGGATGATTTCGTGGGCCAGGAGAAGGTGCTCGGCACGGGTCAGCCGCTTCGTCGCTGGATCGAGGCCGATCGGCTGCCTTCGATCGTGCTCTGGGGTCCCCCGGGTTGCGGCAAGACGACGCTCGCGCAGATCATCGCGCGCCGAACCGCCTCGGAGTTCGTGCCTCTGAGCGCAGTGCTCTCGGGGGTGCGCGACATTAAGGAGGTGATTGAGCGGACTCGGGGAATCAAGACGATCCTCTTCGTCGATGAAATCCATCGCTTCAACAAATCCCAGCAGGATGCCCTTCTCCCACATGTGGAGCGCGGTGCCGTGACTTTGATCGGCGCGACGACCGAGAACCCCTCGTTTGAGCTCAATGCCGCGCTTCTTTCACGGGTTCGCGTGATCCGGTTGGAGCGACTCGGCGAGGACGCGCTCGAAAAGCTCATCCGCCGCGCGCTTCAAGACCCGGAGCGCGGGTTAGGGGGGCTCGTTTCGCTGACCGACGAGGCGGTCTCCTTTTTGGCTTCGCAGTCGGAGGGAGACGCCCGTCGCGCCCTGACGGCACTTGAGGCCATCGCTCTTTATGAGGGTGAGAAGAGGGGTGGCGGAAATGAGGGGGCGCCGCTGGGCGCGGGCGAAGTTCAGAAAGCTTTGGAATCCGCTCTTGAGCGCCAGCCCTTGCCTTACGACAAATCGGGGGAAGAGCACTACAATGTCATCTCCGCCTTCATCAAAAGCATTCGTGATAGCGATCCGCACGCGGGGCTTTATTATCTCGCCCGAATGCTTGAGGCTGGCGAAGACCCGCTCTTCATCGCCCGCCGGCTCGTGGTGCTCGCCTCCGAGGACATCGGCAACGCCGATCCCCGGGCTCTGCAAGTGGCGATGGTTGTCAAAGAAGCGGTGGATTTCATCGGCATGCCCGAAGCGCGGATCAACCTCGCGCAAGCGGTGACGTACCTGGCGCTCGCGCCCAAGAGCAACGCGAGCTACGAGGGGATCTCTGAGGCGATCGCCGAGGTCCATCGAAGCGGGGCGCTCCCTGTGCCCATGCATCTGCGAAACGCGGTGACGGGCCTGATGCGGGCCCAGGGCTACGGACAAGGCTACCGCTATGCCCATGCGCAAGCGCAGGGGCGCGCGAAACAGACTCATTTGCCGAAGGAGCTCGTGGGAAAGCGTTTCTATGAGCCCAGAGACTCGGGCCTGGAACGGCAGATCAAGGAGCGGCTGGATCAGCTGAATGCTGAGTTTGAAGGACAGGGCTCGAATCAGGGAGTGTAAGACTTAGGCACGAAAATCGTGGTGCCGCTTCCTCCCGCCAAAAATCCCGTATCCAAAGTAAAAGAGCATTTTGAAAGCTGATGCTGCGGAACATCCTCCGCCCCGAAAAGAGGCATGGCTCCCATGAAGTTCCCCCGTACATCCATTCGGACGACGATGGGGGTGTTGACCATTTGTTCCAAGTCGCAGTTGGTTTTCACCCTGGAATTGAAGGGCAAGTGTTCGGACTCGATGATTCCAGACGCTCTGGCGTTGCGAATTCCCAAAATATAGGGAGATTCAGAAATGCGCTCTTTGATTGCCGGAGGGAGGTCCTGAGCCACTAGTGATTCGACATCGAGGCGATAGGGGTTAGTGAGCCACCGCTTATGATCATCTGGAGTGGATTCTGGAGGTGTTGGAGCAGCAGCTGGTTTGAAGAGTTGAATGACTCGAGACGGCGCTGGTGGGGTGGGCGTATAAGGCAGGATCGAAGCAGGCGCGCGAGTCACTCGCCGAGCAAGCGCTATTTTTTGAGGTTTCGGCTTGATGAATCTGGGTCGAGGTGCAGGTTTTGAGATTGCGACGAACTCAGGTTTTTTGATGGCTTGAGGTTTTTTATTTTCGTCAAAAGCGGAGAGGGTAGCGATCAAAAAGCACCCGCCCAAAAAAATGGCGATGGGCTTTTTCTTGAATTTTTTCCCTCTGATGATGATGTATTTGTTTTTCATGGGTAGAAATGGAGAGGCTCCTCTTTTTGACAAGAGAAGCCTCTCCGGTTCAGTTAGGGTTTGCTTTCAAGGCCTATTTATTGGTTGCACTCCGATTTATCGGCGATGCAACGAAACTGCCTGGTTCTTTGCTTGTTAGTGCCCTGCGTACAAGCGTATCCACTGCTGCACTGAGGCGTGTCGATGAGTTGTCCGCCCCAGTTCCAGTTGCCGCTGATCAGATTGCCGTCTTTTACGCAGCAATCCCGATCTTGGTGGCAAAGAACTTGGTTGTTTCTCGCGCAAGCCGCGGCTGTTTGTTTAGTTTCTTGGAATATATAGTTGGCGTTTTGCCCACCGCATTTTTTGGAACAAGCGCTGCTCAATTCAGGCGAGTTTGCGCGAACCTCAAGACACTCTCCAGGGCAAAGGCTAGCTGGGCAGTTAATGCTGTAGCCTGTATTGGCCATGTTTGATCCAGGAATATCTGGACCTACAGGGGTATACGTACATCCCGTGCTTGGATCCCGATAAGCAGTCCTTCTACCGTTGCTATTTGTTTTTTGGGCCATACAGTTGATGAACTTTTCTTGATCATCGCGCCAGCCGTTATCTCCAGTAAAGTCATCTGCGCCGCGCCCGACATAGTCAGTCGCGTTAGGCGGAGAGGTGCAGGTATCGCCAGCTGCGTTCTGCTGGGTTCTTGCACCAGATCCAGAGCCACTCCCGCTGCCTTGACCCGTTCCTTGCTGATCACCACCAGCGTTACCAGCTTTTTTTGCAGCTTCTTCTGCTGCCTTCTGAGCAGCTTGCTGAGCTTCGATCGCTTTGCCACGTTTCAACGCAGAAAGCATGTCCGCTTTCGCCGAAGGCGCAGCCACGCTGGTCGCCAGACCAGCAATCATACAATAGGCTAATAGCCTTTTCGTGTTCATTAGATTCCCCCTTAGAAAGAATGTCCCCGACTATCGGGAACACCACACAAATCTCCCCTCACACGGATCCATGATTGTGCCCGACGTACCTCGGGACCCAGATGAAATTGGAGCAATATAAAAATTTTAAAGTAATAGACGCAGGAAGTCAACTAATGCAAAAATGAGTTTTTATTAATACCCTTTAAAAATTTAAAAACTAATAATATCAATAATTTATATTGATTGATTCTTGTTTTGAGCGGGGGATACCGCAACGGGCCGGCAGAGCCGAATGCTGTGCTTGAGCCATTCCCGGAAGGCTTTCACCCCTTCCCAAAGCTGCTGGTAGGAGAGGGCCGTCTCCTGCGAGAGCTCTTCCAGGCTCTGTCCCTGGAGGTTGTGCATGAGCACTTTGGACATCTTGGAAAAAGCGTGCAGCGGAGGGTGGACTTTGCCCGTCCGCTCCAGGAGGCCGTCAAGATCGAGGAGTTTCTTCCCCAAATCCCGGATCTCGCTCTGGTCCTCGAGAGCCATGATCTTTGAGGATTTGAGTGAGCGGCTTTTTCGCTTGAGCTCCATGGCGGTCGCGGTCGCTTGGCTGCAGATTCGCTCGAGAACCTCGGCGGATTCCTCGTACTTCCTGATCTCGCGCAGCAGCGCGGGGCTCAGCTGCTCGCGCGTCAGCTCCTGGCCGATCTGGGGAACCCAGCCGCAATACCACCCGCGCGCGACATGGCCCATGACCATGCCGATCCAATCCTCAAGCCGCATCGGAGTCTTGAAAACAGCCTCATAAGTCACCCCGCCGCCTTGCTGGGTGCTGCGAATCTTTGAGCGCAGTATCCGGGCGTTTTTGATCGCCTCTTGGCACCCTTGAGCCTCGAAGTGCCGCTCCGGAGATTTCTGCCATTCCTGCTGCGCGTAGCTCCAAACAGCGTAAATCAATCGGGGTTCCAGCGAATGCGCCGACGGCTTGCCGTCGGATACTAACGACCCAATCACCCAATGCCCATTCCCGTAAGGGCCGGTCTCCGCCCAGCGCGAGTCGCCGAGCGAGAGATTGAGAACGCGGGTTCCCAGGATGCTCGCCAAGTGGATCGCGGCCGTGTCCGCCGATAAAATCCACTGACAGCGGCCCACGATCGTGGCCCAAAGATCAAATGAGGTTTTGCCCACGAAACTATGGACCCGTTTCAGGGCATGAGGAGCGTGAAGGGCGAGGGCCCGGTGAAATCGCTCGGCCAAAGCCTCTTCTTCGGCGCCGCCCAGCAGGGCGATGCGAATCTCGGGATGGCGTTGCAACAGGAGAGCCGCCGTTTGCCCCCAGAGCTCGGGGGAATAGCTTTTCTGGGATTGGCTGGCTCCCAGTTGGATCCCGATCCAGCGCCGCGTGGGCGTGAATCCCGCTTGGTCCAAAGCGACTCGGTCAGCCAGCGCCAGCTGAAGCGAGAAGAAGCGTTTTGAGCTGACCGAAGATTGCCCTGCGGAGGGATCGGGTTCGCCTAAATGAATTTGAAGGGCGGTGAGCAGTTGGGTGGTCAAGATATCCGTGAAATGGATGTTTTGGTGGACGCCTTCTTGAATGACTGCCTGCATGTAGTGGCTCCAGCCGTCGGTGGAGCAGAAGCTCGCGTCAGAACGCCGGCTGTACCCCAGCTTGACTCGCGCGGGGATGATGCCCGCGAGATAACTGCTGGATTCGGAGTAGGACCAGTTCATCAAGAGGTCCCACGGCTCTGAAGTCAGTGGCGCGATCCACTGCGCCGCACGGATCAAGGATTGGTTTCGGTCTTGGCCGGCTTTGAGCGCGGGCTCGAGCAGGTGGGCTGTGGGCATCGAATAGACGTGATGGATCCAAGGCACTTTTTTTACGGCGGCATCGAACTTTTCGCGGACGACTAGGGAGATCTCGAGCTCCGGGTAAAGTTGCTGGGCGGCCCGAAGCGCCATGAGGCTTTGAAGCGTGTCCCCTAAGCGAGCCATTTGAATGACCAGGCAGCGGAGGCGCTTGGGCGGTTTGGACGCGCTCTGAAAAGAGGCGGCCGCGCCGCTGGGCCGGTTCCCGGGACGGCTCATGAGAACGCCTCTATGGGATCAGCCGTGGTGCTGCCGGACAGGAGGTCCGCGGCTGTGGGAGGGGTCTTGCCCTGAATCGGCGTCGGCGCCGGAAACTGCTCCCGATAAAGCGCGTTGATGAACTCCGTGAGCATGCGATCGAGGTCGATCTCCCGATTCGCCGGATCCGTTTGAATCTCACCTTGCAAAAGTCGTATGTCAGCGGCCATCTGTCCTCCATGACAGAACGGCCGCGCCCTTCCCCGGCGGTTACCGATTCGGGGGCGCGGTCGTTTTATGCAGTCGCCTCAGGAGTTCCTCCGCTTGAGCATTCCCTGGTTCAAGCGAAAGAATTCTTTGAAGCGTCGATTGCGCATCCGTTGCGCGACCGAGGTTCATTTGGATTCCCGCCAAACTGAGCAGGAGTCCGGAATCAGCGGGAGCGCAGCGCTCGACGTACTGCTCGAGCAGGCGCGCCACCGTCGCGAAGGAACGGAGTTCCACCGCGCAGTGAATGAGTTGATTGAGCACGCGAGGATTTTGAAGCGCGGACTCCAAGGAGCGGGCGTAGAAATCATGCGCGGTCCTCGTGTCGGCTTCGGCCCAAGCGCAATCCCCCAGCCCCGCGAGCGCGAGCGCGTCCTGGGGATTCTGCTGGTGAATGGCCTGGAAGCGGGTTCGGGCGAGCGCGACGTCTTTGCGGAGAAGGGCGACTTCGCCCAACTGGAGCAGGGCTTGCTGGGAATGAGCGGGGTCTGCCGCGCCTTCGAGGATCTGCTGCCAATGGCGCTCCGCCTCAGCGGGCTTTTTCGCTTTGATCCAGCATTCAGCTGATTTCCTGTGAATTTCGAGAATGGCTGCGGGTTTCAGATCCTTGAGCAGGAGGGATCGCTCGAGAACTTCCGCGGCATTCTCATTCTTGCCTTCCTTCTGCAAAATTAGGGCGAGGCGCTGGTAGGCTTCGATGGTGGGGTGATAGGCGATGGATTCCTCGTAGTGCCGCTGCGCTTCGGCGAGCTTGTTCTCCGCCTCAAAGCAGCGGGCCATCCCGTACAAAGCCACGGCGGATCGCTGCCCGGACTTCAAAATGGCTCGATAGACGTTGCAGGCCAGCGCGTATTCTTTTGAGCTCAAAAGCATCTCGGCGTTCCTGAGAAGGTAAGAAATATTGAGGTTGCCGTCCTGGAGGTAAACGCCGTCGAGATAAGAGGCCTGCGGCGGCTCTTGAAGCTTGGCGGAGGCGATGCGCTTGGGTTTGACCTGGATGAGGTAGTGGAGAGCCTCGCCGGCCGTCTGGGAGTCCTTCTCGGCTTCTTCGAATTCCTTGAGGCATTCCTCCAAGGTGCGGACGCGCACGCCATGGTCTGAGCAAGCGGGGATGGAAACCAGCTCGCTGATCTCAAACGGCGTGTTTTTGATCTGCTTGCCCAGGGCTTCTTGAAGGCGTTTCGTGATTTCCCTCATAGCGTTTGATCCAGCGCTGGCTCCGTCGGGGCGCTCTTAAAGCGTTGGAGGAGGGCTTTGTTCTTCTCGGAGGCTTGGATTTCCCGGCTCAAGGCGCTCATCGCCTCCTCGAGCCACGCTTGCACGAGCGCATCCAGTTCGCGAATCCGGCTCATCCAGGAGTGACGCTCTTTTTCGATGGCCTCGGGAGTCGGAATCGGCGAAGAAGCCAGCTTTCGGTCAAAAAATCGGAGCGTTTTGAACAGCGCTTGCCGTTTGGCGTCATAGCGCTCGAGCTCGATACTAGCGGGCAACCGGTCGGGTGAGGACCGAAGCGCGTAGAAATCCGTCGCAGCCCGGTGGATTTTTTCCAGGCAGCGATTTCTGAGCCCCAGGAGGGAAATCGCGTCCTGGGCGGAATTCGTGAGCAGATCCATAGTCGGGTTCAGTCCTTGCGGTTCGCCGTTTTATTGAATTCCTCGACCGCCACTTTCCAAGCGCCGAGGAGGTCCGTCAAAATTTTCTCAACTTGTTCCAGCGGCGCCTTTGCGTTCTCGACATTCGCTTTGGTGAGTTGTTCGATCATGAAATGATACAGCCGCTCGAGATTTTGGGCAATCTCGCCGCCGGCGTTGAAGTCCAGGGTATTGCTCAATTCGTTGATGATGTCATGGACCTTGCCGATCGCCATTCCTTTGGCGGGTAGGTCCTTTTTGTCCAGGGCCAACATGGCTTTTTTCAGGTTCTGAATGGCCGCTTCATAAAGCATCAGAAGCACCTGCCCTCGGTTGGCGGTCAAAATAGACGTTTGTTTATACTGGTTTATGTTTCCGTTGTTCGACATGCTGATTCAGGTCCCTTTCCGATTCCTCATCCCCCGAGCAATTGAGATACAAGATTCCCGCCAGCGCCAGCTCCAGGGAGATTGGCGCTGAGATACTGGCTTTGCCGCTGCAGATTTGAAAGCGTGCCTTGAAGCCGCGAGAACTGATCCGTGAGGGATTGCTGCCTGCGCTCCAATACTTTGGTTTTGGCGTCGATTTGGCGATCGAATTCCTTGATCCTCGACTTCAGCCCTTGCTCCCGCTGGCTCAAGATGCCGCTGCCGGGCCGGATGTAACCCGAGAGCACTTCCCGCAATTGATAGGCGAAGCCATACTCCCCCGAGACGGCGTTGGAGATGCCCCCGAAATCCGTTTCCAAGGCCTTATTGAATTTTTCCTCGTTGAACCCGAGCGTGCCTTTTTTGTCGAATTCGATCCCGACTTGGTGGAGGAACACGTAGCGCGCGCCTTCGTCCGAATCGGGGTCCCCGAACTGGAATCCCTCATGCACCAAGTTCCTCAGGCGATACTCAATGTTTTGGAGCCCAGAATCTCCGGTGAACATGCTTTTCGTGTTGCTGCTCTCGTCCACCGTGTTCTGCTGGGTGATGAATTGCAGCACTTGGTTGATTTGATCCACCAGCGCCTTCACCTTGCCCGAGACTTTTTGCGTGTCCTCGCTGATCTTCAGGGTGAAAGGGGATCCTTCCTTGGCTTGCTTCAAGTGGGCGTTCACGCCCGGGAGGAAGTCGACGATGTCATTGCTTTTGAGTTCGATCGGAAAGCCGTCGATGAGGACGACCGCGTTCTTGGATTCACGGTCATCATCGATGTAGAAGTCGCTTGAGCCATCCATGAAGTAAAATGACGGGAATTCCAGCTGCTGCATGGCCCCCTCGCTTTTGGCCGTCATGAGGAGTTTCCACGGGGCTTCGGGGTTGGATTCGTCGCGAATCACCGAAGCCCGCACCGGGGATTTGGGTTGTTCGTTGATGGCACGCGCGATTCCATTGAGGCTGGAGCGATCGCCGTCGATGAAGACTTCCGTCGAGTCCCCGTCGGGCAGGTTGATGACCACGAACCCCATGCCGATGGAAGGGTCATCCGGGTCTTCGAAGCCGTTGGAGATCGTGGAAGTGCGGGCCGCCAGCTCCTGAATTTCGATCTGGTAGCTCCCGGCCTCGGCCTTCTCCTTGTCGAGGGTGACGCTCATGAGGGATTCGCCGTCGCCGAGCTCGGCTTTGAGTTCCCTGAACTTCTTGAAATTGGAAATTTCAGCGAGGACCTTGTCCAGGCCCTGAAATTTGGACTTAAAATCCTGGAAGAGCTTGAGCTTGGATTCCTCGGTCGCCTTGCGAGCCTCGACCGCCTTGATCGGTTGGCTCTCGGCCTCGATGATCTGCTTGACCGCCTGTTTGAATTGGCCCCCGCCCATGGGGTCGAATCTCAAGCCCAATGAATAAATCCCCCAACTTAGAGTATGGCGCGTAGCGCGTCGATTGCCAACGGGTACTAATTGCCGGGGCTGAAATGAAATTGACGAGTCGCGAAATCAATAATGAAGTTGGATTAAGAGAGGAGTTCCTCTTAATCTATCTCAAAGGGAGATTCTCCGAATGAATGTTTTGGGTCCAATCGGGTTCGCTGTGATTTTTATCGGGCAGGTCGCGCTTGCGGATCGGGATCTGCCTTCGCCGAGATGGGTTGATCGGGAATTTTTTCAGCAAAAACTGGATCCTATCCAATTGGAAGCCGCCTGCAAGGAGCGCCTTCCCCTGTTGCAAGCTTGGGTTCCTGACTGCGTGGGCCCGTCAGGCGTTGATTTGCACGCAGCGTGCAAAAAAGTAGGGGAATCATTGCAATTAGGGTCGTCAGGAAGTGATTTTAGGGCAAGGGCCGCGGCGCGCGCCTTCAATCAAATTGAATTTTGCGACCAGCTGCATTCCATCCTGAGCAAAGAACCATGCTACCGGAAAATTTTTCAATCCCAGTTGAGCGGAATCAGCAATCAGGATGAAAAGAAGAGGAAAGAAAGCGATTTGTCCATCGAGAAGGTGCGTGAGTGCTCTCGCTTAACGGCAACGACTCATGAAGAAGGCATCTTTCCCAAATGTCAGTCCTCTGATTCAAAAAATAACCCTCTTTTCTCAAAGAGCCTGAGGTGTTTGGCGAAATTCTCATCGCTGATCTCCTCTCAAAACTTATACCAGGGCCTTTACAATGATCCGGAGGGGAAAAACATTGGCACTGAGAAAGGGAAAGCTCCCTCTGGGTTGTCTTGGGAGCAGCGGGAAGCCCAGGTCTTAAAAAACTCCAACTGGCTTTTGGTTGGCAAGCAGAACTGGGCGGCTTCAAGCGATCCGGCCGCTTTTTCCCCAGCCCGAGTCTCGGTGCTCACGTGCGGGCGCGCTTATCAACTGGACGCCAAAGAGCTAGCGCGCTTGACCAAGCAAGGCCCGGCTCAAATGAGCCTGGGAAACTCCTCCTTGCTTTGTCAGTGGAGCGAGCTTGCTCCAGAAAAAAAATCCAAAGGCCTCAGATACCCTGAATACTCCTACGCATGCAAGGATGGGCGGGGTTTCAAACCCGCTGAGATGCGGCTTGAGCCGGTGAAAGACAAAAAAGAGGAAGAAGTTCTCAAGGACGCATTCGAGGATGTGCTGAGGCCGCTCTTGGAAGACGCCCAAGCTTACTCGCAACTCGATTTCCAAAGGCTTCATCCTCTTTCTGATGCGAAGCACGAGCAGAGGATAGATGTGGTAAACCGACAAACCGCATTGAAGAATTCGATGCTCGCGAATTATTACAACGCCTCTCAGACGAGCGCGGATAATACCTTCGGCTGGAGCTCCGCACTCGGGGATTGTCAGGAGGCGTTTAAAAGTTCCGCCCTTAAATCCATCAAAAAGCGCCTCGATCAGGCACTTGAGATCCTTGATAAAGATTTCAATAAAAGAGCGCCCTCTCCTGATTCCAAGTCGGAAGCGGGCCAGATTTAGCGCGGCTTAAAATATCAGGCGAACCTCCATAGATCTTTCCATCGCTTTCCCTTATCCTGTAAGGGACGTGCAAACTTCCAAGGCCAACGCAAACACGATTCGCCCGGGCGTCATAGTTGTGGGCCCCGTTTCGATTTGGGGTCCGGAGCTCCAGAGCCTCATCGAGAAAAGCTTCAAGGACCCATTGATTCGGATCTGCGCGAAGGAAGTCGACCTCCCTCAGCACCTGCCGGAGTTCGAAATGTGTGTCATCTTCTGCCAGATCCGCTCAGAGGCGGACCTGTCCCGAATTTTGAGGATCATCAAGTACGCTCGCTCCCACCTCGACGCGGGAGCGGCGATTCTCTGCGTGTTCAGCACTCAAACGGGCAGCTCGAAGCTCTCGCATTTTGAGCAGCGCGGGGTGGTGCAGGTCCTCAATCCGGGCATACCGCTCAAGACGGTCCGCCTCAAGCTCGAGTTCTATTTCTCTCGGATGCAAGGGGCGATCGAGAATTCCCAAAAAAAGCAGCAAAAAGAATATCGCCTCATCATCGGAAGTCAGAGCGTGAGCCGAAGCGGTGCGGTCGTCATCCCTGCCGACGAAAAAAAGCCGGCGCAGTGGAATGATCGGAGAAAAGACGATCCCGCTCCGGCGGCATGGAGGGACAAGAGGACTCCCGAGGGAAACATCCCGGAGAGCCCAAAAGTCCAAGCTCCTGCGCTCGAGGAAACAAAAGCGAAGCCTTCGCGCGCGAGTCTTTTGCCCAAAGGGGATTTGCCCAATCTTTTGTTGATCTCATCGCGTGCGGAGGACTTGAAGCTCTCTTCGGCGATCTGCGAGCATTCTCAGTCCAATCTGCACGTTTTCTCAAAAGTGAGCCAGGATATCCCCGGTTTCTTGAAAAACTACCCCGGCGCCCTGGTCCTGCTCGATGCCGATGGGGAGGGGGTGGAGGCTGCTCTCCTCAATATGGATTCCGGTTCAAAGGTCATCGTGATTTCTGACCGGACCTTGAGCCGATTTCCCGCGGAATTGAAGCAGCTTCCCCAGGGAGTGGCCCATAGTTTCGTGAGGAGCAAGGACCCTCTCGCCATCGAGGTTTACTCGAAGCTCGCGCTGAAGCTCCTGAGCCCCGAGTCGAGCAGCTTGGATGTTTTTTTTGAAAAAGAAAGTTCGCGCCAAGAGATTCAAATCAAGCGGGCCGCGCACCGGGTCGCCGCGATCGGGGCGACCCAGAATTTCTTCCTGAAGCAGGGCCTGATGCCTCGCCTCGCTTCCCGGGTTTCACAGGCGATCGATGAGCTCTTGTTGAACGCGATCTTCAGCGCCCCCGTGAACGACGAGGGAAAGCGGTATCGGGCCGATCTCCCTCGCACCCAGGATTTCGTGCTCAAGGGCAGGGAGACGATTTCGCTGTCGGTGATCTCCAGTGAGCATTTTTTCGCCGCCCGAGTGGGGGATCAGTTCGGGAGCTTGGACGTGGAATCGGTGTTGGCGAACTTGCGCCGCGATTACAGCAAGGAAAATTACAAGCCCGGTGAGGCGGAGGGCGGCCTGGGGTTGAATCGAGTTTTGGAGTGGGGCTTCAGTCTCCTGCTTTTAACGACGCCGGGCGAGGGAACTGAGGTGACGATTTTCTTCCCGCGCGTGAAGTCGATCAAGAAATTCAGGGAATCGTTTCATTTCCTCAGCGCGGTGCGACTGAGTCAGCTTCGACGAACTGACCCTTCTTGACGGTCAAAACCTTCAAAGGCCGTGAAAACGCACCATCCTGATAACTCACCTTCCCCGCGATTCCTGGGAAATTCTTGAGGTCACGGAGCCGGTTCCTCAATTCGTCGCGGGATCGGGGAGCGTCCTTCTCCAGAATGGATTTCAGAATGGAAGCCGCATCATATGCGAGGACTTCCATGCTCGTGGGATCAAAGCCGAAGACCTGCCGATAGGATTCAAAAAACTTTTTCATCGCGCTCGAATTCGCGTCCCGCGAAGAGTAGATGTCCGCGAAATAGCTCGATTCAGCCGCCGTCTGGAATCGCTCGATCATTTCGGGCGAATTCCACAGGGAAGTTCCCAGAAATTTGATTTTATCCACGTCCCGATAGGCGAACGTCGGGATGATCTGCCCTGAGACCCTGGGGTCATCGGCGACGAAGACTGCGTCATAGTCCACGAGGGGGGGGAGGCTGAAGAATTTCTCGGTCCGGCGATTTCGCTTCTTGATTTGGCTCGCTTCCCGCTCGCGCGCCAACGCGTCGAGCTCGCGCTGACGGGCCTCGGGGTAATAAAGCCCGGAGAGCTTATCCACGAGTTGCCTGAAGTCCGTTTCGCCGGTGGCGTAGGATTCGCTGCCGACGATTTTTCCGCCGGCCGCCTCAACGGCTTCCCAAAACTGCTGCGTGAGCTCTTCACCGGATTTATCCCGGGGCGCGACGATGGCGAAGGATTTCAGGCCGAGTTTTTCAACCGCGAATCGGGCGATCTCCCGGGTTTGGAGCTTGAGGGTGAGCCCCGCCTGAAAGGTCCACTCAGCGTCATTGCCCGGCATCCGGGCCAGTGAAATCAGGGGCACTCCAAGTTCGCGAGCCCGTTGCGTGATGGGATCGATGCCTTTGCTGAGGAGCGGCCCCAAGACCGCGGAGACGTGCCGTTCTTGAACCAATTTATTGAGAGCCTGGATGGCTTGCGCCGGCTCTTCCCCGCTATCTTCGATGTAAAGCGTCAACCCGGAGTCGTTGCCCTTATGGCTGAATGGATCGATGGCCAGCTGGACCGCCTGCAGGTGCCGGATTCCGAACTTCGCGTATCGCCCGCTCAAGGGGAAAAGCACGCCGATGGCGCGGGGATCGGAAACGGATTGCGTATCCAAGGAGCGAAGCCGATCCGCCGCGCGCGCGGCGTAAGGTCCCTGCGGCGAGAGCTCGAGGAGCGTCTTGAGATGCGCCGAGGCCTGATCCTTCCTCCCCGCGGCGGCTTGCAAAGAGGCGGCGTAAAACAGAAGCGGCTCGCGCAAACTCGGTTGCGAGGATTGCTGAAGCGCCTGCTCCAAGACTTCGACCGAGCGGACGGCCTGCGCCTGATTCTCGACTAAGGTGATGAGGCCGGCAGGCAGCGGCTGTCCTGCTGGGAGAAGTTGGGCGGCATGCACCAACTCCGGGATGGCCAGGTCCGCCTGGTTGAGCTGCGCATGAATTTTGCCCTTCAAATAATGGAATTTGGAGCGCGTGTCCGTGTCGAGTTGATCCGCGAGCGTGTCACGGGACGCCTGAAGCGCGTCGTCCGGTTGATGGGCGTCGAAATAAGATTTCGTCAAGTTGAACATGACATGCTGCTTGAAGCGGGGTTCAAGGCGGGGGGCACTCAGAGCTTTCTTGAAAGCGTGAATCGCCTGCAAAGGGCGGCGCGTAAGCAGGTAGGAAAGCCCATTGAGGTTCTCGACTTGAGGCGACAGCGGGCTGGAGGGATATTTTTTTTTGAAGGACTGCGCCCGCTTGAGGACCGAGTCATGGAGGTTTCGCGTGTAGAGAGTATGAATTTCCTGGTAGCTTTCCCATTCTGCTGGGCTAGTGGAGGAGCGGGAGGGCTCAACCCCTTCCAACTCACGGCTTGCGGAAGAAGTTTCCTGGTCGCGAGTCGGCGAAGAGGTGGCGCACGCAGCGAGGAGGGTTAAACCAATCAGTGGGGTGAAAGATCGAATGGATGTCCGCACTGATTGTTTATAATACAACTCGCGGTTTATCCAAAGAGGTTGCGAACCTTATCGAAAAAGGACTGGTGCATGGGATGCGAAGGCGCCAAATTGGTTTTATCGAACTGCTCAATGAGTGAACGCTGCTCATGGCTGAGTCGCGTGGGGATCTCAACAATGAGCCTGACCCGTTGATCCCCGCGCCCTGACCCGCCGAGTCGAGCGATTCCCTTGTGCTTCATGCGCAGGACTTGGTGAGATTGCGTACCCGCCGGAATTTTGAGTTTCACCTTGCCTTCCAGGCTGGGGACTTCGATCTCGGTTCCCAGGGAGGCTTGGGCGAAGGTGATCGGGACTTCGCAAAGCACATCCGCTCCATCGCGCTCGAAGAAGTCATGTTCGAGGATTTGCACGACCACGTACAGATCTCCGGAGGGTCCGCCTCGTTCTCCAGCTTCGCCTTCGCCCGTGAGCTTGAGCTTTTGGCCCGTATCGATCCCGGCTGGGATTTTAAGCGCGATTTGAGATCGTTTTTTGATCTGACCTGAGCCTCGGCAATCCATGCAGGGAGTGGGGATGAATTGCCCCGTGCCCTCGCAACGCGAGCAAGGGCGGGTAATCGCGAAAAAACCTTGTTGAAAGCTCATTTCGCCCCGGCCCTGGCATTGTGAGCAAGTCTCAGCGTGAGTGCCGGGCTTAGCGCCGCTGCCGGTGCATGTTTCGCAGCGCGAAGTGCGGGGGATCGTGATCGTCTTCTCAACCCCAAACGCGGCTTCTTCGAAGCTGATATCGACGCTCGTCCGCAGATCCGACCCGGGGCGGCCGTGAGCGCGGTGCCTCCCCCTGCCTCCTCGGGCGCCACCCCCGAAAAGATCGCCAAATATATCGCCGAAGATGTCGTTGATGGATCCGCTGAAACCCTCGAATCCAGCGCCTGCGCCGCCGCCTAGGCCCGCATGGCCGAACTGGTCGTACATCTGCTTTTTCTGAGGGTCGGAAAGGACCTCATAGGCTTCGGAGAGTTCCTTGAAACGCTCTTCGGCTTTTTTGTCGCCCGGATTTTTATCCGGATGGCATTGGATCGCTAATTTCCGGTAAGCCTTTTTCAGCTCGTCAGTCGAACTGGATCGGCCCACGCCCAAAACGTCATAGTAGTCCCGCTTCGAAGACATAAAGCTGAAGCTTAAACTTCTTTGAAGTCGGCGTCGATGACATCGTCATCTTTTTTGCTGGAGCCCGCAGCATGCTCCTCTGAGCCATTCGAATGGTGGGCGGAGCCGTTGCCGCCAGGGCTTGCTTCCGCCCCAGCGCCGTTGCCGGTTTTCTTGTACATCTGCTCAGCCATTTTGTTGGAAGCAGCCGTGAGAGTTTCGGTGGCCTTCTGAAGTTCAGCGACGTCCGTGCTGTCGAGCTTCTTGCGAGCTTCGGTCAAAGCCTCTTCAACTTGCTTCTTCACTTCATCGGTGAGCTGAGCTGCGTTTTCTTTCGAAGTCTTCTCGATCGTGTAGATGAGGCTGTCGAGCGAGTTGCGGGCGTTGACCGCCTCTTTGCGCTTTTCGTCCTCGGCGCGGTGCTCTTCGGCCTCTTTCTGCATGCGCTTGATCTCGTCTTCGCTCAAGCCGCTGGAGGGGGTGATGCGGATGGATTGTTCTTTTTGCGTGCCCAAGTCCTTGGCGCTCACGTGAACCATGCCGTTCGCGTCAATGTCGAAAGTGACTTCAACCTGCGGCATGCCGCGAGGCGCGGGAGGGATGCCGACCAAGTCAAAGCGGCCCATCGACTTGTTGTGCTCCGCGAACTCGCGCTCGCCTTGCAGAACGTGGATCGTGACCGCCGTTTGATTGTCAGCGGCCGTTGAGAAGACCTGGGATTTCTTCGAGGGAATCGTGGTGTTCTTCTCGATGAGCTTGGTGAACACGCCGCCGAGCGTTTCGATCCCAAGCGATAGAGGAGTCACGTCGAGGAGCAACACGTCCTTGACGTCGCCCTTGAGAACGCCGCCTTGGATCGCCGCCCCGACTGCGACCACTTCGTCAGGGTTCACGCCCTTGTGGGGTTCCATCCCGAAAATTTC
Organism: uncultured Bacteriovoracaceae bacterium; assembly: GCA_964563795.1. Lineage (GTDB taxonomy): Bacteria > Bdellovibrionota > UBA1018 > UBA1018 > UBA1018 > CAZLYB01. Next base: position 2,999 of record CAZLYB010000018.1, on the reverse strand, counting down.
CTTCACCTTCTGCTGAACGCGCGGCATGCGGGTCATGCCGCCGACCAAAATCACTTCGTTGATCTTGCTTTTGGCGACGCCCGAATCCTTGATGCAGGTCTCGCAAGGGGCGACGAGTTGATCGATGAGGTCGGCGACGAGGGCTTCGAGTTTTGCCCGAGTGAGTTTGAGGTTCAAGTGCTTGGGGCCCGAAGCATCAGCGGTGATGAAGGGCAGGTTGATGTCGGTTTCCATGGAGCTCGAGAGCTCGTGCTTGGCTTTTTCAGCGGCCTCTTTGAGGCGTTGAAGCGCCATCTTATCTTTGCGGAGGTCGATGGTGCTTTCTTTTTTGAACTCGTCGGCGAGCCAATCGATGATGCGTTGGTCGAAGTTGCCGCCGCCCAAAAACGTATCGCCGTTGGTGGCTTTCACTTCAAAAACGCCGTCTCCCATCTCCAGGATCGAGATGTCGAACGTGCCGCCACCCAAGTCGAACACGGCAACCGTGCTCTCGGCGCCTTTTTTATCCAAGCCGTAAGCGAGAGCCGCTGCGGTGGGTTCGTTGATGATGCGTTTGACGTCGAGGCCCGCGATGCGGCCAGCGTCCTTGGTCGCCTGGCGTTGGGCGTCGTTGAAGTAAGCAGGCACGGTGATGACCGCTTCGGTGACGGTTTCACCGAGATAATCCTCGGCGGTCTTTTTCATTTTTTGGAGGACGAGAGCCGAAATCTCTTGGGGGGAATATTCGCGATCGCCGACCTTGATCCAGGCGTCGCCGTTTTTGGCTTCCACGATTTTGAACGGGGCGACTTTGATGAACTCCTGAACTTCTTTGGAGCTGAACTTGCGGCCAATCAAACGTTTGGCTTCGAAGATGGTTTTCTCGGGATTGGTGATCGCCTGGCGTTTAGCGGCTTGGCCCACCAACTTTTCTTCAGAGGAGGTGAAGCCCACGACCGAAGGGGTGGTGTTTCCGCCTTCCGAATTGGGGATGACTTTCGCCTCCCCCCCTTCCATGACGGATACGCATGAGTTCGTGGTTCCTAAGTCGATTCCAATGATTTTTCCCATAAGTCCGAATGCCTTTCTCTTATTTCTCTAAAATGGTTTCAAATTCCCAAGAGTCAACCTCATGGGTCGGAATTTGTTGAATTTTCAGTCGTTTTACCCGCGCTCACCGCGACTCGAGCGGGTCTTAAGAGCCGCCCATGAAAGGTGTATCCTCGGGTATGTTCCCGAACGACGGTGCCAGCGGGAAGCTCAGAGGGCTCTTGGCTCACGGCTTCATGGAGGTTAGGGTCAAATTCTTTTTTAAGGCTTTCAATGCTTTGAACGCCCTGCTTTTGAAGCGCTTGCTTAAACTGCTGAAGGATCATCGAAAGCCCTTCCGCAAGCGTGCGATCTGTCCCGGGAGGCATGTGCTCCAACGCGCGCTCCAAATTGTCCATGGTGCTCAGAAGATCGCGGGCCAGGGGTTCCCATCCATACTTAGCGGCATCCAGGCGTTCTTTTGAAGCCCGCTTCTTGAAATTCTCGAAGTCCGCGTAGAGATAGAGGTATTTGTTCTCTTTCTCCTTCACCTGGGCTTGAAGATCCGCGATTTGATCCTCAATCGGGTGCTCGCCGTTCAAAGCGTCGTTCTGGGTCGAAGTGGGTGAAGAATCCATGCCCTTCAATATGGGTGCGAAAGCGGCCGCGTCAACCTGTTTTTAAGTGCGCTCTCAGGCTTTTAGCGAATCGGGATGATCGGGGGGAGCGGCCCTCGCGTGAGGCTTTCGATCTCGATGCGGCCGTCTTTTCGGGGGGTGAGGACGAGGCTTTCGATTTCGGCGAGAGTTGAGGCGACGGCTGAAGGGTTGAAAATAGCGAGATTGATACCCTGTTTTGAGGGGTCTCGGACCGAGGGGTAGCGGACCGATTCGGGGAGTGGGGATTGCTCCAGGATCCAGCGGTGGGCGCCGGTGTAGCTTTTTGGGTCGAGGATTTCGCGCGTGGCTTTGGTAATTTTGACATCGAGGGGTTTTTGCTTTCCTTGAAAGCGAACTTCGAAGCAGACGGCGGAGATCCCGCGTCCCAGCAGTGAGTGGGACTTGAGGAGTCCATAGCCGAATTCAAAGAAGGTCGTGTCGCGCCGTTCGGAGGCGTAGAAGATGTTTTTTTTGAAGCCCGGCGGGCCGAAGCGAGTGGGGTAATCTTGAGGAATGGGCAGGGGGCGGTTGAAGACTTCGTTGATCCAGCTCTGTTTTTCGAGTTGGGCGAGGAGCGCGGTTTGCTGTTCGGCGCTGGTGAGGAAGGAGAGCGAATTTCTCGTTTTGGGGCTGGAGGTTCGGTGAAGGATCATGGGTCAGGGACGCGCGAAATGGTCCACCCATTCGCGGAGGGCGTAAAGGTTTTTGGGGCTCGCTTTGAGAAGTTGCAGCGGGCTTTTCGAGTGGAAGTCGGGAGACGGCGTCGTGAGCCAGCGGATCTGGTCTTCGAGGCGGACGAAGAGGGAGCTTACTGAATCATAGAGCTCGATGAACTCGTAGATTTGCGCGTCATTGGGTGAGGGGCGATCTTGGGAGACGGCGACGGCTTCGTTTTTCTTCCAGTCCGAGATGGTGCTCGCGGAACGGTGGAGGATGGCGGCGAGCTCTTGTTGACCGAGCTGCCAGCGGTCTTCAATGCCGAAGAGCACTTGGTAAAGAGCGGTCTTGAGTGGCGTGCTCTTGCCGCGGGCGGGAGGAACGGCGGTTTTTTTGCGTGCGAACTGCATCAGGGGCCTCTGGGAGCAGGATAGCGCAGTTGCGAAGAGATGTATACGGAATCGTATTTTATTTTTAAATATTAAAAATTATCATTATAAGTATTTGATTTTTATAAATTTAATTTATAATTCGATATAGAATAAATATTAATTAATAAAGAAAAGAAGTTATCGCCACAGCGGAGTGCGGCGCTCACTTAGGCCTGAGCAGCGCCCTGACCTGCAGCTGATTGTGGTGGAAGCAGAGGATTCTGAGGTTGGCGGGATCGTTTGA